>JAEWRW010000059.1 GCA_023398815.1 Bacillota bacterium
GCTCCCGCTGGGGCACCGTTCCCTACATGAGCATGAAGCATCTGGAAACCTATGAGGTTGACGCCCTGCAGACCAGCTGACCGTCAAACCAAGCGAGACAATTGTGCGAAAAACTATTGACGGTACCCAATCGCAGTGGGAACACCAAGCGCCCGCTCTCCCCTCTTCGACCCCGCGCCGGTCGTTGGCGACGGCAAGTCAACAAAAAACCGCGTCGGCACTTGTCCGACGCGGTTTTGACTATCTGAGGAAGAAGCGGGTGACCAAGAAGAGAATCAGCGCCAGCGCCGCCATGATGGCCAACACCCACGGTACCACGATGCTCAGCACCGCCAGCACGATCGCCAGGATGTCATGGGCGGTGAACTTCTGATCGTCGGCACGCCCGTCTGGCAGCACCTTCTCCCGCCGGCGGAAGAGATCCCCCCAGCGGAAGAGCAAGAAGCCCCGTCCGTTTTTCATGCCTTAAATCTCACCAATGCGGTGGCAGGCAGCCATGTGCCCATCGCCGTAGTCCTTGAACTCCGGCTCCTCCTGCGCGCACAGCTCGGTGGCGTAGGGGCAGCGGGTGTGGAAGCGGCAGCCCGACGGCGGCTTGGACGCCGAGGGAATGTCGCCCTCCAGAATGATGCGCTCCCGCCGGGCGTCGGGGTCAGTGGTGGGGATGGCCGACAGCAACGCCTTGGTGTAGGGGTGCATCGGGTTATCGAAGAGCGGGTTTTTATCCGCCATCTCCACAATCTTGCCCAGATACATGACGGCCACGCGGTCGGTGATGTATTTGACGACGCCCAGATCGTGGGAGATGAACAGGTACGTCAGGCCCATCTCCTGCTGCAGATCCTTCAAAAGGTTGATGATCTGGGACTGAATGGACACGTCCAGTGCCGAGACCGCCTCGTCACACACCACAAAGTTGGGGTTCAGGATGAGCGCGCGGGCGATGCAGATGCGCTGTCGCTGCCCGCCGGAGAACTCGTGGGGGTAGCGGGTGATGTGGTAATCAGACAGGCCGCACTTGTTGAGGATGGCCTTGACCTTCTCGTTCATCTCGGCATGGTTCTTGGCCAGGCCGTGCTCCATCAGAGCCTCGCCCACGATCTCACCCACGCTCAGGCGCGGGTTCAGGGAGCTGTACGGGTCCTGGAAGACAATCTGCATGTTCTGGCGCAGGGCGCGCATGTCCTTCTTCTTTTGCTTGAAGATGTCATGGCCGTCGATGACGACACTGCCCTCGGTGGCCTCCGACAGGCGCAGCAGGGTCCGACCGATGGTCGTCTTGCCGCAGCCCGACTCGCCCACCAGGCCCAGCACTTCGCCCTCCTTGATGGAGAAACTGACATCGTCCACAGCCTTGACGTGGCCCACGGTGCGGCGCACCACACCCGCGCTGATGGGGAAGTATTTCTTGAGGTTCTTCACCTCAACCAGCGTTCTTGCCTCGCTCATTGGGCGACCTCCTTGCCTTCATCGGTGTGCAACCAGCAACGCACCATGCGCCCGTCATCCAGCTCGGTGATGGGCGGCATCTGCTTGCGGCAGATGTCCATGCACTGCTCGCAGCGCGGGTGGAACTGGCAGCCCGAGGGGCGCTTGATGAGGTTCGGCACATTGCCGGGGATGACGTGCAGCCGCTCATCGGAGGTATGCAGGTCAGGCTTGGAGTTGAGCAACCCGATGGTGTAGGGGTGCAGCGGCTGGCGGAAGAGACTCCGCACGTCCGCCTGCTCCACAATGTGACCGGCGTACATGACGATGACCCGGTCACTGACCTCGGCAATGACGCCCAGGTCGTGGGTGATGAACATGATGGACATGCCCGTATCGCGCTGCAGGTCCTGCATGAGTTTCAGGATCTGCGCTTGGATCGTGACGTCGAGCGCCGTCGTCGGCTCGTCGGCGATGAGCAGCTTGGGCTCGCAGGCCAGAGCCATGGCGATCATGGCGCGCTGCTTCATGCCGCCGGAGAGGGCAAAGGGATAGTCGTTCATCACCGACTCCGCCCGCGGGATGCCCACGCGGTTGAGAGCCTTGATGATCTCGTCCTTGCTCTGCTTGTGAGGGATGCCACGGTGCAGCTCCAGCACCTCACCAATCTGATACCCGATGGTGAACACCGGGTTCAGGCTGGTCATGGGCTCCTGGAAGATCATGGAGATCTTGTTGCCGCGAATCTGGCGCATCTGCTCGTCGTTAATCTTCGTCAGGTCCTGCCCGCCAAAGAGGATTTCGCCCGCCTCAATCTTGCCCGGGGGCTGGGGGATGAGCCGCAGCACCGACATGGATGTGACCGACTTGCCGCAGCCCGACTCGCCCACGATGCCCAGCGTTTCGCCTTTGAACACATCGAAGCTGACGCCGTCGATGGCGCGCACCACACCGCTTTCGGTATAGAAGGAGGTCTTGAGTCCCTTGACCTCCAGTATCTTCTCCTTCATGTTGTCACTACTCCTTCATCTTCGGGTCCAAGGCGTCCCGCAGGCCGTCGCCCAGAATGTTGAAGCACATGACGGTGATGAAGATGAGCAAGCCCGCCGGCACCCACAGCCACGGCCGTTTCTGGATGTTCACAAGGTTCTGCGCCTCCTGGATCATGTTGCCCCAGGTCGGCGTGATCGGGTTGACGCCCATGCCCAGGAAGGACATGGCCGTCTCCGTCAGGATGACGCTGGCGATGCCCAGCGTCGCATAGACGATGACCGAAGACATGCAGTTGGGCAGCAGATGGCGGAAGATGCGGCTGCGGTCGCGGATGCCCAGGGCCTCACAGGCCTCCATGAACTCCTGTTCGCGCAGCGACAGCACCTGTCCGCGGATGATGCGCGCAAGACTGGGCCAGCTCAGCACCGACAGCACCAACACCAGCAGCAGAACGCTCCAGTTCTCCTCGCCAAAGGCAATGACGAAGGACGACAGGCCGGGGAACTGCTCCGCACTGGGCGAACCAAACACAGCGATGATAGTGATGGAGATGATGAGGAATGGCAAACTCAACAGAACATCAGAGATGCGCATGATGAGGTTGTCAATGCGGCCACCGTAGTAGCCGGCCACCATACCCAGCACCAGGCCCAGGAACACCTCAATGGCGGTAACCAGGATGGAGATGAGCAGGGAGATGCGCCCGCCGTAAAAGAGACGCGTCAGCACGTCGCGACCATTAAGGTCGGTACCCAGCAGGTGGGTGCCGGACGGCGCTTCCTTGGAGTGCAGCATGTCATTTTGGTTGATACCAAAACCCGTGATGAGCGGCACAACGATGCACGACACCACCAGCAGTACAATAATGACGAGGCTGACCGTGGCCATCTTGTTCTTCGCGAGGCGCCGGAGCACCGTGCGGAATTGAGTCTCAATCTGGTAACTCTCGTTATTGGTCGTTTCAAGCTCCTGCAATGTGCTCACCTCCTCAGTCGTATTTGATGCGGGGATCGGCTACGCCGTAGAAGATATCCGACAGCAGCATACCCACCAGTTGCAGGAAAGCACCCATCATGTTGATGCCCATCAGCAACGCATAGTCGCGGCTCATGATGGCATCCACACCGATCTTGCCGATGCCCGGCCAACCAAAGATCGACTCGGTGACGACCGCGCCGGAGAAGAGGCCGGGGATCCAGAAGCCCAGAAGGGTGATGATCGGGATCATGGCGTTGCGCAGCGCGTGGCGGTAGATGACAATCTTTTCTTTCAGGCCCTTGCTGCGCGCCGTACGGATGTAATCCTGACGGATGACCTCCAGCATGGCGGAGCGGGTGTAGCGCATGAAGCTGGAGATGGAACCCATGCCCAGCACCGTGCCCGGCAGTATCATGTGCCACATCACGTCAAAGAACCGCTTGACCGGCGTCAACGTCACACCCTGCGTCGTCATGCCGAAGAGCGGGAAGAGCTTGATGTCAATGGAGAAGTACTTCAACAGCAGCAAGCCGAAGAAGAACGACGGCATGGAAATGCCGATCAGGGAGAAGAACGTCAGGGAGTTGTCGGCCAGCGAGTATTGCTTGGTGGCCGAGATGATCCCCGCCGGGATGCCGATAAGCAAGCTGACAACCAGCGAATAGAGCGCCAGTATGAAGGAATTCCAAACGAACTCCCCAATGACTTCGCTCACTGGCTGGCCATACTTGAGGGAATACCCCAGGTTGCCGTGCAGCAGCTCGGTAAACCAACCCCAGAACTGCTTGTAAATAGGCTGATCCAACCCCAGGGTTGCTTCCAACCGGGCTTTGATCTCCGGCGTCATCTTGGGGCTCAGCAAACTGGCCACCGGGCCGCCTGGCGCGCTGGCGTTCAAGAAGAAGACGATGACCAAGATGAACAGAAAGATCGGTATCATCTGCAGCAATCGCCTTGTTACATAGGTTCTCATGCAATCTCCCCCGCTCCATATTAAAAGCGGCGCACCACGCGCCGCGCAGTATCCAACCTCAAATGCAGCGTATACAGATTATACAATATAATGCCCCGGTGGGGAATTGGAAATTCCAAACAAACAAGGATACCGGCTCCGCGCCACCGGGCGCGGAGCCAGCATCAATCGGGTGTTATTTCGCCTGAACGTCGCCCAGGCAATTGATCCAGGTGTAGAAGGAACCCAAGTTGTCAAAGCCGGTGAACTTCTCGGAGATGCCCCAGATTTCATCGCGGCTGGCAACGGGGATGTAAGCGAGGTCGTCCATGACGATCTTGCCCCACTGCTTGTAGATCTCAGCGCGCTTCGCCTGGTCGAATTCCTTGCGGCCTTCGGCCATCAGCTTGTTCGCCTCTTCGTTGCTGTAATGCACGGGGTTGTTGCCACCTTCGGTGGACTGAGCCGGGTCATAGGTGCCGCCGGTCGGATCGGGATCGACGGACATGCTCCAGCCAACGTTGAAGGCCTGGAACTTCTGCTGGGTGAAGACCTTGTCGATCATGGTGTTGAAGTCGACGAGCTCGCTCTTCAGCTCCACGCCGATGGCCTTCCACTGCTCGGTAGCCAGGGCGACCAGGTGCTGGGGCCACGCGGTGTCGTTGTAGGCAATCCAGGTGAAGGAGAGCTTGGTGCCGTCCTTCTCACGGATGCCGTCGCCGTCGGTGTCCTTCCAGCCAGCCTCGTCCAGGAGGGCCTTGGCCTTCTCGGGGTCAAAGTCATAGGGGTTGATGTCGGCCACGTCCGGGTAAGCCCAGGACACGGTGGCGATCGGAACGAGGCACTTGGAGGCAAAGCCTTCCCACTCGGTCTGCACGAAGGTCTTGATATCCAGACCATAGGCCAGAGCCTGACGAACCTTGACGTCCGAGAGAACCGGATCCTGAATGTTGAGACCGATCATGTTGTAACCGTTGCTGGCGAACTGCTTGACATAGGAGGTTCCAGCGTTGTTCATGCCTTCGTAGTTGTCCTTGCCGGCAGCAGGGTTGACAAGGTCAACCTGACCACTCTGCAGGGCGGAGACCTGAGTCTCGTCCGGAATGATGAGAACCGTGACGCCGGCGATCTGGGCCTTCTTACCGTAGTAATCAGGATTGGTAACCAGTTCGCAGGATTGACCAGCGGTGTAAGCCTTGAACATGAAACGACCGCAACCCATAGGAGCAGCGTTCTTGGCCTTGAACTCATCGAAGGTAGCGCTGGTGTAATACTTCTTGGAGAGGATGCCAATGGTGAAGTCATAGAGCTGGGTGGCCAGGGGCTCGATGGTGGTGATGGCCACGGTGCTGGCGTCCACAACCTTAATGCCCGAGATCTCGGTGGCGGTGCCCTCCTGCATCTCCTTGGCACCCACGATGTTGGCCAGCACACCGGCACGGGTGCCGTCGTAGTCCTTGCTGGCGATCATCTCATAGGTGTACTTCACGTCGTCCGCGGTCACCGCGTCACCATTGGTGAACTTGGCGGTGGGGCGGAGCTTGAAGGTGTAAGTCAGCTTGTCATCCGAGACGGTGTAGCTTTCGGCGATACCGTCGGTGTTCAGGCTGCCGTCGGGGTTGCCCAGCAGCAGGCCGTCGAACATCATGTCGGCCACATAGCCGTCATAGACGTCCTTGTAGAGGATGGGGTTGAACAGCCCGTTCAGCGAGCTCGTGCCAAAGCGCAGGATGGCATCGCTGGTGGCGGCGGTGGGCTCGGCCGAAGCCGTCTCGGCGGCGGCGCTGGTCTCAGCGGCGGCCGACTCGGCGGGCGCGGTCGACGCGGCCGGATTGCTGGCGCAACCGACAAGCAACACGCCAACAAGCATCATGACCGCGAACAACAGTGCAAGTCTCTTCTTCATCTTGTTCTCTCCTCCTGGTATTTGTAATAAAGTATGAAAACCATGATCCACCGACCTCCTCGCCAGCAGACAACAGCATTCATACTCATACATCGCATCTATATTAAAACGTTTCTGCATAAATTACAAGCGCATTTTGCAAATGCGGACGTGCAGACGGACACGCGACCGACCCAGACAAACAACGCAAATGCGTGGTTGCAACCCGCATTTTGTGCGGCGTCATTTAATTCAACGTCATGATAGTATACAAATTTAACACGTTAAAGCGTTGCATGGGTGCAGGCGTAAAGCGCTACAGCGGTCGGTGGGTAAACCGTCGGCCCGCGGCGTAGTCGGCCATGCGCTGGCCCTGGCCATAGAGTTTGTACTTATAGCTAAGCAGACCCTCCAGCCCCACCGGGCCACGGGCATGGAGCTTGCTGGTGCTGATGCCCACCTCCGCGCCCAGGCCATAGTTGTACCCATCGGCAAAGCGGGTGGAGCAGTTGTGGTAGACGCCGGCCGAGTCCACCATCGTCAGGAACCGCTCGGCAGCCTCCCCGACTCCCGTCACGATGGCGTCGGTGTGGTGGGAGCCATACCGGTTGATGTGGGCGATGGCCTCGTCCAGGCTGTCCACCACCTTGACCGAGAGGATGTAATCGAGGTATTCGGTGCTCCAGTCCTCCTCGGTGGCCGGCTCCACGGCGATGAGAGCCGCCGTGCGGGCACACCCTCGCAGCGCCACGCCCGCTCCCCGGCAGGCCTCGGCCATCGCCGGCAGGAAGGCCGGGGCAATGGCGGCGTGCACCAGCAGCGTCTCGGCGGCGTTGCAGGTGGCCACGCTCTGAATCTTGCTGTCCAGCGCCACCGCCACGGCCATGTCCACATCGGCCGCCGCGTCCACATAGACGTGGCAGATGCCGTCGGCGTGGCCCATCACCGGGATGTGGGTGTGATCCATAATATAGCGCACGAAGGCGTTGGAGCCCCGGGGAATGATGAGGTCGATGAACCCATCCTGCCCCAGCATCTCGTCCACGTCCTGGCGGGTCTCCAGCAAGCCGGCCCAACCAGCGGGGATGCCCACCCCCTGGGCGGCGGCGTCCAGCGCCGCGAAGAGCGCCCGGTTGGTGCCTACGGCCTCCCGCCCGCCCTTTAGCAGCACGGCGTTACCGCTCTTCAGGCAGAGCCCTGAGATCTGCACCAGCGCGTCGGGCCGCGACTCAAAGATGACACCAATGACGCCGATGCTGGACGTCTGCCGGTAGAGCCGCAGGCCGTCGTCCAGCTCGCAGGCATAGAGCGTACGTCCCAGTGGGTCGGGCATGGCCGCCAGTTGGCGCAGGCCCTCGCACACCTGGGCCAGCTTCCCCTCATCAAAGCGCAGGCGCTTCAAGAGCGGCGCGGCCAGTCCCTCGGCCTCGCTGCGGGCAATGTCCTCGGCATTGGCCGCAAAGATGGTCTCCCGCTCCCCTTCCAGCCGGTCAGCAGCCGCGCGCAGCGCAGCGCCCCGGCGGTCGTTGTCCGTCAGGGACAGCTCGATCGCCGCATTTCTGGCCCGTTGGGCCAACGTCCGCACATCCTGCGCCATGGGGGAGCCCTCCTAATTGCTATTCTTATTATTATACAGCGCGGCGCCCCAAACCACCAGTCGGGAGCGCCGTAGTTTTGCTCGTTTTTATGCGGCTCAGCCGCCCAAGCCACCGGACATCTTCTCCAGCCAGGGCAGCGCCCACTGGGAGACGGTCGTCAATGCCGTCATGGAGAACACAACCAGCCCCAGAAGCCACCACGGCAGGCTGGCGTAGGCCTCGGTCGCGTGGGGCGCAGGCTCAGCCCGCCAGCCCTGGCCACGGCAGGCGCGGCGGAACATCTCCCACAGCGGGTAGAGCAGCACGGCGAAGGGCAGGCTGAGCACCAGCCAGGTCACGATGGCACCGAGATCCTCCGACATCGCCGTGAGACCCGGTAGCACGTTGAAATCGGGGAAGTACCGGGCAGACAGGAACGCCAACAGCAAGGCCGCACCGTTGTAGCCGGCGTGGGCGAACACGCCCGGCAGGATGGAACCGCTGCGCCAGGCCAACATGGCCAGCAGTACCCCCACCACGAACCGCGACGGCGCACCCACCAGATCCATGTGGATGAGCGAGAACGCCAACGCCGTCAGGCAGATGGCCTTCCGCCGGCCCCACACCGAACCCATGCCCCGTAGCACCACCCCGCGGAAGATCGGTTCCTCCACCACCCCGGCGGTGATGCCCACGGCGACCAGCCCCGCCAGCGTCAGCCCCCAGCTTTGCGGCACCAAGAAGGATTGATCCACCGGCGGCATGCCCCACCAGGTGAAAAGTGTACCCATGAGCTGGTTGAGGCCCATGACGGCCCCTGCCATCGCCACGCCCAGCACCGCGCCCAGTACGTTTTGCACAGCAGTGACCCGGTTGCCCAGCAGCGCCAGCAGCGGCAGGCTCCGCATCTTCATGTAAACAATCAGAGGCACGATGAGCAGCAACTCACTCACACCGATGGCCAGATACATCACATAGGGATTGATCTGCCAGTCAAGCAGGGTGGGCAACACCAGCACAACACCCAGCGGCGTGCTGGCCGTCAGCGTCCACAGCACGAAGCACAGCGCCAGCCAGCCGCTGTCCCGGATGGTAAACCACTTCTTCATCGAACCCTCCCCAATTACTTCGCGCCGCGTCAGGCGCTGGTTTCGTCGGTCGCACCCTGTTGGAAGTCTCGCAGGACGGTGGAACGGGACAGGCGGCTCTGCAGCTCAGCCAGGATGCGGTCCCGCTCGGCGCGGTAGTCGTTTTCGGGGTTGAAGACGACGGGTTGCTCCACAAAGAGCGCACCATCCTGCCGTGAGGGATAGATGGGGTAGAAATGCAGCCCCTTGCCGGTGGCGCGGTGGTAGAGCCGCGCCAACTGCACAAAGCCGGTGTACATCTCACCCGCGTCGGCCTCCTCGTTGGTGTAGTCCCGTTCGGGCATCACCAGCAGGTTCTCGCCGTCGCTCAGGGCCTGCACGCTGCGGCGGAAGGTGTCCATGATCTCCCGCTTGCCGCGGTGCACCGGGATGGCCCTCATGGAATGCAGCAGCATCGTCACAAAGGGGCTGATGACAGCCGCGATGAGGCGAGCAATGGGCAGGGGGTAGCCCTTGCGCACGTGGTAGGTGTACCCCGAAAAGTGCCGGTAGCACTCCCGCCGATCGGTGAAGCACGACAACGCCCACACCCGCAGGCGCAGCGGAACCCAGGCCATAATCTCCACCGGGCCGTACATATCCTGATGGCGGCCGATGAACACCGCCGGCTCGCTCACGATATTCTCCAGCCCATACACCGGCTGCCGCCGGTGCGTCACGCGCCACAGGCCGCGGCAAAACCGGAAGAACGGCCCAAAAAACCGCTTGCTGCGCTCGTTCCCCTTCATGTGGGTTACCCTCCCTGTACAGAACCATGGGGCTTCCACCCCCGGGCACACAGAAGCCCCCCTCCGCCGTGAACCGGCCGTGGGGTGCTTTGTCTGCCGCAAATCTTTTTTATTATACCACGGGGAACCAACCGGCGCATAGCGCCCTCACAGCCCCTGGGGGTAGAATACCTCCACCAGACACAGGCCGTGGGCCGGCGCGGTGGGCCCCGCTCCCCCCCTGCTGCCACCATGGAGCAGTGCCTCCACCGCCGGGGGCGCAATCTTCCCCCGGCCGCACTGCACCAGGGTGCCCGTGAGGATGCGCACCATGTTGTAGAGGAACCCGTCGGCAGCCACGTCGTAGTGGAGAAACTCGCCCTCTCGCGTGAGCTCGCTGCGGGTCACCGTGCGCACGGTGTTGCGCACCCGGCTGCCTGCCGATTGAAAGGCCGAGAAATCATGGGTGCCCAGGATGAGTGCGGCGGCTTCCTCCATGGCGGCCAGGTCAAGCCCCGGCGGCACATGCCAGCTTGTCCCCCGGCGCAGGGCCGTTCCCTGACGGCTCACACACAGCGTGTAACGGTACCGCTTGCCGCAGGCCGAGAACTGGGCGTGGAACCCATCGGGCACCGCGCGGGAATCCTTCACCCGGATGTCCGCCGGCAGATGGGTGTTGAGGGCCACCGAAAAGCGCTCAGGCGCCATCGTGGACGCCGTGCGGAAATTGGCCACCTGCCCCAGGGCGTGCACGCCGCTGTCAGTGCGCCCCGCGCCAAAAACGGTGGTGTCCTCCCCGGTGACGGCACGCAACGCCGCACGCACGGCATCCTGCACCGTGGGTGCGTTGATCTGGCTCTGCCATCCGCCGTAGGCCGCGCCGTCGTATTCAATCATCAGCTTGATGTTGGTCATCGGCCCTCCGTGAGGTTCCTCCGGTAGCGCACCTCGGCGAGGTCAGCGCCCAAATGAATTGCCTTGGCCGCCCCGTCGGAGACGAAGCCGCACTTCTCATAGAACCGGCGGGCACGGGCATTGCCGGCCAACACCCACAGGATCGCCTCCTCATAGCCACGCTGCCGCAGGCGCTCCAAGGCAAAGGCCATGGCCGAGGGGGCTGCCCCAGTGCCCCAAAAAGCCGGCAGGAAGTAGAACACGCCAATCTCCCCAATGCGGCCAGAGGGGGCGTCCCGGTCGGCCTGCAGGCAGAACACTCCGGCGTCCTCGCCATCCACCTGCGCCAGGTAGTAGTCCACCCCGCTGCCCGGGCCATAAAACTGCCGGAAACGGCGGGTGCGCAGCTCCGGCGTGATGGTTCCCAAATAATCTGCCGGCACGATGCCCCGGTAGGCCACCTGCCAGGACCGGGCCGTGATGGCGCCGTAGGTTTCGGCGTCCTCCGCCATCATCCGGCGAATCTCCAGCTTCACCGCGTCGCCTCCCTCCCTGCCAATGTGCCGGACTGCTCCCATCGTAGAAGCAATGGCCAGCCATCCGGTGCCGATGACGCAGATACACCGCCCCAGGGAAACCGCTGATGCAAAGACTGTCTTCGCCCACTCGGGGGAGAACAGGCAAAATCCATGGCGCGGCGAAGGCTCTGCGCATCCGCTGCGCACGCCAGCACCACCGAGGCGCTTCGCTTACAGCAACGGCCCTGCCACAAACAACCGATCGGCCACCACGGTGGCAGCCAGCACCAGCGTGACGAGCGTGGCCCACAGGTCCACCGGGGTATAGCGCAGCACCTTCATGCGGGTGCGCCCGGTGCCGCCGCGGTAGCAGCGGGCCTCCATGGCCATCGCCAGCTCGTCTGCCCGGCGGAAGGCCGACACGAACAGCGGCACCAGCAGGGGCACCATGTTGCGCGCCCGGGCCACCACGTTGCCACTCTCAAAGTCCGCCCCGCGGGAGGCCTGGGCCTTCATGATCTTGTCGGCCTCCTCCAAGAGCGTGGGGATGAACCGCAGCGCGATCGTCATCATCATCGCCAGCTCGTGCACCGGGAAGCGCACACGCTTCAGCGGCCCCAGCAACTGCTCAATGGCGTCGGTCAGCGCCAGGGGCGAGGTCGTCAACATCATGAGCTGGGTGCCCACGATGAGCAGCGCCAGCCGCAGCGCCATAAAAGCCGCCTGCCACAGCCCGCCGGCCGAGATCGTCACGAACCGCCAGTGGAAGAAGATCTGTCCGCTGTTGGTAAAGAGTGCGTTGATGCCCACCGTGAAGAGGATGAGGAACAACAGGGGTTTGAGCCCCTTGAACAGATACTTGATGTTGACGCCCGACAACCCCGCCGCCAGCGCCACGAAGGCGATGACGAGGGCATAGCCCAGCAAACTCTTTACCAGGAAGATGAGCACCATGAACGCCATGGTCAGGATGAGCTTGGCCCGGGGGTCCATACGGTGCAGCGGCGAATCGCCGGGGAAGTATTGGCCTAGGGTAATGTTACCGAGCAACGCCGTCACCCCCCAGCAGCGGGAGCAGGAAGTCCCGCACCTCCGCAAGCGTCATCATGCCATCGGGCACATCCATGCCGCGCTCCCGCAGGGCCGCACACAGTGCCGCCACCGCGGGTACGTCCAACCCCATGGCACGCAGCTCCCCCGCCCGGGCAAAGACCTCCCGCGGGGTGCCATCGATGGCGATCACGCCTTTGTTCATCACCAGCACACGGTCAGCCAGGCGCGCCACCTCGTCCATGGAGTGGCTGACCATGATGACCGTGCAGCCACGGTTGCGGTGGATGTCGGCCACCAGGGCCAGCACTTCCTCCCGCCCGCGTGGGTCAAGCCCCGCCGTCGGCTCATCCAGAATGAGGATGGAAGGCTCCATCGCCAGCACCCCAGCAATGGCCACACGCCGCCGCTGCCCGCCTGAGAGCTCAAAGGGCGAGCGCTGCAAAATGGCGCCATCGGGTAGGCCCACCTGCTGCATGGCGCGATACACCCGCTCGGTAATCTCCGCCTCGGGCAGGCCGAGGTTGCGCGGCCCGAAGGCCACATCACGCTCCACCGTTTCCTCAAAGAGCTGATACTCCGGGTATTGGAACACCAGGCCAACCTGCCGGCGCAGCGCCATCAAATTGGCGCCCTTGCCGGCCGTCGGCAGGTCGTTGATGGTCACCGTGCCGGTCGTGGGCTTCAGCAGCCCGTTGATGTGCTGAATGAGGGTGCTCTTGCCACTGCCGGTGTGCCCGATGATGCCCACAAACTGCCCGTCAGGGATCGTCAGATCGATGTGCTCGATGGCCGTCGTGGTGAAGGGGCTCCCCGGCAGGAACACATGGCTTACCTCTTGGAATACAATTGCCATACTGCCTCCACCATCTCGTCCACCGTCAGAATGTCGCCGTCAATCTCCACACCGGCCTCGCCCAGCAGGCCCTTGAGCTCGGCCATGGGCGGCACATCCAGCCCCAGGGCACGAAGCTCGGCCCGGTGGCGGAACACCTCCCGCGGGGTGCCTTCCAGCACGATTTTACCGTCCTCCATCACCACCACCCGGTCAGCCCGGGCCGCTTCCTCCATGAAATGGGTGATGAGAATGACGGTGATACCCTCGGCATGCAGGCGCTCAATCGTGCGCATCACCGCGCGCCGACCGTGGGGGTCCAGCATGGCTGTGGGTTCGTCCATCACCACGATCTTGGGGTGCAACGCCAGCACCCCAGCGATGGCCACACGCTGCTTCTGGCCGCCGGAGAGCATGTGCGGGGCCTTGAGGGCGTGGGCCGACATGTGCACGGCCTCCAGTGCGTCGTCCACCCGCTGACGAATCTCCTCCCGCGGGACACCGAGATTCTCCGGCCCGAAGGCCACGTCGTCCTCCACCACCGTGGCGACCAATTGGTTGTCGGGGTTCTGAAAGACCATGCCGCAGGTGCCGCGAATCTGCCAGAGCAGTTCCTCGTCCGCGGTGTTCATGCTCTCCACCCACACCGTGCCCTCATTGGGCAGCAACAGGGCGTTAAAATGCCGTGCCAGCGTCGATTTCCCGCTGCCATTGTGGCCCAGCACCGCCACGAACTCGCCCGATTTCACCGTCAGGCTGACGCCGCGCAGCACCGGTTCCTCGGGTGGCGCACCTTCGGCTGGCGGGTATGCAAAGGAGACGCCCTCGGCCACGACGATCGGCACGTTCTCCCTCGGTTCTATTTGTGTGTCTTGCATTGGTTTTACTCCCATCCGGTCGAACCGGTGCACTTATTATGCATGAATCGGCCTAAATGTGCAACACGCGCCGCTGGCGCGGCGCTTTCGCGGCAGCCGCCTTCAGCGACTGCCGCGAGTCAGGAGTGTCGTGACTTTAGGCTTGTGGCGCTCGTTTCTGCTTCTTGCGAGGACACACGCCTACGGGCGGGTGTCGTGTGCCACTGACAAGCTTTTCTGTGCCGCTGCCGGATTAACCGGTGTTACCCCCGTTCTGCGGCAGGCGATTCGGTAGAATCGTTGAGAGCAGGACGAGCAACGCATGGCGTTGCGATGGGGCGACGCGACCACTGAGGAGCGCTCTTGAGCTGTACAAGCCATGCAGGGATTCCAAAGGGGCCAACGTCCCTTTGAGCCGTTCCTCCGTCAACCCATCCCATGCAAAAACCGGGAGCGCGGCGCGCTCCCGGTTCGTTTTGTGATGCCAGTTTCTCAGACCAGCTCCAGAATGACCATCTCGGCGGCGTCGCCGCGGCGAGGGCCCATCTTGAGGATCCGGGTGTAACCGCCCTTGGTGCCCTTCTCCTCAGCCCGCTTCTGGTACTTGGGGCCGATTTCGCGGAAGAGCTTCTCCACGACGGGGTTGTTGACTTCCCCGGCGCGCTGCTTGTACTCCGTACGGCTTTCCTTCTTGCCCTTGGGCTCGGTGTAGTTGTACAGAGTCTTCAGGATCTGCCGACGGGCGTGAAGCTTGTCGGCGCCGTCGTTGCTGACGGTGATCTCCTTGGTCTGGTTCTTCTCGTTGAAGACGGTCTTCTCCACCTGGACGGTGTCCTCGTGGTTGTTGACCGCCAGCGTGATGACGCGCTCAGCGAGCTTACGAACCTCCTTGGCACGGGCTTCGGTGGTGGTGATGCGACCGTGCCAGATGAGGTCGGTGGTAAGCGAACGGAGCATCGCCACGCGCTGATCGGTGGGCCGCCCCAGTTTGCGATGTTCAGCCATTGATGTTCCCCCCTGTTAGTCTTCGTTCTTCTTCAGGTACAGTCCCAGCGCGGCCAGCTTGGCAATGACCTCGTCCAGGGATTTGCGACCAAGGTTGCGGACTTTCATCATCTCGTCCTCGCTGCGCTGCACCAGCTCGTCGACGGTGTTGATGCCGGCGCGCTTCAGGCAGTTGTAGCTGCGGACGGTGAGGTCCAGCTCCTCAATGGTCATCTCCAGTACTTTTTCCTTGCGGCTGTCGTCCTTCTCCACCATGATCTCCACGTTACCGACGTCGCCGGTCAGCTCCACAAAGAGCGCCAGGTGCTCGGTCAGGATCCGGGCGGCCAGGGACTGGGCCTCGTCCGGGCGAATGGTGCCATTCGTCCAGACTTCCATGGTGAGCTTGTCAAACTCGGTGTTCTGGCCCACGCGGGTGTTCTCCACCGTGTAGTTGACCTTGCGCACCGGGGTGAAGATCGAGTCCACCGGGATGACACCGATGGGCTGACCGTGGCTCTTGTTCTTATCGGCAGAGACATACCCGCGGCCCTTCTCCAGCACGATCTCCATGTAGAGACGGCCTTCGTCGTTGAGCGTGGCGATGTACATATCGGGGTTGAGCACCTCGATCTCGCTGTCCGCTTCAATATCGGCGGCGGTGATACGCTTGGGGCCAGTCACGTTGATGACGGCCACCTTCGGCCCATCGCTGTGCAGCTTGACCGCCAGGCCCTTCAGGTTCAGGACGACCTCGGTGACATCCTCCGCCATGCCAGGCAGGGTGGAGAACTCGTGCAGCACGCCTTCGATCTTAATGCTCGAGGCGGCCGCGCCGGGCAGGCTGGAAAGAAGGATCCGGCGCAGACTGTTGCCCAGCGTGGTGCCGAAGCCCCGCTCCAGCGGCTCGACGACGAACTTGCCATAGCGGTTGTCCTGGCTCATCTCCACGCATTCGATCTTCGGCTTTTCAATTTCCAACATCAGTGAATACCCTCCTTTTGGGTCAGTCGGTTTTCAATCCTCTTTCCCCTACGCAACCGGTGTCCGATTACAACTTGGAGTAGTATTCCACGACGAGCTGCTCAGCCAGGACCATGTCGACGTCCTCACGCTCCGGCAGGGCCAGAACGCGGCCTTCCAGTGCGTCGGCGTTGAGGTCGAGCCACTTGGGCACGTTGCGGGCCGGGCCCTGACGCAGGGCGGCCAGCACCTCGATGTCACGGCTGCCTTCCTTCACAGATACAACGTCTCCCGCCTTGATCTGATAGGAAGGGATGTTCACGCGCTTGCCGTTGACCAGAATGTGGCCATGCAGCACGATCTGACGGGCCTGGGCACGGCTGTCGCCGAAACCGAGGCGGTAGGACACGTTGTCCAAACGGCACTCCAGAATGCGAAGCAGGGCCTCGCCGGTGGCGCCGTTGCTCTTGCGAGCCAGGTCAAAGTAGCCGCGGAATTGAGCTTCCAGCAGGCCGTAGGTGCGGCGCATCTTCTGCTTTTCACGCAGCTGCATGCCGTATTCGCTCATCTTGCGCCGGCCGGGCTTGTGCTGGCCGGGAGGGGTGGGACGACGGGACACCGCACACTTGGCGGAGTAGCAGCGATCGCCCTTCAGGAAAAGCTTGCAACCCTCGCGGCGGCAAAGGCGGCAGGACGGTCCGGTATATTTAGCCATTGTTCTTTGTATCCTCCTTCCTTACAGCCTTCTGCGCTTGGGCGGGCGGCAGCCATTGTGCGGGATGGGCGTGACGTCCTTGATGACGGTCACTTCCAAACCGGCAGCCTGCAGGCTGCGGATGGCGGCCTCACGGCCCGAGCCAGGGCCCTTGACAAACACGTCGACCGAGCGCATGCCAAACTCCAGCGCGCTCTTGGCAGCAGTCTCTGCGGCCATCTGGGCGGCGAAGGGCGTGCTCTTGCGGCTGCCCTTGAAGTTCAGGCTGCCGGCGCTGGACCAGGACACGGCGTTGCCGCCGTTGTCGGTGATCGTCACGATCGTGTTGTTGAAGGAAGAATGGATATGGGCGGCGCCATGCTCGACATGCTTTCTCTCGCGGCGCTTCTTGACGACTTTTTTCTTGGATGCGGTTGCCACAGATGTTCCCTCCTACCCCTACTTCTTCTTGCGGATGCTGGTCTTGCGCGGGCCCTTGTGGGTGCGTGCGTTCTGCTTGGTGTTCTGGCCCCGCACAGGCAGGCCGCGGCGGTGGCGGATCCCACGGTAGCAGCCAATCTCGATGAGGCGCTTCACGTTCATCGAAACTTCACGGCGAAGGTCACCCTCCACCTTGAGGTTGTTCTCGATGTAGTTACGCAGCTTGCCGACTTCAACCTCGGTCAGGTCACGGATGCGGACATCGGGGTTGATGCCCGTCTCCGCCAAAATCTTCTGCGCGGTGGTCAGCCCGATGCCGTAAATATAGGTCAGGCCCACTTCCACACGCTTGTCCCTGGGTAAATCTATACCGGAAATACGTGCCATTTGGTCTACACACCTCCAAAAATCTCTGTGTATCGTGAACCCCTATTGCCGGTTCGTCTGGAACTCCACCCGAAGGTGGCAGCCGCGCTCCATCCTGCTCGGTCAAAAAGAGCCGGTTCGCCCGCTTAGCCCTGCTTCTGCTTGTGGCGCGGGTTCTCGCAGATGATCATCACGCGGCCCTTGCGGCGGATGATTTTGCACTTCTCGCAAATCGTCTTGACAGAAGGTCTTACTTTCATCGTTGCTTCCTCCTCAAATGCCTTACGTCACCTTAGGTGCGTGCTTTGCCGCGCCACGTGATGCGTCCTCGCGTCAAGTCGTAAGGCGACAGCTCAATGGTAACTTTATCACCGGGCAGAATGCGGATGTAGTTCATACGCAGCTTGCCCGATATGTGCGCCAGAATCTTGTGCCCGTTGGGAAGCTCCACCTCGAACATTGCGTTCGGGAAGGATTCCACCACGGTGCCCTCCACTTCAATCAAGTCCTGTTTTGACAAGTTTTCCCTCCTTCGGTCCGGTCCGAAACCCCGTTCTCCCCAATGTCTAGCGCCTTCAATGCCCTCCGGATGGCGGCGTCCTGCAGGCAATTGCCCCCCAGGAGCGCTTCTGCCGATTCCATCGTTGCCGGTTCGGCGCGTAGATGCTTGATCTTCTTCCGCTTGGGCCGGTCGAGCTTTCGGGTGTCGCCGTCAACCAGCAGCACGTGGTTCTCATCGGCCCAGCCGACAACCACGAAGCGCCGGCCGCTGTCGCGCCCTGCCCTGGAACACACGACCGCGCCGATGGCAGGCCGATCCTGCCCCCTCTTCCCGTGAGCCATCACGGGGTGGTCAGGATCTGGGCGCCGTCGGCGGTGACCAGAACGGTCTCTTCGTAATGGGCGGATAGCTTCCGGTCAGCCGTGCGGACGGTCCAACCATCCGCTTGGTCAAAGTCCACCTGCCACACGCCCTCGTTGATCATTGGTTCGATGGCGAGAACCATCCCTTCACGCAATCTGAGACCCCGCCCAGGCCGGCCGTAGTTGGGCACTTCAGGCTCCTCGTGGAGTTTGCGCCCCACGCCATGGCCGCAGAGTTCCCGCACGACCGAAAAGCCACGGCTCTCCGCCAGGGACTGCACGGCCCAGCCGATGTCGCCGATTCGTGCACCGGGCTTCACCACATCGAACGCCCGCAGGAAGCATTCCCGCGTGGTATCAATGAGGCTGCGGGCCGATGCGCTGATCTCGCCCACGGCAAAGGTACGCGCCATGTCGCCGGTGAAACCGCCGAGTCTGGCACCCATGTCGACGCCCACAATATCACCCTCCTGCAGCGCGTAACTGCCGGGAATGCCATGGACAACGACCTCGTTGACGGAGATGCAGATGCTGGCGGGGTACCCATTGTACCCCTGGAAGGTCGGAAAACCGCCTTTGTCCATTATAAAGGTTGCGGCCGCCTTGTCAAGCTCGGCTGTGGTGACGCCGGGGCGCACCATCGAACTGACCAGATCCATGCACTGGGCCGTCAACTGACAGGCCGCGCGCAGTTCCGCGATTTCAGCGGCAGAGAGTATGTTGATCATTTCCTCACCGAATCGAGGGCGGTCAGAATGTCAGCGAATACGTCGGCAATCGCCCGGTCCCCGTCCACGTCCCGAAGGATTCCCTTGCGGGCGTAGTAGTCGATGAGCGGTTTGGTCTGCTCGTTGTAGACCTTCATGCGGTTGCGCACGGTGGTCTCGTTGTCGTCGGTGCGCTGATAGAGCTCACCGCCGCACCGCGGGCAGGTGGTCGCGCCGTTCAGGCTGTGGACATGGAGCGCCTCGCCGCAAGCGCGGCACATGCGCCGGCCGGCGATGCGCTCCACCAGCACATCCTCAGCCACGTCCACGTTGATGGCGGCATCAAGGGCCGCGAAACCTTCCAGTGCCTCGGCCTGGGCCACCGTCCGGGGGAACCCGTCCAGCAGGAAGCCTTTGGCGCAGTCGGCCTTCGCGAGCCGCTCCCGCACGATGCCGATGACGACCTCGTCGGGAACGAGCTGCCCGGCATCAATGAAGCCCTTGGCGGCTTTCCCCATGTCGCTGCCCTCGGCCATCGCCTCACGCAGCATCGCACCGGTGGAGATGTGGGGCACAGCCAGCTTCTCTGCCACGCGAGCGGCCTGCGTCCCCTTGCCGGCCCCAGGGGGGCCAAGGAATACCATTCTCATGCCGCGCCCCCTAGTTCAGGAAGCCCTTGTAGTGCCGCATGAGCATCTGGGCCTCGAGCTGCTTGGTGGTCTCCAGCGCTACGCCAACCAGAATCAACATGGACGTTGCGCCAAAGGTGTTGTACACAGTCGGGAACAGCAACGAGTAGGTCACCGGCACCAGCGACAGCAGCATGAAGAACAATCCGCTGAAGAGACTGATGCGATTGCTGATACGAAGCAGGTAATCACTAGTGGGCCGGCCGGGCCGGATGCCAAGGATGAACCCGCCGGATTGCTGAATGTTCTTCGAGATGTCCACCGGGTTGAAGGTGATCTGCGCGTAAAAATACGTGAAGAACAAAATCAGCATGAGCTGAATGACGATGTAGAGCGGATCCTTGGAGCTCATCACGTTGGCGTAGCCAAGCGCGAAGCGACCGAAACCGTTGTCCAGATTCTGGAAGCCAGCCAGGATCATACCCGGGAAGCTGACCAGCGTCATGGCGAAGATGAGCGGCATAACCCCGGAGTTGTTGAGCTTCAACGGGATGTGGGTGCTCTGCCCACCATAGACCTTGCGGCCCATTTGGCGCTTGGCATACTGCACCGGAATGCGGCGCTGCCCCAGGTCGATGTACACGACCGCGGCGATGATGACCAAGGACACCAGCAGGAAGCCGACCACCGCGCCCCAGTTGGCACTGTCGCCGCCGTAGGCTTCGGCAATGTTGATCGGGATGCGGGAGATGATGTTGATGAAAATCAGCAACGACGTGCCGTTGCCAATGCCCTTTTCGGTGATGCGCTCGCCCATCCACATGGCGAAGGCCGCACCAGCCGCCTGCACCAGCAGGATTGTCACAAAGGCGTACCAGCTCTGGTTGGTCATGATGACGTTGTGATAACCGATGAGGAAACCACCCGTCTGAATGAGGGACAGACCAATGGAGCTGTAACGGGTGATCTCAGCGATCTTCTTACGCCCCTCCTCGCCGCCTTCCTTCATCAGCTTCTCCAGCGCCGGAATGGCGACCGTGAGGAGCTGAATGACGATGGACGCGGTGATGTAGGGCGTGATGCCGGTAGCCAGAATGGTGAAGTTGCCAAGCGCGCCGCCGTTGAACATATTCAGCAGACCGAGCATGTCGTTCCCGCTGACGATATTCTGCATGGAGGACGTGTCAACGAACGGTGTCCAGATGAAGTTCCCCAAACGGAAGACAAGCAGCATCAACAGCGTATAGAGAATCTTACGCCGAACCTCCGGAATCTTCCAGGCATTGCGGAACGTTTCGAACATCTTAAATCACCTCAATGCTGCCCTGAGCAGCCTTGATCTTCTCCTCGGCGGATTTGCTGAACTTGGCGGCCTTTACGGTCAGCTGCTTGGTCAGCTCGCCACGACCCAGGATCTTCACGCCGGCCAATTCCTTCTTCACAATGCCCACGGCCTTGAGAAGCTCAGGAGTGACCTCGGTGCCATTTTCGAAGAGCTCGAGCTCCTCAACGTTCACCTCGGCGTACACCACGGCGAAGTGGTTGGTGAAACCGCGCTTGGGCAGGCGGCGGAACAGCGGCAGCTGGCCGCCTTCAAAGCCTGGACGGACGTGGCCGCCGCTGCGGGCCCACTGGCCCTTGTGGCCGCGGCCAGCGGTCTTACCGTTGCCGGAGCCCACGCCGCGACCTTTGCGCTTGCCTTCTTTGCGATGGCCCTCTGCGGGCGTCAATTCATGCAATTTCATAGATTCTATCCTCCCGCGGCTTAAAGCTCGTCGACGGTGACCAGGTGCTTGACCTTGAACACCATGCCGCGCACGGCGTCGTTATCGGCTACGATGACAGAACTGTTGGTCTTACGCAGACCCAGAGCCTGAACGGTCGCGCGCAGCGCGGGCTTGCAGGCGATGGTGCTCTTGACCAAGGTGATCTTGAGTTGCTTCTGATCGGCCATTGCCTTTTCCTCCCTACTGCAGAATTTCCTCGACGGTCTTGCCGCGCAGCCGGGCGACTTCCTCAGCGGAGCGCAGCGACGCGAGACCTTCGATGGCAGCCTTGACGGCGTTGATGGGGTTGTTGGAACCGTAGCTCTTGGTGCGGATGTTCTTGACGCCAGCCGCCTCCAGAACGGCACGGACAGCACCACCAGCGATGACGCCGGTACCTTCCTCGGCGGGGAACATGAGCACGAGGCCCTTGCCAAACTTACCCTTTACCTCATGGGGGATGGTGCCGCCCTCGGCCAGCGAGACGGTGCGCAAGTTCTTCTTGGCATCCTCGACGCCCTTGCGGATGGCCTCCGGAATTTCAGCGGCCTTGCCCTGGCCCACGCCCACACGGCCCTTGCCGTCACCCACGACCATCAGGGTCGTGAAACGGAAGTTACGGCCACCCTTAACGACCTTGGCCACGCGGTTGACGGCGACCAGCTTCTCGGTGAACTCCTGCGCAGCAGGATCACGGTCGCGGCGATCGCGCCGGTCAGAGCGTCTATCCTGATTGGGGGTTTCCCTGCGTTCCATTCGTCTCTCCTCCTTCAGAACTCGAGGCCCGCTTCGCGCGCGCCCTCGGCCAGGTTGGCCACCCGGCCGGTATACAGGTACCCGCCGCGGTCAAAGACCACCTGCTTGACGCCCTTTTCCATGGCGCGCTGGGCGACCAGCTTGCCGATGAACTTGGCGCTGTCCTTCTTGGTCATCTCGGCCACCTGGGTGCGCACATCCTTCTCCAGGGTGGAGGCGGCGACCAGCGTGTTGCCGGCGACGTCGTCAATGACCTGGACATAGATGTGGTTCAGGCTCCGATAGACATTGAGGCGGGGACGCTCCGCGGTGCCCTGCACCTTGTTGCGGACGCGCTGATGCCGCTTCTGTCGGCTTGCATTCTTATCTGCTTTGCTGTACATGCTGCTCTACCCCTTTCACTTACCGGCAGCCTTGCCCTCTTTGAGCCGGACAACCTCGCCTGCATAGCGGATGCCCTTACCCATGTAGGGTTCGGGTTCACGCACGCGGCGCACGTTGGCGGCGACGGCCCCCACCTGCTGCTTGTCGGTGCCCTTGACCGCGATGCGGTTGGGTGCCGGCACTTCGAAGGTGATGCCCGTCGGGGGCTCCATCTCCACCGGGTGGGAGTATCCGATGTTGATGACCAGATTCCGGCCCTGCAATTGGGCGCGGTAACCGGTCCCCACAATCTCCAACTCCCGGGTGAAGCCGTTCGTTACACCAGTGACCATGTTGGCCACCAGAGTCCGGTACAGACCGTGCATCGACTTGGACTGCTTCTCATCGTCGGGACGAGACACAGTCAGGACGTCGCCCTCCTGCTTCAGGGTGAGGAGGGGATTGACCCACTGTTTGAGTTCGCCCTTGGGGCCCTTGACCGTCACCCAACCGTCCTCAGCAACGGAGACCGTCACGCCGGCCGGGATGGTGATCGGAAGTTTACCAATTCGAGACATTCTTACACCTCCGTACTTTCCGCTTACCAGACGTAGGCAAGCACTTCGCCGCCAACGGACTGCTTGCGCGCCTCGCGGTCGGTCATCACGCCCTTGGACGTGGAGAGGATGACGACGCCCAGGCCGCCCAGCACCTTCGGAATCTCGTCCTGCTTGGCATAGACGCGCAGGCCGGGCTTGCTGATGCGCTTGAGCCCCTGGATGACGCGCTGGCCACCAGGGCCGTACTTCAGGGTCAGTGTGATCTTCCCCTGCTTGTTCTCAGTTTCTTCCACCTTAAAATTGCTGATATACCCCTCGTCCACCAGAATCTGGGCGATGGCCTTCTTCATGGAGGAAGCGGGCACCTCAACCTCGCGGGTCTTGGTGACCAGGGCGTTGCGCACGCGGGTGAGCATATCGGCAATGGGATCCGTTACGTACATATTGTTACCTCCCTTACGCTTTTACCAGCTCGCCTTACGCACGCCAGGAATCTGCCCCTGATAGGCCAGGTTCCGGAAGCAGATACGGCAGATGCCGTACTTGCGAAGGACGGAATGGGGACGACCGCAGATGCGGCAGCGCGTATAGGCGCGGGTGGAAAACTTCGGTTCCCGCTGCTGCTTGATGATCATGCTTTTCTTAGCCATCGATGTTCTCCTCCTGCCTTACTGCTGGCGCTGGAAGGGCATGCCCATCAGTTCCAGCAGCGCGTGCGCTTCCTCGTCGGTCTTGGCGGACGTCACGAAGATGATGTCCATGCCGCGGATCTTCTCGACCTTGTCGTAGGAGATCTCCGGGAAGATGATCTGCTCCTTGAGGCCGGTGGCGTAGTTGCCGCGACCGTCAAAAGAGGTGTTGGACACGCCGCGGAAGTCGCGCACGCGGGGCAACACAATGTTCATGAACTTATCCACGAACTGATACATCTGCTCGCCGCGCAGGGTGACCTTCGCGCCAACGTTCATGCCCTCACGCACCTTGAAGTTGGCGACCGACTTGCGGGCCTTGGTGACAAGGGGCTTCTGGCCGGTGATGAGACCAAGCTCAGCGATCGCAGTATCCATCGCGCGGGCGTTGTCCTTGGCGTCACCCAGGCCCATGTTGACAACCACCTTTTCCAGGTGGGGGATTTCCATCACATTCTTGTAGGCGAAGCGCTTCTGCAGCGCCGGCGCCACGTCAGACTTGTATTTGTCCTTCAGCCTCGACATCTGTTAACTCCTCCCTTCGCCTAGTCCAGCGACTCGCCGCACTTGGCGCAGACGCGAATCTTGCTGCCGTCCGGCAGAATCTTGTGGGCGGCGCGCACCGGCCGGTCGCACTTGCCGCAGAAAAGCATGACCTTGGAGGAAGCGATCGTACCTTCCTGCTTGATGATCCCGCCCTGCTGGGTGCGGTTGCGGGGCTTGACGTGACGAGTCAGCATGTTGACGCCTTCCACAATCACCTTGCCCTCGCTGGGCATGGCCGTCACGACCTTCCCTTTCTTGCCGGCGTCCTTGCCGGAGATGACAACGACCGTGTCGTTCTTTTTCACATGAAGCTTCATTCTACATCCTCCCTTACAGCACTTCGGGAGCCAGGGAGACGATCCTCATGTAATCCTTCTCTCTGAGCTCACGCGCCACGGGCCCAAAGATGCGGGTGCCGCGGGGCTGTTTCTGGCTGTCGATGATGACGGCCGCGTTGTCATCAAAGCGGATGTAGCTGCCGTCACGGCGGCGCATCCCGCTCTTGCTGCGGACGATGACGGCCTTGACGACGTCGCCCTTCTTGACCACGCCGCCGGGTGTTGCGGTCTTTACGCTGGCGACAATGACGTCACCGATGTTGCCGGTCTTGCGGACCGACCCACCCAGCACCTTAATGCAGAAGATCTCTTTGGCGCCGGTATTGTCGGCGACCTTGAGCCTTGTTTGCAACTGAATCATGGCTTAAGCCTCCCTTTCCTCGGCGCTCTTACTTGGCCTTCTCTACGATTTCCACGACACGCCAGCGCTTGTCCTTGGACAGGGGGCGGGTCTCCATGATGCGGACGGTGTCCCCGATGCCGCAGGAATTCTCCTCGTCGTGGGCCTTGAACTTAGTGGTCTTGTTGACCGTCTTGCCATACAGGGGGTGGTTGACCTTGGTGCGGATGGCGACCACAACGGTCTTGTCCATCTTATCGCTGACCACGATGCCCACGCGCTGCTTTCTGAAGTTACGCTCGCTCATTTCGCTCATCGTCATTTCCTCCTTCACGGCCTCACTGGGCTCTCTTCAGCCCGAGCTCGCGCTCACGGAGGATGGTTTTCACCCGGGCGATGTCCTTCTTACACTGGTTCAGGCGAATGGGGTTCTGCAACTGGCCGGTGGCCTGCTGGAAGCGGAGGTTGAAGAGCTCCGTCTTCAGCTCAGTCAGGCGGTTGTTAAGCTCCTGCACGCTCTGCTCTCTGTACTTCGTTGCTTTCACTGTACTTCACCACCCGTTTCCTTGGCGTTGTCGGCCTTCGCAAAATCCTCGCGGCTGACGAACTTGCACTTGATCGGCAGCTTGTGGGCAGCCAGGCGCATGGCTTCGCGAGCCACTTCTCGGTCCACGCCGGAGATCTCAAAAAGCACACGGTCGGGCTTGACCACGGCGACCCAATACTCAGGCGCGCCCTTGCCGTTGCCCATGCGCGTCTCAGCCGGCTTCTTGGTGATGGGCTTATCAGGGAAGATCTTGATCCAGACCTTACCGCCACGCTTGGTGTAGCGGGTAATGGTGGAACGAGCAGATTCAATCTGGTTGGCGGTGATCCACGCCGGCTCCATCGCCATCAGGCCATACTCGCCGTAGGCCAGGAAGTTCCCGCGGGTGGCACGGCCAGTCATGCGACCGCGCATCACCTTTCTATGCTTGACCCTCTTGGGCATCAACATGGTTATTTCCCTCCCTCTTGGGGCTTCTTGCCCTTGGTGGGCATCACTTCGCCCTTGTAGATCCACACCTTGCAGCCGATGCGGCCATAGGTGGTCTTGGCCTCGGCGAAGCCGTAGTCGATGTCGGCGCGCAGTGTCTGCAACGGCACGCTGCCATCGCGGTAACCCTCGGTGCGGGCGATGTCCGCGCCGCCCAAGCGACCGGAAACCATGGTCTTGATGCCCTTGGCACCCGCCTTCATGGCACGGGTCTGCACCTGCTTCATGGCTCGGCGGAAAGACGTACGTTTCTCAATCTGAGCGGCGATGTTCTCGGCCACGAGCTGGGCGTCGGTGTCCATGGACTTGATCTCGAACACATTGACGTTGACGGACTTGCCGGAGAGCTTCTCCAGGTCGGCCTTCAGGGCTTCCACGCCCGTGCCGCCGCGGCCGATGACGATACCGGGCTTGCCAACGTGGACACCCACGGTCAGCTTGTCGGCGGCACGCTCCAGCTCAATGCGGGAGACGCCAGCGGCGAAGAGCTTTTCCTTGATGTACTTGCGGAGCTTGTGATCCTCCACAAGGAAGTTGGCGAAATTCTTTTTGTCGGCATACCAACGGGTATCCCAGGGCTTGATGACGCCGACGCGGGCTCCGTGGGGGTGAACTTTATGGCCCATTACTTTGCCTCCTCCTGGTCTTTGGCGATGCGATCAAGGATCACGGTGATGTGGCTGGTCCGCTTGAGGATGGGGTTGGCCATACCGCGGGACCGGGGCCGGACGCGCTTGAGCACCGGGCCCTGGTTGGCGTAGGTCTCAGCCACGAACAGATCGCGGCGATCCATCTCCAGGTTGTTCTCGGCATTGGCAATGGCCGAGTTGAGCAGCTTCAACACCACGGGGCTGGCAGATTTGGGCGTGAACTTCAGGATGTTCAGCGCGTCGTCCACCTGCTTGCCACGGATGAGATCCAGGACGATTGCGACCTTGGAGGAGGAAACACGGACGAAACGCGCGTGGGCATGGGGACGCTTGTCCGCGTTCTCACGCCGGGCAGCAGCCTTCTGCTTCATTCTGGTAGACATCTCTCGGGTTCCTCCTTATCTCGACGAGCTGGACTTCTCGCCGGCGTGCCCGCGGAACGTGCGGGTCGGGGCGAATTCACCCAGCTTGTGGCCGACCATATCCTCGGTGACGTAGACCGGCACGTGCTTGCGACCATCGTACACGGCGATGGTGTGTCCGACAAAGTCCGGGAAAATGGTGGACGACCGGGACCAGGTCTTGACGACCTGCTTGTCGTTGCGGTTGTTGAGCTCGACGATCTTCTTGAAAAGACGGTCAAACACATAAGGCCCCTTCTTGACGGATCTGCTCATGAAATCTGACCTCCTTTACTTTCTGTTCCTGCGCTTCAGGATGTACTTGTCGTTGATGTTCTTCTTCTTGCGGGTCTTGTGGCCCAGGGTGGGCTTGCCCCATGGGCTGACAGGGCCGGGCAGACCGATCGGGGACTTGCCTTCGCCGCCGCCGTGGGGGTGGTCCACCGGGTTCATCACGACGCCGCGGACCGTCGGGCGGAAACCCATGTGGCGCTTGCGGCCGGCCTTGCCCAGGGAGATGTTCTCGTGGTCGAGGTTGCCGACCTGGCCGATGGTGGCCTTGCAATCCATGCTGACCATGCGGATCTCACCGGAGGGGAGCCGCAACTGGGCCCACTTGCCTTCCTTCGCCATGAGCTGGGCGAAGTTGCCGGCGGACCGGGCGAGCTGGCCGCCCTTACCCGGGACGAGCTCAATGTTGTGGATAAGCGTGCCCAGCGGGATGTTGGCGATGGGCAGTGCGTTGCCGGGTTTGATGTCAGCGGTGGGGCCGCTGACCACGGTGTCCCCAACCTTCAGACCCAGCGGGGCCAGAATGTAGCGCTTCTCGCCATCGGCGTAGATGAGAAGGGCGATGTAGGCCGAACGGTTCGGATCGTACTCGATCGTGGCAACCTTGGCTGGCACAGTGTCCTTCTGACGCTTGAAGTCGATGATGCGGTACTTGCGGCGGGCCTGATTGCCACGGTGCCGGACGGTGATCTTGCCCTGGTAGTTGCGGCCGGCATGGCGCTGGAGATTCTCAAGCAACGACTTCTCAGGCTTGTTGGTCGTCACTTCCTCGAACGTCGCCACACTCATAAAGCGAGTGGAAGGCGAAGTAGGCTTATATTTTCTCGTGGGCATCGTCTGTGTCCCCCCTCATTAATCCTGCTGGGCCATGCCCTCGAAGAACTCGATGCCGCGGCTCTCGGCGGTGAGCTTCACGATGGCACGCTTGGTGTCCGGCGTCATGCCGGCGGTCCGGCCCATTCTCTTCAGGTGGCCGGGGCGGTTCAGGGTGTTCACCTGAGCCACCTTGACGCCGAAGGCGTCTTCGACAGCCTTCTTGATCTCATACTTGTTGGCGGCCTTGTCCACGACGAAGGTGTACTTCTTGAGGGCCATGTTGTCATAGCTGCGCTCGGTCAGCACCGGGCGGATGATAATGTCATGAGCGGTCTTCATCCGGCGTATACCTCCTCCACCAGGGCCAGGGCCTCGCGGGTGATGATGAACTTGTCATAGTTCAGGATGTCGTAGACATTGAGGGTGTTGAACTGGGCGGCGTAAACCTCCGGCAGGTTGCCGATGGCGCGACGCACATTGGGCTCCACCTGGCTGGTGACGATCAGGGCCTTGCCCTTCACGCCCAGAGCCTTCAGAACCGAGGTGATCTCGCTCGTCTTGCCCTGCTGCAGGGTCAGCGTATCCAGCACGATGAACTCACCCGCCAGCACCTTGCTGGAGAGGGCCGAGAACATGGCCAGGCGGCGAACCTTCCTATTGACCTTCTGGTGGTAATCACGGGGCTTCACGGCGAACACCATGCCGCCATGACGCCACTGGGGCGAACGGGTCGAACCCTGACGGGCGCGACCGGTGCCCTTCTGACGCCAGGGCTTCTTGCCGCCGCCGCTGACTTCGCTACGGGTCAGCGCGCTCTGGGTGCCCTGCCGCCGGTTGGCGAGCTGGGCCACCACGACCTGGTGCATGGCGCTCTCGTGGGGCACAACACCAAAGACGGTCTCAGACAGCTCCTGGGAGCCGACCGTCTTGCCCTCCTGATTATATAAATCAACCTTAGGCATCTCTGTTTCCTCCTTCTGCGGGGCTTAACCCTTGACGGTGTTGCGGACCATGAGCAACGCGCCACGGGCCCCGGGCACCGCGCCCTTGATCATGATGAAGTTACGCTCGGCGTCCACCTTCACCACCACGAGGTTCTGAATGGTGACGTTCTCCACACCGTACTGACCGGGCAGACGCTTGTTCTTGAACACGCGCCCCGGGCTGGTGTTGGCGCCCATGGAACCAGGGCCGCGGTGATACTTGGAGCCGTGAGCCTTGGGGCCGATGCGGGTGTTCCAGCGCTTGACCGTACCGGAAAAACCATGGCCCTTGGTGAGACCGCTGACATCAACGATGTCGCCGACCTCAAAGATGTCGGCCTTCACAGCCGTGCCCACTTCGTAGTTGGCGCTGTCCTCCAGCTTCAGCTCGCGGACGAAGCGCTTGGGCTCGATGCCCGCCTTCTTGAACTCGCCAGCCTTGGGCTGGTTCACGAGTTTCTCGCGAATGTCCTCAATACCCACGCACAGGGCATCGTAGCCGTCCTTGTCCACCGTCTTCTTGCGGATGACGTAGTTGGGGGCGGTTTCGATGACCGTAACGCCGATAGCGGTGCCGTCAGCGTTAAAAAGCTGGGTCATACCGATCTTTCTGCCATAAATACCCTTCTTCATGCTATCCTCCTGGCCGCTTAAAGCTTGATCTCGATGTCGACACCGGCCGGAAGGTCCAGGCGCATCAGGGAGTCCACCGTACGGGCGCTGGGGTTCAGCACGTCAATCAGGCGCTTGTGGGTACGGATCTCGAACTGTTCGCGGCTGTCCTTGTACTTGTGCGGTGCGCGCAGAATGGTTACGATTTCCTTCTCGGTGGGCAGCGGGATGGGGCCGGACACCACTGCGCCGGTCCGCTTGGCCGTGTCCACGATGCGCTCAGCGGACTGATCGATGATGTCGTGATCGTAGGCCTTGAGCTTGATGCGGATTTTCTTGGTAGGCAATGCGATTCCCTCCTTATCTCGGGTCAAGTACACTCTGCCGTGTGTGCCGTCGTTAAAATTTAATGCGGCGGAGTTTGGCCCGTCGCCCGATTGCCGCGGACTTGGTCCACGGAAGTTCCCCTGCGGCGTAAGGATCCGCGCAGGCAATCTCCCGCTTCTTCCCCATTTGACGGCAGCTTTTAGATAATACTACACACCTGTCAAGAATGCAAGCAGGTATTTTGAACTTTCCAGCCATTTCCGTCGCTTTTTTCGTACTTTGGCCCGAAGCCATCCCGCTCGCTTGACAAAACGTGTCCGGGGCGGTCAAACCGCCCCGGACAGCTGGCAAACTCAGTCGTTGTTGTTCTTCTTGTTGCCGATGATCTTTTCGGCCACACTGTTGGGCACTTCCTTGAAGTGGGCGAACTGCATGGTGAAGACGCCGCGGCCCTGGGTGCGGCTGCGCAGGTCGGTGGCGTAGCCGAACATCTCGGCCAGCGGCACCAGCGAACGCACCACCTGGGAACCGGCGACCATGTCCATGCCCTCAATCTGCCCGCGACGGGAGTTGAGGTTGCCCATGACGTCGCCCAGGTAATCCTCGGGGATGACGACCTCGACCTTCATGATCGGCTCCAGAATGACCGGCGCGGCCTTCTTCAGGGCCTCACGCAGGGCCATGGTACCGGCCACCTTGAAGGCCACTTCGGAGGAGTCGACCTCGTGGTAGGAACCGTCGACCAGTCGGGCCTTGAAGTCCACCAACTCGAACCCGGCCAGCGGGCCGTTGGCCAGCGCTTCGCGAATACCGGCGTTGACCGGCTGGATGTACTCCTTGGGCACGACGCCGCCGACGATGGCGTCCTCGAAGACGTAGCCGGAGCCGGGCTCCAGGGGCTCGATCTCGATGACGGCATGGCCGTACTGGCCACGACCGCCGGACTGACGGACGAAGCGGCCCTCACCGCGGGCGGTGCGGCGGATGGTCTCACGGTAGGAGACCTGCGGCGCGCCGACGTTGGCCTCGACCTTGAACTCACGCAGCATCCGGTCCACGATGATCTCCAGATGCAGCTCGCCCATGCCGGCGATGATCGTCTGGCCGGTCTCCTGGTCGGTATAGGTCTTGAAGGTCGGATCCTCTTCGGCCAGCTTTACGAGTGCCATGGTCATCTTGTCCTGGCCAGCCTTGGTCTTGGGCTCGATAGCCACGCGGATGACGGGCTCGGGGAACTCCATGCTCTCCAGCACGATGGGGTTGTCCTCATCGCACAGGGTGTCGCCGGTGGTGGCGTTTTTGAGACCCACGGCGGCGGCGATGTCGCCGGCCATCACTTCCTCGATGTCCTCGCGGTGATTGGCGTGCATCTGCAGCAGCCGGCCCACGCGCTCGCGGCGGCCGCGGCCGGGATTATAGACGGCCGAACCGGCGCTGAGCTTACCGGAGTACACGCGGAAGAATGCCAGCTTGCCCACATAGGGATCGGTCATGATCTTGAACGCCAGCGCCGCGAACGGTTCATCGTCGGAGGCGTGACGCACGATCTCGGTTTCGCCATCGGGCGCGGTGCCCTTGACCGGCGGGATGTCCAGCGGCGAGGGCAGGTAATCCACCATGGCGTCCAGCAGGGGCTGCACACCCCGGTTCTTATAGGACGAGCCGCAGAGCACCGGGATAATGGTACCGGCGATGGTGGCGATGCGGATGCCCTTCTTAAGCTGCTCCACCGTAAGATCGCCATTGGCGAAATACTGCTCCATCAGCTCCTCGTCGGTCTCGGCAACAGACTCCACGAGCTGGTGCCGGGCAGCGGCACAGGCTTCCTTCATGTCAGCGGGGATGTCGGTCTCCACCACGTCCTTGCCTAAATCATCGTTGTAAATGATGGCGATGTTGCGGACGAGATCAACCATGCCAAGGAAATGATCCTCGGCGCCGATGGGCACCTGCAGGGGCACCGGGTTGGCGCTCAGGCGGCTCTTCATCATGTCCATCACGCGCTGGAAGTTGGCGCCGATGATGTCCATCTTGTTGACGAAGGCGATGCGCGGCACGCCGTACTTGTTGGCCTGACGCCACACGGTTTCACTCTGGGGCTCCACGCCACCCTTGGCACAGAACACCGCCACCGCGCCGTCCAGCACGCGCAACGAACGCTCCACTTCCACGGTGAAGTCCACGTGTCCGGGGGTGTCGATGATGTTGACGCGGTGGTTGCGCCAGAAGGCGGTCGTCGCCGCAGAGGTAATCGTGATGCCGCGTTCCTGCTCCTGCTCCATCCAGTCCATCGTGGCCGCGCCTTCATGGACCTCGCCCATGCGGTGCAACCTACCGGTATAGAACAGGATCCGCTCAGTCGTAGTGGTTTTGCCCGCGTCGATGTGGGCCATAATGCCTACGTTGCGGGTCATCTCGAGGGATACCTGTCTTGCCACTGTGTTTTCCTCCTTCAGTCGGGCCCGATGGGCCGGGCCGGCGTCCCCTTTGGGGCAGGCCGGCATTCACAATGAAATCTATATCAATCCTATGGTTCGCCCACAGAACTGCTTTCATAAGCAATGCGGGTGCAGGACAAACGCATCAGCGCCCGCCTATCACCCGCATGTCTCTGCCGAACGATTGCGCCGTTTACCGCGGCGCCTGTCGGTAAACTACCACCTGTAATGAGCAAAGGCCCGGTTGGCCTCCGCCATGCGATGGATGTCCTCCTTGCGGCCGACCGCCTTGCCGGTGTTGTTCGCGGCATCCATGAGTTCGCCGGCAAGCTTAGCTTCCATGGTGCGCTCGCTGCGCATCCGAGAGAAGCTGACCAGCCAACGAAGGCCGAGCGTCTGACGCCGGGTGGGGCGAACCTCCAACGGCACCTGATAGGTGGCACCGCCGACACGGCGGGCCTTGACCTCGAGCAGGGGCATGATGTTGTTCATCGCCTGCTCAAAGACGTCCATCGGTTCCTTCCCGGTCTTTTCCTTCACGATATCCAAAGCGCCATAAACGATGCGCTGCGCTGTGCCCTTCTTACCGTCGAGCATGACACGGTTAACCAACCGGGACAGCACGACGTTGCCGTAAATCGGATCAGGCAGCACCTCGCGTTTCGGCACTCCTCCACGCCTGGGCATGTTGAACCCTCCTTGCTGCTATGCAAAACTTATCAAATAACGAGTGTCCTTTGCCATATGTCCTCTGCCGTCCGTACGTTCCAAGCAGGCGGGCAGTGAACGGAAGGTTCAGACTCTCCGTGCGGCTTACTTCTTCGGCTTCTTGGCGCCGTACAGCGAACGGCTCTGCTTGCGGCCGTCCACGCCCGACGCGTCCAGCGCGCCGCGGATGATGTGGTAACGAGTTCCCGGAAGATCCCGAACCCTGCCACCCCTGACGAGAACAACGCTGTGCTCCTGCAGGTTGTGACCAATGCCCGGAATGTAGATGGTTCCCTCGTTGCCATTCACCAAACGAACCCTGGCAATCTTGCGCAGAGCGGAGTTCGGCTTCTTGGGCGTCATCGTCTTTACGGAAAGACACACGCCGCGCTTCTGGGGGTTCCCCTCCAGGATGGGCGATTTGCTCTTATAGGAGACGGACTGTCTGCCCCGACGAACGATCTGATTGATTGTTGGCATGCCTTTCTGGCACCTCCTCCCATGATTTGCTCTATTCAAAACCCCCGCAACCCATGGGGGAAGCGAATACTACCTGAGCAGGCAGGCGACGGCTGTCGCCACATCCAGCCGGCAGGTCTGACCCAACTCCTGCATGGAGGGCCCCTCCACACAGGGAACGTCAGCCGCCTGGCAGTGTTCACGCACACGCGCCCGAATGGGCTCGTCCACGTCCCGCGCAAGCACCACGGCCCGCGCTTTGCCACCCTCCACCGCCCGCAGCACCTGTTTGAGGCCTGCAAGCCGCGCCCGGGGGCGGCCCAAATCCTGTTCCATGTCCTGAAAATTCATCTACGAACACGCCCGATTATTATATATCCTGATCGATTGGCTGTCAATCACGGTTTGTCGTTTTTTTCGCACTGCGCTGGGTTTGGCGGCAATTTCCACACGGCAGGCAAACGTCCGACAGCGTCTCCCCATCGCCAACGCCCGCCGCAAGCGGAAACGGGGACGGAAGGCAACCCCTCCGTCCCCGCCGCAGGTCACTCGTTGAAGTCGTCACTGTCCTCGTCGCGCTCCTCGCGCTCTTCCTCGTCATCCTCGTCCTCGTCATCGCTGAGGACCAGGCCTTCCAGGCCGAGGTCATCGTCCAACCCAAGGTCGTCCCGCACGTCGTCGCTGTCACCAAAGGTGTCGGCAGCGGTCACATAGTCAGCACCGCCCAGGTCGTCCCCATCATCCTCACCGCCGGCAAAGGAACCCTCCAGCGGCATGTAGTCGGTGTTGATCTGGATGTTCTTGTAGCGGCGCATGCCGGTGCCAGCCGGGATGAGCTTGCCGATGATGATGTTTTCCTTCAAGCCCACCAGCGGGTCGAGCTTACCCTTAATGGCGGCATCGGTGAGCACGCGGGTCGTCTCCTGGAAGGCGGCGGCCGACAGCCACGAATCGGTGGCCAGCGAGCTCTTGGTGATGCCCATCAGCACACGCCGGGCGGTGGCCGGGCGGTGGCCGCTGGTCAGCGCTTCCTCGTTGACGCGCTCAAAGGCGAAGATGTCCACCAGGCTGCCGGGCAGCAGTTCGGTGTCACCGGCGTCCTCCACGCGCACCTTGCGCAGCATCTGCCGCAGGATGACCTCGATGTGCTTGTCCGCCGTGTCGATACCTGACTGCCGGTAGACCGTCTGCACTTCCTTGAGCTGGTACTCCTGCACTCCCTTGATGCCCTTGATCTTCAGGATGTCGTGGGGGTTGATGGAGCCCTCTGTCAGGTTGTCACCGGCCTCGATGACCTGGTCGTCGCGGACGCTGATGCGCGAGGTGTACGGGATCGGATAACTCTTCTCCTCGCCGTCCTCCTCGTTCTTCACCACGATCTCGCGCTTGTTACTGCCCTCAAAGTGCACCAGGCGCACCTTGCCGGAGATTTCAGAGATGACCGCCTGGCCCTTGGGCTTGCGGGCCTCGAAGATTTCTTCGACGCGGGGCAGACCCTGGGTGATGTCGTCGCCGTGGGTACTGGCCACGCCGCCGGTGTGGAAGGTACGCATCGTGAGCTGGGTACCCGGCTCGCCGATGGACTGGGCGGCGATGGTACCCACCGACTCGCCCACGCTGACCTTCTGGCCGTTGGCCATGTCCAGGCCGTAGCACTTGGCGCACACGCCGTGTTCGTTTCGGCAGGTCAGCACCGAGCGAATGAGTACCTCGGTGACGCCGGCCTTCTCAATGGCACGGGCCACATCCCGCGGGACAAGCTCACCCGCTGGAGCCATGACCTCCTGGGTCTCGGGGTGCAGAATGTCCTCCACCGGCACGCGGCCCCAAATGCGGTCGCGCAGCGGCTCGATGACGCGGTTGCCATCCATGATGGACCGGACGACCACGCCGCGCACCCGCTCGTTGCGGCTGGCAAAGCAGTCCTCCTCGCGCACCACCACGTCCTGGGAGATGTCGACCAGACGGCGGGTCAGGTAACCCGAGTCGGCCGTACGAAGAGCCGTGTCGGCCAGGCCCTTGCGGGTGCCGTGGGTGGAGATGAAAAACTCCAACACGGTCAGGCCCTCACGGAAGTTGGCGCGAATGGGCATCTCGATGATGCGGCCCGAGGGGTTGGCCATCAGGCCGCGCATGCCGGCCAGCTGGCGAATCTGGTTGGGGTTACCACGGGCGCCCGAGTGGCTCATCATGTACACGTTGTTGAAGCGGCCCAGGTTGTCCATCAGGGCCTTGGTGACGGCCTCGGTCGTCTCCTTCCAGATGGTGACGACGTGGCCGTAACGCTCCTCTTCGGAGATCAAGCCGTCGCGGAAGGCCGTCTCCACCTCGGAGACACGCTCCTCGGCGGCGTCCAGCAGTGTCGCCTTCTCCTTGGGGATCTCGATGTCGCTCACCGAGATGGTGACCGCGCCCTTGGTGGAGTACTTAAAGCCCAGGGACTTGATGTTGTCGAGCACGACGGCGCACTGTGCGTTGCCATGACGGCGGTAGGTGCGGTCGACGATCTCGGTCAGCAGGCCCTTGGCCACCAACTCGTTGATTTCGAGATCCATCATCTCCTCAGGCGTGGTGCGCGGGGTGAAGCCCAAGTCCTGGGGAATGGCCTCGTTGAAGACCATGCGGCCCACGGTGGTGTCGAGGAGCTTGTGGTATTCCACGCCCTCGATCTCGCGGTGGACGCGGATCTTCACCTTGGCCTGCAGGTGGATGTGCCCCAACTGATAGGCCATCAGGGCCTCGTTGAAGTCAGCAAACACGCGACCCTCGCCCAGCGCGCCGGGGCGCTCGATCGTCAGGTAGTAAGACCCGATGACCATGTCCTGGGTGGGGCTGACGACCGGCCGGCCGTCCTGCGGCTTCAGCAGGTTGTTGGTGGAGAGCATGAGGAACCGAGCCTCGGACTGGGCCTCCACCGAAAGCGGCACGTGAACGGCCATCTGGTCGCCGTCAAAGTCGGCGTTGTAGGCCGTACACACCAGCGGGTGAATCTTGAGAGCCTTGCCTTCCACCAGCACCGGCTCGAAGGCCTGAATGCCCAGGCGGTGCAGCGTGGGGGCGCGGTTCAGGAGCACCGGGTGCTCCTTGATGACGTCGGAGAGGATGTCCCACACCTCGGGCCGCACCCGCTCCACCATGCGCTTGGCGCTCTTGATGTTGTGGGCGTAACCGTCCTCCACCAGCTTCTTCATCACGAAGGGCTTGAAGAGCTCCAGCGCCATTTCCTTGGGCAGGCCGCACTGGTACATCTTGAGCTCGGGGCCGACGACGATAACCGAACGGCCCGAGTAGTCGACGCGCTTGCCCAGCAGGTTCTGGCGGAACCGGCCCTGCTTGCCGCGCAGCATGTCCGAGAGGGAACGCAGCGGGCGGTTGCCGGGGCCTGTCACCGGCCGGCCACGCCGACCGTTATCAATGAGGGCGTCCACGGCCTCCTGCAGCATGCGCTTCTCGTTGCGCACAATGATCTCAGGGGCGTTCAATTCCAGCAGACGCTTCAGGCGGTTGTTGCGGTTGATGACCCGGCGATACAGGTCGTTCAAGTCGGACGTGGCAAAGCGGCCACCATCCAGCTGCACCATGGGGCGAATCTCCGGCGGGATGACCGGCACCACATCCAGGATCATCCACTCGGGCTTGTTGCCGCTGGTGCGGAAGGCCTCGACGACCTCCAGGCGCTTGATGGCACGGCTGCGCTTCTGGCCGGTGAAGTTGGCAATGTCCGCGCGGAGCTCGATGGACAGCTTATCCATGTCGAGCTGGCGCAGCAGTTCCTTGACCGACTCGGCACCCATGCCCGCCTTGAAGGCCTCGCCATAGGCGTCACGGGCTTCGCGGTACTCGCGGTCATTGAGGAGGCTCTTATAGACCAGCGGCGTGTTGCCGCTGTCGGTCACCACGTAGCTGGCGAAGTAGAGTACGCGCTCCAGCAGCCGCGGGGACATATCGAGCAGCAGGCCCATGCGGCTGGGGATGGCCCGGAAGTACCAGATGTGGCTGACGGGCGCGGCCAGCTTGATGTGGCCCATGCGCTCGCGGCGCACCTTGGCGCGGGTCACTTCCACGCCGCACTTGTCGCAAATAATGCCCTTATAGCGAATGCGCTTGTATTTGCCGCAGTGGCACTCCCAGTCACGCTGGGGCCCAAAGATGCGCTCGCAGAATAGACCGTCACGCTCGGGCTTCAGCGTGCGGTAGTTGATGGTCTCAGGCTTCTTGACCTCGCCATGGGACCACTGCAAAATACGCTCCGGCGAGGCCAGGCCGATCTGCATGGCGTCAAAGGTACTCAGATCAAACGCGATCTTCTCCTTCTTCTCCGTGCCGTTCCCGCTACCGTTTCCCTGCTCGGGTATGCGTTCCATCATATTGCTTCATCCCTCATTCTTCGTCAAGTCCGTCGATGTCGTCCACGTCCAGGTTGAGGTCGTCATCCCCCGCGCCATCCAGCAGGATGCCGGCGGGCGCTTCGCTCATGATCTCGCCCAGGCCGGGCAGATCCTCCATCTCGTCCAGGTCGAGGCTGATGTCGTCGGTGTCGTCGTCCTCACTGGCCGACGGCTTGCCGGAGCCATAGCCGGCGTCCAGGTAGTCGGCGGGCTCCTCCTCTTCGCGGCGGCGCGGCGCGCTGTGGGGCGCGAAGCCAGGCTCGTCGTCCAGCTCGCGGATCTCCAGCTCCTGCCGGTCCTCGCTGAGCACCTTGATGTCCAGGCCCAGGCTCTGCATTTCCTTGATGAGCACCTTGAAGCTCTCGGGAATGCCGGGCTCGGGGATGTTCTCGCCCTTGACGATGGCCTCATAGGTCTTGACGCGGCCCACGACGTCGTCGGATTTGACGGTTAAAATCTCTTGCAGTGTGTGGGCGGCACCATAGGCCTCCAACGCCCAGACTTCCATTTCACCAAAGCGCTGGCCGCCGAACTGGGCCTTGCCGCCCAGGGGCTGCTGGGTCACCAGCGAGTAGGGGCCGGTGGACCGCGCGTGGATCTTGTCGTCAACCAGGTGGATGAGCTTGAGCATGTACATGTAGCCCACCGTCACCGGGTTGTCAAAGGGTTCGCCGGTGCGGCCGTCGTAAAGGACGGTCTTACCATCGGGGCGCATTCCATTCTGCTCCAGCAGCGCCATGATGTCCTCTTCGGTGGCACCGTCGAAGACCGGCGTGGCCACATGCCAGCCCAGGGCCTTGGCGACGAGGCCCAAGTGAACCTCCAACACCTGCCCGATGTTCATGCGGCTGGGGACACCCAGCGGGTTCAAAACAATCTGCAGTGGCGTGCCGTCGGGCAGGAAGGGCATGTCCTCCTCGGGGAGAATCCGCGAGACGACACCCTTGTTGCCGTGGCGGCCGGCCATCTTGTCGCCCACGCTGATCTTGCGGCGCTGGGCGATGTAGACACGAACCATCTCGTTGACGCCCGGGGGCAGCTCGTCGTGGTTCTCGCGGGTGAAAACCTTGATGTCGACGACAATGCCGCTCTCACCATGGGGGAGCCGCAGGGAGGTGTCGCGCACCTCGCGGGCCTTTTCACCAAAGATGGCGCGCAGCAGCTTTTCCTCGGGATTGAGCTCGGTCTCGCCCTTGGGGGTGACCTTGCCCACCAGAATGTCACCGGAACGCACCTCGGCCCCAATGCGGATGATGCCCCGCTCGTTCAGGTCCTTCAGGGCGTCCTCGCCGACGTTGGGGATTTCGCGGGTGATCTCCTCCGGCCCGAGCTTGGTGTCGCGGGCCTCGGATTCATACTCCTCAATGTGGATGGAGGTGAACACATCCTCCTTCACCAGCTTCTCGCTGATGAGAATGGCATCCTCGTAGTTGTAGCCTTCCCAGGCCATGAAGCCCACCAGGATGTTCTTGCCCAGGGCCAACTCGCCCTGGTCGGTGCTGGGGCCGTCTGCGATGATGTCGCCCTTCTTCACAACCTCACCGCGGACGACGATGGGCCGCTGAGTGATGCAGGTGCCCTGGTTGGAGCGTACGAACTTCAGAAGATCGTAGGTGTAGACCTGCTTGTCATCGCCACGGATGACGATGCGGTCAGCGGTCACCTTGTCAATGACGCCGTCCTGCCGAGCGACCAATGCCACGCCTGAGTCCTTGGCGGCGCGGCCCTCAATGCCGGTGCCGATGATCGGGGCCTGGGTCTTCAGCAACGGCACGGCCTGGCGTTGCATGTTTGAACCCATGAGTGCGCGGGACGCGTCGTCGTTCTCCAGGAACGGGATCATGGCGGCAGCGACGGAGACGACCTGCTTGGGCGACACGTCCATGAAGTCGACCTCACTGCGGGACATCTCAATGATGTCGTCGCGGTGGGCGCGGACGGTGACGCGCTCATGCACAAAGCGACCCTCTTCATCGGTGGGCTCGTTGGCCTGCACGATGATGTAGGGATCCTCCTCGTCGGCGGTCATGTAGACAACCTCGTCCGTTACCCGACCGGTGGCCTTGTCCACACGCCGATAGGGCGACTCAATGAAGCCATAATCATTGATGCGCGCGTAGATGGCCAACGAACCGATGAGGCCGATGTTGGGGCCTTCAGGCGTCTCAATGGGGCACATACGGCCGTAGTGGGAATAGTGGACGTCGCGCACATCGAAGGTGGCGCGGTCGCGGTTCAAACCACCCGGGCCCAAGGCCGAGAGACGGCGCTTGTTTGTCAGCTCCGCCAGCGGGTTCGTCTGATCCATGAAGTGCGACAGCTGCGACGAGCCAAAGAACTCCTTGATGGCCGCCGTGACCGGGCGGATGTTGATGAGACTCTGGGGCGTCAGGTTGTCCTGGTCCTGAATGGCCATACGCTCCTTGACCACACGCTCCAACCGCGCGAGGCCAATGCGGATCTGGTTCTGCAACAGCTCACCCACCGAGCGCACCCGGCGGTTGCCCAGGTGGTCGATGTCGTCGGTGTACCCGACGCTGTAGAAGAGGCCGATGAGGTAGCTGAAGCTCGCCAGCACGTCGTCAGCATACAGATGCTTGGGGATGAGCTTGTCCATGTTCTTGGTGATGAGCTCTTCCAGCGTGGCCTTCTCACCCTCGGTGTTGGCCTGGCGCATGAGCTCCTGCAGCGTGGGGTAGTGGACCTTCTCCGTAAGACCCAGCGCCGCGGCGTCCAGCCCCAGGGGGGCGAGGTGCCCGGTGGCGTCCACGAAGTTGTTGCCCAGCACCTTGAGGCGCCGGCTGTCGAGCTGGATGTCCACGCTGTTGATGCCGGCGTTCTGGATGGCCCAGGCGACCTCGCGAGAGATCTTCTCCCCGGCGCGGACAAAGAGCTCACCGGTCTCGGGGTGCACAATGTCCTCGGCAGCCGTGCGGTGCAGAATGCGCATCGCCAGCGCCAGCTTCTTGTTGATCTTGTAGCGGCCCACCCGCAGCAGGTCGTAGCGGCGCGGGTCAAAGAAGAGCGAACCCAGCATGGCGCGGGCGCTGTCCTCCACCGGCGGCTCGCCCGGACGGATGCGGCGGTAAATCTCCAACAGGCCCTCGGTCTCGCTCTTGGAGTTGTCCTTCTCGAGCGTGGCCGTCAGGTGCTCTTCCTCACCGAAGAGGTCGGTGATCTGGCTGTCGGTGCCGTAGCCCAGCGCGCGGATGAGCACCGTGGCCGGGAGCTTGCGCGTGCGGTCAATGCGTACCCACAGGATGTTGGCCGAATCGGACTCAAACTCCAGCCACGCGCCGCGGCCGGGGATGATGGTATTGGAATAGAGCGACACGCCGTTCTTGTCCATCGCGGTGTCGTACACGACGCCAGGCGAGCGGACAAGCTGGCTGACGATGACGCGCTCGGCGCCATTGATGATGAACGTGCCCTGCTCGGTCATCAGCGGGAAGTCACCCATGAAGACTTCCTGCTCCTTGACCTCACCGGTTTCGTGGTTGATGAGACGAACCTTGACCTTGAGCGGGGCGGCATAGGTGACGTCGCGCTCCTTGCACTCCACAACGGAGTACTTGGGCGTGTCCTCCAGCCGGTAATCGGCCAGCTCCAGGCTCAGGGCATTGGTGTAGTCGGTGATGGGAGAGATGTCTTTGAGCACCTCGCGCAGGTCATGCTCCAGAAAGCGCTTGTACGACAGTTTTTGAATGTCGATCAGATCGGGGACTTCGAGAACTTCTTTGATCTGGGAGAAGCTCATCCGTTTGCGCTTACCGGCGTCTACCTCATGAACCTTGACAGTGTGGGCCATTGAATCGTATCACCCCTAATATGCTTCCAGCGAGTTCCTGCCTTGCCAATTCAAGGCAGGCCATTAAACAAGTATCCCCCACCCCACGGCCTTCATACCATATTGGTATATCTGATTACGTGTGGCAGGCTATCCCATATTAACGCAGATATTGATTTTAACAAAGTTGTCAAGGGGTGTCAATCAAAAATTGCAACTGTTTCGATAAAGTTTACAAAAACAAGACCGGCAGGCCACCGGGCCACTTCTGCCGACAAGCGACATTATAGTACACGCCTGCGGAAAAATCCACCACCAATTGTGGAGAGGTGGCTATACAGCTACGCAGGAATACCCATCAGCGCCGCAGGAGGGGCTCCAATTTCTCCGCCCTCTCAAACGCCACCCGCAAGAAAGCCTCCGCAGACAGGGCTGCCTTTTCCTTGCCCTTAGCCTCCACCTCCAGCGCGAGCGCGCCCCGGTAGCCGGCGTCGGCAATTTGGGGGAGAACCGCACCCCAAGCGATGGTTCCATCGAAGGGCAACCGATGCTGGTCGTCACTGCTATCATTGTCGTGCAGGTGCAGCGCCATCAGCCGGGAGCCATAGCGGGCGAACAAATCGTCGCCCGGCGTGTAGCAATGGTGGTGCCCGCTGTCGTAGCAAAAGCCAACACGAGGAGTGTCCAGCCGGCCAAGCACATAATCCAGAACCTCTGTTTTCCGCAAGTTTTCCAGCGCGACGTTGATGCCGTGTCGCTCTGCCAAAGCGGCAATGCAACGGATTCTTGCCAACCCCAGCTCATTGGCAGGCGGTGGGGTTGTCCCGCTGGAGAGGTGCACGACCATGGTGGGGATCGCAAAGGCGGCGCAATCCTCCACGCATTGCAAAAGCCGCGCGGTGAACGCTTCACCATCCAAGTTGTCCAGCCAGATGCTGTTGATGCCCGCAAATGGCGTGTGGATGTTTTCCACAAACAACCCTGCACGGCGCGCAAATTCCGGTGCGTTGCGGTAATCCTGGTCGAACTCATCGCTCCACCACAGCAGCACACCGGTGAACCCAGCGCCGCGAATCAGCCGGTATCGCTCCTCATGGGGCAACTCGTAGCCGAACCAATCAAAAATGGTCATGACTCGTCCCCTGCGGCAAATTCCTTCGCCGTCAGGCCAAAAAGCAGCTGGTCGTGGTGCCGACCGCCGGTGAACACCGACTGCCGCCGGCAGCCCTCCGGCTGAAAGCCCAGCCTGCAGTGCAGGGCTGCCGAGGGGGCGTTGTCGTCGAGGCAGGCGCTGTTGCACTTCATTAGCCTCAGCTCGCCGAAGGCGTAGCGCAGCACCATGCGGCAGGCCGCCAGCGCCAGCCCCCGGCGACGAAACTCCGGGAACACGCCAAAGCTCAGGCCGAAGGTGCCGTTCTCCCGGTCGATGGCATAGAGGGTAATCCAGCCGGCGAAGTCGCCGTCCAGCGTCTCAATGGCCAGGCTCAGGCGGTCGTCGCCGCCGTCGAAGCCGTCCTCCCGCTCGTAGCGGCGGCGGATGGTCTCGGGCAGGCAGGGCGGCTCCACCGCGCCCAGCAGCAGCCGACGGGCCTCGCTGTCCAGCCCCTCGGCCCACTTGCTCTGCCAGTCATCGGGGCGGTGAGGGCGCAGCCGCGCCGGGCCCTCCTGCCAGTAATAGCCGTTGTTGCCCATGGTTCTCCTTCCGTCAGTCGAGGAAGCTCAGCTGCTCCCCCACTGGATTTCCCTCCAGCGTGTGCAGGTAGGCAAACACCGCCTTTGGGTCACACTCGATGCCGGCCCTGCGGCAGCGCTCCTCCACCAGCGCGTTGAGCTCCCCGGCCCGGGGGCTGGGGCACTCGTAAGCGTTGCCAAAGGTTTCGATGTAGCGGCGCTTGAGCCCCGGGAAGTGTTCGTCCAGCTTTTGGTAGTAGTACTCCCGGTCGCCGTCGCGCAGCGTCATGCCCGCGCCAAACCAGATGACCCCGCGCACCCCCGCCCCCTCGCAGGCGTCGAGCAGAGCCGTCAGGTTCTCCTCGGCGTCGTTGAGGAACGGCAGGATGGGCGTCAGCCACACCACCGTGGGGATGTCGTGGTCGCGCAGCACCTGAAGTGTCCGCACCCGTTCGGCTGTGCCGCAGACGTTGGGCTCCACGATGCGGCAGAGGGCCTCATCGGCCGTCGTCAGCGTCATCTGCACCACGCACTTGGCCCGCCGGTGGATGGCCGTGAGCAGGTCGAGATCCCACAGGATGTCGCTGGACTTGGTCTGGATGGCCAAGCCGAAGCCATGGCGGGCAATGACCTCCAAGCACCGGCGGGTCCGCCGGAGCTCTCGCTCCAGCGGGATGTAGGGGTCGGACATGGCGCCGGTGCCAATCATGCAGGGCTTGCGGCGGTGGAGCAGTGCCTCCTCCAGCAGAGCGGGGGCGTCCTCCTTGACCTCCACATCCTCGAAGTCGTGATCCATCTGGTAGCACAGGCTGCGGCTGTCGCAGTAGATGCAGCCGTGGGTGCAGCCGCGGTAGAGGTTCATGCCGTTGCTCGCCGACAGGATCGCCTTATAGCGCTTGTAGTGCACCGTCATCACCACGCTTTTCAGAGTTTGAGGCCCTACAAACGACCGCAGCCGCGTCGCCGGTTTATCCGGCAGCGGCTTCCACTCGCGTCTTTGCTGGCACAGCGCTTCCCGCCACAGCGGCGTTTCCTCCGTGAAAACCGCGTACCCGCAAGTAAAACGAATGCCGCGTGGCGACAAGCGCGGCACACGGCAAACGAAAGCTGAATCAGGCTCTTTCTCACTCGCCAAGGCGCGAAAGCGCCGCAGGCGATGATGCTATGCCTTGCCGTCGCAGCCCAGGACGTTGATGATCTTGTGGCTCACGATGGCCTTGACGTTGTCACGGGCCGGGGAGAGATACTGCCGCGGGTCGAAGTGGTCGGGGTGCTGGGCAAAATACTTGCGCAGCGCCGCCGTCACCGCCAGGCGCAGGTCGCTGTCAATGTTGATCTTGCAGACGGCCATGGTGGCAGCCTTGCGCAGCAGTTCCTCCGGCACGCCCTGGGCACCGGCGATGTTGCCGCCGAACTCGTTGATTTCCTTGACAAACTGCTGGGGCACGCTGGACGCGCCGTGCAGCACGATGGGGAAGCCGGGCAGACGCCGGGAGACTTCTTCCAGGATGTCAAAACGGAGCTTGGGGGTACCGGCGAACTTGAACGCGCCGTGGGAGGTGCCGATGGCGATGGCCAGGCTGTCCACCCCGGTGGACTTCACAAACTCCTCGACCTCGTCGGGGTTGGTGTACAGCGCGTCGTCGTTGTTGACCTTGACGTCGTCCTCGACCCCGGCCAGGCGACCCAGCTCGCCCTCCACGGTCACACCGTGGGCGTGGGCGTACTCCACGACCTTGCGGGTGATCTCGATGTTCTTTTCAAAGGGGTGATGGGAACCGTCGATCATGACGGAGGTGAAGCCGTTGTCCACACAGGCCTTGCAGATTTCAAAATCCGCGCCGTGGTCAAGGTGCAAGGCGATGGGCAGGTCGTTCTCAATGAGGGCGGCCTCCACCAGCTTCACAAGGTAGGAGTTCTTGGCGTACTTGCGCGCGCCGGCTGACACCTGCAGGATGAGCGGAGCCTTCAACTCTGCCGCTGCCTCGGTGATGCCCTGGATGATCTCCATGTTGTTGACGTTGAACGCGCCAATGGCGTAGCCGCCCTGGTAGGCCTTGGCCAGCATTTCCTTGGTATTCACAAGAGCCATGGTTTCAAATCCTTTCCAACCGCGCGGTGCGCGGGTCTTTTCGATCGTCTATACATTTTACCCCATTTGCCATGGGATGGCAACACGGCGCCGGTCAGCAGGAAAGATCGGCGGACGCACGGTCGGAGCGCACCTGCCCCATGAAGGCTGAAACCTTGCGGTGCTCAGGGTGGTCAATGTAGGTCTCCAGCCCGGCCACGTCGTCAAACTCGGCGATGAGAGCAAAATCCCAGCCGCCGGGCACGGCCACGGGTCCGCAGGTCATGGCCCGCAGCGTGGGCACCCGGCCCACGAGGTTGTCGAGCATCTCCTTGGCCCTGGCGAGGTTCTCGGCCTTGCTGCGGCCATCGGCCTGCTCCAGAAACTTGAAGAACACCATGTGCTTGATCATTGCGCGCTTCGCTCCTTTATCATATGGGTGAGATATCCCTCCAGATTGTCCCGGTCGCTGACGGCCAGCTCGTCCACGCCCTGGAAGAGCAGGAACTCCAACACGATGGCCGCCCCGCCCAGTATGATGTCGGCCCGCTCGGGCTGCAGGCCCGGCACCTGCCGGCGGCGTTCCAGCGTCATGCCGGCCAGCCGCTGCAGCGTTTTCTCCACCGTGGTGCGGGTCAGCATGTGCCCCTGCACCCGGGCGCAGTCGTATTGGGCCATCTTGAGGTCGATGGCCGCAAGCGTTGTGATGGTGCCGCCGATGCCGGCCCAGCGGATGCCGGGCAAGTCGGCCGCGGCGGCGCGGGCCTCGGCCCCGCAGGTGCGGAACTCGTGGGCAATCCACTGGCGCATGGCCTCCAGCGCCAACGGGTCAGCCGGCGCGCCCAGGGGGTACTTCTCCAGCGCGCGCACCGCGCCCAGTTTCAGGCTTCGGGCGTAGGCGACCTGTTGGTCGCGCCCCACGGCGATCTCCGTGCTGCCCCCGCCAATGTCCAGAATGCCACGGGGGCCCGGCTCCCGCACGCCGGCAAACCCCACGCTGGCCTCGGCCTCCTCGGTCAGCACCTCCACCTCCACGGCGCATTCCTTGCGGGCCCGAGCAAGGAAGACATCACGGTTGGCGGCTTCCCGCACGGCGGCGGTGGCAAAGCAATAGAGAGGCGATGCCCCGGCAGCGTCGGCCTTTTCCTTGAGAATGCGAATGGCCGAAAGGGTGCGGTCCATCGCCACATCCGAGAGCTTACCCGTGCGAGCCAACCCCTCATAAATGCGGGTCGTCACCAATTCTTTTTTCACCAGCGTCAGCTCGCCCCGCCCGTCCAGGTCGGCAATCATCAGCCGCACCGAGTTGCTGCCGATGTCCATGGCGGCTACCCGCCTGTCAGCCTCGTCCATGTTGTGCTCCATATTAAAAGAGCATTCCCCAAAACGGGGAATGTTCTCCGAATGACTAGTCTCCGTCCTTGCCGACGATCTTTTTTTCGCCCGGCTTCACCCAGCCCAGCAGTTCCCGTGCCATGCGCTCCACAAAGCTGTCGGTGTTGGAGGCGTCGATGTCCTTCTGAAGGTCATCGTTCTTCTCCTCCACCACGGCAAGCGTATCCTGCAGTTCGGCCTTCTGGGCCTTCAATGCCCGCAGGTTTGTCCACTGATAAAAAAACTGGTACCCCACAAACAGCGCCGCTGCCAACGCCGCCAACAGAAGGATTACACGGGCGTTTGCTTTGCCCTGCATGGATGCCCTCCCGCCAAGTTCACCTTCGTGTCCGTCGCTACGGCGACGTCCACGATTCAGAGTACTCTCCCGGTGCTTCTTCCACCGTTACCCAATATCGTAGCACAACGCCGAGCCGGTGTCAAAAACGCGGGCACCCCTCCGCCTCCTGCAGATAGCGCCGCACCCCGGCCATGGAGACACCGGGGAGTAGCGCCGCCAGGGTGGCGGCGTCGGCCACCGGCGCATCGGGCAGTCGCCGCTCCAGCGCGTCGAGGTCGTACCCCTCCCGCAGCACCAGGAAGCGCCCCAGGCCCGGCGACAATGCCGCCGCAGGGCACCCATACAGGCAGCGCAGGCAGGCCACGCAACGGCTGCCAAAGACCGGGCGGCCACCCTCCATGCCGATGTTGCCGGTGGGGCAGCCCGCAACGCACCAGCCGCAGCCCACGCAGCCCGCCCCCACCCGGATGTGCCGGCCAAAGAGTGGGGTAGCGCACCGCTCCAACCGCGCCATCCGGCTGATGGCCTGATCCCAGAGGAGCGGCCTGTCGTGGCGCTCCCGCCCGGCAATGAGGTCATCGGCAATGGCCTCGGCCGTGCCGGGTAGCGCCCGCAGCAGGGCCAGCGCCACCGGCTCGGGCACGCCCTCGATGGCGTTGGAGGGCATGACGACCATCCGCTCGTAGAACACCCGGTAGCCACGGGCGGTGAGCAGCGCGACGGTCTCCTGCCGGCAGGCGGTGTTGGGGCTGGCCTCGCCCCCGCCCGACACCGAAAGCACCGCCGCGGCACATCCCTCCCCTGGGGGCAGGGCTGCCACCCAGCGCCGCAGCGGGGCCGGGGCGTTGAAGGCATAGACCGGCCAGACCAGCACCAGCAGGGCCGGCACCCCCTGCCCAGGCGTGGCACCGGCGCGCAGGGCGATGGACTCCACCGCTCGCCCCCGCGCCTCCAAAGCCTGCGCCAGCCGCTCCGCCACCCGCCGAGTGCCCCCGGTGCCCGAGAAGTGAACGAGCCGGATGCTCTGCCCGTCGTTGGTCGCTTCCCTCATCCCCTCACCTCATTCGCCTGCAGTATAGCACGCCGGGCAGGCTGGGAAAAGTGGCATGCCCCTGCCCTCCACCGGGCAGGCAACCGGAAGGGCGAGACACGCGCGTGGATAAACAATTCAAGCGTTGTCGCAGGTGGGCTCGGGTTCGACGGGGTAGGGGCGGCCACGCGGGCCAGCTGCCGGCGGAAGACGAGCCGGAAGATGCGCCGCACCAGCGGCCACACGAAGAACACCTGGGCAAACAGGGCAAAGGGCGCGTTGAGCACCAGCTTGGGCAGCCACAGCAGCAAAAATGCGGCGTGAACCCCTGATGCACCAGCGTCACAAAGAGCGTCATCATTTGGGCCATGAGCGCCATGGCGTAGGCGGCCATGGCGACGATGATGGAAATCTGCGGGTCTCAGCCGGGCCGGAACGAGCGGGCGACCAGCCTGCGCACCACCGGGGCTGCCACGTACCGCTGGGCCAGGAAAGCCGCCACGGCCTCGGGCCACATGGTGCGCAGCGCCGCGATAAAGCTGGAATAACTGAGCCCCTGGGCCAGCGCGGCGTTGTAGAGCGTCATAACATAGACCATGGCGAACACCATGATACAGGTGAAGGTCAGGTCCTGACCTTTTGTTTTGGGCATGAAATCCTCCTGTTTAGGCTGTTTTGGGGCACAAAAAAACGAGCGGCGATGACCAACTGGAATTACGTGTCACCACCACTCGTTGTGGTTCTATGATAGCAAACGGGAGGCTCCTCCGTCAATTGGTGTTTCCGTTCAAACGCCATTGTGCATCCTGCCGCGCCCCGGAAAGACGCAGGCCCATTGCTGCCCCAACGGCCTGCCGGGTCTGGAATAGCACGGGAGCCTGCCGGTTGGCAGGCTCCCGTGAATGCATGACAGGACTTCGTCGCTGCGCTTCCCTCACCCTGCATCAGGGTGCGTCGCCCAAGACACAGAGATACCTGTTGGCCTCAGGGTTTGGCGCTGACGATCGTGGAGTAGGCCCCGTACACCTTGCCGGAGCTCATCTTGCGGTACGCCCGCACCTTGTAGTAGTAGGTCTTGTTGTCAATCAGGCTCTTGTTGGTGTAGCTGAGGTTACTGGTCTCGGCCACCTTCTTGTAAGTGCCGGTCTTGCTGGCCGAGCGGTAGATCTGGTACTTGGTGGTACCGCTCACCTTGCTCCAGCTCACCTTGATGGAGCTGTTGCTTACCCGCGCGGCCTTCACGCCCGTGGGGGTCGCCGGCACCGGCTTGGCACTGACGATGGACGAGAAGCTGTAAGTCTTGCTAGAGGTGTACATGCGCACCTTGTAGTAGTACGTCTTGCCCGTCGTCAGGCTCTTGTTGGTGTAGCTAGTGCTGGTGGTGTCCGCCACCTTCTTGTAGGTACCGGCCTTACTGGTGGAGCGGTACACCTGGTACCCCTTCGCACCAGGGATCTTGTTCCAGCTGATCTTCACGCTGGTATAGCTGGCCGAGGCCGCCTTGACTACGGGGATGGTGGCCGCAAACTCAGCCTTGTACGCCACGTCTGCCCATGCGGTGAATGTGTACTTGGTACTGGTAGAAACGGCCGTGCTGCCCCTCAGCCAGCGCACGAACCGATACCCAGCCTTTGGGGTGGCGGTTAGTGTAACGGTGGTGCCCTTCTTTGGATACCCATAGCCCGAAACCGTGCCATAGGAGTTGTTATTGGCCGACGCCACCACCTTAACGTACTGCCCCAGCCCCAACGTCCTAAAAGCATTTGCCATGCCGTAGCCGCTCTGGGTGTCAAAGCCCTTGGGCAACGCAACCGGGCCGGTGAGCAGCTGGTCTGTGGTCAGGTAACCCAGGGGCACGTCCACAGCGTATGTCCGAATGGCCTGCACGACCTTGTTTGCCGTCATGGTGGGGAACTTGGAACGCATCAACGCCGCCACCGCCGCCACGTGGGGGGCCGCCGCGCTGGTGCCGTAGAAGTAGTATTTGCCGGTGTTGCTGTCATAGGCGCCGAACCCGCCGGCACCGGTCACCTGCACGCCGTCCGCGCCGGTCACGTCGGGCTTCTGCCGGGTGCCATTGAGCATCGTCACCTTGCCCTCGGAGGAGAAGGCTTCCATCTCCAACCCATTGCCGGCATCAGTGGCCGCGGCGCAGGCCAACACGCCGTTGACCGCCGGGTGGCCAAAGATGGAGTCGGCACGCACGGCGTTGTCGATGTACGAGCTGCCCGAGCCCATCACATAGTTGTAAAGTTCGATGTTGTTGTCGCGGCTGGCCTTTACCTGCTCGACGAACACCGAGATCATCTGGGGGCTACCGGTGTTGTTGACATATTGGATGTACTCCAGCGGGTCATCATTGCCGTCTTGGACCATATCGCTGACGTACAATGGGTTACCCGTGGACGCATCGATCAGATACAGTGCATAATCGTCGCCGCTGGCACCAAAAGCATTGTCCCACTGCAGAACGGAGACAAACGCCGTACCGGGTGCCAACAGATAGTACATGTCGTCGTAGCCGTTGTCATCCGTGGCGCCTTCGCTGAAGTCGCTGAACTGGGTGGTCTGACCGCTGCTGTTTACCCAGTGGTAGAAATCGCCCTGGTAGTGGGTGTAACCGGCATTGCCGGCCGAGGAGGCGTAGACGATCTTGTTGGCCTTCACCAGGTCGGCCACGTGCTTGGCGATGACGCCGTCCTCATAATAAGGCTCCAGCAGCCAGCCGATGTCGTCCACGATTACGGTGCAGCCGGCCTTGACCAGGTCGTCAATGGCGGCGTTGAAAGCCAGGGTGTTATCGCCGCAATCATGGAAGTAGAGTTGGGCACCGGGAGCCAGGTCGTACACAATCTCCAGCATGGCGGTGCCCTCATCGCCACCCTGGGTGTTGCTGAGCACGGTCACGTTGCTGGGCAGGTCTCTGCTGGCTTTGGCATCCGCCAAGCTGTCCACACCGTCGGAGATCACGCCGACCTTCACGCCGGAACCATTGACACCAAAGGCAGCACGGGCATCATCCGCATCCATCCAAGCGTCGCCCTTGCTGTTTACACTACCAGCATAGACGACCGGCGGCAGGATGGAGCGGACGCTCTTCACGCCGTCCATGCCCGCCAGCGCGGAAAGGTTGGAAACCGCCACCTGCACGGCCGCCAGACGGTTGCCGCTGTCGCGGTTGTCCACCTTGGCCAGGTAGGGTTCAATCTGCGCCCAGTCCGACGCGCTGTCGTACTGCACATACACGTTGACCAGGTCGGTCTTGACGCCGTCCACCTTGCCAACCACCAAGCGGTCGTTGGCCAGCATGGCCTTGCGCAGGCTTGCCTTGTCGGCGACCTTCACACTCTCCGGGGCCGCCAGCTGGGCCAGGTCGGTGCTGAGCTTGCCCAGGGGGGCGGGCAGGTCAACCAGCTGCTCCAGCGCAGACACATCCGGCCGCACCACCTTCTGGGTCATCCGCGGCGGCGTTGTACCACCGGCATTGGCCGGCTCCGCAGCCAGGGTGACGCCGGTCTGCCCCAGCACCATCGCGCAGGATACCAGTATGGCGCACAGTTTTCCATACAGTCTTTTCATGGCTCCTCCTCCAACGTTTTACTGGAAAAAATGATACCACCTGCAAATGGATGTGTCTACCAATAACCTATCTACCGAACGGATGAAAGGAACCCTTTTGTGTCGAATTTCACCAAGGCCACAAGCCGGAGCACGTATCCAACCAAAAACGGAGGCCGGCCACAGAGCCGCCTTGCCCGCACCCCCTGCGCCAGGGCGCGGCATCGGGCCAATTGACCTCCCCGGACACCCGCTGCGGCTGTGCGCTGCCGCCGGCGGCCGCCGGCTGTGCCGCAAAAGCCACGCCGGCCTGGCCAAGCGTCATGGCACTATCCCCCATCGGGGGAGCCCACCTAAACCATATTTCTTTCATGTCGGGCAAGGAGCCTCTGAAAGCAACGAGAAGGCCCGCCTGCCGGCGGGCCTTCGTGGCTCTTGTCCCTGTTGTTTGGGTTGGCACCGCGAGAGTGCCGCGCCCTCTGCCGCATATGCACCCGGTATGCTTACCCCTGCCCCGTGACGCCTTGGGACGATGCGCTCGTAGCGGCCACCCGGACGCCGCAGTCAGGCGTATGGGCAGGCCGGCAATTCCTCAGACGCAGCCCTGTGCCTTCATCGCCTCGGCGACTTTAAGGAACCCCGCGATGTTGGCACCGGCCATGTAGTTCCCCGGCATGCCGAAGTCCTTCGCCGCCTTGTCGCAGGAGTGGAAGATATGGGTCATGATGCCCTTGAGCTTGCTGTCCACCTCATAGAAGGTCCAGGCAAGGCGGGTGGAGTTCTGGGTCATCTCCAGGCCGGAGACCGCTACGCCACCGGCGTTTGCAGCCTTCGCGGGGCCGTAGAAGATTCCCTTCTCCGCATAAACCTCGATTGCCTCTGGCGTGGAGGGCATGTTGGCGCCTTCGGCGACGGCAATGCAGCCGTTCTTCGCCAGAAGCCGGGCACTCTCCTCGTTGATCTCATTCTGCGTAGCGCAGGGGAAGGCGATGTCGCAGGGCACGCTCCAAACGCCGCTGGACCCTTCGTGGTATTCGGCGTTGGGGTGGGTTTTGACGTACTCCGAAATACGCTTCTTCTCCACTTCCTTCAACTGCTTGGCACAGGCCAGGTCAATCCCGTCCTTGTCATAGATGTAACCATTGCTATCCGAGAGCGTGACAACCTTCGCGCCCATCTCGGTCGCCTTTTGCGTGGCGTAGATGGCCACATTGCCTGAGCCGGAGATGACGACGGTCTTGCCCGCAAGGCTCTGCTCATTGGCGCGCAGCATTTCCTCGGTGAAGTAGCACAGGCCATAACCGGTTGCTTCCGGCCGGGCCAGAGAGCCGCCGTACGTCGGGCCTTTGCCGGTCAGCACGCCGGTGAACTCATTGGCAATCCGCTTGTACTGGCCAAACAGAAAGCCGATCTCCCGGCCGCCCACACCGATGTCACCGGCGGGCACGTCGCAGTCCTGGCCAATGTGGCGGTAGAGCTCGGTCATCAGGCTCTGGCAGAATCGCATGATCTCCTGGTCGCTCTTCCCCTTGGGGTCAAAATCCGAACCACCCTTGCCACCGCCCATGGGCAGGGTCGTCAGGGCGTTTTTGAATGTTTGCTCAAACCCTAAGAACTTAATGATACCCAGATTCACGCTGGGATGCAGGCGCAAGCCGCCCTTGTAGGGGCCGATGGCCGAGTTGAACTGCACGCGGAAACCACGGTTAACCCGCACCACGCCGCCATCATCCACCCACGGCACGCGGAAGATCACCTGCCGCTCCGGCTCCACCAAACGCTCCAGAACGCCGGCCTCCACCAGGTCGGGTCTGCGCTCCACCACGGGTTCGATGGTCTCCAATACCTCCGTCACCGCCTGGATGAACTCGGGTTCGCCCGCATTTCTTGCTTTCACCTTGTCAAGAAGAGCGGCCATATACTGGTTTTGAAACGCCATTGTCTAAAACCTCCCCTTATTTTTATCCTTCTTTGCCTACCAATTTGCACCCTTGCAGAGGGTGTCCTGCAAAAAGCCAATTTTGCCCAAGCGGCTGGCAACAGTGTCAGCAGGGTAAACGGCTGAAAAAGTGGCCCCGAAAACCCAGAAAAACAATGTGTTTCGTGTAAACGCGCCTTCGGGGGTTGCGAAAAGGACACATGTGACAACTTTTTTATTTTAGCAAGCCGCATATCATTTTGCAAGCTATCACTTCACCGCGACAAATCGAAACGGGATAGACAAACAGGTTGAAATCCGCAGCCAAATGAGGCCAAAGAGCCCCGTGGAGATGGGACTCACCGTTGCTCGATCCCATCGCCCTCCGCCAACCCCTGCAGGCAGGCGCGGGCAAAGCCCTCGGCCCCGGCGGGGTAAGTGTGGCCCAGTCGCGCTGCGCACTCCACCGCCGCCCGGTGGTAGAGCGCCATGGTGCCCTCCAGCGCGGCAGCGATGCCCTCGGCGCCGTAGGCCCCGAAGGCAGAAGGCAGTGCGGCCACCACCCAGGGTTCGGCCCACTGCTCCAAGAACCGGCCATTGTGCCAGGTGCGGTATGCGGGGCCATGCAGGGCATGGGCGTGCCACTCCAGCATGGTGAGCAGCAAACCCTTCAGGTACCCATCCACACACTGCTTGGCCACCCACCACTCGCCCCTACGCACCTTCTTCATCGCCCACACCGTGTGAAACCAGAAGTTGTGCACGGCGTTAGTGAACTCCTCCGCACTGGGGGCGACGGCAGGCGCTGCACCAGGCTCCATTGCCGGCAACACGGCGGCCACGCCCACCTTGTCAAAAAGCACCCGATGAGTGGACGTCACCTCCCGAAAGCCCTGGTCGCCTGCCAGGGTTGCCAGCGCATCGGCCCGCAGGAAGAGAAAGTCCACATCCTGCCCATCGGCAAAGACGATGCGCCGCTCCTTGCCGCCCGCCACCGTGTCCTCCACAAAGGAGAGGCCCACCTCCCCCAGGACGGCAAGCCAGCCATCGGATCGCAGAAAGGGTTCGATCTCGTCCACCAGCAGGATCACGTCGAGGTCGGAGTATTCGTCGGCAGGCCGCTCCGCCCTGGCACGAGAACCGATGAGTACCCCGGCCCGAATGCTCTCCTGCCCCTCCAGTGCCGCCAGCCGATCCAACCACTGGTTCATTCCTTGCATCTTCGTTCCCTCCTCCCAAAATATGGCCTGTCAGTATAACCCAAAACACTTCAAAAGTGAACTGTCTTTCGTTAAAGCCTTGCGCTTTGCGCCAAACATCGCTACCATGCCCATGGTGTCCCTAGGCCGGGTGGCCAAAGGTATCGCATGAGGCCGTGTGATAGGCGGCCCGGAAGGACGGTGACGGTTTGAACACCAAACTCATCCTGGTGGAGGGAATCCCCGGCTCGGGCAAGTCCACCTTCGCTCGGCGTATCGCCGGGCACTACCAAGCGCTGGGCCAGACGGTCCGGCTTTACAACGAGGGCGATTACCACCCCGCCGACGTGGCATGGAACGCCTGCATTCCCTTGGCAGGGCTGGAGCAGGCGCTGGCTCCGTTCTAGGCCTTCCGGGCGGAGATTGACCGCCACCTGCACAAGGAAGGTGACTGGGCCATCCTGCCCTATACACAGGTGGCGTGCGACGACCCCGGCTTCTTCCCGGCCATGGAGCGCTACGAGCTGTACGACAGCCGTGTGCCCTTCCCGGTGTTTGAGGAACTGCTGCTCCGCCGCTGGTCGACCTTCGGCCGGGATGCCGACAGCCGCGACGAGCGCAACATCTTTGAGTGTGCCTTCCTGCAGAACCATGTGAACGAGCTGATGAACTTCCAGCTGGCCGACAGGGAGCGGATGAAGGCCCACTGCCAGGCACTGGTCACAACAGTGCGCGCCCTCTCCCCCATGCTGGTGTACCTAGCCCAGCCCAACGTGCGGGCCACCATGGAGCGCATCGCGGCCGAGCGTGTCTCCCCCAATGGCAGCTGGATTGAGGGCATCACAAGCTACCTGGAGCAAACGCCCTACGGCAAGCGGCAGGGCCTTCGTGGCTTTGACGGTGTGGTGCGGGCGTATGAGGAACGGCAGCGCGCCGAGCTTGAGATCGTGCGCTCCCTGCCCATCCCCTCCATCGTGCTGGAGAACCACGGAAACGACTGGGACGGGCTGTGGGCCACTCTGGTGGGGCAGCTGCCGAACTGACGCGTGCTGGGCACGTGTTTGCAAGCACACCAGCACACCGTGCATACGTGGGCTTCCGAGTGCCTACAAACCCCTAGAAGGGGCAAAGGGAGACGAGCCTCCCGCCCCATCGCAACACGTTGTGTTGCTCACCCTGCTCTCAACGATTTTGACAAATCGTCTGCCGCAGGGTGGGGGTAACACCGCTTCATTCGGCGGGAGGAAGGGAAGAGTCAGCGCGAGCACAAGAGAGAATCTCGCCCGAAGGCGCAACGTATCCATAAAAGCTCGCATGAGAGCTGCAACTCGTGATCGGTCGGCGACATGTGCGGCGACCGATCTGGCCATAGCGGGAACAAGCTGTCTGAATCGTGGACGTCGCAACAGCGGCCGGGTTGCATGGGCGAGCAGCGTGCGTAGCACGCGACCAGCCAGACACGACAGGCTGTCGACTTTGTCGACAGCCTGGTGGGCTTGCGTTTTGCCCCGAAGTTCGCTACCATGCCAACCAAAGGCATGCCATGAGAGGGAGGGCGCGATGAAGCACATTTTGCTGGTGGAGGACGACAGCGCCATCGTTGTGGGGCTGGAGTACACCCTGCGCCAGGAAGGGTACGAGGTGACGAGCTGCCCCACGGCGGCGGCGGCCCGCACGGCCATGAGCACCGGGCAGTTTGACCTCATCCTGCTCGATCTCTCCCTGCCCGATGGCAGCGGCTACGACCTGTGCCGGCTGGCGAAGGGCCAGGGCAGCACGCCGGTGGTGTTCCTTACGGCCAACGACGATGAGGTCAACGTGGTAATGGGCCTCGATATGGGGGCCGACGACTACATCACCAAGCCCTTCCGCGTGCGGGAGCTGATGAGCCGCCTGCGGACGGTGCTGCGCCGGGCCGGCGGGGCCGAGGACGATGCCCTGCGCCTGGGGCCGGTGGTAGTGCACACCCGGCAGGCCAAGGTGACCCGCGACGGGCGGGAGATCCCGCTGACGGCGCTGGAATACCGGCTGCTGCTGACGCTGGCCAGCCACCCCGGCCATGTGCTGACCCGGGCGCAGCTGCTGGAGGGCATCTGGGACATCGCCGGGGAGTTTGTGACCGACAACACGCTGAGCGTCTATGTCCGCCGCCTGCGGGAGAAGATCGAGGAAGACCCGCAGAACCCCACGCTCATTGAGACCGTGCGGGGCCTGGGCTACCGGGCAGGAGGTGGCCATGCGCCTTCTGCATAACCCCGAGGTGCGCCGGCTGCTGCTGGCGGTGGGGGGCATCGGGCTTGCCGCCGCGGTGGGCTGCGCCCTGCTATCGCCCTGGGCGGGGCTTGTGGTGGCGGTGGCCTTCGCCGGGGTGGCCGCCCTCTTTGTGTGGCACACCCGGCGGCGCTATGACGAGATTGAGCGGCTGAACGCCTATCTCATGCGCATCAACCGGGGCGACGACTCCCTGGACGTGCGCGACAACCGCGAGGGCGAACTCTCCATCCTGAAAAGCGAGATCTACAAGGTGACCGTGACCCTGCGCGAGAAAAACGAGCGTCTGCGGCAGGACAAGCGCGCCATGGCCGACGCGCTCTCGGACATCTCCCACCAGCTCAAGACGCCGCTGACCTCCATGACGGTGATGACCGACCTACTGTGCGACGGCAACCTGCCCGAAGCCGAGCGGCGGGTCTTCACCGGGCGCATGGGCCAGCAGCTGGAGCGGCTACAGTGGCTGGTGTCGGCGCTCCTCAAATTCTCCCGCTTGGACGCGGGCACGGCGGACATGCCGGTGTCCACGGTGGTGGCGGGTGAGCTCATCGCCCGTGCGACCGAACCGCTGCGCATCCTGCTGGAGGTGAAGAACCAAACCTTGCAGATAGAGGGCGGCGACATCATCGTGCCCTGCAACGAGCGCTGGACAGCGGAAGCGCTGCTCAACGTGCTGAAAAACTGTGCTGAGTACACCCCAGAGGGCGGCAGCATCTCCGTGCGGTGCGAACGCAACCCCCTCTTTGCCCAGATTGTGGTGACCGACAGCGGCCCCGGCATCGACCCCGACGACCTGCCCCACCTTTTCGAGCGCTTCTACCGCGGGCGCAACGCCGGCGACGACAGCGTGGGCATCGGTCTGGCGCTGGCGGCGGCCATCGTGCGCGGCCAGGGCGGCACGGTCGAGGCCGAGACGCTCCCCGGGGGCGGCAGCGCCTTCACGCTGCGCTTCCCCCGCCGGGGGTGAGTGGGCGGCGCGGCGGGGCCGTGCGTGGATATGCGGCCGAACCAGCCGGATTGGTCTACACCGTGTCAACCCCGCCCCCTCGCCCAGGCCGGGGAGGCCGGATGAATTTCCCGCTCCCGCAAGGCGTGGAAGGCGCAAACATTGGCCTTCTTTCTGTCGAAAAGGAGACCATCGGTCAAAGAAAGTTGCGACGTCCACACATCATAGTTCATTTATCGCTTTTTCAGCCCTTTGAAAGGGTGTATAGTACGATGGTGTGAACAATTGCTAGCACATTGAGCGGGGTGATGAGCAATGGGAATTTTCCGTGTAGATGACAGTTTGGAATCATACAAATACACAATCACAAAAATATCCGTTTGTCTTGTTTTGATTGTATTATCCATAAACCGGGTCCATATGTACCAGATCTCCGCCTAATGAGAGAAATGTTCGCATTGTTTCTTTTCATAATTATGCGATAATACGCCTATGATTATCACGCAGGAATTAAGTAGCATTTCATCCTTTATATTTGACAATTGAATATATGTATACTAAAATTTCGATAATTGTTACATGGATGGTCGAGGTAATTACAATGAAAAAGTCAAGAATGAATAATTACGGAAACTCCGTTAACGGCAAAGTGTTTACAGTATTTCTGGTGATATTAGGAGTTGTTTTTGGATATTTTCTTCACCCCATCATTGCTTCAATAAATACCTCCGCAAAACCACCAGAAGTTTTTGCATCGCATTGGGGTGATTCTAAAGAAAAGATTATTAGGCAAGAAGGTGATAACTGGGATATATCCCAAAGCGCAGATTCTCATGATGTTGCTGTTCGATTTCAAAACAAGACTTTTGAAGGGTTCACTTGTAATCCAGAATTTAGGCTTAACGATAATCGTCTTCGTTCTGTTTATATGACCATCGAAATGGAGGAATCTGCCTATAATAATTTGGTTTCAAAATATTCAAAAGAAGAACCTGCATCAGATGAATCAGACAATATTACTGCTAGGTATACCCTCAATAATAGTGACTACGAGATTCACTCTATTGGGGCTGGGACAGGGAGAATATTTGCAACCATTAAGATAACTCCGCACGTTAATTAATTAGCTAAGTCCACTTCTAATACCGGACGAGGCCAGCCATAAAAAAAGAGAAGCCTTCCATGGACGGCTTTGGCGTTATCACTTCATCCACTTGTATCGCGGGTTCATAGAAAAGTAGTAAAAGACTCTGCTGTATTCCAAGCCTCCATCCAATCTTTGGGCAATGCATTGTACCTGAATTGTCATCCTCCTTTGTGACAAAACCGTCACCTTCCCTGTCACCACGCCGTCACCTTGGTGCCCTATGCTATCCTCGGACGGTGAAGCGGCCACGGCCGCACGCCGATGGGAAAGGAGTGCAACCATGGAGATTTTACGGGTGGAAGGGCTGACAAAGACCTACGGCAGCGGGGAGGCGGCGGTGACCGCGCTGGACCGCGTGTCCTTCTCGGTGGAGAAGGGGCAGTTTGTGGCCATCGTCGGTTCCTCCGGCTCGGGCAAGAGTACGCTGCTGCACATTCTGGGCGGGGTGGACCGGCCCACCAGCGGCAAGGTGTTTGTGGACGGCACCGACATCTATGGCCTGAACGAAACGAATCTGGCAATCTTCCGCCGGCGGCAGGTCGGCCTCATCTATCAGTTTTACAACCTCATCCCGGTGCTGGATGTGGAGGAGAACATCACGCTGCCGCTGCTGCTCGATGCGCGCCGCCCCGACCAGGCGGGGCTCGATGGCCTACTGCAAATGATGGGCCTGACCGAACGGCGAAAGCACCTGCCCAACCAGCTCTCCGGCGGACAGCAGCAGCGGGTGTCCATCGGGCGCGCGCTCATCAACAACCCCGCGCTGGTGCTGGCCGACGAGCCCACCGGCAACCTCGACAGCCACAACAGCGCTGAGATCATTCACCTACTGCGCCAATCGAACGAGACGTACAAGCAAACGCTCATCCTCATCACCCACGACCGCAACATCGCGCTGCAGGCCGACCGGATTCTGACCATTGAGGACGGGCGCATCACCCGGGACGAGGTGACACGCTCATGAACGTGATGCAGCAATTTGCCCTGCGCAGCCTGAAGCGCAACCGGCGGCGCACCATCGTCACCATCATCGGCGTCATCCTCTCGGTCGCGATGATCACCGCCGTGGCCACGCTGACGGCCTCCCTCGTCCAACTGCTCAAGAAGGACACCCTCGCCAGCACCGGCAACTGGCACGCGGAGCTGCCGGGCGTGGCGGTGTCTGACGTGGCCACCGTGGCCAACAGCCCCCTCGTGGGGCAGTGCGCCTGGGCACAGGACGCGGGCAACACCCCGGTGGAGGGCGATGAAGGCCACTTCTGGTACCTGCGCAACTATACGCCCCAGGGGTTTGACCAGATGTCGCTGCACCTCATCGAAGGCCGCCTGCCGGAGAAAACCGGGGAGGTCGTCGTATCCCAGCGGGCGGTGCAGAGCGGCGTAGCCGTGGCCGTGGGCGACACCCTTTCCCTGCAGGCCGGCAAACGCATCAACAACCTCGGGGTCGCGCTGACCACCAATGAGAGCCTGCTCTACAACGAGGATGGCACGGTGGCCGAGACCTTCGAGCCCGGCCCGGCCCAAACGGTCACGGTCGTGGGCATCATCAGCCAGCCCAGCTTTGAACGCAGCTGGTCGGCGGGCTACGGCGTGGTGGGCGTCCTCGATCTCTCCACCCTGGCGGCCGACGAGCGGGTGGATGCGTACCTGGCCGTGAAGGATCTCAAGCGAAGCCTCTTTGACGACGCGAAGGCGTTGGGTGCGCAGGTCGGCCTCTCCGCCGATAGTGTGCTCTTCAACAACGACCTGCTGCGTTACTACGGAGTGGTGGAAAGCGACAATCTGTTTCGGTTCCTCTACACCATGGGCACGATCCTGGTGCTCATCATCGTGGTGGCGTCGGTGCTTTTAATCTACAATTCCTTCGCCATTTCGGTGTCCGAGCGCTCCCGGCAGCTGGGCATCCTGGCCAGCGTGGGGGCCACCCGGGCACAGCGCGCCGCCAGTGTCTATTGGGAGGCCCTGTCCATCGCGGCGGTGGGCATCCCGCTGGGGCTGGCAGCGGGCATCGGCGGCATCGCTGTCACCATGCTCTTCCTGCGTCCGCTGCTGATGAGCTTCATCAACCTGCACGACGCGGTGACTCTCACGCTGGCGGTGCCGTGGTGGTCGGTGGTCGGGGCGGTGTTCTTCGCCCTCGTCACCATTCTGCTCTCGGCGTGGATTCCGGCGCGGCGGGCCTCCCGCGTTACGCCGATGGAAGCCATCCGCCAGACAGCCGAGGTGAAGCTGACGCGCCGGCGGGTCAAGACCTCCCGCCTCACGCGGCGGCTCTTCGGGCTTGAGGCCGAGATTGCGCTGAAGAACCTCAAGCGCAACCGTCGCAAGTACCGCACGACGATCGCCTCACTGGCTGTAAGTCTGGTGCTGTTCCTAACGGTGTCGCAGTACATGAGTACTCTCACCAGTACAATGAACGCCATGAGTGACGGCTACAACTTCACCTTGGCCGTCACCTTCCCCCAGAAAACTGCCAACCTGACCGCTGTGGAGGGGGAATTGGCAAAACTGCCGGGCATCACCGAAGCGACCTATACGCGGGAGCTATACTTCGGCACGGCGCTGCCGGCCACTGCCCTGACGGGGCCGGCCAAGAGCCAGATCGGGCCTGGGGAGGACGGAAGCTATCCGCTGGCCGTGCAACTGGTGGAGCTGGATGACGCCAGCTTTGACGCCTACGCTGCCCAAGCTGGTGCCGACCCGGCGGTCTGCCGCGACACGGCCCACCCCACTGGTATCCTTTTGAACCACGCCCAGCAATACGTGGAAGACGGTAAAGGCAGCTACAAAAAGTCGACCGGCCCCATCATGACGCTGGCCACCGGTGACACCCTGACGCTCAACGATGGGGACGCAACTGGTGCCACCGCCGCGGTCACGCTGGGCGCGCTGACCGACATTCGGCCCATGGGCACACTCAACCAGCCCTATGGCCAAACCTGCCTCTATGTGACCAAGCCGGTGTTTGAGGCACTGACCGGCAAACTGACCACCGACAACCGGCTGGAATCAGCACAGGCCAACGGCTATCTCAGTGTGGACGGCGATGACATGGTGGCCCAGCAGGCCGTTGAGGATTCCCTCCAACAGCGCGGCATCACCAACTACTCTCTCTTCAACATTGAGAGCGCCGCCCGCTCCGAGCGCAACCTCAAACTGTTCATGGGCATTTTGGTCTACGGGTTCCTGGTGCTCATCGGCCTCATCTGCGTGGCCAACATCCTCAACACCGTCTCCACCAACATCGCGCTTCGCCGCAAGGAGTTCGCCATGCTGCGCTCGGTGGGCATGACGCCGGGCGGCTTCAGCAAGATGGTGCGGTACGAGAGCGCGTTCTACGGCCTCAAGAGCCTGCTCTACGGCCTGCCTGCAAGCCTGGTGCTGGCCTACCTCCTGTATCGGGAGAGCGGCACCATGCTGGATACATCCTTCACCCTGCCCTGGCTCAACTACGTGGTAGCCATCGCCATGATTCTCGCGATCGTGTTCGCCACCATGCTCTACTCCACCGCCCGCATCAAGCGGGAAAATATCGTCGACGCCCTGAAGCAGGAGAATTTGTAGGGGCGTGGGGACTCAAAGCGAAGGCCGCCGGGTGAACCGGCGGCCTTCGGCATTTTCAGATTGGTGCACTGTCGTCGTTGACCAGGGCGTCGGCCACACGGTCTATGAACGACTCCATGGCCGTCGGGGTAACGACCCGAAACTCATATCTGGCATTCACGGGGCGGTTTGCGTACATTTCCTCGGTCAAGGCGCGAAGCATCCTTTCCTGGTCATCAACGGTCACAATGCCCGGCAATTCCCAGTCCATCGGCTGGCGCAACTGCGCCCAGACCGTTTCACGCTGATACAACCCCTCCATCAGGCAGGCATCAACCTCATAGCAATCACTCGCAAAAGTCTGTAGGTGCAGCTCATCGTTCGTCAGCCTTGCCGGCGTCCAAAAACACTCGCAATAGGCGATATCCGTTGCGATGTGAGCATAGTACCCCAGCAGGAAGTCGCGGTTGGTTTGCCCGGCAAACCTCCTGACCTGTCGCCGTAGATTCTGCCGCCAGGGGGCGTAGTTGGTATAAAAACCCCAACCCTCATCCCCCACGCAGAAATGGCTCACCGATTTGTCACTCCGTTGGCTTCCGGGGCGAAACGCGAGAGCGTCCGGCGCAAGGGAACCCTGCAGAAAAGCCTGGTGATTACCAATCCCCGGGCTTCGGCGCAGAATACGCTGTGCCACTGCCAAGTGTACCATGAAATACCCCATTGCTCCTCCGCACCTGTTCCATTATCTCATCAGCCCGCAAAATACCCATTGGTCCGCATAATGGCAAAGGCCAGCGCCGCGGCGAACACCGCCACCGCCGCAAACCACAGCACCAGCCGCCGCATCGTGGGCTTCCGACCCGTCACATCCACCGGCCGGTCGTTGGCCTTCATGGCATTGCCTTGCATTTGATCGTTGCGTTGCATCGTGCCCAGCCCCTTCACAATTTTGTTCCTTTTTATATCTCCATTATACTCGACCCTCAGCCCGCGTCAATGCCCAACACCCGCTTGGCCACCACGCCGATGACAAACGAAATGACCGCCACCGAGAGGGAGATCACGGCCATCTCGCCGAAGCGGCGCAGGAACGGCTCCTCCTTGGCAACCGACAGGTAGTAGTTGAACGCCAGAATGATGAGGAGCACCGTGGCCAGCATCACGCCAAAGGCCGCCAGGTACAGCTCCGTGGGAAAGAGCAGATAGGGCAGCACCAGCAGCGCAACCGTGATGAGATAAGCCACCCCGGTGTAGGTGCTGGATTTGAGCGCGTCCCGGCTGCCCTAGGCTCGCTCGGCCAGGTAGTTGGACGCCGCCATGGAGAGCGTGGCCGAAATGCCGGTGATGATGCCCGTCATCGCCACCAGACGGGTGTTGGCCAGGGCGAAGGTCACCCCGGCGATGGCCCCGGTCAGCTCCACCAGTGCGTCGTTGAGGCCCAGCACCATCGCCCCCACGTAGTGCAGGCGCTCCTCGTCCAGCATGCTGTAAAGCTCCTGCTCATGCCGGCGCTCGTCGGCCAGCATGGCCGCCGCCTGGGGCAGCTGCTGCTGCAGGGTCTCATACTCCGCGCCCGAGAACCGCTCGCCCTTCTGCATGGTCTTGACGGCGAAGGTGAAGCCCAGCAGCACGGTGATGCATTTCATCAGGAGCAGTAAGCCGCGCCGGGCGCGCAGGCCCTCGCCGGTGTAGGTGGCCCACACGGCGGCGTGGGCGCGTTCGTCCCTGGCCATCTGGGTGAGGAGCTTGCGGTTCTCGTCGTTCTTCTCCCGCCGGGCCATGAAGTCATAGAGGGCGGCACCGTCCTCTTCCTCCAGCTGGGCACGGCGCACGCGGTGCAGTAGTTCGGGGCTCAACGCTTTGTTTGCCATGGGGTTCCTCCTTGGTAGGCGGTCAGGCGGCCCGCCGGGCTGTTCGGGTTGGGCGGCGCAAAGGCCGTCGTTCCCCTACCATTCGCGGCGGGCGCCCGTTTCCCTGCCCGGCAGGCCCCCTGACCGCAAGGCGTTTGACGCGCATCGCCCAGGCCACGCACCGAAGGTTGCCTTTCGGCAGCCGCTGGCTGCTGCACATTCCGGTTGGTGGCACCCGGCTGTTCTATCACAACCTTGTTCTTCCATTCATTTCCCCTTGCATAGCGAACTGCTGTTGCTTTCCGCGCAAATTCTGGACGCCATGGCCTATGATGACGCCGCAGCACCCAGCTGGGGCACCAGCGACATTCGCACCTGGCTCAACGGTACCTTCTATGATGCGGCGTTTTCCAGCGTGGAGAAATCCTCCCTGGTGGGTGACGACAAGGTGCGGCTGCTGACAAAGGTGCAAGCACAGAACACGGCCTACTTTGGCAATGACGCGGTGCGGGCCACCACATGCACTGCCCTGGCCGTCAGCCATGGCAACAGCGAGGACAACTACTGGCTGGCCGACGGCGACGCGCTGACCTGCGTGGACAGCGCCGGCACCTTGGTGCCCGCTACTGCCACGGCCATCGCAGGCGTGCGGCCGGTCATCCGCATCGACGCCGACGACATTGCCCTGGTCGCTGCCGCCAGTCAGCCGCCCTCCCCGCCTGACAATGTCCTTTCCTCGGCCATAAACCTATCATCGTCGTACACACTGGCACTCCGCGACGACACCCTACCCTCCATTGCCGTCTCCGGCTACTCCACCGCCTTGGGGGAGCTGACGATCAACTGCACGCCGTCCAAGGCATTGACCGGTGGCCAGAAGATCTTCTGCTACCTGCAAGACATGGATGACGTTCAGGACTCCGCCGCGCTGGCTGTGCCGGCCGATGGCAAGATCACTCTGACAGACTACACCAACCCGGAGAGACGCTACAAAGTGATGCTGGCCGTGACCACCCCCGGTGGCACCAACCAGACCAGCGTAGCCGGCAAAGTTGCCACCCTTTCCATCGACAACCTGGCCATCGCGGGTATCAAGAAGGGTGACCGGTTTGGCGCGGGGCAAACGATTTCCTTCACCGGCAAGGGCTGGACCTCGGTGGTGGACAACCCCAAGAACGGCGATCTGCGCTGGGTGCCAGCTGAGTGGAGCATCGGCGCGAAGAGCGGCACGTGGAATGCCGCGCCCTATGACGCCACTGTCTCGTTGGAGCCAGGCGACTATACACTGACGGTTTCCTATGCCCAGGAGAACTATTCCGACAGCTGGGCCCGGGTGACCGGCAGCGGGATCGAAGTGGAACGCAGCGTCGCCTTCCACGTGGACAAAGCGTTGGCGCTCTCCTCCTCGGTGGCGAACGGAACCATCGAGGTGGGTAAGAGCATCAAGCTGACGCCCAATCTCACAGGCGGCAAGTGGACCTACGACAGCAAGCGCCTGTCCCTGTCAGGCAATACGTTCACCGGCAAGCAAACCGGCACCACCACCGTCAAGTATGCCTTTGGCAGGCAGAGCATCTCCTACGCCATTAAGGTGGTTCCCGCACCCGTAGGTACCCCCACCGGCGTGAAGGCTGCCTCGGTTGGTCACACCAGCGTCAAGGTCAGCTGGGGCAAGGTGGATGGTGCGACGGGCTACCAGCTGTACCGCGCCACCAGCAAGACCGGCTCCTTCACCAAGGTGGCCGACACCAAGTCGCTCAACTACACCAACAAGAGCCTGACGACGGGCAAAACCTACTACTACAAAGTACGGGCGTACCGCACAGCAGACTCTGCCACGGTGTATGGCGCCGATTCCCCGGTCGTTAGCGCCAAGCCCAAGCCCATGGCCCCGGCTGGCATGAAGGCCAGCCGCGTGTCAAACAGCTCCATCAAGGTGAGCTGGAAGAAGGTAACGGGAGCCACAAAGTACCAAGTGTACCGCGCCACCAGCAAGACCGGCAAGTACACCAAGGTAACCGAGACCACCTCCCTGAGCTACACCAACAAAAAGCTCACTGATAACAAGACTTACTACTACAAAGTGCGGGCCTACCACACCGAGAAGGGCGTGAAGGTCTATGGGGCCTACTCCACCGTGGTAAAGGCCAAGCCATAAGAAGGCGCAGCCGCCCGGGATCCACCCGGAAACAAAAAAGCCAAGTGCGAGGGCAGCGAAAGCTGCCCTCGCGTCGCAGTTGGCCGTTCCTTCCAGCCTTGCGCCACAGCACAAGGGCTTGAGGCAAACGCACTGGTCACAGGGTACCCGGCTCACCCCCCCGAAAGGAGGCCCCATGGGCAACATCGACTGGCTGTTCTTTGATATGGGCGGCACGCTCATCGACGAATCCAGGCAGGAGGAGGCCATCGCGCAGGCACTGGTGGCGGGGTGCGCCCGGTTCGGCCTCTCCTATACCACAGACGACGTCTTCACCGCCCTGCGGGAGGGTTCCGAGCGCTATGAGCAGCCCGTGCCCTATGCCATCGGCAAACTGGCCCGCACCGGGGAGCAAGCCGCGGCCCTGCGCGCCGCGGGGCGGTACCTACCTGAGCTCGAAGTACCCTTCCCCGATGCGGCGGCCACGCTGGAGCAGCTGGCCCGCCGGTACCGGCTGGGCATCATCGCCAACCAGTCCTCCGGGGCAGAGGAGCGGCTGCGCGGCCACGGTCTGCACCGGTATTTCTCGGTTTTTGCCCTCTCGGCGGAGCTGGGCTTGCACAAGCCCGACCCAGCCATCTTCCGCGCCGCTCTGGCGGCCGCCGGGTGCGACGCTATGCACGCCGCGTACATCGGCGACCGGCTGGACAACGACATTGCCCCGGCCAAGGCGCTGGGTTTCGCCACCGTACGGGTGCTGCAGGGCGTGGGGCGGTATCAGGTGCCGCGCTCCCCAGCCTACCAGCCCGATTACACCATCGGTTCGCTGGGCGAGCTGATCTCCCTGTTCCTCCCATGATCGGGGCCCCGGTTCACCGTTCGAGCAGTTTGGGCCGGGCCAGAAATTCGCTCAGGTCTGCCCGCTCCCAGGGGTCGCACAGGTAAGAAAAGAACCGGTAGACATCCCGGCAGCCGGACAGATCGGGGAGCGCTCCATACCGCTCGTACCCCCGCCGGAACGCGGAGCCTTCTGGCAGGCACAGCTCGAGAATGGTCAGTTCCCATTCCCTGGGCCCCACCACATAGGCGTCCAAATCCACGACCCCGCGGATGGCATGGAGTCCCTCGTCGTACACGAATTGATTGGCCGACAAATCGGTCATCATCAGATGGAACGCCGTGGGGGCAGGAATAGATCCCCGGATGGCCCGGAACTGTGTCCAGGCCCGCTCATCCCCCTGCCAGTACCGCTCCAGTATGCTTTCCATGGCTTCCAGCAGCCGCTGCCCAAAGGAAGCCGCTGGCTGCTCTGCACTGGGCCAGCACCCGAAGGCAGGCCAAGACCGGCCGTGCAGGAAACCAAGATACTGCCCCAATTGGTACAACACCCCCTCGTCCTCCGGAAAGGTGTCCGGCGCATACCCCCTGCCTTCCATCTCCTCAAACACCTGAACCTTCAGCGTCTCGTCGGTGCAGATGACACCAGCCACCGGGATGTGGGGGTTGCACAGCGCCGGGGCCAACGCGGCGACGCTGCGGCGCTGGCTGGCAAAGTTGGATTGAAAGATGTAATCCATGGCAAACCAGAACGGCGACCGTTCCTCGGGCTTGCGGTGTTCCTGCTTGACGATGCAGCGGCCGCCTTCCCAGGGCAGCCGAAGGATCCGGTTGGATGAAAGGGCGATCGTCTCCAGCTCATCGATGTGCGCCCGCAGGTATGCCAGCAGCGGCGTGTGGTCCATCCCCATCGGTGTTTTTCCTCCTCGCTCTCTCTGGGAGAGCGCATCCATTCTACCACCCCCCGCCGCCCGGGGCAAAGTCGTCGCTTTTGGTTGCCCCCTGCCCCGCCCGGTGGTACAATCCGGGAAAAGACAGCCCCATCTGCGGGGCGCACCCCTCATACAGAAGGAGAACCCATGAGAGACGATTTGATGCAGTTCCCCTATATGGACCCCACGCTCCCGGTGGAGGCGCGGCTCGACGACCTTCTCGCGCGCATGACGCTTGCCGAGAAGGTGCGCCAGATGGACATCTACAACGGCGCGGAACTGGGCATGGAGATGCACGACGAACACCTTGACGGCTTTGACGGCGAGGAGTACGCCCGGCGTTTCGGCGAGGTCGGCGTGGGCTGCCTGCAGGCGCGCTTCTCCAACGCAAAGCTCAACAACCAGGTGCAGGCCCACCACATCCGCACCAGCCGGCTGGGCATCCCGATCCTCTTCTCCGAGGAGACGCTACACGGCCTGGTGTGGCCGGAAGCCACGATCTTCCCCCAGCAGGTGGCGCTGGCCGGCACCTTCGACCCGGCGATGGCCTACCGCCAGGGCCGTGCCATCGCCACCGAGGCCCGCGCCCAGGGCGTGCACGAGGGCTTCGCCCCGGTGATGGACCTGGCGCGGGACGTGCGCTGGGGCCGGGTAGAGGAAGGCTATGGGGAGGACACCCACCTCAGCGCCCGCTTCGCCGCCGAGATGGTGTGCGGCCTGCAGGGTGACGACCTCAAGAACCCCGACACCATCGTGGCCGAGCCCAAGCACTTCACGGGCTACGGTGCGCCCTACGGTGGCTTGAACTGCGCCCCCGCCCTTTGGGGCCGGCACGAGCACGCCTTCTACTGCCTGCCGGTGTTTGAGGCCGCCATACAGGCCGGGGCCCTCAACGTGATGTGCTCCTACAACGCCATTGACGGCGTCCCGGTGGCCGGCGACCACAGCCTCCTGACAGGCGTACTGCGGGAGGAGTGGGGCATGCAGGGCTTTGTGCGGGCCGACATGACCGCCGTGGCCATGCTGCACACCTGCCACTTCACCGCCGAGACGCCCCGGGATGCCATTCGCCAGGGAGTGGTGGCGGGGGTGGATATGCAGCTCTATGACTTCCCCCACGACGTGTACCAGGACACGCTTGCCGACCTCGTGTACACCGGGGAGATTGCCGAGTCCGTCATCGACACAGCCTGTCGGCGGATCCTCCGGGTCAAGATGCTGCTGGGGCTCTTTGAGCGGCCGCTGACCGACGAGGGACTGGCGGCACAGGTCGTGAACTGCCCCGCCCACAAGGGGGTGGCGCGGGACGTGGCCCGCAAGGCCATCTGTCTGCTGAAAAACCAGGGGGATCTGCTGCCCCTCCAAAAGGACATCAGTACCATCGCCGTGCTGGGGCCCAGTGCCGCCGTGCCGCGCTTTGGAGACTACAGCCCCGCCCCCAGCGTGGCGCGGGCGGTGACGCTGCTCGATGGCATCCGGGCCGCCGTGTCCCCAGACACGCGGGTGACCCACGCCGCCGGCTGCAGCATTCTGGACACCGACATCACCCCCCTGCTGCCCCACTGGCTCCGCGACCGCGAGGGCAACCGGGGCCTGACGGGGGAGTACTTCAACGCGCTGGACTTCTCCGGCGAGCCGGTGCACGTGCGCACCGACCTCACCATTCAGTTCAACTTCATCTACTCCAAGCCCGCGCCGGGCGTCAACGCCGATCGGTTTTCCGTGCGGTGGACGGGCACGATGACCCCGACCGAGAGCTTCACGGGCTGCCTGGGCCTGAGCAGCAACGACAGCATGCGCCTGTGGGTAGATGGCGAACTTATCGTGGACGGCTGGGGCGACCGGGACGCCAACCGGATGGTGGACTTCACCTTTGAGCGGGGCCGCGCCTATGACATCCGGGTGGAGTACACCAACGACCAGCGCGGCGTGCGGGTCATCTGTGGCTTCAACCATGGCCGGGTGGACATGGAGGAAGCCGTGCACCTGGCCTGCGAGGCCGACGTGGCCATCGTGGCGGTGGGCGACAGCGAGGAGACCAGCGGCGAGAACCTCGACCGCGCCGACCTCAACCTGCCCGGGCGGCAGCTGGATCTTGTGAAAGCCATCCACGCCACCGGCACACCGGTGGTGCTGGTGCTGCAGAATGGCCGCCCCTTATCGCTCACCTGGGAGTCCGAGCACCTCCCGGCGATCGTGGAGGGGTGGCACATCGGTGAGCAGGCCGGCACGGCCCTCGCCGAGGTGCTCTTTGGCGATGTAAACCCGGCGGGCCGCCTGCCCTTCGCCTTCCCAAAGTCGGTGGGGCAGATCCCGGTCAACTACAACCGTACGCCCTTCGGTGGCACCAAGTATGTGGAGATGGACTGGAACCCCCTCTACCCCTTCGGCTATGGGCTGAGCTACACGACCTTTGAGTACAGCAACCTGCGTCTCTCCGCCAGGGAGATTGCCCCAGACGGCACACTGGAAGTGCTGGTGGACGTGACCAACACCGGCCGCCGCGCCGGCGACGAGGTGGTACAGCTCTACCTGCACGACACATTCAGCAGCACCGTGCGGCCCTACCAGGAGCTGGCGGGGTTTGAGCGCATCACCCTGCAGCCGGGTGAGACCCGCACCGTGCGCTTCACGCTGGGCGAGCGGCAGCTGCGCGTGTTAACCGCCGACTTCCGCTGGGTGGTGGAGCCCGGCAGCTTTGAGGTAATGGTGGGCGACAACGCCACCAACCTGCTGCTGCGAGACGAGTTTGTGGTGCGGTAGGCGCGGAGGTGGGTAAGGAACGGCACCATGCCCCCGACTTTGGGTGCAGAGATGAATGACCAGCCATCTTTTTCACCCGAAAGAAACGCTTCTGAATGATCAGAAGCGTTTCTTTATATATCGGTTAAGGCCGTTAAGGTGAAATTGACCCTCTACCTCAATGCAAAATGGGGGCTCTCAAAGATGTGTTTCATTTGACACAGGCAGAAGGGGTGTCCGGCGGGGTCAAACAGAACCCTCCAATCATCGGAAAACTGCTCCTCCGCGACCGTTGCCCCACAATGGATCGCATATTGCACCGCTTTTTCCAAATCGTTCACGGCGAAGTCGAGATGGGCCATTTGCTGCTGGGCTCCTGGCTCCTCTGGCCATACGGGCGGTTCATAGGCAGGGTTCCGCTGAAACGTGATGCCCGGATAGGCCCCCTGCTGTGTCCCCGGAGCGGCTATGACGACGTATTCTTCATCAAAAAAAGGGATTTCCCATTGGAGCATTGCCGCATAGAATTTAGCCAGCTCATGCGGATCCTTGCAATCCAGTGTAAATGCGCTCATTTTAATCTTCAGTTCATCATCCATAACGTCGATCCCTCCAGCCTCTGTTCATACCGATTCTTTCGTAGTTCAACGCCACCCGACAAATTCCTGTTTTTCTGCCCCGATGCGCGGTGCTGCCCGCAGGCGCATGCCTGCTCCTTCCTATTTGCGTCGGCACACCGTCCATCCGCGTGCACGGCAGCCCTTTCCCCGCGCGCATCCCCCAAGCGCGATGCTGCCTGCAGGCGCATGCCTGCCCTGCTAGCGGTAGTGGGCGGCCATGGCGTCATTCCAGGGCAGGGCTAGGATGTCCTCCAGGAACGCGCGGGCCTGGGCCTGGCTGGTGGCATACTTGTCCATGAGGATGAGCTCCTCCAGGAAGTCGCGCCGTCCCTCGGCGTAGGCGGCCAGCTCCATCTCCACCGGGGCGACGCGGTCGCGCAGGATGTGCGCGAGAATGGGCCGGGGCAGCGGTGGCTGTGGCTGGGGCTGCAGCCCACTGCCGGAGACCCGCACCGGTGCCTCCACCTGGAAGTCCTCGGGCAGGCCGGGCACAAAGGCCCCACGGTTCATGACGTTAATGACGAAGGTGCGCGGGGTGTCTAGGACCAGCGACTCAATGAGAGGCACCATCAGCTCGTCGGATGCCTTGGGCGGGAAGGCCTCGGTGATGCGCACATGGGGGTCGGCGGCCCAGGCCTCAAATTGCTCCGCCTGCCCACGGGCCCAGTCGGTGAGGTACTGCCAACCGGCGGCTGGGTCCTTCTCATGGTAGCGCTCACGCTGGGCGGCGTCGGCCCGATACCACCAGGGCCACTCGGCCCCGGTCCAGTGCATGGTGTCGCCGACGGGCACCACGCCATGGCGGAAGAAGAAATCCGACCGGGCAGCCGAGGTCACCCGCCAGATAAAATCGTCGTCCCGCACCTCGTCGGCGTGGTCGGCGAGCCACCGGCCCAGCAGGGGCAGGAAATCCTGCCCGGCCACGGTGGCCCGCTGTAGCCACAGGAAGTGGTTGACGCCGGACATGGCAAAGTCGGCGACGTCGGAGCGGGCAAAGCCCATCTTCTCCACAATCTGGTAAAAGGCGGCATAGCCGTGGCAGATGCCGATGGCCCGCAGGCGCGGAAACCGCCGGCCCAGTAGCGTGATGCCGGAGATGATGGGGTTGGCCACCTGTAGCAGCCACGCGTTGGGGCAGAACCGCTCCATGTCGACGGCCAGTTCCTCAAACAGACGAAATTGATAGAAGTTCACAAAGAACGCCTCGTCGTAGAGGATGTGGTAGCTACCGGGGAAGTCAAAGCCGTGGCGGCGGGCCACATCGAAGCCCTCGGTCATTTTGGTGTAGTTGCAGGCGAGGGCCGTGTTGACCACGAACTGCGCGCCGGTCAGCACCTCCGCCCGGTCGGTGGTGGCCACCACCCGCAGCGGTGCCCCGGTCTCCCCAGCGTAGCGGTTGGCCAGCGTCTCCACCGCTCGCAGGCGGTCGGGGTTCACATCCATCAGAGCCAGCGTCACGTCCCCAAGGCGCGGGCTGGCGCACAGGTCGCGCACAAACGTCATGGAAAAGTGGGCGCTGCCCGCGCCGATGAGGGCGATGCGAATGGGTCGGGCCATGGTGCTTCCTCCTTTTCGCCGCTTGGTGTTCCCGCCTAGCCAAGCCGGGAGCGCCGGGGTTCTCACTTGGCCGGCTTGTGGCAGCACAGTTCTCGTGAGCGGGCACACCGCCATACTTCTGCACGAAACGCGCAGCAACGGGTGCATGCCCCGCACACCGGGCGCGGCGGCGTATCCCCCGTCACCCCCGGTGCGCGATGCTGGCGGCGGGCCCTGCCCGCCTAGTTTTCAAACTCCTTGCCAGCCTGCCACAGGGCGCGGATGCGGGCGTAGGCCTCGTCGGAGACCGGCTCCAGCCCTTCGGCCCCGGCAAAGATAGGCAGCAGCTGGTCGCCCGCCACCTCTGGCGCGGTGCAGGCGTGGTCATTGCGCCAGGCGGCGCGCTGGGCCGGGTCGCGCAGGTCGGGCACATCCACCGGCGCGCCGCCATTGAGGTGGGAACGATAGGCCAGCAGGCCACAGATGCCCATGTCCACCGCCGTGTACACATCGATGGTGTAGGCCAGTCCATCGGGCCGGCCCAGAATCCGCTCAATGAAGAAATGGGTGGCGTAGAAGTCGCTGCCGCCGTGGGTGCCAAAGTTGGTAGCGAGCTCGGCCGACACGAATTTCTCGGGCAGGTAGGTCTCCAGCTTGCCGTGGCAGGCGCGCTCCCCCTCAATGTAGACGTTGAGCAGCTCCTCGCCAAAGCGCTGGGTCTCCATGCAGCCGCGCGTTCCGTACACCTCGTAGTTGACGCTGCCGGGCTCGCGCTTGAGCCCACCATGGATGCTCTTTACTACCGCGCCGTTGTCAAGCGTCACCATCTCGATGCCGGCCATTCCGTTCATCGCTCCCAGGCCATTGTAGTAGTTGGCGAGGTTGGGTGCGGTGGCGACGCCCGCCACCCGTACCGGCCGCCGTCCGCTGATGGTGAGGAGCGGCCCAAGGCTGTGGGTGCAGTAGTAAAACGGGTGCAGGCGGTTACGCCAGTGGTCGCGCTCGCCATAGGTGATCTGCGGCCAGATGGACGTGCAGTCGTGGATGTACTCGCCCTCTCCGTAGGTGATCTCCCCCACGTCACCCCGGCGGTAGCGCCGCCACATCTCAAAGGTGCGGTCCATGTAGCAGTAGTTCTCGGCGTAGGCGTAGACCTTGCCGGTGCGCTCCACCGCCTCTATGAGGGCGACGGCCTGCGCCATCGTCTCACAGGGCAGCACTTCGCTCAGCACATGCCGGCCCGACTGCAGTAGCCGGATGGCGTAGGGCGCGTGCTCGGTGGCGTAGTTGGCCAGCACCACCGCGTCCATGTCGTGTTGCAGAAACGTCTCAAAGTCCTCGTACACCGCCACCGTCTGGCCCTGCTCGCCCGCCAGGGCAGCCACCTCGTCCAGCAGGGGACGGTAGCGGTCGCACACCGCCACAAGCTCGGCGTCCGGGTGCTTCCACAGCACCCGCATCATGGTCTTGCCCCGAGCTGCGCCAAACACGCCGATTTTCAACTTTGCCATACCCTCTCCTCCTATTATACCGTTACCGGTAAAGTTCCGTAGTGTCACACCCCTCGGCGCCTGCCGTTCCGGGTTCAGTGGGGGTTGATGATCGATTCGCGATGGCCCAGATTCTCCCGCATCACGATGTCCAGGCGGGTGTACTGCCGGTCCCCCGGCGGGGGCGCGCCGTCGCGCAGGCATTCAAAAAGGCGACGGACGACGGCATAGCCCTGGGAAAATGGGTCCTGACTGATGACGGCGGCGATGGCGTCCTCCTCCAGCAGGGCCGCCACCTCCGGCGAGAGCTCATGGCCCACAAGCACGGTTTCTTTGAGTGCCGGAATGCCCTGCACGGTGCGGGCAATAGGCCCCAGGTAACTGCCGGTGGTGTCATAGATGCCATCCAGCGGGCCGGCTGCCGCCAACGCCTGCCGGAGGGTCTCCCGCTCGGCAGGGCTGCCCGGCCACAGTGGGCCGCAGGTGTACTCGCCGGCCAAGGCCATGCCCGGGCAGCGTTCCCGCAAGTAATCGCGGAAGCCCGCCATTCGTTCGTCGTACTCATAGGAAGGCATGTCAATGCGCACCACAAAGAGCCGGCCCCGCCCCCGCAGCATACGGCGGAGCAGCTCACCGGCCAACCGCCCGCTGTGGCGGATCTGCGGGCCAACATAGAAAAGACGGCGGGAGGCGGGCAGGTCGTCGTTGAAGGTGGCCACCAGTATGCCCCGGCCCACTGCCTCGTCAATCCTGGCGCACACGGCCGGGTCGTCCACCGGCACCAGGGCGATGGCGTCCACCCCCTGCGCCAGCAGCTCGTCCATCCCTGCCAGGATGTCGGCGGCATTGCGCTCGCCACCGGTGCGCTGGCACACCACCTCCAGCCCGAAGTCGGCAAACTCCTCCCCCGCCGCGTGGATGCCGCGCTCCACCTCGCCCCAGAAGGAGGCAAAGGCACTTTCAAAGAGCACGCCCACGCGGAGCTTCCTCGCCCGCAGCGACAGCGACTGGGCCACGCGGTCGGGTTTGTAGCCCCTCTTCTCCATGAGTTCCAGCACGCGGCGGCGGGTCTCCGGGCTGACGCCGGGGCGGTTGTGCAGGGCGCGGTCCACCGTGCCCTTGGTGATGCCCAGCTCATCCGCGATGTCCTGCAGCGTCACCCGTCGCTCCGTCATGCCCTCACTCCTTTCGCACACCGTTACCGGTAACGGTGCCAGTATAACGGGCCGGAAGCGGCGGCGTCAAGGCCGGTGTGTGTAGACACAGCAACGGCACGAACCATTCCTGATTCGCGCCGTAGTTCGGCTTAGGGGAAGGCCCCCTCCGTTTGGTGGCCATCCCTTCAAGCCCGGTCGGATTGGCTTGGCGTGGCGGTGCACAGGCTTAGCCGTCTGCGCTGGCACGCCACTTGCCGTGGTCACGGCAACATGCTCCCAGCCACACCCCATGGGCGATGCTGGCGGCAGGCCCTGCCCACCTCAAAGTGTCTACAAACCCCTAGAACGGGCAAAGGAGATGAACCTCCCGCCCCATCGCAACACATTGTGTTGCTCGCACCACTCTCAACGATTCTGACGAATCGTCTGCCGTGGCGCGGGGGTAACACCGCTTCATTCGGCGGGAGGAAAGACGAGGCCAGCGTGAGCAGAAGAAAAAACCGCCCGAAGGCCCAAACGCCTGGATGGCGCAAGACCGAGGGCTGTGATGGCGTTGCATCGCAACGCCATAGCCGCATGGATGCGGCGTAAGGCCCGTAGGCGCGACGTATCCTCAGAAACCCGCATGCGAGCTGCAATGAGTGATCGGTCCCCCGCATTGCTGCGCAATACTCGCGTTGCTCTCAACGATTCTAAAGAATCATCTGCCGCAACGCGGGACTGAGAATCGGCGACATGTGCGGCGAATCAGACACGCATGGATGCGTGTCCAACCGTCGCGCCGTGGCTGGTCGCAACCCTGCGGGTTGCTGCTCGCCCAAGCATCCCGGAAGGCATTGCAGCGCAATGCCTTAGCGCCCGGAAGGCGCGTAAGGCGTGAACGGCGATCTAGCAATAACGAGAACAAGCACTCTGAATCGCGGCTGTCGCCACAGCGGCCAGGCTGCATGGGCGAGCAGCGCGCGTAGCACGCGACCAGCCAGACGCGAAAGGCGGGCCCTGCCCGCCTATTTTTGGGTTTGGGCGGCGACGAGGTTGGCCACGTGGTACTTCTCCCGCAGGCGGGGTTTCTCAATCTTGCCGGTGGGGTTGCGGGGCACGTCGTCGAAAATGACGCGCCGCGGGCGCTTGTAGCGTGGCAGCGGCGCGCAGAAGGTCTCAATATCCTCCGCCGTGCAGGTGTGGCCGGGCTTCAGCTCAATGATGGCGGCGGCAATCTCCCCCAGCCGCTCGTCGGGCAGGCCAATCACCGCCACATCCTTGACGGCGTCGTGGGCACGCAGGAAGTCCTCGATCTGCACGGGATAGAGGTTCTCGCCGCCGCTGATGATGACGTCCTTCTTGCGGTCGACGAGGTAGAGGAAGCCATCCTCATCCTGACGGGCCATGTCGCCGGTGAAGAGCCACCCATCGCGCAATACCGCGGCGGTGGCGGCCGGGTCCTTGTAGTAACAGCGCATGACGCCGGGGCCGAACACCGCCAGTTCGCCCACCTCTCCCTGGGGCACAGGCGCGCCGGTTTCGTCCACCACCTTGGTCTGCCAGCCGAAACCCGGCACGCCGATGGCCCCAACCTTGTGGATGTTCTCCACCCCCAGGTGGACGCAGCCCGGGCCGATGGATTCGCTCAGGCCGTAGTTGGTGTCATACTGGTGGTGGGGGAAGTGCTTCTTCCACCGGCGGATGAGGCTGGGCGGCACGGGCTGGGCGCCGATGTGCATGAGCCTCCACTGGGAAAGCTCGTAATCCTCCAGCCGCACGGTGCCGCTCTCAATGGCGTCCAGAATGTCCTGCGCCCAGGGCACCAACAGCCACACGATGGTGATGTGCTCCTGAGAGATGGTGCGCAAAATCCAGTCTGGCCGGATGCCACGCAGCAGCACAGCCCGGCTGCCCGCCAGGAAGCTGCCAAACCAGTGCATCTTGGCCCCGGTGTGGTAGAGGGGCGGGATACACAGGAAGTTGTCGTCCCGCCTCTGGCCGTGGTGGCGCTGTTCGGTCTCACAGGCTGAGTAGAGACTGTCGTGGCTGTGCAGGATGGCCTTGGGCCGACCCGTCGTGCCGGAGGAGAAGTAGATGGCCGCGTCGTCCTCCCCCGTCAGCGCCACCTGTGGCGGTGCGGAGGAGCAATTGGCCGCCAGGCGGTCGTAGCTCTCGGCAAAGGACGGGCGGCTCTCGCCCTCAAAGAGCAGCACCCGCACCTTGGGGATGGCGTTGTAGATCGTCTCCACCCGGCCGATGAACTCCGACCCGAAGATCAGCGCCGCCGCGTCGGAGAGATCGAGGCAGTACTTGATTTCGTCGGCGGTATAACGGAAGTTGAGGGGCACAGCCACCGCCCCCGCCCGCAGAATGCCAAAGTAGATCGGCAGCCACTCCAGGCAGTTCATGAGGAGGATGGCGACCTTGTCGCCCCGGCCGATGCCGCGCTTCATCAGCAGGTTGGCCACGCGGTTGGCCTTCTCGTCAAAGACCCGCCAGGTCATCTCCCGCCGGTATTCGCCGGCCGGGTTGTTCTCTATGAGGTCGTATTCCAACCAGATCACATTGTGCTTGTCCTGCAGGTCCAGGTTGATCTCGGTCAGGGCAACCTCGTCGCCATATCGATTGGCGTTGCGGGTCAGTACGTCGGCAATGAGCATGGGTTTTCTACTTCCATTCCGCTGTGCGTCGCATGACAGCATTTCTCATATCCTACCACAAAGCAACACCGCCGCGCATCCCATTTGTGGCTCCATTCTTCCTTGGCCTGCGTTTGGTTGACAAGTTCCATTGCGTGTCCTATACTGAAGGCACCAAAAAGAACCGTCATAGCACCTTCTATGAAAGGCTTTTTATTTCGTGCGTGAGGATGAAGTAAAATGACAGAGCCTTTCGTTTTTTTATGTTCGGATTTAACCCATGCACACGCGCAGTCGCTCATCCACTGGCTGAGGGACGGCGCGGTGCGCCGGCACCTGACCGACACCGAACGGACAGCTGACGACCTGGCCCGGGCGGTGGAGCGACTGCCCTTGCCGCTGCTAGTGTCTCTTTTGCACCGGGATGGGCGGCTTTACATTGCCAACGACGGGCGGGAGGTGCCGGTGGGGTTCTTGCGCCTTGTGGTGCGGCGCGACGAAACCGAGCTGGTGCTGGCCATCGGCAACCCGAGCAACTGGGGCCGGCGGCTCGGGTACAGCGTGCTGCGCGAAGGGCTGAAGATCGCCTTCTTCGAGCTGCGTTCCCCCCGCGTGGTGGCAAAGATTCATCCGGACAACAAACGGTCACTGCGCGTCTTTGCGCGCGCGGGGTTTCGTTTGGCACAGGCCACACCCACCCTACACCGCTACACCATGACCTTGGAGGAGTACATCATGACCATGAAGAACCAAAACGATGGCAGCTGCAACATCCACATCACACTCGTGGACAAGGAGCGCCTGCGGGATCTCATCGAACAAAAGCGCTTTGAAATGCCGACGGACGGCAAGTCCCTGCAGGCACTGGAGCGGGAGATTGACCGGGCCACCGTCGTTGAAAGCCAGACCATCGCGCCGGATGTGGTGACGATGCGCTCCCGGGCGCTGCTCACCATCAACGGCGAACCGCGGGAGGTCGCACTGGTGTACCCACAGGAGGCCGACTTGACAGGCCGACGGCTGTCGGTGCTGTCGCCCATCGGCACCGCCATCTTGGGGTACCGCGAGGGCGACCGCATCGAGTGGGACATCCCCTCAGGCCGGGCTGTTGTGCACATTGAGCGGCTGCTCTACCAGCCAGAGGCCGCCGGGGAGTACCATTTGTAGCCTTACAGACGCGCTTGCCGGTGTTGAAAGACAGGGGCCGCCCTTTCAGGGCAGCCCCTGTCTTTATCCGGTTACAAAACCGCTGTGCTCTCGCGTTTTGTGCCTTTATGGCTTGGCCGAGACTGTTGCGATCTTGGTTTTGAGAAATAATCTTCGTCTTCTAAAACTGGGCCTGCTGCGCCAACAGGCTTTCAAAGTCAGGCGCGGTCATCGGCTTGAAGTGATAATACCCTTGAATCTCATCACACATTTTCTGCGTGAGGAATTCATACTGTCCCTTGGTTTCCACACCCTCGGCAATGACCCCCAGGCCCAGGCTCTTGGCCAGCACAATGATGGACTTGGTAATCGCCTCATCCTTGGGGCTGACGTCAATGCCATGCACAAAGGGCATCGGGATTGTCTCCAATCAGTTGCTCGATCGCCACCCTTGTGGCATCGGGCACGGGTTCCAGCGCGGTGGCGTCCTCGCTCAATTGCTGCGCATACACAAACTGACCTGCTTGGTTGATATACACCATGGCGTCCAGCCGCAGATTCGCGAAAAAAGATGCACCCGGGTTGGAATCGATGAACTCCTGGTTTCCGTCCTCCACAAACTGGTACGTATCATCCCACTCCGCCCAATCGGTCGCCGTCTTTTTCAAGTCACTCCGTTCAAATTCTATGCCGATCTTGGCTCGATTCATGCGTTCCGACACATTCTGCACTTCAAGTTTCTGAAGGTTATTGAGTAGTATAATTCTCAAGATCAACACAATGGCGACGAACAGGGACAGAAACAGGATTGCCATTGCTGCAATCGTTTTGGTACGGATGGAGCGAAATAACGCGATATCCACGGTGAACCCCTCAACGTGGTTCCGATCAAGTCAGAATAGCCTAATCAATAGATACCATCTTTTTTCTGGCGATAAACGCTGCGTTTGCTTTGGGGTTGCCTTCCCGGTGTTGCAATGCAGGTCTGATCCTTTCCCAGCTTGGGACGGCGCAAATGGGCACAGAGGGCACAGTTCCGTTCTCTCCTTCCCCACCCGCAGAATCGGCAACAAAAAGGGGCATCTTGCGTGTACACGCAAGATGCCCCCACTTTATTGCTGCCTAATACTTCCCGAAGTCCTTCTCGTCCAGCATGATCTTTGGTTTGCCGGCCGTTGCCTTCGGTTGGGGGAGCGCATTGGTATGTGTCGTCCCCGTGTGCTGTGCCCGTGCCTGGCCCCGAATCTGGAACCTGCCGACCATTTCCTTGAGCAGCGCTGCCTGGCTGGAAAGCTCTTCGCTGGTGGCGGCACTTTCCTCGGCTGTGGCAGATGTGGTCTGCACCACCTGCGCCACCTGCTCGATGCCCCGGTTCACCTGGGACACTGCCGTCGCCTGGTCGTTACTGGCTGCGGCGATGCCATCCACCAGCACGGAGGCCTTCTCCACACCCTTCGTGATGCCATCCAGCGCGGCTGCCGTGTCGTTGGCGATGCGGGTGCCGTTCTCCACCTTCTTGATCGTCCCTTCGATGAGGGCGGTCGTCTCTTTGGCGGCGTTGGCACTGCGGCCTGCCAGCGAACGCACTTCCTCCGCCACCACCGCGAACCCCTTGCCGTACTGCCCGGCACGCGCGGCTTCCACGGCGGCGTTCAGGGCCAGCAGATTGGTCTGGAAGGCGATGTCGTCGATCACCTTGATGATCTTAGAGATGCTGGTGGATGCCTCGTCGATGTCCCGCATGGAGTCCAGCATGTCCTTCATGCGGCTGTTGCCGGCTTCGGCGCTTTCCTTCGCCTCGGCGGAAAGGGCGCTGGCTTGGCTGGCACTCAGGGCATTCTGCCTGGTCTGCTCGGAGATGGTGCCGATGGAGGCGGTCAGCTCCTCAATGGAACTGGCCTGCTCGGTCGCGCCCTGAGACAGGGCCTGCGCGCCGCTGGAGACCTGATCGGAACCGGACGCCACCTGCTCGGCTGCCGCGCGGATATCCGCAAACGTCATGTTCAGCGAGTCGATGATCTTGTTGATAGAATCCTGCAACTCAACGAAGTCACCCAGATAGGTGTTTTCAATCTGCACATCGATGTTGCCGTTGGACAACTCGCCCAGGACTCTGGAGATGTCGTCAATGTAGCCCTTGATCGCACGCACGCTGTCATGCAGGTTCCGGCTGATGCCGTTGTAAAGCTCATAGAGCTCCTGCGTATCTGCGTCAGGCTGGGCGACCTGCATGTCGCACCTGAGCTCGCCGCGGGCCAGCCTTTCCAGATTTGTGACCAGCTTTTCAATTTCCGCCGACTGATAATTGGACTGTTTGTCCTTGATGAGATCCGCGTCTTTGATGAGCCGGAAGGCTTTCTCCACCTCATCCAGAATGTCATTGACGCCGTTGATCATGAACGAATACTGACCCTGGAAGGCAGCAGCGTTGCCACGCTTGGAGAAGTCACCAGCCTCCACGGCCTCAATGAGCCCGGTGAACTCGCCGGACAGATGATCTAGCGTTTCCTTCACGCTCATCATGCTGCGGGAGAGCACATCGCGGTCGGAACGGACGATGACCTCCGCATTGACGTCACCGGCCGCAAGCGTCTCGGCGGCGATGGAGCAGTCCTTTGTGCCTTGGATGATCTTCTGGAACGCAACAGACAGCATTCCGATCTCATCCTTGGACGAGGAAACCACCTGCACCTCAATGTCGCCCAATGCCAGTTTGTTGGCGGCATCCACGATGCGCTTGATGGGCTTGTTGATGCTCATGCTGGAGAACAGCAGCAGCAGCACCACGCTGACCAGCAACGCCACAAGGGAGGCAATGATGAGCGTCGTTTGCAGGGAGTAAATCGTGGCGAACAGCTCGCTATCCAGCGCGGCCACCGCGATGGACCAGGTTGTGCCCTCCACCGGTGCGTAAGCGAGGTATTTTTTCTTGTCGCCATACACATAGGAACCGACACCCTTTTCGCCGGCAGCCATCTTCTTTTCAATATCCACAAGCTGCTGCAGGCCCGGGTCTGTCTTCACACTGACGAAGTCGTTGTCCTTTGCCTTTACAAGGTCCGTGTTTTTGTGAATGATGGTGGTACCATCGTTGTTGATGGCGAAACAAGAACCGTTTTGGCCTACCTGGACGGAGGCAATGACATCGCTGATTGCGTTGTAGTTGAGCAGCACCACCAGCACTTTATCGGTGTCGGCAATCTTGGCGAAGCCGTAGAAGACGATTTTGTCGTCCTCCTGCAGGTACTCCGGAGCGGAGATAAAGCTGTCCTTGCCCAGCGCCTCTTTGAAAAATGCTTTGTCCGCAAGGCTTTCGGCGGTCCCATCGGTGTAGGAGACAGCACCATCTGCACCGGCAATGCCCGTGCGGAGGCTGTCAAAGGCGCCGGACATCGCTTTCAGCTCCGTCAGCGCGTCCCCGGATGCGAGCTGCTTGGAGCTCGCAACGTTTTTGAGCGACTGACTGACCAGCGCCACCCGCCCAGCCAGTATGGCCGAGCTGTCTATGGCGCGGCTCTGCAAAAATTCATCGGACAACGCCCGAATCCCCGAGGTAGCAAAATAGATGGAACAGAAGCCAATGGAACCCAGGGACAAGAGTAGAATGAGCGAGGAAATGAGCGCAATCTTAATGCCGATTTTGAGGTTTCGAAACCACTTCATGACAGGCCTCCGGTTTTATTAAATTTTATCCAATCCATTCATCAAAAGGCACCTCTGAGTAGATGCCCAAAGAATGGCCAGGCAAATAAGCTTTATTATGCACCATTCATTTCGCTGCAAAGTGTTCATTGTCCCAGCAAACCGCTTTTTGCTGTAATGCAGCACCGGCATTGGGCGCTTTTCCGCAGCGTGGCGCATATAAAAGGATGGGGCCTCATTGCCAGATTGAAAAGGAGTGATTCGATGGCAGGAAATGAGATTCACTACTTCTCCTGCGGGAACACCGCCAAAGGGTTCAAAACCCTGCTGGACACCAATGTATCCGCACTGGAGAAACGCTACATACTGCGAGGTGGCCTGGCTGCGGAGAAAACGGCATGGATGAAGCGAATCGGCGCACGGTGGCTGCAGGCTGGGCAGGACGTGGAGTACCTGCATTGCGCCATGGATCAGGAGGCGTTGGACGGCGTAATTGCCCCTGGTTTGTCCTGTGGGGTCATCAGCGTCGCGCCACCGCACACCATGGCTGTCACCGGGCGAGCCATCGAATGCGGCGAGGTCTACGCGCAGATCGACGAGCAATGGGATCCGCTCCATCAGGCCATCGCCGCAGGGTTGTCCGACGCGTACGCATGCTTTGCCGCGGCACTGCGCATCCACGACGACTGGGAGGCCATCTACATCGCCGCCATGGACAAGGCCGCCCACAGCAAAGCCACCGCCCAGCTGATCGAGGACATTTTGGGGGATAAGGAGCGGCAAAAGGCCGCCGTGGTCAAGCATCGCTTTCTCGGCGGAGCAACGCCGGCAGGCCCGGTGGACTGCATCCCCAGCCTGACCAAGGGGTTGCAGCGGCGGATCTTCCTCAAAGGCCGACCAGGCACCGGCAAATCCACGCTGCTGAAGCAATTGGCCTTGGCGGCGCAAAACAAGGGCTTGGATACTGAGATCTACCACTGCGGCTTCGACCCAGACAGTCTGGATATGGTCATCCTGCGGGAACTGGGCACCGCCGTCATTGATACCACCGCGCCCCACGAATATTTCCCCAGCGAGGAAACCGACGAAATCTTCGACCTGTATGAAAAGATCATCGCACCCGGCACCGACGAGGCCAATGCCGGCCGCCTGCAGGAGATCGCCGCCGCTTACAAAGCAAAGATCCAGGAGGGCACTACCCACCTGGCCAAAGTGAAAGCCGCCCATGACACGCTGGAGGGGATCTACGCAAGCGCCATTGACCCGCAGGGCAGGCAAAACGCTTGGGACACGCTGGTTGTGGCGTGCACCTGAATGAGGAGAAATCGCAAACGCAAACAATTCCTTGGCCGGTTCCCGCCGCGACATAGATACATAAAAGCTGGCGGCGTGTGCTGGAATCTTGGGTCGCTGTGGAGTACCCATCCACGGCGACCTTTCCATTGACAATGGTTGCTTTCTCCACCATCAGCCGTATGGATGGAGCGCTGCTCTTCTTGGGAAATGACGGGGCCGTCAAGCATGTCTTTGCCTGGCAAGGTGCACCGCCCCTTTTCTGGGTGCAGGTTCACATGGGTCATGGGGGTTACTTGGAATACATTGAAAAAAGATTGGAAGCGAATGGGAACAGAGGAGTGACGTAACACACAGTTCGGACTTCAGCGCAGAACCCTCCCTCGTTGTGAAAATGTCCCTTGACAATGCGGTAGCAAGAACGTAAAATTTAACTAAGTTAAAATTACTGAACTTAGTTTGATGGTGGCGGCATGAAGATATCAAAGAGAGAGCGCACACAGAAAGAGATCATGGAAGCGGCGAAGGGAATTGTCCACGACAAAGGCCACGAAGCCGTTACTGTCCGCTATTTGGCGGAGGTAACAGGGTATTCGTACAGCAACCTTTACTACTATTTCAAGGATAGGAACGCTCTCCTTTGGAAGCTGCGCATCCATATGATTGAGGATATGATTGAGGAGCTCACAAACGTTTCGCCATCCGGGGAGGATTCGATCGACGAAATTCTCAGCGCGTTCTATCGCTACGCAGACTATTTCCACAAGCATCCCAATGTCTTTCGTTTTTTTTACTTCTATCCATTCACGCAACCGGAAGAGGATGACAGCTACCAGAAACTCGAACAGCGGTTCCAGGGCATATGGGCCGTCTCCTTTCAAAAGCTCATGGAGGAAGGCGTCATTCAACCAGAGGATCTCGAAATCGTTGCCAAGACGATCATCTATGCCCTGCAGGGCATGATCCTGCTTCGCTTTTCATCCAATGGCGACACAAAGGATGAAACCATCAAAGAGGAACTTACCAAACTGGTGCATTACCTATTCAGGAACAAGTGGGAAACCGAAAGGAAGGTATGACCGATGAATCACGATCTCAGCCTCAACTACCGGCCGCTCTTTCGTATCGCTTGGGTTTTGGCTTTGGTGATGCTCATCCTGATACCGATGCAGATTGTCACATTCGTGGTCTCGCCACCGCCGACTACCGTCACGGGCCTCTTTGAACTCTATCAGCAAAATCCGTTTTTGGGGCTGCTCAGCCTGGATTTTCTCTACCTCTTTAACAACGTCATCATTGTAGTCATCTACCTGGCTCTTTCCGCAATTCTATATCAGGAGAGGCCCGCGATCGTTCTGCTGGCGCTCGTGTTTGGCTTGGTTGGGGTTGCCTGCTATTATCCCTCCAATCCCGCTTTTGAAATGCTGACCCTAAGCCAGAAATACGCCCTTGCACAGTCGGAGCAACAAATCGTTTTCCTGGCGGCGGGTGAGACGTTATTGGCCGGTTACGCCGGAACAACCTTCAATGCTTACTATGTGCTAAGCACAGTGAGCCTGTTGCTGTTTTCCTATGCTTTGGTGAAAAGCCGCCAGTTCAAACCCTCAGTGGGGTTGTGGGGAATGGTCTCGGGGTTCTTCATGATTGTGCCTTCGTCGGCTGGAATGTTGGGCATGGTTTTCTCTTTGTTATCGCTGGTTCCATGGGTGGTGTTTGTTGCTCTGCTAATGGTCCATTTCAAGAAACGATCCCTGCTGCCCTTAACTTAGGGCATTGTCAAGCGACGAAGTTTCGCTTCTCCTTAACCCCAGATAGACAGAGAAGAACACTAGAAGGTGAACCCTTGTTCCTTTTGTGTAATCCCAATAACCGGATTCGGAGATAAAAAAAGACTTCAAGGAATTTTCCTTGAAGTCTCGATTGTATTTAGAGTGCGAGATTGATACAATTCAATTTTGCCTTTTTAGGGGGGTGCAAAATCGCCGAGGGGGGTGCATCACCAGCACTGCATCAAATCAATGGTGACAAAGAAATGACAATCATCGTGTGATTTCATAATCAATTTCTAGACGGTCATTACGAACATGAATAAGGTCTTCACTACCATCAATGAGCGAACGGATATTCTCCTCTCCAATGGCAGCCCGTTCCTCATCGTCATAGGCTATACCGCTCATCTCGGTAAGCTTACCTGTTTTGCTATCATAGTCAACAAATACCTTGTCATAAGTCTCAAAATCGGGATCGTCCCAATCGTCCTCGGAAATTTTATAGGGATTATTGTTCTTTTTCATTAGTACACCTCCATTTATTATTGATAAATAGCCGTGAACAAAACGCCACAATGGCGGATGTTTCTGCAGATACCATGTTCGGCATCAGTAGTTCTTCCCCTCCAACTTAGGCTATTTTTTAATAATCGGCGATTCAGTATCAGTCTGGAATATGATCGCATTCATATATTATCATAACAAGGCAAGGGAACCAAGCTTTCTACGCTTATTTGCTCTGAAGCCCTCTGTTCTCAACAAGACTCTTTTTGGCCGCCAGAGCAATCTCATATACAATTCGCTTTTCGTAACTGGAGCAATTATCAAAAAGTTGCGCCAGCTCCGTTTTATATTCAGCTAAATCATTTGCCTGATTGCCGTTTAAAAGATTATCTACCGTTACCCCGAGGACATCAGCAATCCGTACCAGCGATTCGAGACTGGCCTGCTTTTTCGCCGTTTCGATATGGCTTATATAGGTCACGGACATACTGATCAGTTCAGAAAGAGCCTCCTGGGACATATGCTTCTGAATTCGTGATTCCCTCACCCTCCGACCAATCATTTCAGCGTTCAGTGCCATTTCCATCCTCCTATTATACAAAACATTTTCTTAATTCTATATAATAGGTGATGGATTCCAGTTTCCGAATGCATTGTCTTTTTATAATAATCGAATATTTTTCGTTTCAAAATGAACTGTAGGCTAAGAAGTTGACCTACAGTTCATTTTCTTATTGTATTTATCTCTTTATAATCTTGAAATAACCATGTCCATGGGAGTGAATGCCATGAAAGAAAATGAAAGGCCAAAGGATGCTGCGAGCGAAAAAGCGCGTATTCGTGCTCGATATAAAGGAATCGACCCGGAAGAACTCGATTTCATCCCAGCTGCGCCGCAAGAAAATTTCTACGAAGATAAGAGGGAAAAGCGAGTTGCTGTTTACGCACGCGTTTCTACAGACGATCCACGGCAGACATCATCATACGAGCTGCAAAAGAATCATTATATAGACGTCGTCAGCCATCACCCCGGCTGGAAGCTTGTTGACATCTACGCGGATGAAGGCATCTCCGGCACGTCTCTCCAGCATCGGGACGCCTTTATCCGAATGATAAACGACTGCCATGCCGGTAAGATTGACCTGATCGTGACCAAGAGCGTATCTCGATTCGCGCGTAACGTTTTAGACTGCATCGGATATGTCCGCCAGTTGGCAGCTATGAAACCGCCTATAGGTATCTTCTTCGAAACCGAGAACATATACACACTTAACAGCAATAGCGAGATGAGCCTATCCTTTATTTCAACCTTGGCGCAGGAGGAATCCCATAACAAAAGTGAGATTATGAATGCATCCATCGAAATGCGCTTCCGGCGCGGCATTTTCCTTACGCCACCGCTTCTCGGCTACGATCAGGATGCAGACGGCAATTTAGTTATCAACGAGGATGAGGCCAAGACAGTGCGCCTAATCTTCTTTATGTATCTCTACGGATATACCTGCACACAGATCGCCGAAACCCTCACAAAGCTCGGGCGCCGGACAAAGAAGAACAATACGGCATGGTCACCGAGTTCCATTCTTCAAATTCTTCAAAACGAGCGGCATTGTGGCGACGTCCTTGCGCGTAAAACATGGACGCCGAATTACCTCAACCATAAGTCCAAGAAAAACAAGCAGGACCGGAACCAATATAGGAAGAGAAACCATCATGAAGCAATCATATTGCGGGATGATTTTATCGCAGTCCAGCATCTCATTAGCAACGCGAGGTATGGAAATAAAGGCATACTGCCAGAATTGCACGTTATTCCGGACGGCGCTCTGCGTGGTTTTGTCTCGGTAAATCCAAGGTGGGCGGCTTTTCGCGCCGAGGATTACCAAGCGGCGTCCGCCAGTGTATATGAGGAAATAGCCGAGGCTCCATTGGAAAGTATTGAGGTTGAAGCAAAATCTGGCGACTTTGACCTGCGCGGTTTTGAGATCGCCCGATCACAATTTTTCGATACTGCACGGAAAATATGCGTCACTTTCTCCACGGATTATTTCCAATTCAGTACAGAGTGCATTCGGAAATTGGAGAAGGCGCTTTACATAGAAATGTTGGTTCATCCACATGAACATTTGCTTGCGGTGCGGTGTTGCGGTAAAGAGACGAGAAACGCCATTCAATGGGCCAATGTCGTTGACGGCCAATATTATCCCCGCAACATCAGCTGTGCAGCGTATATCGAAACACTATATAAAATGTTCGGATGGAATTCGGGGTGCAGATATCGTGTTCGAGGAGTCCATAGGCAAAAAGATCATGAAGCGGTCATGATTTTTGATATGAGAGAGACGGAAATGTTTATACCCCAGACAGTGTTGGGCACGGCTCAAGAGGAAACTTCGAAGAAGGAGGATATCCTCCCCAGTGGCGTCCAGCCGTTTACCGTCGGTCCCAAGAAAGATATTATGGCATACCCATCGTCATGGGCGGACAGTTTCGGCAGCAACTATTACCGGCATGCACAGGCGCGGGAGTTGGCGTCCATTGACTGGGAAGGCGCTTGGAAAGTCCATGAAGAAGGCCAGCCGTTCAGCGATACACCTGGATTGAACATCACCACCGCCGAGGTAGTCAGTAGCCAAATAGAGCAGATGATTTACGACATGGAACAGGAGGCTTCGGGAGATGGAGAATGAACTCAGCTTATCTGCCACCGGGAGCGATCCAGTTTCGGAAGCGTTGAGCGGACAAGTCCCCGTGACCGACGAAGAAGATATTCAGGATAACGCTTTCAGTTACGACGGTTATCAAGTGGTGCGCGGCGAGTTTTTTGCCCATGTGTACGAACCGTCTATCACTTTTAATAACTGTAAGGTGTCATTGAATACAGCGTGCATAAACCGGCTGCTGGATGTGGATTACGTGCAGATTCTCGTGAATCCGGAAGAGAAAAAACTTGCCGTCCGCCCCAGCAACGAGGATGAGAAGGATTCATTCCTTTGGCGCACTACCAAAAGCGCGAAACGGAAACCTAAGCAAATAACCTGCCGCATGTTTTTTGCAAAGATTGTTCAGTTGATGGGGTGGAACCCGGATTACCGGTATAAACTGCTCGGGAAGTTAATCCGAAGCGGCGATGAGTATCTGTTCATTTTCGATTTAACGGCAACGCAAATCTACCAGAGGATCATGCAGGATGGGGAAAAAGTCAAGATTGCACGCACCCCTATCTTCCCGGCGGAGTGGAAGAATCAATTCGGGCTGCCGGTTGAGGAACACCGCAAGCTGCTCCAAGTAAATATTTTCGAAGGCTACACTGTTTTCGGCATCAAGGAGGACAAGTCGGCTGATACATCAGCAAATGCCACAAACAATAAACCTACGGAGGAGGGCGTCGAGTCATGATTGAAAATACAGAGACAAGGCCCGCAATATCGATCGACCTGAGAAAATATCGCATACGGATACATAGAAAAACGCTGCACTCCATCGGCGATCCTGATTATGTCCTTCTATTGGTAAACCCAGAGGAACGTACACTCGCGATCCTTGGGAGTAGCCGTTCCGACCCGAGAGCCCATCGCATAAACAAAGATTTGTTGACAGACAAAAAGTCATTTGAATTATACAGCCGATCCCTTGTGGAGAATCTGCGCGATGTATGCAGCGACTGGCAGGAAAATCAATCATACCGCATGTACGGCGAGATCATCCTGAACGAAGGGATAGCCAGGTTTCAGATGTCCGATGCCGTACAGTCGAAGGGGGCTGAGTATGGACGGCGTGGCTGAACAAGGGATTTATAAACTGAAGATTGACAATGCGTTCAAAAAAATGATTCCGCCGTTGTCAGCCGATGAATTGCGGCTATTGGAGGAAAACATTGTCCGAGACGGATGCCGCGAACCTTTATGTGTTTGGTACAATACGATTCTTGACGGTCATAACCGTTATGAAATATGCACGCGCCTGCAAATTCCGTTCGCGATCCGGCGCGTTTATCCAAAAAACCGCGAGGAAGCCATAGCCTGGATTTGCACGAATCAACTCGGGCGACGCAATATCACCGATGAGACGCGAAAATACCTGATCGGGAAAAGATACGAGATGGAGAAAATGCTTGGCGCCCATAATGCCGTAGGAACCAACCAGCACTCTACAAAAGAGGTTAGGGCAAAAATGTTGCCCGAACCTACCTATGAGGATACGGCCCTGCGAACAAGAGAACGACTGGGCGATGAATACAACATCTCGCATGCCACTGTTTTCAATTACGGAAAGTATTCGCACGCGATAGATGAGTTAACGAAAATTGTTCCCGAACTTGTTCCGAGGATATTATCAGGCGAGGTGAAAATATCCCGAGCGAACGTTGTAGAACTGTCCCAGCTGCCTGTGACAACCATAAGGCACTTGAGCCAACTCTTATCGGAGGATGAGTCGGAGTTTGTCGGGAGCTTACGGAGGGTAATCCCCGTAAGGCATAGGCCAGAAGGAATACACCGCTTGTCTGCTGGAGGTTCGGTGAAGGAGATGCCCGCGTTTGATCCCGACGCTGAAATATCAGGTCTCGCCTTAACCGTTCCATCCTGGATCAGCTCGATTAACCGAGCGCGCTCCTCCTCTGATTTAAGCGGAACAACTGACAACGCACGGCTCAGGCTTAAGGAAGAACTTATGAAACTACAGGATGCCATAGACTCAATGCTTAACGATATGAAGGAGATAATCTGATGGATGATTTCTGCGCTTTCGTCCCCAAAGTGCATTTTGAGCAGATTCCGATCAGGAATTTGGTATCCAATCAGGAGTACCAGCGTAATCTTTCTATGTCACATGTTCGGCGTACAGTTGAAAACTTCGACTTATACCAGATCAACCCCGTCAAGGTCAGCAGGCGGAACGGCGTCAATTATGTTTTCAACGGGCAGCACACGATAGAGATTATAGCTACAGTTTCCGGTTCGCGTGAGACCCCTGTCTGGTGTATGATTTATGACGATCTGGAGTACACGCAGGAAGCTGACATTTTTGCGAATCAGCTGAAGTATGTCAAGCCTCTGGTACCATACGAAATCTTCATGGCAAATGTGGAAGCGGGTAACGATGATCAGCTTATCATAAAGTCTCTGGTAGAGTCGTACGGCTTAGTGGTAACCTCCAAAAAAATGCCTGGCGGCATCTGCGCCATAGCATGCCTGGAAGTCATTCATCAGAAATTCGGATTTCACGTTCTGGATCGCACATTGCGTCTTTGCGTAGGAACATGGGAAGGTGAGTGTAGTTCGCTATCTTCGAATATGCTCAAGGGCATAGCGCAGCTAATTGTGGCATTTGGCGACGTCATGAAGGATGACCTTTTCAAAGAAAAAGTCGGTAAGTTCTCCGCCAGAGAAATAGGACGCACAGCAAAAGAAAGAAAAGCGGGCTCACTTGGCTACGCCGAGGCCCTGCTTATCGCGTACAATAAGAAAATGAAGTCTCCGCTGAGGTGGTCAAAGTTGTATGCGAGTAAAAAGGCCATGCCGGACGATGAACTCTTCGGGGATTATGAAGAAGAGGAACTTGCTGATAAAGAATCGGCAGCAGATGAGGGCTGAATATCCATCATGCTTTGATTATCGCCCCGTCCTTAAACGTAAACCGTACATCGTCGTCGCTATAAACGGTGGCATAATCCACAAGGCTGTACCAAAGCTGCTCGTCAAACTCGGTTATCAATCCCTCCTGCTTTCTGAGACAATCGATGAAGGCTTCCATCCTGTCCCGACGGGATTTTGCTTCCGACCGCAGATCGGCGACTTCCTCAAACCGGTTTTTGGCGTTTTCAAAGCGACCGACCAGCCTTTCATACCGCTGGTGGTATCCATCCTGGCTTTGAGCGACGCGAGCGTTTTCGTCCACGCATTTCTGTATCAGTTCATTGACCACGGCCATCTCGCTTTGCAGGTCAGCCTGCTCTCTGTCAAGTGCGGCAGTGTCGAACAGAACCCTCTTCACCGTCTCGAAATTGGCGAGAATTTCATCCTTGTCGGCCAGCAGCCGATTGACCGCCGATACAAATAACTGCTTAATGCTTTCCTCATCCAGGTGAGGCGTTCTACACTTTTCCTCGCTCTTGAACTTACTGTTGCACTGGTATATGGTGCGGCGATATTTGTTGGTGGAGTGCCAGACCTTGGAGCCGTAGAAGCCGCCACACTGACCGCATACAATGCGACTGGCGAACATCCCCGTTCCGCTGTAGCGGTTAGGAATAGTCTTCCGGCGCTCCATCTCCGCCTGCACCATATCGAACACCTCCGGTGAGATGATGGCGGGATGGCTGTTCTCAACGTAATACTGCGGAACCTCACCTTCGTTAGCCTTCATTTTTTTAGTGAGGAAGTCCACCGTGTACCTCTTCTGAAGCAGGGCATCCCCCTTATACTTCTCGTTCGTCAGGATACTCTTCACCGTACCGCTCATCCATCTGTCTTTACCGCCCGGCGAAGGGACCCCGTCAGCGGTGAGGCGCTTGGCGATGGTATGTGGGGTATAGCCCTCAAGGAAGAGACTGTAAATAAGCCGGACGACGGCCGCCTCTTCCTCGTTGACCTGCGGCGCATTATCCTCACCCTTATCGTAGCCGAGGAAGCGGGCATACGGCATACTGACCTTGCCGTCCGCAAACCGCTTCCGCTGCCCCCAGGTCACGTTTTCCGAGAGGGAGCGGCTTTCCTCCTGGGCCAGCGAGGACATGATCGTTATCAACAGCTCGCCCTTGGAGTCCAGAGTCCAGATGTTTTCCTTCTCAAAATATACTTCGACACCCTTTTCCTTGAGCTTCCTGATTGTGACGAGGCTATCCACCGTGTTCCGGGCGAACCGGCTGATCGACTTGGTGACAATGAGGTCGATTTTGCCTTCCAGCGCATCCTGCACCATTCGGTTAAAGCCGTCGCGTCTCTTTGTGGATGTGGCACTGATACCCTCGTCGGTGTAGACGTCCACGAACTCCCAGTCGGGGTTCGACCGAATGTGGTTGGTGTAATAATCCACCTGTGCCTCATAGCTGGTTAACTGCTCTTCATTATCGGTGGAAACCCTCGCGTAACCCGCTACGCGCTTTTTCACCAAACTGCTCAGCGGAGTCGCCCTGAAAAGGCTGGTTGTGGCAGGGATGACTGTTACTGCTCTTGCTTTTCCCATATCTCACGACTCCTTTCTTTGGCCTTCTGCCTAGCGGCCTCCCGCATCTCATCCGTCCAGCTTTCCGAGCGGGAACGGTCATGCCATGTCTTCTCAACCACGCGGCCGTCAGCGAAAACGAACGTAAGCATGTTCGCTCCCGGTACCCGAATTTCGATTATCTCCTCGGCGAATATGGCCTCGTCGAACTCGTCCAGACCGAGAACTTCAACGGTAATCTGTATCAGCGTCGGCTCGGGTATCTGCTTAGAAGGGCATGACGATTTTCCTTCCTTCTGAAAAGTGGAGCATATCCAGAAATACCGTCCCTTTGAAGCCCTCCGCTGATATTTCTTGTCACACAAGCCGCAGCGGATGATTCCCGTGAACGGATATCGCTTCTGTTCCTCGCGGTCGACACGAAAAGCAAGGCGCCGCTGCTCCATGATTTCATTTGCCTTCTCATATGTCTCTGTGGCTATGATCGCCAGGTGCGTTCCCTCGGCGTAGTATTGCTTGAGTTGCCCCTTGTTCCAGACCTCTTTTTTTGTCAGATGGTCGGTAACAAACTTTTTTTGAAGCAAGGCATTCCCCGTATACTTCTCGTTCTTTATAATCTCAATAACACGCTTGCTGCACCACGTACCGCCCCGAATGGCGGATACTCCCATGTTCCGTAGCTTTTTAGCAATCCTGTCGCCGCCCATGCCGCTTATGTAGTCCTCGAATATCATGCGGACTATGTCGGCTTTTTCTGGGTCAATCTCAATTTGACCTTTTACGACGCGGTACCCGAACATGAATCGCAGGTTGACAATTTCGCCCTTAGCAAACCGTTTCCTTATGCGCCACTTGCAGTTTTCGGATACCGACCGGCTCTCCTCCTGGGCAAAGGAGGCGAGGATAGTCAGCATAAGCTCGCCATCCCCACTCATTGAGCGGATGTTCTCGCGCTCGAAATAAACTTCCACGTTCATTTCCCGCAGCTCGCGAACCGTTTCAAGCAGGTCGACGGTGTTCCGTGCAAAGCGGGATATTGATTTCGTGAGTATGATGTCGATTCGCCCATCCCGGCAGTCCCGTAATAACCGCTGGAACTCGGCTCGGCTGTCTTTGGTGCCCGTCATGGCTTCGTCTGCATAGACTCCAGCATATTCCCAGCCCTTATGCCGCTGGATGAACGCACTGTAATGGCTGATTTGCGCCGAGAGCGAATGCAGACTCGCATCCCTCTCGCCCGATACGCGGGCATATGCCGCTACACGCTTTCTGCTGGGAAGGCTAGGAATAAGCTGTTCGATTTTTCGTATGCTTGGCATGTAACCACTCCTTGTCAGCATACATAAATCACTCTAAAGTGCTGTAAAGTCAAGGTTTATCAGGCTTCAGGCTTCCTAATAGCGGGGAATATTTCGCCTTCATGATCGCCTCGATTTTAGCCAGTTCTGAGAGGGATATGAGGCCGGAACGGAGCATGACGCGAGCGATGGAAACTGTCGCTTGATAGAGCTTTTCCCGCTTGAACTGCTCATTCGTCATGTCGCGGCATCCGCTTTCTTCGCGCCAAAGCGGGCGGCTATATAGCAGGAGTGGCAGCAGTATTTTCGGCCTTTGTTGCCGTAGCTTTCAAACACCGTACCGCAGCGGGCGCATACGAGATGGTAGACGGCTTTACGGTTGACCATTTCAGGATGTGTGTTCCACCACGTCACCCGGCATGTGTCCGAGCAAAATACCCGTTTCTTTTGTCTTGGCAGCTGGTCAATCGGTACCATGCAGTTTTTGCACACCGCTCCGTCCAGTTTGGCAAACTTGGTGCCAACGCCGCCGAGATTGTTTCTCTTGCAATAAGACTTCACTGTGTTCTCCGACAGGCCGAGTCTTTGCGCTATCTTGGAGTAACCGATGCCTTCATGCCGCATCCGGCTGATCTGCTCCTTCTGTCTCACATTCATGCCTGTGACCTCCATGGTATTTGCCTTCTATGAACAGCCACGGCAGGAGCGGAATGTGAGGATATACGGACAAAAAAAGGCCCACGGGAGCGGGAGTGGTTACCGCAGCCGTGAGCCCTATTTGAATGCAGGGTCAGTCGTACTTGATGGTACCGTCAAACCCCGCAGCCTTGACCTTGGCGAGCATCGTCTCGGCGTTGATCTTTGAGGAATATGCGCCGACTTGTACGCGGTAAAGCTTGGTCGGTTCCTCCGGCTTAGGAGTTTCATCGGCTTCAAGCAGCTTCTTGACCTCCGCCCGGAACGTGTCCATCGACTTTCCATGCTTCGGGAACCAATGCATGACGTCAGCGTGGTTGCTGGCGATGCCCAGTTTGTGCCCCTCGCTGTGGCAGATGATGTTCTTTTCCGTCAGCCCGTATTGCTTGCAGAGAACGGCGCAGAGCTCCACGGCTTCCTTGTAAACGGCGCTGAAATACGCCGCGTCGGCCAGGTTGTCTTCGCAGATCTCAAAGCCAATGTGCGTATCGTTCGCCTTACCCCCGGCATGCCATCCGCGCCAGTTCCACGGCAGCGTCTGGTAGGTGGCGATTGTACCGTCGGTCAGCTTCCCGATGAACCCGTGCACACAGACGTCACGGTCGCCAGGCTTATCCTGGTTCCAATTGTTGTTGTACTGGTTTTTACCTAGCAGCCCATCGTCGGGACCGACATAGCGCTTCAGCCATGGGTTGTTCGCCCCGGTCGAGTGGACCATGATTCCCTTTGGCGTAATGGTTTTGCCTGCCTTATAACAGGCATTGTTTGTGAAAATCAACTTGTGCAGGTTCATTTCAATTCCTCCTTACCGTCTTGCAGTTGCTGGAGCACCGCCTTGAGCTTTTCGGGTACCGGCAGGCCAATGACCGCCGCGTTCTCGATGATCGAGATGCCCTCATTGCTCAGGTAAAAGAAAATGACAGCCGTCCGAAGGATGCTGCCATTGCCGATGATCTGACTGTCGATGATCTGCCCGACGCCGACCAGCGCGAAGATGAGCACCTTTTTGAAAATGCCTTTCGCACCGACTTCGCTGGACAGCTTCTTGTTGATGACGGCGCACATCACACCAGTCAGATAATCGGTCACCACAAACGCAATGAGTGCGTAAATCAAACCGTCCATCCCTCCCAAGTACCAGCCGAGGAAACCCCCGACCGCCGTGAATCCCGCCTGAATTCCATTCCAGATAGCCTTCATGCCTTTCTCCTCCGTTTGAAAGTCTGTATATATGAAAAGCGCCTCCGCAATACGGAGACGCTGTGTTCTTGTGCCCCTTACAGGGCAAGGATCAAGTCCTGGATTTCCTGCATAACCGCAGCCCGTGGGCGGCCTGTACCAAGGGGAAACCAGTTCACCTCCGGCACATCAAAGACCGTCACCAGATCGAACTGGTTGATAAAGCTGACGACGGCCTCTAGCGCTGCACGGATTTCGAATATATGGTATGGCCAGTTTTTGACGCCCGTCTTCCCGGCGACTACAGCTTCGCCCCAGCTGACCGTTGACAGCCCATAGTAGTTCCGCACGGTGTTGACCGCGTCCCGGATCGCCCGGATGTGATCGGCCTTCACGGTCGTTTCGTTTGCGACAATGGTCTCAAAGGGCGATGGCAGGACGGTAAAGGTGCGGCTCACCTCCGGGCTTGCCGCTTCGATGCCGTTATCCAGGCAGTGGAACGCGACTGATATGCTTCCCGCCGAAAGCGGAGCTGCCTTGAAAACCGTCTTCACACCGTTTCCCAAATATCCGCTCTGGGAGAACAATGTCGGATTGTTCACGCTGTCCTGCCAGTCAGCCGCACCGATTTTCACGCAGACCTTCTGCGTCTGGCCGTCCGGCTCTGCATTTGCCGTGATCAGGAATCGTGGTGTCGGATTGTATGTGGCGCTGCCGGCTTTCGGTGCCGTGACCGTCGGCGCAACAGGCGGGCTATTTTTCTTGACTGTATTACTGACCACATAGGCCGATACCGCACCAAGCGTATCGGTTACGCTGATCCGGTACCGTGTAAACGTCCCCGCTACAGTAGATGCCGTGGCAGAGTAGGAACCGGACGTTGCTGAACTTGTAACGGTGACCAACGTTTCATAGGCTGACCACGTACTCCCGTCCACTGAGGTGCACTGCTGAAGGACATATTGTTTGATGGCGCTGGTGCCCGCAGCTGCGCCGCTCCATGTGAGCGTAATGGTATTGACTTCGTAGATCGCGGGCGAAGCCGCAAAGGACGTAGGCGCGGTCGGCAGCGTGTTCTTGCGCACACTGTTTGTGGATACTTTCCATTCCGAATAGTAACTGGAACCCGCCGTACCCCGTGTCCGTATCTGAAAACGACGGTAATACCCGCGCGTCGAGGGCGGACTGACGCTCACGCTGCCGCTGGTCGCCGTCGACGTCACGGTCGTTAAGGCAGTCCAGTTGCCCCAAGTGGCGTTATCACTCGACTCGCTGTACTGAATCTCGTAAGACGAGATCGTATTGCCCGCGCCGTTGCTGGCGCCGCTCCACGACAGCATAACATTGTCTTCTGCCAGGGTCGCACTGACGGAGCATGTAGTCGGTGCGCCGCAGTCGGTGATGGCTGCGTAGATGCTGTTGCTTTCCTTGTAGGCTGCAGATACAGCGCCCAGCGTATCGGTCACCTTGATCCGATACTTCGTGTAGGTACCCGCCACAGTCGTCGGCGTGACCACCTTGCTGCCACTGGTGGAGGAACTCGTCACGGTGGCCAAAGCCGCCCAAGAAGTCCAAGCGGTGCCGTCAGTCGAGGTGCAGTGCTCAATGCCGTACTGCTGGATGGCGCTGGTGCCCGCCGCCGTACCGCTCCAGGAAAGCGTAACATCTTCGTTGTTGTAAGTAGCGGGGCTAGCGGTGAAGGTAGAAGGCGCGGCAGGTAGTGTATTCTTGCGAACGGAGTTGGTGGATACCTTCCATACCGAATAATACGAACTGCCCAGAGCGCTTATGGTCCGCACCTGAAAGCGGCGGTAATATCCCCTCGTGGTCGGCGGCGAAACCGAAAGGCTACCACTGGTGGCTGTCGTAGTAACGGTAGTCAGCGCCGTCCAGCTGCCCCACGTGGCGTTATCGCTGGAGTCGCTGTATTGGATTTCATAGGAGGCGATGGTATGTCCTGCTCCGTTGGACGCGCCGCTCCATGACAGGGTGACTGAGCCCTCCGCAAGTGTTGCGCTGACTGAACAAGCAGTCGGTGCACCGGGAAGCGTAGCCTTCCGAACAGAGTTGGTGGATACCTTCCAGTCTGAATAATAGGAACTGCCCGCAGCACCTCGGGTGCGTACCTGGAACCGGCGGTAATACCCTCGTGTGGCAGACGATGCTACCGAAGCGCTACCGCTGGAAGCCGTCGTGGTCACCGTGGTTAATGCCGTCCAACTACCCCAGGTGGAGTTGTCACTGGATTCGCTGTACTGAATCTCGTAGGACGAAATGGCGTTGTTGGTGCCGCTCGTCGCGCCGCTCCAAGAGAGTGTCACGTTGCCTTCTGAAACTGTGCTGTTAACCGAGCAGGCCGTCGGCGCACCGCAGTCGGTATATGCTGTATAGGTGACGATCACATAGAGGGAGGAAGCGCTCTTGATATACCCCTTGGATGTGCTGTTTGTCGCCGTTGCGCCACACAGGTTGATTGTCCATGATGCGGTATTGCTGTAGCCGGAAGTCAGAACAACACTTCCGCTGCCGCTGGCTCCGGTGATTGAGTAAGTGTTGCTTCCGGCCTTGTGCGTGGTCGACGCAGAGAACCCTTCCCCAGCGGAACTGTTGTTCCAGGCGTAATAAAGCCGGACTTCGGAAATAACGCCGGTGATGCCGAGCGCCGGGAACGTGATGTCCGCATCCTGGTTGGTGCCGCCAGAACTGTAGCCGATCGTCATATATCCGGTCGTCGGGGTTCTGCTGTTCGTTAAGCTTGAATAGTTGATGGTTTTGGTCGCCATGAAAGGTCACCTCACTCGTAGACGGCGCTGATCAGCGAATTGACCAGCCCGCACAGTGCGGTGTTCAACCGGGTATCCGTAATACTGCCCGCTGTGATGGCGACAGTGCCTTTGGCCACGGCAATGTCAGCGATACCCAGTTCATACACATCGTTGCTCCGCGTCAATGCTGGCGCGACGGGAGAGGCGCCGGCCACTCCTGTCAGCACCGCCAACTTGATCTCCCGGTTGACCGCGCTCCAGCGGACAACGATGCGGTCGACGCGGGGATTCACACCGTTGGCGGTGGCCAGTTCCAGTTCCAACGTGTCGGTGTTCTCGTATGCATAGCCGTTGATCCACGCGCTTCCGGCCAGCGCAGCCACCTTCATACCGGAGGACGCGGTGACCTGCAGGTTCGTGGCTGCAGCGTAGAAGATGCCGTTTGTGACCAACCGGCCGAAGTAGTCGGCGAAGTCCGAGGCGCTGTAGACGCGGTCGCCTCCGGAACTGTTGAAAAAACCAGACTTCTCCATTCAGAATCCTCCTTTGAGCATTTGCATGAACGACAGGACGCCTCTTCCGAACACGATGTTCAGGCTCTGCCCGCCAGTGTCGTAGCTCTCTTCAATCTCAGTAATCCGGGCGGTCAGTGTCACGCCCCACTTCTTCGAGATAACCTGCACGATATGCCCGAGGTCGAAATCCATTTTGTACTGCAGGTTGCCGTGGGGATTGACGGCCGCGTCGAAGGATTGAATCATCGCCAGTTCCGACAGCTTGCTCTGCCCTCGAAAGGTCAGTGCGGCGGCATAGCCGCTGCCGAAGTCCTCCTGCCGTAGGTCTTTGGCGTCCACGAATACCTCGCGGCGCTCCTCTCCGGAATCCCCAATGATGCTGACAAAGGTCCGATCAACGCCTTCGCCCTCGCCGCCGACAAGGGCGGTGTTAGCGGTACCGGTGTTGTTTTGCGTGTAGGTCTGTTCGGTCAGGTTCTCATACTCGCGGGAGAACACTGCCTGCGAGACGGCGCCTTCGTACAGTGTGACCGTGAAGTTCTTTGCGATTGGACTGAACACAGTCTTGATCCCGACATCCGCTGTATCGCACAGCCCCGTCACGGCTTCCATAAGGTTCTTGTAGGAAATTTGTGTGTTAACCGAAACAATGGACGATCCAGTAGAGCAGGAGACGAAGCCGATTCTCCGGTTCGTATCGCTGGGATTGATGAGATGTTGGTTCAACAGTGTCTGGACACAGGTGGACAGGCCGCCGTTCAGGGTTTCCGTGGCCCAGATGATGCGCCGGGCGAGAATGCTGGTGGCGAAGCGTCCGCTGACCGTGATGATTTCCCGTTCTGTCTGCGACAATTCCAGATGTTCGATGATTCCTGCTTCCTCGTCGTTGTTCTTCCAGAGGAAGTTGCCAAGCTGTAGCAGCGATGTGTTTTCCGGTGTGGCAATGGCTTTCAGTTCAAACGCGCCGCAAGCGGAGTACCGCCGTGTCCAGCGCAGATATTCGAAGGACTCCATGATGCCAGCCAGATTACGGGCGTGGTCGAATACATACAGTTCCATGGTCACACCCCCAGGAACTGTGGACGGTAGAAGATGCTGACTTCCAGCAAGTCCATATTCGCTGCCGCACTGTAGCGTAGCGTATTTCTCCCGGCGGCAAGCTGCATGAACGTGGAGCTGGTGTCCAGCAGCGAGAAAGCGTTGCTTTCGGTCTGGCCGATGATGCTGACAACACGCTTTCCAGCGAAGTGGGTAAAGACACGCAGTTCCTCGCCGCTACCCATGGTCGTGTTCAGCCGGACATACTCCCCGGTGTCCACGTCCATAAGCTCGGGATTGGTGACCGAACCCAGCGCCTTGAACACGACCTGGCACCCGCAGGGAACGTCGCCGATGTTGTCCACCTTAATGATCTGGCTGGGCTGGCGGGAACCGAACTCCATGCCGCTTTCGGGAATCTCCAGCTCAAAGTGGAACAGCGGCGTCCACATGGCCAGTTCCTCGCGTACCTCCTCCAACGCTTCGAAGAACGGGGACGGGCAGAGCAGACTGACAAAGAAGTTCGGTGCGCGCTCGCGGGAGGAGGCGGCAAAACCCGCTTCCTCCACCACGCAGGAAATCTGGCGGTCGCGCACGAACAGCTTACCCTGCCGTTTGGGCGTGAAGACACGTAGAAACTGCTTGCGGCGTTCGTATGCTTCATCAACGGTATTTGCCAGAACGGAGCCTTCCAGCGTGATGTTGCGCATGTCCAGCGTGGAGGATATGAAAAAGGCACCATCCTGTTCAGGTGCTTTGAAGGTGTTGATGGTCTGTTTGGCAGCGCCTGTGCCGTCCATCTTGGTCAGGAAGAACGGACGCGCTTGTTTGAGCGTAATCCGCTCGCCAGCCGTGTTGATGTAGGTCAGTTCCATATTCTCCTCCGTCAGTATTCCAGTGCCAGCTTGCGGGACAGGTTTCGGAATTCCCGCGCCAGTTCTTTTTCAGAGAGCGCCTTGGGCGTGACTACCGAAATGGTCTGTTTGATGGTTGTGCCAACTGTGCCGGAAAGACCTCCGCGTCCGCCGAACACGCCGCTCACATTGAGGTTGGCATCCAGCCCGAGGTTGGTGGGAATGGCGTTTTGCATATCCCTAGCGACGGACTCCATCGCGTCGGTAAAGCCCACGCCGATGCCTTGGCCCATGTTGCGGCCCAGACCGGCAAATACCGTGGACGGCGAGTGTATCCCGAAGAAGCCTTTGATCTGGTCGACAATGTCTCCGCAGAAGCCCTTGATCTTGTTCCAGATCCAGTCTGCCGCGTCGGAAATGCCTTTCCACAACCCTTTGATGAGGTTGGTGCCTGCGTCCGCCAGATTGGAGTAATAGCTTCCGAAGGCATCCACAACGGCTGTGATGATCTTCGGTATTGCCTTCACGATTTCGACGATGATCGTTGGGAGGTTTTCAATTAGGGCAACAAACAGCTGGACGCCAGCGAGAATGATCCTATCGATGTTCCCGACAACAGCATCCACCAGCCCACTGACGATCTGCGGAATGGCTTTGACGATGGTGATGATGATCTGCGGCAGCGCCTGGATCAGCGACACCAGCAGCCGGATACCTGCGTCGATGATGAGCGGGATCGCCCTGATGACCGTGTTGATCACGCTGTTGATGATCTGTGGGATGGCCTCCACGATGGCAACGATGATGGTCGGCAAGGCGGTGATTAGAGAGGTTAGCAGTTTGATGCCCGCATCGATAATCTGGGGGATGGCCTTGATGATGAAGTCCACTATCGCCAGGATGATGGTGGGCAGCGCCGCGATCAGCTGCGGCAGCGCAATGAGCAAGCCGTTCACCAAGCCGAGAATGATCTGCAGGGCTGCATCCAGAATGAGCGGCAGGTTTTCGATGATGGTCTGCACCATCAGGACGATGGCCTGCACCACGGCGGGGATGAGTTCCGGCAACGCACCGGCAATTCCAAGCGCGAGGGTGACCACAACCTGTATTGCCGCTTCCAGCAGCGATGGCAGGTTGTCGAGGATGCCGGTTACCAAGGTCATGAGCAGCTGGAGCGCAGCGCTCGTGATCTGCGGTAGCGCATCGATGATTCCCTGCAGCAGCGTCATGACGATCTGTACGGCGGCGGTGACCAGAATCGGCAGCGCCGCCACGATACCGTCCAGCAGCATGGAGATGATCTGGCTGGCAGCCGCCATCAGCTGCGGCATGTTCTCCTGAACGGTGGACAGAATCACTCCCAGCAGCTCGCTGCCGATGGTAGAAAAAGTGCCCACCATCTCTGTGATGATGGGCACCATGTTGGATACGGACTCGGATAGTTGCTTTGCCGATTCCTTGATGGCCTCCCGTGCGCCTTCCTGTCCGGTGACCAGATCGAAGAACCCGGACACCAGCCCATTGACAGCCGGGAGCGCGCTGTTGGTCAGCTCCGCGCTGAACTTGGAGGTGATCGCGCCGGAGAGGGCGTTGAAGCCGTCCTGAAGCGTGGACATCTGCCCGTCCAGCGTTTTGCTCTGGCTTTCCATGGCGTTGTAGAACTGACCGCCCGCGCTGGTCGCCGTTTTCATGGCGTCAGCGACCATCTCAAAGGAGATTTCGCCGTCCGACATCTTGTCTTTCAGCGAAGCCATGGACTCGCCCGTTTTCTCCGAGATGACCTGCAGGGGATTGAAGCCCTGGTTGATCATCTGCATCAGGTCCTGGCCGGTCAGCTTTCCCGACGACTGCACCTGTCCGAACACCAGCGCGAGACCGTTGAATTTCTCCTTGTTGCCCATGGCGATATCGCCGAGCATCTTCAGGCTGGGTTCAATGTCCTTTTCGGCGGTGCCGAAGGCCAGAAGGGTCTGGGACGCCTGTGCCAGATCGCCCAGCTCGAAGGGCGTCTTTGCCGCGAAGCTGCTGAGATTGCCTAGCAATTTGTCGGCGTTTTGGGCTGAACCAAGCAGCGTGGAAAACCCTGCTTTGTATTGCTCCATCTGCTTGTTGTAGTCCAGACCATTCTTGGTGATGGAAACCACGGCGGAGGAGATCTCCCTGCCGATGGCGACAGCCCCTGCGCCTACCGCAGCAAAGGCAGCGCCCATCGCCACGCCGACGCCCTTGAGGACGCTGCCCAGTTTTTCAAAACGGCTTCCAGCATCGTCAGCCTTCTTGCCGCTGTCCTGCACCTCGCCGCCGAATTTCTCCGCGTCCTTCGCGGTGTTCTGCAGTTCATCGCCAGTACCCGCCAGAGCTTTTTCGTTTTCGCCCAGCTCACGCTCCATGCCGTTAAGTTCGGCCTGTGCCTTGTTCAGTTGTATCTGCCAGTTCTGGGTGCGCCGGTCGTTCTCTCCAAAAGAAGAAGCCGCGTTGTCCAGCGCGGCCTTGAGGGTGGTGATCTTTTCTTTTTGTGCATCGATCTCTTTATTTAGGACGGCGTTGCGGGAGGAGAGGGCGCTGATGGACTGGTCGTTCTTATCGAACTGCGAGGTTACGAGCTGCATCTCGGAACCGAGGACTTTGAAGCTCTGGTTGATGTCCGCGAGAGCCTGTTTGAACTGCTTCTCACCCTCGACGCCGATTTTCAGACCAAAGTTGTCTGCCATGCCATCACCTCCTTCATGTGGGATGCATGCTTGAAAACCATCGAGTATTAAATTAAAATACTATAAAACTGTACTGCGAGGGATGCATATGAGCGATTTTTCATACCACTTGCCGTTTCCTGAAGAAAGGTTAAAGACAACTGCTCTGGATATGCTTCGCAAGCAGTATGAATCGTGGGCTTCACTTCTTAATGATTGTCGAATGTCAATTGAAGAGCATGGCACTTCTTATTACTTCGACCGGGCAAAAAGCAGCCGCTGGGATGCTGTAGCAATTGTCATTAAGTTCTATGTATCTTCACGGAATATCGATCAACTCGAGTCATTCCCCCAAGCTGTTTTTATACAGATATTATCTGATCTCATCCCTTCCGAAGTGGGCTTTGACGTTAAAGCGATAAAGTATGTGCCGGACCTTAGCGAGCATCAGGCTTCCAATACTGCAGAGACCATCGACGTGACATTAGAAAAAATACAAAGTACTCCGTTTACCCAAGCGGTTGAGCATTATCAGCAAGCAAAAAGGCAGCTTGCTGATGCAACTGACGAGCGTAGGCGCAAGGACGCTGTTCGTGATTGTGCAAGCGCAATGGAATCCATAATAAAAATCCTCGGTAAGGACGATGACATACAGAAAGCTAACAAAAATCTAAGGGCTTCTGGAGTATGGGGTCTCGACGATATTGTTAAAGATGGAGAAGCCATCTTCAACAAGCTTCATCATCTTTACCCAGATTTCCGTCATGGCGCATTGCAAGTGAGTTCGATGTCGATTAATGAATCCAGATACTGGATTGACCGAATATCCACATATGTTTCCTATATAGTGCGAGAGTATGAAGATGCTCCTTGGTTGTTGCCATAATCCTACACATCACCTGGGATAACATCGTCAATCGTCCAGTCCCGCTTGGGCTTCTCCATACCAAGAAACTGCTTGTGGCAAGTCCAAAGGTCAAGAAACAGTCCGATGGGCATGAGCCAGAAATCCTCCGCGCCCATACCCAACTGAACCGTGCCGTAATACAGAAGCCGGGTAAGCAACTCCTCGTCGTTTATCCGGCTACCCCGTTTTTTGATGTGGGTTCTTCCTCGCTCTCCACTGTGCGCTTCGTGCCTTTGAACATAGCCTCGGTAATGGCAGCTTTGTAGTCTGCCAGTTCCAGCGGCGTGGTCAGCAGTTCCACTTCATCGTCGGTGAGCAGGTCTTTCGGAGCATCCTTGTGCTTCAGGTTGTAGATCAAGATGGACTGATTCGCCATCAAGGCGATCAGCCACACAATCTCCTCCAGCGCCATCTCGAAATTCTCGGCCTTCATCAGCTTCTCGCCGAGGTTCTCCAGCCCGCCGTACCGGCCCGCTATGGCTTTGGTAGCCTTCGTGGTCAGAATGAGTTCATACTCTGCGCCGCCGATGTTGATGACAGCGCTGCGCTCGTTATCCATTTGATGTACTTCCTTTCGCCTTATTCGCCGCCTTGGGCGGTGTAGACCGGCTCATAGACTTGGCCGAACCATCCGGCCAGCGTAGCGGTGGACACGCCGGCGTTACCCTCGGTGACCTCCGCCTTCCAGGGGTGCTTGCCCATGCCGTCCAGCTTATTACGCCGCATGACCGTGCCCTCAATCGTTGGAGTCTGGAACGTGATGGAGTCGCCCTTAGTCTGCAGGTTGGTGGCGGGGATGCCGAACTTGACCTTGTATAGCCAGAAGTACCGGTATTTGCCGTCCGGCTTTAATGCGCGGAAGCCCACCGCAACAGGTGCGCCAGCATTCTCACTAGCCGAAATCAGCACGCCGTTGTCGTCAGTGACAGCGCCGGTCAAGTCCCGCGCGGCTGTTACGCCGATGTCGTCCACACCCAGCGACAGCTTGCCGGACTTGAAGTCCTTGATAACCTCTGCAGCGCCGTCGTCGGCATAGAGTACCGCCTCCGCCAGCTCGATGGAAAGATCGGCCTTCATGGCCTTGGCCAGCAAGGAAGGGATGTCGTAGGTTTCTTCACCGTCCTCGCTTTCGGTGATCTTCGCGTAATAAAGCCTGTCAAGGCCTATCGTTGCCATGTTCAATCCTCCTGAATTTCATAGTTCTGCGCTACGTCAATGGCGTAGTGGTGGTAACCAGTGTCATCGTCGTGGCCGATGTAGCGCCGGTCTGTCACGGTAATGCCGGAACCCAGCAGCGCACGGACGATCTGGTTCTTGCGCTGCTGGTAGTTGTTCTTGGAGAAGAGCGAGAGCCGCACCTCCTGAACCTCGGTTTGCGGGCGGTTGTCGGAATAAACCACGAAGGTGTCCGCCAGCGGCGTAACGACGACATACTCATCCGGTGCTTTGCCCTCAAAAACGCCCGTCGCTGTCTGGATGCCCGATGTGTCCAATAGGGTGTTGAGTTCGGACAAAAGGCTCATATGCCATCGACCTCCTCTTCGAATTTCGCTTTCATCACTTCCAGGCAAGTGTTCCTGGTCGCTGAGATCGCTGGTTTGAGGAAGGGTTTGGGTGCCTGGCCGTGCTTGCCATATTCGATGATGTTGGCGAGCTTAGCGTTGCTGCCGCCGTCTTTACGCGGTTCCGCGAAACCGATCTTGACGTTGTAGTTACCGCTCCTGTCCAGCTTTGCGCCAGATATGCCCAGAGAGGAAGCAAGCTCGCCTGAAGATTTGGATTTGTACTTGGTACTCATACCGATGACAGCGCTCAGGTTACCCCTGACCTTTGCCAGCACCACCGCGCCGCCAGCCTCCAGCACCTTGGGGATGATTACATCGGTGCGTTCACCCAGCCGGGAAAGCCGAAGGAGAAGCTCCTCCGGCAGCTTGATTTCTGCTCTTGCCATACCATCACCCCACGCTCGGTTCCAGCTTTTCAGCCAGAATCTCGATATACATACCGCGTCCGCGCACGTTCTCCACGCTGAGTATCCTGTACCGTCCATCGGTACAGGTAATGACGAGCGACGCATCGACGGTGACGCCGGGGATTGCTCGGAATCGGAACAGCGCTGACGCGGTGGAAAAGGCCGTCATATTAGCCCAGCGCTCTGTTGCGCTCCGATCTTCTTTGTATGCGCGGACGCTGGCTAGTACGGTGTCGCCCGTGCTCATGAAGCCTTCGCTGTCCTTGACCGGCAACGTGGTTACGATGTCGATAAAGGTGTTCAACTTCCCATAGCTCATATTCACACCTTCCAGTTTCGGTCGAGCCTCAGAAGCATGTTGACTGTGTTCCACACCTGTTGCCCGGCTTGCACGCTGTCTGCGAAGAAACCGGCCGTGCTGCCGTCCCGACTTTCGTACAAGTGGGACGACAGCATGATCACGGCCTGTTCGGTGGTAGGTGGCATAGCGTTCTCGGTGTAGAAGCCCTCGGCGACGTGTTGGTAGCTTTCAGCGTAGGAAACAGCAGCGCGGATGATTCCCTGCAAGAGTTCATCATCCGCGCTGTGTTCCAGAATCAGATTCGCCTTGACCTTAGTGAGTAAATCGAACATTAGCGCCATGCCGCATCACCTCATCAGGAGGCTTTCTGCTGGAGCACCTTTATGGCTTCCGGCAGAATCAGCTTGCCGTCCACGCGCTGGGTAGCGATGAAACCCACCTGACCGGTGGCGGCGTACAGTTCGTTCAGGCGCTTGAACACGCGCCCCTGCCGGTCGGCCACCCAGTAATAGCCGAAGTCACCGAACACTATAGTCTTCGCGGCAGCCTCAATGGTGGGAACATATGCCGAGGTATACAGCGGACGGTTCAGGATCGTGTCAGGCGTCGCTTCCTTGATGGACGGCTGCCAGAGGTACTGGCCGGTAGAGTCCTTGAGCTTGCGTATAGCCTTGATCGTGGAATCGTTCATCACGAACACCGCCTTGTTGCGGTAAGGCGCTTTCAGGCTGTAGAACAGGTCGAGGACTTCATCCAGGGCGATGGCGGTGGCGGACGCCGTGGTGATACCGAGCTGCGCCCCGCCGGTACCCGTGAGGATACCCAGCGGCTTGCCAGTGCCGTCGCCGGTCAAAAAGGCTTCCTCCTCCTTGGTGCCGATGCGCCGGGCGAACTCCTTCGTGATGTAGCTTTCGAGGTTGAAGACGTTGTCGTTCAGCAATTCCTCGGAGACCTTTATCATCGTCGCCAACTTATATGCGCCGATGGACACCTGCCCGAAGCTGTCGTCGCTGTCGGTGATGGAACCTTCTTCATCGATCCACGACGCGCTGCCTTTGCTCGCTACGACCGGAATCTTGCGGTCGCCACTGGACGTGGTAATAACGTTGGCCAGTGTTCGGAAGATGTTCTGTTCCTCCAGCGCGTCGACCAGCGACCGTTCGAATTCATCTGGCACGAGGTAGCCGCCCTCGGAATCGGTGCCGATCTGCAAGGCGTTGCGCACCACCGCGTCGCCCTTGCCGCGCATGGCGTTCCAGAAGGCGCGTTTGTACTCTGCGGCGGCCCTGCCGGTTTTTTCGGTACCGATCATCGTGCCGGTGGGTACGTTGGTGATAGGCGTGTTGGTGGCCATAGACAGTTCCGCGTCGATAGCGGCCTGCCGCTCCAGGCGATCGATCTCGCGACCCAGCGCCACAACGTCGGCTTCCATCTTGTCATAGGTGGCGGTATCCTCGGCGGACAGAAGCCCGTTACCGCCGCGTTTGCTGTCGAGGAACGCTTTAGCCGCGTCCCAGGCCTTCGCGCGCTTCTCACGCAGTTCCAGAATTTTACTCATTGTGGGGTCCTCCTTTTTTAGTGAGAAATCAAAAAGAGCCGCTTCGTGAGCGACTCTATCGGGGTACCGGTTTGTGGTTTTGGCTTGGGGATCTTTCCAAGCAGGGAGTTGGTCACAGCGGTTCGGCTGAAGATCAGGCCTTGCCCGGTATCCTCTGGCTCATCGCCGTTCGAGAACAGGAGCTTGTCAGCGAAACCCATTTCCACTGCCTTGTGGGCGTTCATCCACGTTTCCGCGTCCATGAGGTGCGAGAGCTTGGCGCGCGACATGCCGGATTTCAATTCGTAGGCGTTGATGATGCTCTCTTTCACCTCGTCCAGCAGGGCCTTGGCCCGGAGCATTTCTTCACTATCACCGATGGCGACAGTGCTGGGGTTGTGGATCATGAGCATGGAGACCGGCGACATATATACCGTGCCGCCCGCCATCGCGATGACCGAGGCGGCGCTGGCTGCCAGCCCGTCGATCTTTACCGTGACCTGGCCGGTGTAGTCCATGAGCATGTTATAGATCTGAGATGCCGCAAATACATCGCCGCCAGGAGAGTTAATCCAAACGGTTACATTGCCGGAGCCCGCGATCAGATCGTCCTTGAAAAGTTTTGGTGTGACCTCGTCGCCCCACCACGTTTCCTCAGAGATGACTCCGTTGAGGTATAGCGTCCGGTCACCGCTATCCTCGTTCTTGATCCAGTTCCAAAATTTCCTCAATTGGGTTCCTCCTTTATGGTTGGTATCTTGCTGGCAAACAGACCCGCGTCCTTCAGCTTGGTCATATTGCCGTTGATGAGGTACAGGTCACCGCCTTCCTCGGCGGGGATGCGGTTCATATCCTCCAGTTGCCGGATGTCGTTGGCCGACAGCCAACCGTTCTGTCTTCCGGTGGCATAGCCTTGCATTCGGCTTTGATAGTCGCCGCGCAATAGACCGTCGAGGTTGAACTTGATGAACAGGCGGGATTTCTCGGAGGGAAGCATCAGCGACTGCTGGAGGGATTGCTCCCAGCGCACGACCCAAGGATCGAGCGTGTATTTCACGAATTCCAGTGACTGCTGCTCGATGTTCGAGAAGCTAGACTTCTCCAGATCGCCGACCATGTGCGGTGGGACACGGAAGATACGGGCGATCTCATTGATCTGAAATTTCCGTGTTTCCAGAAACTGCGCCTGTTCCGGCGGGATGCCGATGGCTTGAAACTTCATGCCTTCTTCCAGCACGGCCACGCGGTGAGCGTTGCCGCTGCCCTGATAGGCGCTGTTCCAGCTGTCCTTGACTCGCTGAATATCCTTGATGACTCCGGGGTGTTCCAGAACGCCGCCAGGGTTTGCGCCATTGGCGAAAAAGGTTGCGCCGTACTCCTCGGTGGCCAGCGCCATGCCAATGGCGTTTTTTGCCATTGCGATGGGTGAGTAGCCGATCAGCCCGTCGAAGCCCAGGCCGGGAATGTGCAAAACCTGGTCACGACGCAGGGTGATGTAGCCGCCTGTTTTGTTTATACAGCTCTCGTCAGCGTCGCGGTAGTACGTGTAGACCAGCTCGCCACTCGCGGAGCGGCTGACGTCCATCTTGTTGGGCAACAGCGGATAGAGCGCTAAAACACGGCCATACCCATCGCGGATGATTTGCGCGTAGGCGTTGCCCCATAAAAGAAGATGACTCATCAGTGTCTCCCGGAACACGAACGAGGTCATCTCGGGGTTTGGCTCATCGTGGAGCAGGTAGTATATTGGGTGTTGAGGTATACGCTCCTTGCCACCGTCAGCCTTGTACTGGTAGACATGGAGCGGAAGTCCCGCAATGGCCTCGGCCAGGATGCGGACGCAGGCATACACCGCCGTGGTCTGCATCGCTGTCCGCTCGTTTACCGTCTTGCCGCTGGTTGTGCTGCCGAACAGGAAGCTGAAGGCGCTGCCTACCCGGTTCTGGGGCTTATCGCGGGAGCGGAACAGCCCGCTTAATATACTCAATGAACATCACCTCCGAAAAATGGGCATGAAAAAAGCACCGCCGAAGCGATGCTTACATCTGAAAAACAGGCTTATTTACTTCATTAGATTCTCTATGGCCGATTTCCAGCTGTCAAGCTTTTCTTCATACTTTCTTGCTAATGCTCCACTTGATGACAGAACAGATCTATGCTTTATTGAATCATATAGATCAGGAAAAGCTTTGTGAAAAGCATCTTCCGCGTCTTTCCCATTAAAAACAAACCCACATATCTGAGGATGTTGTTTAAGAAAGTTTGCAAAATCATTCGGAACTGGATTATGAATATTCGAATCTGCATACCCTTCCCGATTTGCACTTCCCAATACATCCCAAATCCCAATTTGATGCCGAAGAAGAAAAGCGCATTTTTCAGAATATTTACTCAATGATGGTTGATTAAAAATGTCAAATATTATCCTCCAAAAACTATTCCTTGGACTGGAATAGTACTGGTTTGTAGACAAGGATTCTGGTCCCGGCAATGTTCCTAAGATGAGGACTCTGGTTTGTTTATCGGCTATCGCCTCGAAACAGGATATAGTCTTTTGGCTAACTTTATCCATCGTTGGTTACACCTCATATTGATTGACTAGAACGGAGTTGATTAACCATTATCTCTTTCAAAGGCATGTATCTGAGGGAAAACCTTATGATTTTTGAAAATGTAATACTTCCTCAACGCATTGGAATATGCACCATTATGATTTTTCATCTTCTCATTTACTTCAAGTAAAGCACGATGCATTCTTGTATCTGATGAGACAATCGTATCTAGAGATGTTTTGAGGGTTTCCTCAACAGCGCGTGCTTTGCTCATCCGCGTCGCAACAGCCTTTACTTTGCTTGTGATATTCTTGTCATCAAGAAGATATCTTTCGAATTCACTTTCTAGCATAGAGCAACCCCCTTCAACAAGAGCTTCTACCTTAATCCATTGTTGTCTTTGTCGATTATAATATGAATAACAATAACTGTACAGGCTTTATCCCGAACAAGTGTTTTATAAAATCAGCAATCCTCTTTCTTCATAAACTGATTGTCCTTTGTCACCGCCGCACCGGATAGCCCTGTCAAGCGCCATGATGGTCGCCACCGCGCCGTCTATCCTCTCGGTGCTCTTTTCCTTGTCCGGCTTCACATTGCCCGCCGGGTCGGTCTTAATGTAGATGTTATCCATCATCCAGCGTAGGACAGGATGATCGCCGTGGGCGATCTTCTGCTCCAACGTCAGCTTCATCAATTCCTTGGTGGGTGGCGACATATCCTTGAAGCCCTGCCCGAACGGCACAACGGTAAAGCCCAGCCCCTCAAGGTTCTGCACCATCTGTACCGCACCCCATCGGTCAAACGCAATCTCCCGGATGTTGTACTTTGCACCGAGCTCATCAATGAACCGTTCTATGTACCCGTAGTGCACCACATTGCCCTCAGTGGTTAGCAGATGACCTTGCCGCTCCCAGAGGTCGTACTGCACATGGTCGCGCCGGACGCGAAGATCGATGTTGTCCTCCGGCATCCAGAAGAACGGCAGGATTTCATATTTCCCGTCCTCATCCACCGGCGGGAACACCAGCGCGAAAGCGGTGATATCCGTCGTGGAAGAAAGGTCAAGCCCGCCGTAGCAGACTCGACCCTCAAGGCTCCCCACATCGACCGGGAAAGCGCAGGCGTCCCATTTGGCCATCGGCATCCAACGGACGGCCTGCTTGACCCACTGGTTCAGGCGAAGCTGCCGGAAGCTATTCTCCTCGGCTGGATTCTGTTTCGCACTCTCGCAGGCGGCACGTACCTTGTCGATGCCGACCGTGATCCCGAGGGAGGGGTTGGCCTTCTTCCACACCTTGGGATCAGTCCAGTCGTCGTCTTCCTTGGCACCGTAGATCACCGGGTAGAATGTGGGATCATGCTTTCGGCCCTCGAGGATATCTATAGCCTTTTGGTGCGTCTCGTAGCAGATGCTTTGTGTATCGGTGCCCGCCGTGGTGATGAGGAAATATAGTGGCTGCATCCTTGCATCGCCGGAGCCCTTGGTCATGACATCGAATAGCTTCCGGTTCGGCTGGGTGTGGAGTTCGTCGAACACCACGCCGTGGATGTTGAAACCGTGCTTGGAGTACGCCTCAGCCGACAGCACCTGATAGAAGCTGTTGGTCGGCAGATATACGAGGCGCTTGGAGGAAGCCAGTAGCTTGACACGCCGGGAAAGCGCCGGGCACATGCGTACCATGTCAGCCGCCACCTCAAACACAATAGACGCCTGCTGGCGGTCGGCTGCACAGCCATAGACTTCGGCACGTTCCTCGCCATCGCCACAGGTCAAGAGTAGTGCGATGGCGGCGGCCAGTTCTGACTTACCCATCTTCTTCGGAATTTCCACATACGCCGTATTGAATTGGCGGTAACCATTGGGCTTGAGTACACCGAATACGTCGCGAACAATTTGTTCCTGCCAGTCGATAAGCTCGAAGGGCTTACCTGCCCAGGAGCCCTTGGTATGGGAGAGCGCCTCAATGAAAGACACTGCGTAATCAGCGGCACCCTGGTCATAATGCGAACCATCGGCCATGAAGGCGGTGGGTTCGAATTTCTTTAATTTTCGCATAGGCGCCGCCTCCTTTATAAAAGCGGGCAAAAGCAAAGAGCCTCCTAAGAAGCTCTTTGCTTTTAGCCGTTTCAGGTTTGCTTTATTTCTTAAATTCTCCGGTCAGGATAAAGCGACTGTATTCGTCGCGGTGGTCAATGAGAAATTCTACAAGTTCATAAAAACCGCGTTCATTGGCCTCGTACTGGACGTGGTTCACGTCAGACATGTTCGTAACGCCACTGTCCCGGATAGAAAGGATTTGCCCCTTAATTTTCTCAGTCATGGGCGACTTCCTCCTTTTCGGCGAGTAGTTTTTTCACCGTGTCTGTGCCGTAGACAACGCCCAGCGTTGATCCGCTGTCCCAGGAGCAGAATATTGTGCCCGTGTCGTCCACGAAGTCCACGGTTCCTTTGTCACCCGGCTTCAGCTTGGAGTAGGGGTCGTTCATGCTCACCAGTTCCACGCGGGTGCCCGAGGGGTATTGACTGCGGAGCCGCTCTACGGTCTCCTTCGATGGGAATTTATTCATCGGCCGATACCTCCGTCGCTTTCGGTGGTGCGCCGTTCTTGAAAGCGCTGTTGCCCGACAGGTTTTTGAGCAGAATCTTCCGCGCGGCCTTGTAGTCGTCGCCCACGAAGCCCAGCCGGATGAGGAATACCCGGAAGGCGAACTTCTCATTGTCGACTGGTTTCTCCTTGGCGGTCACGCGGTGCTGTTCCTTGGCGGCCGCGCAGAGGGCACCGATGAATCGGGAGTATGCGTTGCCCTCTTCCGGCTCGATGCCGAAGCGGAACCACGGGAACCTGAGCGTCGTTTCCGTCCGCTCAACGGGAAGCTCGTCAGCGCCTATGGCCTTTTTGATGAGCGCTGCTTTGCTGGCTATAAGCCGGTCGAGGTTTTCCAGCGCCGTTACGGTGAAGCCCTCCAGCGGCATCTCAATCGTCAGGCTGTCGGGAACGTCTCTTTCCGATGGCCCTTCCGTGTAGTAGTCGTGGTCGAGGTTCCTGCGGGGTGCCAGTTCGGGAATGTACATCTCAACCGGGCCTCTGCGGAATTCCGCCAAAACTTCGTCGATGTCGTAGGGCATGCCGGTCTCCGGGTCATCCGACGCGAAGCCCGCCGCGTGTAATGCCTCCAGAAGCCTCCGTACGGTCGCCTCGTCAGTGCGTTCATCAAATGAGAGGGTTCCGTCCTTGCTGATGGTGACGTTCGCCACTACATAGGCGAAGCTCGGCGCTCCCTTGTAGACCGGTGCCCATCCGAGGATTCCGCCCACCGTTTCGACCAGTTCCTTACGCCTGGCCCTTGTTACGTTGAATCTGATTTCCATTTGGTAAGCCTCCTTAGCTTTTTGTGACACCATATATCACTCTAAAGCTGTGGGATAGCAAGTTATATCGAGCGGGAATTAATGTACATCAAGCTGTGGCATCTCCACATCGGAAAACGCTGTCTTCATGCCATCCCGCATGAGGAACACTTGATCCGCGTTGCCGACCTGTTCGATATACCGCTTCACGATCACATCGCAGTACTTCTCGTCCAGTTCCACGGTATAGCAGGTGCGCTCAGTCTGCTCACATGCAATCAGCGTAGAGCCGCTCCCGCCGAAGGGGTCGAGGATGATACATCCGGTCAGGCTGGAGTTGATGATCGGGTAGGCCACCAGCGGCACCGGCTTCATCGTGGGGTGGTCGGTGTTCTTCTTGGGCTTATCGAACTCCCAGATGGTGGACTGCTTTCGGTCGGAGTACCAGGCGTGCTTACCGGACTTCTTCCAGCCGAATAGGATCGGCTCATGCTGCCACTGATACGGAGAGCGGCCGAGCACCAGCGACTGCTTCTTCCAAATGCATGTGCCGGAGAGATAAAAACCGGCGGTGGCAAAAGCCCTGCGGAAGTTCAGTCCCTCGGTGTCCGCGTGGAACACATAAATGGACGCGTCCTTCGCCATCGCCTTTCCGGTGAGGGTGAACGCGTCCAGCAGGAACTGATAAAACTTCTCGTCAGCCATATTATCATTTTTGATCTTCCCGGCCGTGCCCTCGTAGTTAACATTGTACGGAGGATCGGTCACCGTGAGGTTTGCGGTCTTACCGTCCATCAGCTGGTCGAAGGTCTGGGCCTGGGTGCTGTCACCGCACACCAGCCGATGCCGTCCGAGCAGCCACAGATCACCCGGCTTTGTTATGGTTGGCTTGGCGAGCTCGGCGTCCACATCGAAGTCGTCGTCTTTCACATTCTCGACATTGCCCATCAGCTTGTTCATTTCAGCTTCATCGAAGCCCAGGAGGGATACATCAAAGTCGGCGCCCTGCAGTTCCGCGAGCTCGACCGACAACATCTCGGTATCCCAGCCAGCATTCATGGCAAGGCGGTTGTCAGCGATGATGTACGCCCGCTTCTGTGCTTCAGTCAGGTGCTCTGCAAACACGCAGGGCACTTCCGTGATACCTTCCTCCTTGGCGGCGAGGACGCGGCCGTGCCCGGCGATGATGTTCAGGTCTTTATCCACGATGACCGGATTGACGAATCCGAACTCACGTAAGCTGGCACGCAGCTGGAGAATTTGCTCTTTGCTGTGCGTCCGCGCGTTTCGTGCATACGGCACCAACCGGTCTATATTCACTTTTTCAAACCGCTCAGTTGTGTTCATCTTTACCGTCCTTTCCTGCCCGACAGCAGGGCTTCCATGATGTCGTCCTGCGGATTACCGATGAAAGCCGTGGTACAGTTTTGCTTGACGATGTCGAATATCTCATACCAGATGAGATTGGCCTGCTTCTGAAACGACTGACTCATCTGTACGAATGGGGAGGCTATGGCGCCGCCGGTAGTCGGGTGTTTACCCAGCAGACCATAAAGGCTTATTGCTTCCTCACACTGGATGTAGCGGGTGAACGCCTGCGCATAGGCTTCGATGAGGCGAGGGTTTACGAACCTCTCGCAGCCGCGCTCCTTGAGCCACTTCCATGTTTCTATGAACAGGGCGTCGGCGCCCAGCGGTTTCCCATCCTTCTGTCGCGCCCGTAGGTACTCGCTTGGCTCAGGCATATCTTCGCCGTACAAATCCGCCGCGTTGTCGAGGTCAGCTGCCTCGAGCAACGCGTCGGGATTCAGATCCGACGCCTCTAAAATCTTTGCGGCTTTCCCAGCCGTGATCTTATCCGCAAGGGGCTGCGGTTTATCCCCGGCACGAACGCGGCGTCCGCCTCTATTTGTTCCGTCTTTGGCCACGTACCGTCACCCCCTTGCTATGGCGGGGTAAATCCCCCGTTTGAACCTAACTTTTTTCGCGCGTGACCCCACGCCCGTTGCACGCGAGAAAAGTCACGGAGATTTCGACCACCCCTGCCGGTTTAGGTTCGGGCAACAATTTAGCCCGAACCTCTTTTCCAGCGCCCGCCCTCGCGAGCAGTGATCTCGGAGTGGCAGGGAGTACATAATGCCATAAGGTTTGAAACATCGTTTGTGCCGCCTTTGGATAGCGGTTTGATATGGTGAACCTCCTCGGCGGAAGTGATCCGTCCTTGCTTCTCGCACCGCTCGCAGAGAGGGTGGGCGGAAATGTAGCGGTCGCGGATACGCTTCCACGTCCGGTTATAACGCTTCTTCACAGCGGGGTCGCGGTCGTACTTCTCATACTGAGCGGCTTCCTGCTTGGTGTGTTCCTCACAGAACCTGCCGTCTGTCAGCTTGGGACAGCCGGGGTGTGAGCACGGCCGCTTGGGTTTAAAGGGCAAAGGGGTCACCTCACTTGGGCAAACGAAAAGCCCTCGCAGGTTTCCCCTCGAAGGCTCTGTCGTCACACGTTTCGATGGTATAACAATACCATGCCGGAAAACAAACGTTACGTCAGCATTCCCTCATTTTCATCCCCCGTACAGCAGGCTACACAGATGGCTCAACGCACGGCTGCGCAGGCGCTCAACGTGGCTTTCGCTGTAGTTCAGTTCATCCATCAGCCGGTAGGTAGCGCCAGAGTTCTGGTTGTCGCCCAGGTAAAACTCTGAAAGAATATGCTGTTCGGTATCCGTCAGGCTCGACCACGCCGGCTCAAACCATGACATGTATTCGAGCGCCTGGCTGTACCGATCCCGGAGAATGTCGAGCTTATCCAATTGGGCAGCCAGTTTGTCGGCGCCTGCCTGCGGGTTTCGGACAGAGGGCATACCCGATAGTTTCGGTAGCCTGGGAGAAGTCATCTTCTCGTACATGTCCTTTATTTCCTGCGGGGTATTGTTGATGATGAACCGCATATTGTTGTAGTCTCGGATGGCGGCTATCGTGGCCGCGTTTTTGTTGATGTATTTCAGCGCAATCATATGACCGCCTCCTTCAGACTTATCTTGACTGCATCGATCAGGGCGGCCTGCGTTTTGTCCTTCTGTTTCAGGGCTTTCATGACCTGTTCATCAATCGTGCCCTTTGCGATGATGTGGTGGATTACCACGGTATCCTTCTGACCTTGACGCCAGAGCCGGGCGTTTGTCTGTTGGTATAACTCCAATGACCACGTCAGCCCGAACCACACAAGGTAGGAACCGCCAGCCTGCAGGTTCAGCCCGTGCCCGGCAGAGGCGGGGTGGATTACAGCCACCGGGATATTGCCTTCATTCCATCGCTTTATGGAATCAGCACTATCCAGCCGCTCGGCCGGGAACCGCTCCAATATCCGCTCAAGGTCGTGCTTGAACCAATAGGCTACAAGAACGGGCGTGCCGTTGGCCGCTTCGATTACGTCCTCCAAGGCATCCAGCTTGCGGTCGTGAAGGTGGGCAAATCCGCCAATCCCGTCATAGACCGCGCCGTTAGCCATCTGAAGCAGTTTGCCTGACAGGGCGGCGGCGTTGGTGGCGTCGATTTCCTTGCCTTTGAGAGATAGCACCATTTCGCCTTTCATGGTTTTATAATGGTGCCGTTCATCCGCATCCAACTGGACGGGTATTTCGTTGATTACCAGATCGGGCAGCTTCAGGTAGTCGGTGTTTTTCATGCTGATGGTGATGTCGGATATAAGGCGGTATAAGGCTTCCTCGGCGCCGGGCTTCGGTTTGTAGCTGAAGATGACCTGCTGATTCCGCTTATCCGGCACGAAGTAGGCGTCTCGGAAATGGGATATATACCGCCCGAGCCGCTGGCCCATATCAAGGATGCCAATTTCTGCCCATAAGTCCATTAAGCCGTTACTGGAGGGCGTTCCAGTAAGGCCCACCATCCTTTTCACGCCGGGACGAACCTTCCGAAGTGCCCGGAACCGCTTTGCAGCGTGGGACTTGAAAGACGACAACTCGTCGATGACCACCATGTCGTAATCGAAGGGGATACCGCTTCCGTTTATGAGCCAGTCAACGTTCTCCCGGTTTATGAGGTAGATCTGCGCTCGCTGCAGGAGTGCCGCTTTCCGTTGGGCTTCGTTTCCGATGGCGACAGTGTATGTAAGGCCAGTAAGGTGATCCCACTTGGCGATCTCGGCAGGCCATGTATCTCGGGCCACTCGCAGCGGGGCGATTACCAGCACCTTGCGGATCAGGAAGCTGTCCAGCGTCAGGTCGAAGATGGAGGTCAGCGTGATCACGCTTTTCCCGAGCCCCATTTCCAGCAGCACTGCCGCTATTGGGTGGGTAAGGATGAAGTTAGTAGCATACTCCTGATATTCATGTGGTTCGTATTTCATCCAGAATCCCTCCAATCTGCCCCTCATCGTCAATGACATACACCTTGAATCCCAGGCTCCGGAGCACTCCATGCATTCGTATCTGTAAAGGCCGGGGTTTCATTCCATGCGACTTGACTTCCGCAAAGGCTATGCGTCCGCCGGGCAGTAGGAGCAGCCTATCCGGTACGCCGTCATTGCCGGGTGATATTAACTTAAGAGCCAGGCCACCGGCAGTCTTGACTGCCTTGACCAGTTTTTGCTCAGTATCTTTTTCTCTCATGAAAACCTCCGTTGTTCTTAAGTTCCATCGCGCGTGCGTATGAGCGTGAATTGTATGTCTGCGTGCTCCATATGTCTCTTTTTCTTTGCTATTATTTTTATTAATAGTTGTTGGAACAATGGAACACCGGTCGTTGTGCAGCCTGTAAAACAAAGGGGCTGACGCCTGTTCCAATGGGGTGTTCCGAGAGACTGTTTTCGGAACATGGGAACAGGATTTTTTGTTCCCAACTTCACACATGTTCCAAAGAACGCTCCTTTGGAACAGAGTTGGGAACAGTCGAGCGGACATATACCCACTGCGGGCCATAGAGTGGAATGCGCTCCTTTTTCTCCGCGATAGACCAGCCGCCGATCCCCGAAATGATCGCGGAGATCTCGCTGCCGTCCATCCGGCGGAGATTGGCTCGGTCTTTACCAAAGCACTCGCACCAGATCTCCATGTTGGAAACGGACTCACGCTTCTGAACACCGACGCGGTGGCTCTCGCCGAATTCCGTGCCGTTGACATATGCCCGGCGTTCATATAAATCCATAGTGTCCCAGTCCTCCGGGAGGAGCATGTCGAGGAAATCACGCACCAGCCCTTCGCGTTCGTCGGATTCCATGGCCTCCCGCTGTTCATCCTTAGCCAGCCGCTCAAGTCCCATGTCGAGGTACAGCTTTTCACCCGCCTTGACGTATGTGAGCGCCTCCGCCCATATCTGCTGGACTTCATCGTTTGTGATCTGCCATGACTGCCGTTTTGCGCTTCCGGGTGTTTTTACTGGCCAGAATCGGCGGTTGCCGGTGGTGTCCCGGAGGTATCCCTTCTCGGCGTTGGTGGTTCCGAAGAACACACACTGCCGCAGGTGCGGTGTGGCCCGGCGCCCGAAGCTGGCCCGGTAGATATCGTTCTGCCGGGAGAGGAAGCTGCGTAGCGTCTCCAGTTCGGCTTTCTTCAGACCAGCGAGCTCGCCGATCTCCAATATCCAATAGCCCTGCAACTTCTCGGCGGCTGTCTTATCCTTGGTGTCCGAAAGGTTGAGGCTGTCGGAGAACCATTCGCCGCCCAACTTAGCAATAAGGGTACTCTTGCCTGCTCCCTGCGGCCCGTTAAGTACTAACATGGAGTCGAACTTGATGCCGGGTGTCAGGACACGGGCGATTGCCGAGCATAGAGTTTTCCTTGTGACAGACCGCACATAGGCATTGTCGGTGGCGCCGAGGTAGTCGACCAGCAAGGTGTCCACACGCGGTATGCCGTCCCATTCCGGCAGTGCTTCAATAAACTCCCGTATTGGGTGGTAGGAGCGGTCATCGGCTACCTTCATCACTGCGATCTCGTAGTTACGGGCGGAGAAAGCTCCGTAGTGGCTGTCAATGTAGCTGATCAACTGGGCGTCGTCTGCGTCTCTCCAGAACCTTGATGGGTGTAGCCACGGCACTTCACCCTTGATCTCCATGCCGTCGGAGAGTTGGTTGAACATGATTCCCTTGAGCTCGGGGTCATTCTCGAGGATCAGCGTGAGGTTGCGCAGGGTGTTTTTCACCGCACCATTCTTCTCCAAGTCAAGCTGCCTCTGCCAGTCCTCGTCGCTGAACTCCGATTTAGCCTGGGCTTTACGCTCCTCGGCGAATTGCTCCTTGACGAGCTCATCCTTGACGGCCAGTTCAGTCATCGCCCGAAAGGACGGCAGCTTGCCGGGAGGGGTATCCTCGGATACCTTCTCGTCCAGATCGCAGCAACGGTGTATACGCACAAGGTCAAAGGCGTTGAGCAGCTTACCGCAGGCGGGGTCGGTGGCGTGATGGCTGTAAGCAAACTTCCCGTCATAAATGACCAGACCGGCCGAGGAGTCGGCGGGGACATAGTCGTACCGGCCGTTCATGGCGCTCGGTTCATATACGTCGGAGAGGAACGTCTCGATTGCTTCTTCGATGGAATATGCCCGGCAGAAGGCGCCCACGGTTCCTTCCTTGGTTAGCGGGTCGGCCTGACGGGTAATCTGGCGCCGCACAACCTCCGATTGTCGGGAGGATACTGGCCACAGGGAGGTATCGCGCCAGTCGTCGTATTTGGAGAGATACACATCCGGGTCGAGCAGATCGCCGTCTTTCTCCTTAAACACGAACTCGCCGTCGGACGGCGTGGAGGGCCAGTACATCAGCCGGGATGCCTCATAGGTTGTGTCGTCGAACAGGTCGATGCCGATCTCCTTGGCTACCATGCGGCCGAGCGCTGGGTATTCGTCCTCGCTGACCTCACGGGAGAGCGGGATGATGAGTCGGAGTCTCGGCGATTCCGGCGTATGTTTGTGTGTGGAGTACGTGCAACATCGCCAGCCATGGAGCGACTCGATTTGCTCCCATGTGCCGGGCTTGGCGTAGTCCATGTCAAGGGTGAGCAGCGAGCGGCAGAGGACTGAACCGTTTCTACGTTTGCCTTCCCGTAGGGCGCCTCCGACGAAGCCTCCCACATCCTTGATGGAGTCCTGCCGGGCGCGGCTCATCTTGCGGAACTCTGACACCGTCTCGGTTGTGCGCTTCGTCGTGCGGACGGTGTTTTTGAAGTCCTCCCAGGCGATGTCCCGGTTTTTCCACTTCTTATCCATGCGGCTGTTTCCGACCGCTATTTTCATATCCGCTACACCTCCTCCAAGTTTTCCGTAAAGTATCTGATAGGGATGAGGCGGCGCTTTGCTTTATCGATTTCCGCGATCATCCCCGTTGAAAGATGGCTGCCGAACACCCAGAGCTCGTCGCATTTGCCCAGCCAGACCATACCGAAGAACATGCCAAGCTCCCGTTGTGTCGGATCGCCATCATCCAACACCTGGGGATATAGCAGATGGTGCGCGAAGGGTATCGCGCCTTTTTCCACTGCAAACTTCAGGTATCTTTTAGCCTTTTCGGTATTGCACTTGGTATTACCCGCAAAGGGCGAGCAGATGAACACACAGGGCTTCCAGCCTTTTGCGTATTCCTCCCGCTCCACGTTCGCCAGCGCATCCGCCGCCGTAGGGTCGGGGTAGCCTTCCGCGTTGAGCCTATTCATTTTGAACCACCGTCGGTAACTGCTGGCGCCGGTACATACGGCTTATCCGTCAACTGTGCCTGGTACCATTCGATTTGTCCTTTGAGGTACTCATTTTCGGCAGTGAGCACCTCGGCTTTGGAGTTGCTCGCTAAGCCTGCGACCAAACCGAAAACCAGCAGGAACACAAGGCAGTAGATTCCGATAAACATCAGGATGTCGGGGAGCGCGGAGGCGACGGCTTTGAAGAACCTCTTCACCGGGTTCGGTTTCTTGTTTTCTGTTTCCATGTCTATATCTCCTCAAATTCAAGTCCCTGCTCGATGAGCGGGAGGTATCCGTGTGCCTTGAGCGTGTCGTAAATGAAAAGGCGCCCTTTCTGTGTCCAGTAGGTATGAACTTTGCTATGCTGCTCGCCGTCCGAGCCGGTATAGTTGTGGGTACGCGTGCAGGTAAATCCATTCTCCGCGTACTTCTGGTACAGAAGCCAAATGGCGCCCTGCTTGAACTGAATGCCAAGGCTATGCAAATAGTCGTTCATCCACTGGCCGGATTTGCCGTAGTCTTTGGCGATGGTGGTGATGGCGACCGCGTCCTTGCAGGCGAGGATGACGTCATAGTACCCAGCCTTCGGCCTCATCTCCGCGATCTGCTGGTTCTGGATGCTGACCGTCTCGGTGAGGGCGGTGTTCTTTGCCCGCTCCGCCTTAACTTCCTGCAGAGCCCGGATCAGAAGGTCTGGATTGGCGAGCACCTCGTCTACGGCGTACAAGCCATACTTACGGATGGAGGGGAGCACCTCGTGGGTCACCCAGCGCTTGAACTTCTTGGCCTCGGGTTTGTCGGAGCGCAGGATAACATCATAAAGCCCGCTCTCGTTGACAATGTTGGTTTGCTGCTGCCGTCCAATGTTGTCGGTGATGTAAGCCAGGCTTACGTCATCCTCGTCGAGCCGGTCGGCAATCATTCGGGCGTTGCTTAGTTCCAAAACATCGCATACGTCTTTGAGCACCCACCACGGTTCACCGTCCTGCTGGACGGTTCGGACGTCTCTGCCCTCGTACTTGAAAACTGTTAGGTTGTTCATGGCGAACCTCCCGTAATGTATTTGAGGGATGGCCCTCAATGAACAGCCATGGGAACGGGGGCATGTGAGGATAATCTTTTAATTTTTTCATTCTTTTTTATAGAACTGGCACTCGAAGCCGTCGGCGCGGAGCACGAGTCCCTTTGCCCACGGCGGGGTGCGACTCATTTGCTCGCAGACCACTTGCAGCGACGTGCGCGGATCGGCCTCAATGACGATCTCGTCGTGGACGTGCAGCACGATATCGCAACACTGGAAGGTCTGCATGGCGTAGCAAAGGATGTCGCGGCTGATGGCCTGCACGATGTTTTCCACGAACTTCGGGCCATAGGACTCGATGCGCTCCCACTTTTTCGTGGCGCCCACGCCTTCGTATGTAACCGATTCGCTGCCGAAACGATTCTCCCCGATACGGGGTTTGACGTAGGCCAGCCGCCTGTCGGACGGTAGCGTTATAAAAAGGAACCCGCTGCGGTACTCGAACTGGATACCGTGTGACTGCTCCGTGGTTTTCTCACGCACGGCCTTCATCGCAGCGCGATCAATATCCCACCAGAGCCGGGTGATGTTGGGATTTGCTGTACGCCACGCCGTGACCAGCGGTTGAAGCTCTTCTTCGGTCAGACCCATATCGAGGGCACCCATCGCCTTGAGAGCGCCGACCGATCCGCCGTAGCCGAGGGCCAGTTCCGCGATCTTGCCTTTCTGCCGGAGCGGGCTGCCCTTGGTGATCTCTTCAATTGGAACGCGGAACATCTGACTGGCCGACGCTTCATAAATGCGGCCGTGACTGGCAAACACCTCGTTTCGCCATGTCTCCCCGGCGAGCCAGGCTATGACGCGGGCCTCGATTGCGGAGAAGTCTGCCACAATGAACTTGGTGCCGGGTTTCGGCACGAATGCGGTACGGATAAGCTCTGATAGGACGGCCGGGGTGGAATCGTATAGTGCGTCTATGGTATCGAAGTCCCCGGACTTCACAATGCGCCGAGCCTGCGCCAAGTCGGGCAAATGGTTCTGAGGGAGGTTTTGGACTTGGATCAACCTACCCGCGAACCGGCCGGTTCTGTTGGCGCCGTAAAACTGCAGAAGCCCTCTGGCTCTGCCGTCCGAGCAAACGACGTCGGCCATAGCCGTGTATTTCTTCACGCTGCTCTTCGCGAGGTCTTGCCGCAGTGCCAGCACCTCTCCGAGGCTCTCCGGCGCTGTCTTCAGTAGTTCCTTGACCACTGCTTTGCCCAGTGTGTCGGTCTCCAGCCCGTTTACGGCGAGCCACGCCTTCATTTGGGCGATGGAGTTGGGATTATCCAGATCGGTGATCTCCCGCATGGCCTTAGTGAGTGCGGCCCGTGACCGTCTGTCGCAGCGGATCGCCTGACCCACCAAGTCCATATCCAGCCGGATACCTCGGTCGTTAATTTCCTGATCTTGGGCATAGTTCTTCCACTCGTCCTCCGGTACGGGGAACTTGGAGAGCTTTTCGGTGATCGCCCTCTCGGTTTCAACATCGCGGGTGTTGTACGTCTTATACCGCTCCCACTTATCTGGGGCGTGGGCGGGCAGATTGCGCGTCCGGCCGCCGTTAGCTTTGGTAGGCTTGCAGGGTGAGGAGAAGAAGCGGATCAAATCCTTGCCCTCGGATAACTTTTGCGTTGAAGCTGCAGTAACCCGAGCCGCACCCTCCAGCGAGAGGGGCAGTCCCAGGTAGGCAGACCACACCATCGTGCAGCGCCAAGACTCCGGGTTGAGGAACCTTGCCTTACCAAGCCGCTCTCTTGACCAGTGGTTGTCGGTAAAGGAATCGAGGCTCACTCCTTGGCGTTCCAGCCAGCGTGACAGGCAAACCCGCTCGAACTGAGCGTTATGCGCCCATTTCAAGACGTCATCATCTGTTAGGGCATTGAGGACATCGGTCGGCAGCGCTTCGCCGGAAGCGAGGTCAATAACCCGAACCTCGCCTCCGTCCACGCTGTACCCGAAGAGCAGCACCTCGAAGTCCGGCGCCTCGGAATAGCGGTAGACCCCGGATTTCCCGAGGTCTGTCCCGCTGTATGTCTCGATGTCGATGAAGATCGTCCTCATGATAGGAAGTCGTCGTCACCGTCGGTGGCGAAGTCGTCGGCTGCGTTGGAGCGGCTGCCCAGAGGCTCGCCGTCGCGCACCTTCTGGATGTTGCCGAGTCCGCAGGCGATGCCTTTGTTGCCGTTGGAGTTGAAGGCGTAGAAGTTTATGGACACTCGCGCATACACGCCGCTGTATACCTCCGAGCGGTCAAGGATCAACTCCACCTGCCGGTTGACGATCTGAGGCGCCGTGCTGGAATTGGCGTTGACGAAGTAGGCGTTGGCGTAGGCCTCGTCGTCCGGGCGGTCGATGTCGCCGTCGCGCAGGGGCAGCTTCAAGGCAGCCTTGTTGGGCACCTTGCCGCCGAGCTTGACCTTGCCTTCCTCGATGGCAGTATCCACAGCGGTATTGATGGCTGCGATGGTCTTGGTATCGGACTTGGGGATGATCAGGCTTACGCTGTACTTCTCGGCGCCGCCGTTGATGGACTTCGGCTCCCACACGTTGGCATAGGACAGGCGGACGATGCCGGTGATGACCTTGGCGGGGTTCTTGCCGGGGTTGGGGTTTACGCGGTTAGCGGTATTTGTCATGGTTTTCAATCCTCCATAAAATCAATTTTGGCGTTGGATGTATTCATAGGCGGACGCTTATCCGAGAGCAGAACCAGCGTCGGCTTGCCCGGCGGCTTGATGACAAGACCGCCCAGGACTTCGGTGAACTTGGATTTGCCGAGGAGCTTCTCCATTTCGGTAACGGTGATGAGGCTTTGCTTGTAGATATCGCAGTACCCGGCTGCCTTTACCACCTCTGCGGCGACTTCCTCGTCGGAATACTTGCGGTTTGAGCGGCCTTCGACCACCTTGAAGCCGGGCCACTGTTTCCCGTAGTTCACGGTGGCATCGGTGGCGTAGGCCATGATCTCATTGGCCCAGCTGGTCAAATCGCCGATGGCTGCCAGCACTTCGGAGATTTCCTCGTCGGAGAGCAGTGGCGGTAGGGCGAATTCGAAGGCGGCCAGCTTCTTCTTGGCTTCGGCCCGCGCCCGGCACTTGACCGCTGCCCGGCAGAACTGACAGTGTTCGCCGGGTATATACTCACCGCCACCTTCATAGGCGAGGGCCGCCGTGGGCTTCAGGACTTCCTCCGCCCACTGGTAGAGGGATTCCTTGAAAACCGTATGGGTGCTGACGTTATCGCGCCGGGGCTGGAAGATGGTCATGGAAACCCTGTTGATATCGTAGATACCGTCGAACAATTCCAAGGCGCCGAGGGCGTACAACTTCATCTGCGGGTTATCCTCGGCCTCGACCAAAACTCCCTGCCCGTACTTTAAATCCACGATATGGAGCATCCCGTCCGCGATGAGCACGAAGTCTCCGGTGCCGAATCCGTCCTTCACATATTTAGAGAAGTCCAGCTTCTGTTCGATGAGGATCATGGGGTCGGCGCAGGTCTGCTTTGCCTGGGCGAGCTGCTCCATGACAAAAGCAACGTAGTCGTCCGTGTGGGCGTCCATCTCGTCGCAGTCGTATTTGGACACCGGCTTCTTGGAATGCATCTTCAGGGCTTTGCGCAGCTTGTGTTCCGCCAGTGCGTGGGCGGCCGTTCCCTCATCGGCTGCGGCGCCGGAGTTATCGATAAATTCCAGTTCCAGCCGGGCTGATGGTGTGCAGGCCATCCAGCGGTGGGCACCGGAAGCAGAGAGGATGGCGTGTTCGCTCATTTCAAGGCCTCCGCTTCCGCCAAAAGGGTCGAGAACTCGCTGGGGTCGATCTGGGACAGCTTCCTCGCGCCATGCTTTTCAAGCAGACCGCGAACCTCGGCCGTAAAGCCATCCTGAGACTTCTCGGCCAGTGTCGCACGGACTTGTTCCAACGTAACCGGCTTTACTTCGGGTTTCGGCTCTGGTCCCGGGACAGGTATTTCGGGCTGTGTGGCCTCGGCAGGTTCGTTGCCCGCCATCGCCTCCGTTACAGCTTGTACGCTGTCGGCCAGCGAGCGCAGGTCAGAGACTACGTCCAGAAGCAGTTTGATTTTGCTCATGCTCCGCACCTCCTTCCCCGATCTCGTTAATGGACAGCGATTCCACGCTGTTGCCGGGGACGATGACCGTCAGCCTCCGCTTGTCACCAAGGAGGAGGCGAAGCAGCTTCTCCCGGATGGTGACATGGCGGCAGTTGACGATCCCGTTGTCCGGCGAATCCCTCGAAACACTGATCTTGAGGGTGTGTTTCATCTGCCATATCTCCTTTCTGAAGGCCGCTCGTATGGTGCCTTCATTGAGTAGCCATGGCAGATGAGGAAAGTGAGGATTTTTATAAAAGTTTTTTGAGGTGCTTATATGCCGTCTGCAGACGATGCGAAATCGCCGAATGGTCGACGCCCTCTCGCTTTGCGTAGTCGTTCACCGACATACCATCAAAATAGATGGTGGTGATCAGGTCGCGCTGGGCGGGCTTCAGCTTTTCCATGACTTCGCGAATATGCTGGCGGGTGTATTTGCTTTCGAGATCGGTGGCGATTTCCGCGCTGTCGGAGCAGATATGATTGCGATATTCAAAGGCATCTCGGGACAAGCACGGGTTAGAATCGGCGTCGGTGCCTATGTAGTCGTAACTGTCCATCGCGGTATGGCGGCGGGTTTCCTTGCGGTTCAGGTTTTTCTCTTGCCGGTCGAGGTCGAGGACAATGGCTCCCCAGTCGTCAGCGACCTCAATAAGGCTTGTCTCTCCGTTGGCGAATGTGTACATGATTTTCATGATTTGGCTCCTTTCAAATTCAGGAGCCAAGCCGAGACATATAAAAAGCCGGGCGCTACGAAACGCAAATGGCCGGATGGTTAGGAATCTGCATTCCGTAACTCATCCGGCCATTTGGTAGCTCGCACTCGGCTCCGTTGCTCGGTATGAACGAGGGGGGTATTCGGTTGTTACTTCTTAGGGGAGGGTTTCGTCTGGGATAACGCGCTACCAGCGACGGACTTTGTCTTTGCGCTGGTGCGGCCGTCACGCAGCAGGGACGACGCCTTGCGCGCAACAACGGGGGACGTCTGCTTCCGATTGGACTTTGCCACTATACTTACCTCCTTCCACCGCGCCGTAGATCGGATAAGTCTATCTACGGCGGCCTATATTCGCATTCTACCGTGTAGAAATTCCTTTATTATCAGAGATCCTTCATCTCCGATGCCTCTGTACACGGTACCGAGACGAACTTCCCGCACTGTGGACACTTGAGTATGACCTCGACCTCTTCCTTTGGGAGATCTGATATATCAAAGACTCTGCGCCCACAGTTCGGACATCGCATCTTCTTAGCCATAAGGCTCCTCCTCTCGTAATAAATTCGCGTGTTCGCGTATTTCTAACATATAAGTGAAAAAAATATAGTTTCCCATATCATAACTCCTCTCTAAAACATCTCTGCAGCGCTCGTGCGGAAAGAGCGCTCCGCTATAAGGCTGAGGTCGATAAACCTATACTTCATGGAGGTAAAGGAAACACCAAACATATCGGCAATCTCACCGATCCTACTGTCGACGGCAAGCGTGCAAGGAATAGGCAGCATCCGGTTTGCCGGCACCTTCATCACCTCGCGGAATGCAAGGGTCACGGCTTCGCGGGGCATAAGGAAGGCAGCGGCGGCAGCATTGGCTTGCCATTCTGTTATTTCGATGCCCGACAGTTGAGGTTTCTTTGTCCCGATCCTTGCGGAGGTATTGTCCTTGCTGTAGTGTCCCTTGTATACCGCCTCCTGCTTGGCAAATACCTTGGGGTGCAATATCCAATGAAAGCCCTCGTGAATAACGGTGAAGTTCAAACGCCCTTCGTTTGAGTCATCATCGAGAAGACGATCATCAACCAGGATGGTACCTTTGCGTACAGGATGCCGGGTGGGCAATCGATCACCTTCAGGCCATATATACCAATAGCCATCGTTAAAAGCGGTAACCCCGAGGACTTGCTGATTTGGGGACAGTCGTTGTGGGTCGATGTCTACGCCGAGATAAAACTCCGCAAAATCGAAGACGTCGATCTTCTTGGGGACAGTGAGCCTCTCCGCGTCATATTCGCGCAGCTTGTCCTCTGCGATTCTTTGAAGTTGGGGAAGGTCATACTGGTAATACCACAATATCCTCACCCCTTGCCCTTGGGCTTCTTGTGATCGGCTTCGAGCATTTCGATAACCTTGAGCCAATCATCATCGCCGGCATTCTTATCGCGTGCCATGCGGAGCGCCACACGGAGCTTCTCGTTGCTCATGATGTACTCCGGCAGATCGGGTGACACGGCGCTTGCCTTTTCTTTCTCCACGGAAGCGCGGTCGAAGGCCGCCAGATCGAAAAGCATATTAGTCTCCTCCTGCGATAGCTCAAGCACCGCCGCCATCTTTTCGATCTTATCCTTGTCAGGCGGATAGCGGTTGCCCTTCTCAATATCACTGAGATATGCAGGCGCCATATCATCGATGAGCTTGGCGAACTGCCGAAGGTTGATCTGCTTTTCTTTGCGCTTCGCTTCTATGAATTGTCCGAACCGGTTAACCATCATTATTCCTCCTTGTTCTTAATTCGCGTGTTCGCGTACTTCTAACATCATTATAGGCTGGCATTATGTGCTTGTCAATACCATGGATAAGATTTTTCCCCATTTTCTCGAAGCCTTATTTAGCGCAATTTTTTTCTGTATTTGCGGAATTTTCGCTGTTATATATGGAAATATGTGCTATCATATATTAAGTCAGCCGGGAAAGCGAGGTACATACGATGTCGGTAAGTTACAAAAAGCTCTGGAAGCTGCTGATTGACAAGGACATGAAAAAGAAAGACCTCCGTGAAGCAACGGGGATGAGCACCACGTCCTTGGCAAAGCTCAGCAAAAACGAACACATCAGTACCGAAATCCTCGTGAAGATATGCAAAGCCCTCGACTGCGATATCGGTGACATCATGGAAGTCACGGAAGATTAAGCCCCCCCACATTATATACAGAGGAGAGACGCCTTACATGGATCAGCAAGCCTATAATCAGCTCATTTCGTTTATCTGGAACATCGCCAACGACTGTTTGGTACACATATATAATAAGGGAGACTACCGCAAGATAATCCTACCGCTGATCGTGATCCGCCGCTTTGATGCGGTGCTGGAACCGACCAAAAAGCAGGTTCTTGATTTGAAGAAGGTCTTGGATGAGCAAGGCATCCTCGACCAGGATGAGGCGCTCAAAGCCGCTACGAGGGAGCAGTTTGTCAACAGCTCTGATTACACACTGAAGGATCTAAAGTCGAGGACTAACCAGCAGCAGCTCAAGCTGGACTTTATCGCCTACCTCGACGGGTTCAGCAAGAACGTACAGGAGATCATTGACAAGTTCAAGTTCCGTAACGAGATAAATACGCTGTCGGAGAACGATATACTTGGCATGCTCATCAATAAGTTTGTTGATCCCCAAATCAATCTGTCCAGCCGCCCTGTTATTAATGATGATGGCAGTATCAAGCTGCCTGCATTGGACAACCACTCCATGGGAACAGCCTTTGAAGAACTGCTCCGTAGGTTTAACGAAGAAAACAACGTAACTGAGGCCGGTGAACATTTCACGCCTCGCGATGTTGTCGAGCTCATGGCGGAGCTCGCCATCGCTCCGATTGCCGATCAGATCACAGATAGTACCTATCGCATCTATGACGGTGCCTGTGGCACAGGCGGCATACTGACAGTCGCAGAACAGCGTATTAAATCCGTCGCTGAAGACTATGGCAAGAGAGTTTCAATCTACCTCTATGGGCAAGAGCTCCAGCCGGAGACCTACGCCATCGCCCGCTCCGATATGATGATCAAGGGCGAGGGTGCACAGGCCGAGCGCATCGCCCACGGATCGACTATATCCGCAGATGCCTTTCCTCGGGAGACCTTTGACTTTATGATATCAAATCCGCCCTTTGGCACCCCCTGGAAGAAGGACCTTGAGGCTTGGGGTTACAAGGATAAGAAAGAAATTACGGACAGTCGTTTCGTATTTAACTGGAACGGTGATACGGAATACAGCGTGCTCCCAAACGTCGGCGACCCACAAATGCTCTTCCTCGCCAACAACATCAATAAGATGAAAACCCATACCGCCCTTGGGAGCCGCATCGTTGAGGTGCATAACGGGTCATCTCTGTTTACCGGAAGCGCCGGACAAGGCGAGAGTAACCTCCGCCGCTACATCATTGAGAACGACTGGCTGGAGGCGATTGTAGCTCTGCCGGAGAACATGTTTTATAACACTGGTATCGGTACGTTTCTCTGGATAGTCACAAACCGCAAGCCCGAGAATCGAAAGGGAAAAGTTCAGCTTATTGACGCGACTACAATGAAGTCTACTATCCGGAAGAACCTTGGCTTTAAGAATGGCGAAATCACCCCTGAAATAGCGGCGCAGATACTTGAGCTGTATGTGGACTTTGAGAACGCAGATGATAAGTATAGCCGCGTATTCGAAAACAGTGAATTCGGCTATTGGGAAGTTCAAATCCTACGACCGCTTCGCGATAAAAACGGTGAAATTGTAATTGAAACCAAAGGTAAGAATAGGGGTACCCCCAAATCAAATCATAGTCTCTCTGACAAAGAAATTGTACCGTTCACACATGAAGGAGGCATTCTTGGATTCTTTGAATCTGAGATCAAACCCTATGTCCCCGATGCTTGGGTCGATGAAGAGGGGATTAAGATAGGCTATGAAATCAGCTTCCCGAAATATTTCTATAAGCCTGCTGCATTACGTCCCGTAGATGAAATTATTGCAGACATCGAAGAAATTGAGCGCGATACCGACGGCTTACTCGCGGGTATCATCCAGGAGGTGCGTGGATGAAATCCTATGAGCGATACAAGGCATCTGAGATACCTTGGGTAATAAACGTTCCCGGACACTGGAGTTTTCTGCGTGCAAAAAACATGTTTGAGAAGCAGAATCGTCCTGTTCGACCAGAAGACGAAACTGTTACTTGTTTTCGTGATGGTGTGGTAACCTTGCGAAAGAACCGCCGACTGAAAGGCTTTACAGAATCAGTTAAAGAGTCTGGCTACCAAGGTATTCGGTCAGGTGATCTTGTGATACATGTCATGGATGCTTTCGCGGGCGCAATAGGGGTTTCTGACTCTGACGGCAAAAGCACTCCAGTGTATAGCGCGTGCACTACAAAGGGCGACTATAATAGTTACTTTTATGCATATCTTCTGCGCGAAATGGCTAGATCAGGTTATATTCAATCGCTTTATAGGGGAATACGCGAACGTTCATCTGATTTTAGGTTTGATGTATTTGGAGTTCAGATCTTGCCGATACCTACCCGTCCGGAGCAGGATCAGATAGTCCGTTTCCTCGATTGGAAGGTATCTGAGGTCAACCATTTTATCAAATCAAAGCGGAAGCAGATTGCCAGGTTGACCGAGCTCATAGATACGCAGATCAAGAACTTGGTTTTTTATGGTCTGCGCTCAGAGGAAGCAAAGCAGGACAGCACAATTGCGTGGATGGGCGATATACCGGCTCACTGGAATATCAACGTTTTATTCGAACTGGCATCAGAACAAAAAAGTTCGAACAAGACCGTGCACAACCAGAACCTGTTGTCACTCAGCTACGGTAAAATTATCAATAAGGATATCAACACAAGAGAAGGCTTATTACCTGCCTCGTTCGATACATACCAGATTGTCAATGACGGTAACATCATCCTGCGGTTGACGGATTTGCAGAATGACAAGCGAAGCCTTCGTGTCGGACTTGCAACACAAACAGGAATCATCACCTCCGCGTACACCTGTCTCAAGCCCAGAGAAGGTGTTTTACCGGCCTATCTATACTTGCTCCTGCATTCCTATGATATTTGCAAGGTGTTCTACGGTATGGGCGGGGGCGTTCGCCAGAGTATAGGATACAGTGATATCAAACGGATGTCTCTTCCATTACCGCCTACGATTGAGGAACAACAAGAAATCGTTGATTATTGTTATTCCCTCAGAGAACGCACTGAGCGATTGATATCCGAAATCAAACGAGAGATAGAACTACTCACTGAGTATCGCACCCGGATGATCTCGGACGTAGTGACCGGTAAGGTCGATGTGCGTGATATAGAAGTGCCCGCATACGAGGCCGAGGCAGAGCCTATTGAAGAAGATACTGGTGACGAGGAGGAACTCGACGATACCGACGAAACGGAGGTTAACGAAGATGCCGGTGACTGATACCCGCGAGAGAGGATTTGAAGACCTAATTGTAGATTGGCTCGTATCACAAAACGGATATGAGCAAGGTACAAACGGCGACTATAACAAGGACGTCGCTGTAGATGAGGTGCGCCTTTTTCGCTTCCTCAATGATACCCAGCCGGAAAAGATGGCACAGCTGCGGCTCGACGAGAGGCCGATGGAGCGTATAGCGTTTCTCACCTATCTAAGCAATAAGCTGAGCAGCGAGGGTGTGATAGAGCTCCTGCACAAGGAGTTCCGGTATAAGCACCTCTCTTTCGATCTGCTCTATGGGCTGCCATCTCCCGGCAACGCCAGGGCTCAGGAGCTCTTTGGCAAGAACATCTTCAGCGTGACACGGCAGCTCTCCTATTCCAAGGAGAACGGAAAACTGGCTATCGACTTGGCCGTTTTCATTAACGGGCTACCGATAGCGACGTTTGAACTTAAGAACCAGCTCACAAAGCAAAACGTGGACGACGCGGTCTATCAGTACAAGACTGACCGCGACCCCAGGGAGCTGCTCTTCAATTTCAAACGATGCATTGTGCATTTCGCGGTCGACGACAGCGAGATCAAGATGTGTACAGAGCTCAAGGGCAATGCCTCATGGTTCCTGCCGTTCAACAGGGGCTATAAAGACGGCGCCGGCAACCCGCCCAATCCCGACGGGATAAAGACAGACTACCTTTGGAAGCTCATCCTAACAAAACCTGAGCTTATCGATATCATTCAAAACTACACCCAGGTTATCGTCGATGTCGATGAGGAGACAAGGCGCAAGACTGAGAAGCAGGTTTTCCCGCGTTTCCATCAGCTTTCTGTTGTTAAGTCCTTACTCTCCGATGCTTTCCACAACGGAGTCGGCCAGCGGTATCTTATACAGCACAGTGCAGGCAGCGGTAAGTCAAACTCCATTGCCTGGCTCGCTCACCAGCTTGTCGCGCTCAAGAAGGACGGCAAGCCCGTTTTCGACTCAGTCATCGTCATCACAGACCGCGTAAACCTCGACAAGCAAATTCGGAACACCATCAAGAAGTTCATGCAGGTGCAGAGTACAGTCGGATGGGCGCAGAATTCCGGCGACCTTAAAACTCTGCTCACCGAGGGCAAGAAGATCATCATCTCCATTGTCCATAAGTTCCAGTACATACTCGACGATATCAGCGAATTCCATCAAGGTCAGCACTTCGCGATCATCATCGATGAGGCTCACTCCAGCCAAAGCGGCCGGCTTTCGGCAAAGATGAATATCGCACTGTCCGGCACCACCGGCGAGGATGACGAAGATTTGGAGGACAAGATCAACACAATCATCGAGGGCAAGAAGATGGTGCGGAATGCCAGCTACTTCGCATTTACGGCGACCCCGAAAAACAAGACCCTTGAGATGTTCGGCGTCCCCTATGAGGAGGACGGTCGGACGAAACACCGCCCGTTCCATGGATACACCATGAAGCAGGCAATCGAGGAGGGCTTTATCCTCGACGTACTGCGCAACTATATGCCCATCCAGAGCTATTACCGGATCGCAAAGACCGTAGAGAGCGACCCGATGTTTGACAGGAAGCGTGCACAGAAGAAGCTGCGCCTGTTCGTGGAGTCAAACGAGTATGCCATCCGGCAAAAAGCCGAGATCATCGTCGAACACTTCCACACCGACGTAATCTCTAAAGGGAAGTGCGGCGGCAGGGCCAGAGCAATGGTTGTCACCAGCAGCATACAAAGAGCTCTCGAGTATTACTTTGCCATAACCGAGGCGCTTAAAGCACGGCGTAGCCCCTACCAGGCGATCATTGCATACTCCGGCGAGAAGAATGTCGGCGGGAAGATGGTTAAGGAGTCTGACATCAACGGATTCCCGAGCGCACAGATTGAAAAGAGATTCAAAGCCGATCCCTACCGCATCCTCGTTGTGGCCGAGAAGTTTCAAACGGGCTTTGATGAGCCGCTGCTCCATACAATGTATGTGGATAAGATACTGTCAGACATCTCGGCCGTGCAAACTCTTTCGCGCTTGAACCGCGCTGCGCCACAGAAAAACGATACATTCATACTGGACTTCGCCAACAGCGTCGACGATATCCGGGAAGCCTTCTCGAGGTATTACAAGACCACTATCCTCTCGGCGGAGACCGATCCCAACAAGCTCAACGACCTGATTGGGACGCTGACCGGACTGCAGGTATACACCAACGAGCAGGTGCGAGAGCTCGTCGAGCTGTACCTGGGCAGCGCCGAGCGAGACAGGCTCGATCCGATTCTGGACGCCTGCGCGGATACCTACCGGGGGCTGGACGTCGAGGAACAGATTGTCTTTAAGAGCTCTGCGAAGACGTTTGTGCGGACGTATAACTTCCTCGCTGCGATCCTGCCCTACGGCTCCGTTGAATGGGAGATGCTCTCCATTTTCCTGACGCTTCTCATTCCGAAGCTCCCGTCACCGGAAGGCGATGACCTCGCCGAGGGAATACTTGAGACAGTCGATCTTGATAGCTATCGCGCAGAGGCACAGACGATGGTATCCATCGCGCTTGAGGACTCCGATGCCGAGATAGACCCACTACCGGTTGCGACCGATGTTGGAATAGCAATGCCAGAGATGGATCTGCTCAGCAGTATCATAGCAACGTTCCACGATCTTTTCGGAAACATCGAGTGGACCGATGAGGATAGAGTCCGTCGCCAAATCGCGGAGCTGCCTGATATCGTTGCGAAGGACACGGCATATCAGAACGCCATGCGAAACTCTGATGCGCAAAACGCGAGGGACGAGAGCGACCGGGCAACGATGGCTGCGATCCTGGGCACAATGTCTGCTGGTATTGATCTGTATAAACAAATAAGTGGCAACCCGTCTCTCAAGAAGTGGATTATGGATATGGTTTTCAATACAACGTACTCACCGAGTAACCTTGAAGGTGATGCGCCTGCAGGAATATAAGATATGAGGGGCTGAATATGAACGCAACGATATCATTACAGGAACTAAACACTCTCCGATACCAGTTCAGGGAATTTCTGCGCGTGCAGCATCCCGAGTGGGTTGACAGCACCGTTTCCATGTACTATTCGGATGCGTTCTTCGGGCTGAACAACAACATCGGCGTTGACTTCTGGTCAAGCCTCATAAGCGATGAGTCCCTGCTGGTAGCTCGCGACAAGATAAAGGATCACTTTGAAGCCAAAGGCTATGACGGCTCTGACAGCCGGGCGGATGGTTATCTAAAAGCCATGAAGCTGTTCAAGGACTTTTTGGATAAAGACCATCCACAACTCGCGGCGGACTGGAGTGGTAAGACAGTGAGCAGCGCAAACCTGAAGACCGAGTATAAGGCGTGGATGGAGAGGCAAAAAACACCTAAGGGTGAAAACTACAGCAAAAAAACCATCAACGCATACATGACTGCGCTGAAGAACTCCACGGCAAAGCTCGATCTTGGAGACGCTGAAGTATACCCAGACCTCTTCCAATACACCTCAGCCGATGAATTTGAAGAAGCTCATAAGCTGATTCTCGCCGCCCCAAATTTCGATGAGGTCAATAAGGCTGCCGGCAATCAGGCATACAAATATGGCATGCTGACCTACATCACATTTCTCAGAGAGCTCGGCGAGCCGTCACGCTGGATTTTCCAAGGCAACGCAAAGTACTATGACGTTGTCGGCGCCGTTGAAGCGCTGGACACGATCACGTGGGCAGTCAATCAGTCACCGAAGCAAATCAAGAAAGGCGACCGAGCTTACATCTGGCTTTCAGGCCCTGACGGCGGTATCGTTGCCTCCGGCACAATCATGTGTAATCCGGAAATGCGAGAGCCCGATATGAACGACCCGTATAACGTCGGAGAGCCGATGAAAACCATCTCCTTCCTCGCCGTTGATATCCGTATTGACCGCAAGCTCACGAAGGAGATCGTTCAGCGCAAAGTCCTTCTCGCAGATGAGCGAACCAAGAAGCTTGAAATCCTTACCTATCCCGGCGCCACCAACTTCCGCGTATCAAAGAGCGAGGAAGAGGTCATCGAGAGTATCATCGATGGTACCTATCGCCGCACACCGGCAATCGCCGAGGCGCCGATTGAACTGGTAAATAAACAGAGATACTGGCTCTATTCCCCCGGTGAAAAAGCGCGGCTTTGGGATGAGTTCTCAACAGCCGAGTTAATGGGAATTGGCTGGGACGCCCTCGGTGACCTCACTCAGTATGCCACCAGAGAAGACATCAAATCTGCTATGAGGCAGCTCTGGGGAGAGAGCTCTTATAAAAACGATAGCCTGGCTCTATGGCAATTTGCAAATGAAGTAAGTGAAGGCGATATCGTCTATGCGAAGAAGGGGCTCAGCACTATCCTCGGCCGTGGTATCGTAAAATCGGGATATAGATTTGACGATAAGCGTGGAGAGTATAAGCATATTCGCGCGGTGGAGTGGACGCATAAAGGCGAATGGGATCATCCGGGACAGGCTGCAATTAAGGCTCTTACTGATATAACCCAATACACGGATTACGTAAAAAAATTGGAGGCCCTGATAACCGGGGAGGATATCGACCCTCAGATCGGTGTGGTCAATATTAAATATCCGGAGTACACCGCACAGGATTTCCTTGATGAAGTCTATATGAGTCCGGAAAAGTATGCCACGCTGAAAGGCCTCCTGCTCCGAAAGAAGAACCTGATTCTGCAAGGAGCACCGGGTGTCGGCAAGACCTATGCTGCGCAGCGGCTTGCCTTCTCTATTATGGGCGAGAAAGACATCAGCCGCGTGCAGGTTGTCCAGTTTCACCAGAGCTACAGCTACGAGGACTTCGTCATGGGATACCGGCCGGAGGGGACAGGTTTCAGCTTGGCAAAAGGTCCCTTCTATGAGTTCTGCAAAGAAGCTGAGGCTGATGACCGTGATTATTTCTTCATCATCGACGAGATTAATCGCGGCAACCTAAGTAAAATCTTTGGTGAGCTTCTCATGCTGATCGAGGCCGACAAGCGCGGCGAGGAGAACTCTATTCGCTTGCTCTATGCCGACGAGCAGTTCTATGTGCCGTCAAACATTCACATTATCGGCATGATGAACACGGCGGACAGGAGCCTCGCGATGATCGACTATGCGCTCCGCCGGCGCTTTGCATTCTTCGATATGGAGCCGGCCTTCTCGTCAGAAGCCTTTAAGGCGTATCAAAGCATGATTCAGAATCCGAAGTTCGATTCACTGATTAACACCGTTGAAGCGCTCAACAAGGCAATTGCCGATGATACTTCCCTCGGGAGCGGGTTCAGGATAGGTCATAGCTATTTCTGCACCAACGATATTGTTGACGATGCTTGGCTTGCGGATGTAATTGAGTATGAACTACTGCCGCTGCTCAATGAATACTGGTTCGACGAACCCTCCAAGGTTGAGCAGTGGGCGCTACGGCTGCGAGGTGCTATCCGTGGCTGACAATATCAAAGTTAAGAACATCTATTACATGTTAGCCTACGCCTTCCAGACCCTTAAGGAATCCGGCTTTTCTTCTGTTGCCGGCGAGGACTTTGATAATATCCACGATCTGCTCGCAGCGATCCTTATTCACGGTGTGGGTAATCAAATAAGAAGAGGCTTATACCGCGAGTACATCCCGCAGGAGGAGGCCCTCTCCGGACTGCGCGGCAGAATCCTCATATCCGAATCTATCAAACAGCAAACACTCAGGCAGCGGAAGCTGGTATGCTCTTTCGATGAATTCACCGAGGATTCCCCGCACAATCAGGTCCTGAAGGCAACAATGAGGCTGCTTCTCAGGTTCGGCTCAGTGAAGGTGGAGAACAGGAAGCAACTGCGCAAGCTGCTCCTGTTCTTCGGCAACGTCACTGATATTGCCCCTTCGGCTATCAGGTGGGATACGCTCAAATACCATCGGAACAATGCAGCCTACCGCATGCTCGTTAATATCTGCTATCTCGTGATTAAGGGGCTGCTTCTGACAACGGAAACCGGGGATTACCGTCTTGCAAAATGGCTCAGTGATGAGCAAATGTACAGGCTCTATGAGAAGTTCGTGCTCGCTTATTATCAGAAGGAACATCCGGAACTTAATGCTCGCGCAGCACAGATCGATTGGGACATTACCGCAGGAGCCGACCGAGCATTTCTGCCGACGATGCAAACTGACATAACACTAACGAGCGGCAGCAAGACCCTGATAATCGATACGAAGTGGTATAGTCATACAATGCAGACGCATACCCTGCACGACAGTACCACTTTTATCTCAGGCAACCTTTATCAGATCTACACCTACGTGAAGAACAAGGATCGGCATGCCACAGGGAACGTGGCCGGGACACTTCTTTACGCGAAACCCAATGAGGCGATCACTCCAGACAACGATTTCGTCATTGGCGGGAACAAGATCAGCCTGAAGACGCTTGACCTTGGCCAGGATTGGAGTATTATCACCCGACAGTTAGAAGAACTGCTTTCATGGCTGACGCTGGAGGGGGCGAGTTAAATGCTTTTTGACCAGGTCTTTGAGTATTGCGAAAATGAATTTGAGCGCTTTGATGTCTGCGCCACCTGCTCTCATCCATCCGGTGTTTGTAGCGGGAACTGCCAAACCTGCCTTGATGAGGTTCATTTCCAATCTACCACGGACGGCAAAAGAGCGGACTATGAATGTGAGAAACTACTTCTTTGTTATGTACAGCGCTACGCATTACGGTATAAGAATAACATTTGCGCTGCAGTAGAAGGTATCGGCTTAGATAGGTACCCCTGTTTTGATATCCTCTCAATCGGGTGTGGGGCTGCCCCGGACCTTATGGCTTTTGAGGGCTTTGCCGGCGAGAAGGAGGTATTCTATCTTGGGTATGATCGAAATACTCGCTGGGAGAACATCCATGACTATATAGAGGATTGTACCGGCCACATTGACAATATCTCTGCCACATTTAGACGGCGGGATATTTTCGAGATTCTGGCAGAGGGAAGGCCGAGAGGCCGCAGTTTCAATGTTATTGTAGTCCAATTCCTTATTTCACATTTGTTCAATACAGGGCAAAACGGCCGTATCGACGAGCTATATACAGGGCTGATCAGAAATGTTGTATCTCACCGAAATGCGGCATCACCGTTCCTGATTATCATTAACGACATCGATACATATCACAAAGGAAGAAATCTCTTTTATAAGCTGTTGGATGCGCTTGAAGATAGCGGCTATAACGGAACCGCAATAGCATACAGCAATTACGCCAATGGCGACTTGGGAAAGACAAGGTGGGGCGGAAACAAAAAAAGGCTTGGCAGTCTTGACTACAGTTATGCGCCTCCTCCGGCCGGCTTTGAGGGTGCCGGACTAATTATCGAGCTTAATGGAGGCGAAGACACATGATAATAAGCGCAAGTCGCAGGACGGATATACCGACATATTACTCCGAATGGTTCATGAACCGTATCCGCGAGGGGTTCGTTCTCGTGCGCAACCCCATGAATATACATCAGATCAGCCGGATCAGCCTGGCACCCGGGGTCGTAGACGGCATCGTCTTCTGGACAAAGAACCCATTGCCAATGCTCGACAAGCTGGATGGTCTCAAGGACTACACCTACTATTTTCAATTCACAATCACGCCATACGGCAGAGACGTTGAGCCCAACATCCCGTCCAAGAATGATGTGATCATTCCGGCCTTCAAGCGTCTCACCGACCGGCTCGGGCCGGAAAGAGTGATATGGCGCTACGATCCTATCATGCTTAGCCCGAAGTACACGATGGAGTACCACATGCAGGCGTTTGAGAAGATCGCAAGCCAGCTGAAAAGCTACACAAAGAAAGTAACAATCAGCTTTATCGACCTCTACCGCAACACCACAAACAACGTAAAGGTCCTCGATCTAGTCGATCTTTCCAGAGAGCGGATCAGGGAATTGAGCCAAGCCCTATCGGGTATTGCCCAGAGTTACGGGCTTAAGATCGATACTTGCGCGGAAGAGATCGATTTACAGCAGTTCGGGATAGATCACGCACGCTGCATCGATAACAAGCTGTTTGAAAAGCTGCTCGGCTGCTCCCTTGAGGTTGATAAGGACAAGAACCAACGCAAGGAGTGTGGATGCGTAGCCAGTATCGATATCGGGATGTACAACACCTGCAAGAACGGCTGCCGTTACTGTTATGCCAATTTCAGTGAAAAGGCCGTCAAGACAAATACCTCGAAGCACTATCCAACATCGCCACTGCAGTTCGGGGATGTGGGTAACGATGATGTGGTCAAGGAAAGAAAAATAGAATCATGCCGGGATGGCCAGATGCGCCTGACGGATGGTTTATAGCGAGAATTCACAGTAAGAGAGGTTAATGTGAGCACCTATGAAGAACTGACAAAGCTGAAGGCACTTTCGATAGCGGCGCTTTAACCTAAGAGAAATTTGAACGAGAGAAGAGTAAGTTGAGCGCTAAGGCCACCGGTGGCCACGTGGATAATATAGCCGAAACCCCTGAGCAACCCCTTCAATTTTCCTCCAACCTTTTAATTTCGCGCATCGCCGAGGGTGCAGTTTTCTGGTATCAATCGACAAGGATGCCAGCACGGTAACGACCACAATCTATCCCATAAAATAATCAGGACCGCCCAACTCACGCTCATGACCCCGAAATCTCTTGATTTCACGCTATTTTGCCCAAAGATACAACAAGAGCCAATCCCGACGGACTGGCCCTCATTGTATCAATCTCGCTTGATAGATTTGGTGGAGGCGGGGGGAGTCGAACCCCCGTCCGAAAAAGCCCCAACGTCGCTTTCTCCGAGCGCAGCCACAGATTAGAATTCCCCTGAGTCCGAGCCCCCTATGGCCGGGTCTTGGTCAGGGTAGCTTCATAAAATCCCACCGGCTTCAAAGCTTGTTCCGGCTGGTTGCCTGCATAATGACGCCGTTGACCCTCTATGCAGGGCTCGAGGCAACGACGGTCGCCTTAAGCGGCGACGGCTACGAGATTATCGTTCTGATTTGTTTTTTGTTTGTCCGGTTGATACGCGGTGCCGAACAGCCGCAGCTCGCTTGCAACGCCACAAACTTCCCCGTCGAAACCAGTACGCCCCCCTGTGCGTCCGGGATGTTTCCGGCTTTGCTATTATATCATATGCCCGACCAGAAAAAAGAACATTTTGCTTCCGCTGGCGGCAGCTTTTGCCGATTGCCAAAAATGGCCCATTGACGCGACCGAATAGCAAACCCTTCCATCGGCAGCTATAGAATGTACTGCGCCAAAAATCCTGGTCAACAACCTGTACAGCGAAAACCAGCCCACCCGGCAGAATCACCCCTTACACGCCCGGTGGAGAAAATCAACCGCCGACGCGTCAACGACGTTCCGCCGAAGGGATTGCCTCCTGCGGCCGGGAGCGCCTTGGTCCGCTACGAGAGGGGGCAAACCCCTTGCAACGTCTACTCCTCCCCCACCAGCGGCAGTTCGGTCATGCGCAGGTTGGTGCAACCATAGGGGATGAGCCGCAGGGCATGGGCAGGGCCCTCGGCGGGGTCGGAGGGTGCCGGCGCGGCAGCACCGCGCTCCATCGCCCAGGGTACGGTGCGGCCCCGCACGCGGGCTGCCACCGGCGCGCCGTCGGGGCTGAAGGGACAATCGCCCACCGGGCGTTCCTCAAAGGTCACATCCTCGCTCAGGCGGTTGCGGTTGAGGAGGAGCCCCTCGTTCCAGGGCGTGGTGGGGAACACCTCCCAGTTATTGAGCCAGGGGCGCTCGGTCGCGTCGGCCTTGGTTTGGCGCACCAACCGCTCCCCAATGGGCAGGGCGTAGACCAGCGGCCCGCGGGACAAGGCGACGAGGCCATTGGCTCGTTCGTGCAGCACCGGGGTGAAATCGAGCTCCACCGTCAGTTCGTCGGCCTGCCAGGGGCCGGATAAGGAAAGCAGCGCACCGGCCTGGGCCGCCACGTCCTGCCCGTTGCGACGCACGGCCACGTCACCGGGCCAACCGGGCAGGCGCAGGGTGAGGGTGAACTCCACCGGCTGGGCAGCGGTGACGACGATGCGGGCAGAGCCCCGGAAGGGATAGTCGCCCTGCACCGCCACGGTGACGGGTACGCCACCCACCGTCGTTGTGAGCGTAGCTGGCAGCAGCATCATCACGGCAATCTCCCCCTCCCCCCGCAGGAAGGTGGAGAGCGCCAGCTTGGGCCAACCTTGGTGGAAGTTGGCCGTGCAGCAGCCGTAGTTTGGCTCCACGCCAAAGAGGTTGGCTTCGGGGCCGTTGGTGCGGAAGATCGGCTTCTCCTGCACGCTGCACTCCACCTGGTTGACCTGCTGGTCGTACTGGTGCCACTCCATATCCGAGCTAAAGGTGGCCGGCAGGGCGTTGAAGGCGATGCGCTCCAGCCGGTCGGCCCAGGCGGGTTCGCCGGTGAGAGCCAGCAGCCACTCCAGGGAGTACATCACCTCCACCACCGCGCAGAGCTCGGTGCCCTGCACTGGGCTGGGGCCGCTCAGGCACTCATCGCCGGTGAACATGCCGGTGACCATGCCGTGCCAGCGGTCGAGCTTGGCGAGCATGTCCGCCGCCGCCCTCTGGTCGCGCTCCCGCCCCGAAAGGCGCGCGTACAGCGGCCCGGACTTGAGCATCATGCCCTGGTTGACGACGTGGCTCATCTGGCTCCACCGGCCATAGGCCAGCGGTTCCTCCATGGGCCAGTCCTCGTAGAAGGCGACCCAATCAAACCCTTGGGCGCGCAGCTTCACCGCCAGGTCCAGGAGCCATCGCTCCCCGGTGCGGTCATAGAGCCAGAAGATGGCAACGAGGCACTCAAACCACCGGGTCTGGCCCCAGCCAAAGAGCGTCCAGCTGTCGATGTGGCGATCCAGGCACTGCAGCGCCCGCCGCACCGCCGGCTCCACCCGCTCGTCGCCGGTGGCGTCGTGCCACACCACCAGCACCTTGAGCACCAGGAAGAGCGCCCACAGGTCGTAAGTCGGGCGATCCGCCGGGGCCACCGGGCAGAGCCAGCCGTCCTCCTCCTGCCGGGCCAGTATACCATCGATGTAGCGGCGGGCACGGGCGATGAGCGCCTCATCCCGCAGGAGGAACGCCAGGGGGATGAAGCCATCGAGCCAGTAGGGTACCCGCTCCCATCCTTCGGCGTCACCGCCGATCCAACGGCTGTCCCGAATGTCGGGCCAGAATTCGTCGAGCTTGCCGCCCAGGCCGTCGGCCTGGATGCGCAGCTGATTGAGGAGCCACCCCTGGGGCTCCACCTCCCCACAGCGGAAGAACCCATACCGTGCCGGTTCCAAATGGTCTGCCATGTCGCCTCTCCTCCCCGGCCGCCCCTGCGGCCCGCAACACCCTCTATACGCCAGGCATTGTAGCAGATACAATGGGCACTGTGCAGCCTCAAAATCCGGCTGCAATATTGCAAAATCGGGTGAACGCGAATGACGGACCAGAGCGTTGTCGCCTTCCACACCGGCCAGGAGCCGCGCTTCATCACCGGCAGCGACCGGCAGTTTGCACCGGGTGAGAGCCACGTGGACCGGGTGTGCGACTATTGGGTGCTCATCCTGATGCTGGGCGGCACCTTGCACTTTGCGGAGGATGGCATGCCGGTGGATCTCGCCGCTGGGGAATGGTACTTCCAGCGGCCGGGACGGCGGCAGACCGGCGACGGCCCCAGTGGCGCGCCGCACTATTACTACCTGCACTTCCTGGCGGAGGAGACCGAGCCCGGCCCGCCCGGCTTCGCCGAGCTTGCCCCCGGCAGCTACCACCGGCCGCCCGAGGCGCTGCTGACGCTGCCGGAGCACGGCACGTTTGACCCCGCTGCCCTGGCACCCCTGCTGCGACGGCTGGAGGAAGCGCGCGCCCTCCGCCCCGCCGACCCGTTCGCCCGCCAGGCTGTGTTTCTGGAGGTGCTATCCCAGCTCTCCCAGTGTTGCGCCGAGCGCCTGACCGGCAGCGCCCAGCTGGCGCGGCAGGCCATGGACCACCTGACGCGCCACGCGCTGGAGCGGGAAGGACTGGCCGCCCTGTCGGCGCGGTTCCACTTCTCCGGCGATTACCTCTCCAAACTCATCAAGCGGCACTACGGCCTGTCCCCCCAGCAAGCGGTGGCGCAGATTCGCCTGGGCCGGGCGATGGAACTGCTGGTCACCACCACGCTCACCGTGGCCCAGGTGGCTGAGGCCGCTGGGTTCGGCGAGGTCAGCGTGTTCCACCGGGCCTTCCGACGCGCCACCGGCCTGGCCCCCGGTGCCTGGCGGGCCGCCCGCACCCGCTGACCATATCCCGGCGGCCCCGCCGGGAAATATCCGTCGCTACACCGACGGAATGCCTGCATGCGAGCCGACAGTCTCGTTCCTCGCTCCCACCCCGAATGCACCCGGAAAAAAAAGCGACAGTCTCCCCCGCTGTGTGACAAAAGTCTCTTTAATTCCCAACAATTATATTTTATGATATTTAAAATTAAATGAATGGAGGTGCGATTGTATGGATCCATTCCTGCAGCATCGGCAGACCTTTGAGGAATTGCTGGATCGCTTCGACCAAAACGCGGCCTTGGAGCTGACTGCCCAATGGCTGGCAAACGGGGAGATGACGGTTCCCGCCCTGTACGAAAAAATCCTGGCGCCTTCGCTCAATCGCATTCACATCCCCCGGGGAGAGGAACCCTGCGCCATCTGGAAAGAGCACATCCAGACGGCCATCGTCCGCTCGGTGGTGGAATCCGCTCACCCCTATGTGGTGCGAGCCCGACCGGCTGGCCCCGCAAAGGGCAAGGTACTGCTGGCCTGCCCCGAGGAAGAGTACCACGACCTGGGCGCGCGCATGGGGGCGGACTTTTTTGCCCTGGCCGGTTTTGACCCGCTGTTCATCGGCAGCAACACGCCGACCGCCTGCATCCTGAACGCGGCCGCGCAGGTACGCCCCGCTCTCCTCGTGCTGAGCGTGACCAACAACCTTAACCTGCCCGCGCTCAAGAAGATTGTGCAGGCGCTCCATATTGTACAGCCCGATACACGCCTGTACCTGGCGGGAAGTGCCCTGGCGCACCTGCAAGAGTCCCCCAAGGACTGGGGCGCGAGTGGGGTCATCGCCAGCTATGCCGACGTGATGGCACTGGGGGAGGTGACAGCATGAGGCTCGCCTTTCGCATTGCCTGGCGCTTCCTGGTCAGCAGCAAAGCGCAGACCGTCCTCATTGCCGTTGGCATCGCCGTCGGCATTGCCGTACAGGTGTTCATCGGCTCCCTCATCACCGGCCTGCAGGATAGCCTGGTGCAAAAGACCATCGGTCGGTCACCGCACATCACCATCACTGCCAGTGAGCGGGGCGAACGCATTGCAAACTATGCCGACGTGGAACAAGCCCTGCGTGCTACCGATGGGGTTTCCGCTGTGTTGGCCACGGCCGATGGCTCAGGTTTTCTGGTGCATGGCAACGACACCGCCCCCATTCTGCTGCGGGGCATGAACCCCGCCGACGCCGACAGCATCTACCGCCTGAACGACGCCCTGACCGAGGGCACGCTACCCGCCGACGAACAGGTTCTGCTGGGGCAGGACTTAGCCGATGAACTGGGGTTGACCGCGGGGGACACACTCTCCCTGCTGACCCCGACGGGTGCCACAGCCGAGGCCACCGTATCCGGGCTCTTTGACTTGCAGGTGAAATCGCTGAACGAAAGCTGGGCGTTCGCCCCCATGGCCTTCTCTCAGCAGCTCTTCGGCTATGGCGAGGAAGCCACTGGACTGGAACTGCAGGTGCAGGATGTGTTTGCGGCGGATGAATTGGCCGCCAGCCTGCAGCCCACCCTGCCGGAGGGCTTGACCGCGGACAACTGGAAGGCGCAGAACGCGTCGCTGCTATCCGGCCTGAATGGCCAGAGCGTATCGAGCATCATGATCCAGGTGTTCGTGCTGGTGTCGGTGGTGCTGGGCATCGCCAGTGTGCTGGCCATTTCGGTGCTGCAAAAGTCGCGGCAGCTTGGCATTCTAAAGGCCATGGGCATCCGCAACGGCACCGCCAGCCTCATCTTCCTCTTCCAGGGCTTGTTGCTTGGCCTCATCGGCGCGGCGCTGGGTGTGGGTCTGGGCCTTGGCCTGTCTGTACTTTTCACTCGCTTTGCCGTCAACCCCGATGGCACACCGGTGGTGCCCCTCTCGCTGGATCCGGCGTTCCTCTCCTTCTCGGCGCTCGTCGGCATCCTCAGCGCCACCGTGGCGGCGTTGATCCCCGCGCGGCGCTCGGCACGGCTCGATCCCATGGAGGTGATTAAGAATGGCTGACCTCATCGCGTTGGAACGTATCAACAAAACATATGGCAAGGAAATCCCCACGCAGGTGCTGCATGACGTGAGCCTGTCCTTTGGCGAGCACAGCTTCAACGCCATCATCGGTGCGTCCGGCTCCGGCAAAAGCACGCTGCTCAACATCATGGGCACGCTGGATCGCCCCACTTCCGGCGCGGTGACCATCGCCGGGCTGCGGACGGAACGGATGAAACCCGGGGAGCTGGCCCGCCTGCGCAGTGAAACCATCGGCTTCATCTTCCAGTTTCATTATTTGCTGCCGGAGTTCACCGCCCTGGAAAACGTGCTGATGCCCCACCGCATCCTGCACGGGGGCGTCTCCCCAGCCGTGCGGAAACGCGCACTGGAGCTGATGGACCTGATGGGCCTGTCGGCGGTGCGTGACAACCTGGCAACCCGCATGTCCGGCGGGCAGCAGCAGCGCACCGCCATCGCTCGTGCGCTCATCAACAACCCCAGGGTGGTACTGGCCGATGAGCCCACCGGCAACCTCGATTCCGAATCCACCGACACGGTGTATCATTTACTGCGCGACATCAATGACCAACTGCGCACGGCCTTTGTCATCATCACCCACGACCGGCGCATCGCCCAGCGCACCGACCGCATTGTGGAGATTGCCGACGGCCGCATTCTGCTGGATGTGGCCAACGGGGCCAACGCACCGGAACCGGCGGCCACCCTCGCGTTTGCCTGAGACTTACCCCCACCGCCAAACGCCTGCCCATCTGTGGCAGGCGACAATCTTTCAAATAGTCGACACAGGAAGGAATCAAAAGGGCCGAGCGCCCCATCGCTATACTGCGTATTGCTCGCACCACTCTCAACGATTCTGATGAATCGTCTGCCGTGGCTGGTCGCAACCCTACGGGTTGCTGCTCGCCATGCAGCCAGGGCGCGGGGGTAACACCGCTTTATCCGGCGGGAGGAAACAATTGCAGGTATGTGCACTAACAGAAAAATCCCGCCCGCATGCGAAACATATTTCTCAATAATCCATATGAACACAATCATTTGCTATCGTTCGGCGACATGTGCGGCGAACGATACGATGAAATAAGAACAAGCACTTGGAATCGCGGCTGTCGCCACAGCGGCAGACGCGAAAGGCCTGCCGTCCGTGGCAGGCCTTTTCCTTGCCGCGTGCCGCCTCCGTTGTTGGAACACACCAGCCCACCCCGTCATACCCTGCCATAGAACTGCAATCCAAAGGAGGTTCCGTTCATGGGCATCTTCAACAACCTGCTGGGTGGCACCGGCGAAAACAGTGATAGTCTGCTGTTTTTCTTCCTACTGCTGGTGGTTCTGTTCTGCAACTGCGGCGCTTTCAACGACGAGGACAACGGCTCCAGCCTGCTCTTCTTCTTCCTGCTGCTGGTGGTTCTGTTCTGCTCCTCTGGCTTTGGCTGCGGCGCCAACGACAACGACTGCTGATACATCGGCCCCACCGCCGTGCCGGCGTAGTGGGGCCACCGCCAAGGATCCTGGCCTGGAACCCCGTCGATCTTCATCGGCGGGGTTTCTGCGTGTCAGCAGGGCTAATCCACTGTCCAACGGCAAGCCCCCGCCTCGTACGGGCCACCCTTTTGTGCCCTGCCAAGGCCCTCCAACACCTCTCCCCCCTCGCGGCAAATCGGCAAAAATTCCTCTTGACAACTGCCCTTAGTGTCTATACTGTATATAAGTGTTCATATTCCAAATGAGGAGCGACGCCGTGAAGATCGTGCTATCCAACCGCTCAGGCGAGCCCATCTACGAGCAGATCAAGAAGCAGGTGCGGGAGGCCATCCTCTCCGGCGCGCTGGCGGAGGGCGACCAGCTTCCCTCCATCCGGCAGCTGGCGAGGGAGCTGACGATCAGCGTCATCACCACCACCCGCGCCTATGCCGACCTGGAGCAGGAGGGTTTCGTCGCTAACGTGCAGGGCAAGGGTTGCTTTGTGCTGGCCCAAAACCGGGAGCTGGCACGGGAACACGCCCTGCGCCGCATCGAACAGGCGCTGGAGGAGGCCATGGCCGCCGCCCGCACCGCTGGCGTGCCACGCGCTGAGCTCACCGCCATGCTGGAAACGCTGTATCGGGAGGAGCCCCATGAGTGATTTGCTGACCGTCCAAAACCTGAACAAACAGTACAAGACCTTTGCCCTGCAGGGCGTGAGCTTTGCCCTGCCCCGCGGCACGATGATGGGCCTCATCGGCCCCAACGGCGCGGGCAAAACCACGACCATTAAGGCGCTGCTGGGCATGGTGCGGCCCGATGGCGGGGAGCTCACCGTGCTGGGCCGCCCGGCCGACGACCCCGCCACCCGCGAGGACCTGGGCGTGGTGATGGATCTGCCCTTCTACGTGGACGCGTGGACCTGCGAGGGGGTGGAGGCGGCACTGCGGCCCTTCTACCGCCGTTGGGATGGGGAGCGCTACGCGGCGCTTCTCAACCAATTTGGCATTGACCGGAAGAAGAAGGTAAAGGAACTCTCCCGCGGGATGAAGGTGAAACTGATGCTGGCGGCGGCGCTGGCCCACCGGCCCCGGCTGCTGCTGCTGGATGAACCCACCAGCGGCCTGGACCCGGTGGCGCGGGAGGAACTGCTCGATCTGCTGGCGGCGTTCCTGCAGGACGAGGGCAATGGCGTGCTCTACTCCACCCACATCACCGCCGACCTGGAGAAGGCGGCCGACTCCATCACCTTCCTGCTCGATGGCCGGGTGGTCTACACCGGCGGCAAGGACGAGCTCATCGACCGGTACCGCGTGGTGAAGGGCGGGCCGGACGAAGTGCCCAGCGACCCCCACCTGCTGCTGGGCCTCCGCCGCCACTCCACCGGGTTTGAGGCTATCACCGACAGCGCGAATCTGGGCCGTCTGCCCCGGTCGCTGCTGGTGGAGCGGGCATCGCTGGAAGAACTGATCGTATTCCTGAACCGGGAGGGAAGCCACCATGCGTAACATACTCAAACTGACCCGTCTGGATTTCCGCACCGTCCAGCCCTATCTGACCGGGCGGACGATCCTGGTGCTGCTGGTGTCCATGGGCATCTTCGTCTTCTTCACCGACGGCAGCGTTGCCATGATCGCCATGGTCATGGCCATTGGCTCCATGTTCGTGTCCTACCCTTTCGCCGTGGGGGAGCAGAACGGCATCGACACGCTCTATGCCACGCTGCCGCTGGGGCGGCAGACCGTGGTGGCCGGGCGGTATCTCTTCGCCCTGGGCATGAACGCAGCCGCCGGCGTGGTGGCATACTGCCTGCTGTCTGCGGCGGCGCTGGTGCGGCGCGCGCCTTTTGACCCCGGCGAGGCGCTGGCCGTGTTGGGCGCGTCCTTCGTGCTCTTCACGCTGACGGGCGCGCTGCAGCTGCCGCTCTACTTCCGCCTGGGGTACGCCCGGGCGAAGATGCTGGCTTACCTGCCCTACATCCTGGTGCCGCTGCTGGCCGTGGGGGCAACGACGCTGATGGGTGACGGGCGCTGGGCCGAGGCGGGCCAGCGGGCGTTGGATGCCGCGGCCGCCAACCCGACCATGACCGCACTCGCAGCCGTCGTTGTGTGGGTGGAGCTCATGGCTCTGTCGGTGTCGCGGTCGCTGGCGGCCTATCGCCGGCGGGAGTTTTAGGGAGTCGGCATACGCCGACTCGTCGTGTTCGCCGCTGCGGCGACGGACACGATTCAGACGACTTGCCCCTGTCCTAATGAAATCGGCCGCCGCGCATGTCGCTGGCCGATTTCTGACCATTGGGCCCATCCTAAGTGGACCGAGAAACCGGTCTGCCTGCGGGTGGGGCTTCTGTCCCTTGCACTGACGTCCCACCCCTCCCGCCGAATGAATCGTCGGGCGGCTTCCACTGCAGGGCCCATTCGCAAGTTTGATCTCTCGCAACAGGCTGGCGGATTCCTGCACCAAAGACCAGTAGGTACTGAGGTTCGCTTAGAGCTGGGAACCGGGCGACGCACCCCGCCGTCAGACTTTCCAAACCCACCCACAAGGAGCACCGGCGATGAAGCTGTGGCAATGGCTGACCGACATCCGCACCATTCCCCCACGCCTGCCCGCAAACAAAGCGGCAGGGCACGCAGTACTGGTGCTGCTGGCGGGGCTCGTTGCCGGCGTGGTGGCCAAGGCCAGTGACAGTGTGTCCTTCCTGGGGGATCTGGGCACGGGCATGGGCGTGTGGGTGTTCACCGCCACCCTACTGGCGGCCGATGCCCACCGCCCCGACGGCGCGGCCCTCCATGTGCCTGTCTTCTTCTTGGGCATGCTGGCGGGGTACTACGCCTATGGCCAGTGGGTACTGGGGTTCTTCCCCCAGGCTTATGCGCTGGGGTGGCTGCTGCTGGCGCTGGGCACGCCCCTTCCTGCCTTTGCGCTGTGGTTTGCCCGGGGGCGTGGCCCGGTGGCTGCGGCGCTTGCGGCTCTACCCACCGGGTTGCTGTTTGCCATTGGCGCTCACGCCTTTTACACCGCAGACCCCGTGGCCATTACCACCCTTTTGCTGGGGGCGACGCTGGTTGCACTGCTGCCACGCTCCTGGCAGGGGTGCTTGGTCACCTTCCTCCTGGCCTTGCTGCTGGCTTTCGGGTTCCACGGCCTGCGCCGGTGGGGGCTGCCCCTTGCCTGATCACTTTTATTGGCCTGGCTCCACCGCGACCGACAACTCCACTAAATACCGGTCGGGGGTGCGGCCGGCCTCCATGCCCAGCACCTCATACTCCAGAATTGGGCCAATCGCCCTGCCCCAGGCCCGGGCCGCCGTCAGCAGGCCCAGAATGGCCGGGGTCATGTCCGCATAGGCTCCTTCGTACATCACGGCGACGCACAGGCCTGCCGGCCTCATGAACAGCCGGTCGGAGTCGCCCTGGAGCGCGGTGATGCGGTGGCAGAAATGGCTACGGCCAGCCGTGCCCTGCGCCGCGTTCTCCAACGGGATGAACGCGCCTTTCAGGAAGTCGTACTCCAGCCCCTGAGCCCTGCGGTAGACAAGGTGGGCCGTGGCCTGCCCTAGCCGCGACCGGGCGGTGCGTACCTCCGGCGGTAGGAAGGTGGTGGCGTAGTAGCGCTCCTCGCGCTGCTCCCCAAAGGGTACCCCCAGTGGGTGCGCCCGACACAGGCGGGTCTTGCGCAGGGTGTTGGCCACCTTGTCGCCCATGCGTTGGAGCTCCTCCATCTCCCCGGCAATCTGGCTCTCTCGCCGCTCCAGCATGGCGAGGTAGGCCCCCTCCCCCTGGGCGGTGAGGTAGGCGCCAATCTCCGCAAGGGACGCGCCCGAGCGGCGCATCATCAGGATGATGTTGAACTGCCGGAACTGGTCACCGTCGTAGTAGCGGTAGCCATTCTCCCCCTGGTGCCGGGGCGAGAAGATGCCGATGCGGTCGTAGAAGAGCAGGGTGCTCTTCTCCACCCCGCAGAGGCGCGCAAACGCCCCGCTGGTCAGCAAGCCATCCGCTCGCGCCATGTCGCTTCCCCCTCTTGACTCTGAAGTTACTTCATCCTTTATGCTATCACAGGACTGCGACGACAGAAAGAGGGCCAAACGTGCAAAAACTGATGATCCGCGACAGGGATTTCTACATGACGACGCTGCGCATCGCGCTGCCCATCGTGGTGCAGAACGCCATCACAATGCTCATCAACATCATCGGCACGATGATGTTGGGCCACTATGGCGAAATCCCGCTGTCGGCGGCGGCACTGGCCAACGAGTTCATCAACATCTTTTTCATCCTTTGCATGGGCATCGGCGGCGGGGCCGGGGTGCTGACGGCACAATACTGGGGCAACCGAGACATCGCGGGCTTGAAGCACACGATCACCCTGATGCTCTGGATCATCCTGAGCGTGGCCGCGGTGTTCACCACCGTCACCTACGCTATGCCTGCCACCATCATGGGCTTGTACACCGACGACCCAGCCATCGTGGCCCAGGGTGTGCTCTACTTCCGCGCCGGCGGGGCCTGCTACCCCATGATGGGCATCACCCTCACGGTCACCATCGTGCTCCGCACCGTGCGGCAGGTGAAGGTGCCGCTCCTCGCGGCCATCGCGTCGGTCTGCCTCAACGCCTTCCTCAGTTGGGTGCTGATCTTCGGCCACTTCGGCGCGCCGGAGCTCCGCATCCAGGGTGCGGCCATCGCCATGGTCATCGCCCAATGCGTGGAGATGTCGGTCATCGCCGGCTACCTGCTGCTGCGAGACCGGCGCATCGGCTACCGCCTGCGGGATGTGCTGCACACCGATGCCCGGCAGGCCAAGCTCTTCCTGCGCTACGGGGCGCCGGTCATCGTCTCCGACGCCATGCTGGCCGTCGGCAATACCATGGTGGCCGTCATCATGGGCCACATTGGCGCGAGCTTTGTGGCCGCCAACGCCATCGTGTCGCCGGTCATGCGGCTGTCCACCGTATTGAACCAGGGCGTCAGCCAATCCTCCGGCGTGCTGGTGGGCAACACCCTGGGGGCCGGCGACCGCGACCTGGCCCAACGCCAGAGCGTCACCTACCTCATCCTGAGTGTGCTGCTGGGTATCTTTGGGGCGGTTGTGGTGCTGCTGGTGGCGCCGTTGGTGCTCTCCAGCGTGGCGGTGGGGGAGGAAACCCGCCGCATCACCTTTGAGCTCATGGCGGCGGTGGCCGTCACCACGCTCTTCTTCACCGTACAAGGGATGCTCACCAAGGGGGTGCTGCGCGCCGGCGGGGACACGCGGTTCCTCATGCTGGCCGATGTACTGTTCCTGTGGGTGGCGTCCATTCCGCTGGGGTATCTGGCCGGTCTGGTGTGGGGGCTGTCGCCCTTCTGGGTGTACCTGGCGCTGAAGACGGACTGGATCATCAAATCATTCTGGTGCACACAACGGCTGCGCAGCCGCAAATGGCTGCACGTCGTCAATGAGGCAATCAAGGAGGGCTGACCATGACACAGGCATACCCCATTGTGGAGTTCAAACCGCACACCTGGGAGATCGACGAATTTGACTGCGCCAGCGTGTTTGTGCTGGAGGGCCGCGAGCAGGCCCTCGTCATCGACGCGGGCATCGGCATCGGCGACCTCCGCGGGGCCATCGAGCGGTTGACCGACAAGCCCCTGACGCTGGTACTGACCCACGGCCACGGCGACCACACCGGCGCGTGCTGTCAATTTGAGTCTTGCTCCCTCAACAAGCGGGACTGGGGCTGCTACGACTTCCCCGAGGACCTCGCGCGCCGCCGCCAATACGCGGCGATGATTGCACGGCGGGAGCGCGGTGAGCACCCGGACTACCCCTATGACCCCGAAGTGGACATCGTGCCCTGGACCAGCATGCCCCAGCGTCTGCCCCTGGTGGATGGCCAGACCTTCGACTTGGGCGGGCGGGTCGTGACAGCCATGGCCTGCCCGGGCCACACCCCGGGGCAGATGATGTTCCTGGACGAGGGCAGCCGCACGCTCTTTGTGGGGGACGCGCTCAACTGCAACCTCTTCATGAACAGCAAGCCCGGCGAGGCCAACTTTGTGAGCATCGAGCGGGCCGTGAAGGGCTTGGAAACCATGGCCGCCCTGCTGGACGCGGGCCGAATCGACGCCATTTGCAACGGCCACCACGACTTCCGCCCGTTGGGCGAGCCGCTAGGCCCCGACGTGCTGCCCGATGCCCTGGCCCTCTGCCGCCAACTTCTCTCCGGCGACTTCCAGCCCGTGTGGGAGAAAGCACCCATGCCCGGCTGGCCCGACCACCTGGCCATCCGCCGGGGCCGCACCACCATTGGCTACAGCCTGGAAGGCATCCACGAGCCCAAGGAATAAACCCCTTGCTGCAAACTCGCGATGCCCTCCGGGATGAGCACCGCCGGCGAGCCCCCTTGCCGGCGGTTTTTCTGCCTTGACCCTGACTAAAAAACGAGGGAACCCCAGTGGGATTCCCTCGTTTGCGTTGTTTGGGTTTCGTTTAGCCGTGCGTGCAACCCTCCCCCTTCAACAGGGAGTAGAGCTTCATGTCCAGCAGTTCGCCATTCTTGAAGGCGTTCTGCCGCAGCATTCCTTCCAGGGTGAAACCGCATTTCTCCAGTACCCGACAGGATGCCGCGTTGCGGGCGAACGGCTCGGCGAAGATGCGAACGATGTCCGTGGTGCCAAACACCCGGCGGCAGGCCTGCCGCACGGCGCTGGTTGCCAATCCCCTGCCCCAGTATGGTTCGGCCAGGTAGTAGCCCATCTCCGCCGTGCGGGAGTGAATGTTTCCCTGGCGGTACACGCCGATGCTCCCCACGGCCCGGTGCTCCACCGCAATGGCGAACGCCTTGCTCCCATCCACACTTGCGCAGAACGCAATGAAATTGCGTGCGTCCTGCACCGTGTAGGGGAATGGCAGCCCGTCGCGCAGGTTGTCGAGTATCTTTCGGTTGTTCAGGCACCCAGCCAGGTCGACGGCGTCCTCCGCCCGCCAGGGCCGCAGCACACAGTCCATCGCGATCTCCTCCTGTCTGTGTACCGCTGTCGGCGGCACAAACGGCCTGCCCATCCCACCGGAGTATAGCAAAAATCGCGAACCTTTTGAGTTCGCGATTTGCGGCGTCGGCCCGGCCGACTGGTAGCGGCGGTCGGATTTGAACCAACGACACTTCGGGTATGAACCGAATGCTCTAGCCAACTGAGCTACGCCGCCAAACTGGTTGCGGGGGAGGGATTTGAACCTCTCGACCTCCGGGTTATGAGCCCGACGAGCTACCAGACTGCTCCACCCCGCGACGTTCGCCCTTGATGGGGCGCAAAAAGTATTCTACTTCGACGGGCCTGGAAAGTCAAGATATTTTTTCACAGCTTTCTTGCGCTCCCGGCGTGTTACCCGGCCACCGGTGGCCGGTCAATTGGTTTGTTCAAAAACACTTATCCCATTTTGCTTGCACCATCAAATAAGTGTGTATATAGTAGGAGTAGAAATGATACATCTATGAGGTGAGCCTGTCATGTGTAACCTGCAGCTGCTGAAGAATCTGACCGGAGCCATGCGCCGTGCCAAGGGCACGGTCGTTGTGGAGGAAGGCGGCCCGGCCGGTTTGACATTGGTGCTGCTGGGCGAAGTGGGCGAGTTCACCCATTACGGCAGGCCCACCCAAACGGGTCTGTCCACCTACGGCCCCGGGGATTTCTTCGGGGAAGAAACGCTGGCGGGGCAACCCGCGGCCACCGCCGTGGCACTGACCGACGCGGTGGTGCTCCCCATCCCGGCAGAGGGGCTGGCGGCCTTCCTGCGGACGGAGCCGGACTTTGCTGCCGAGCTGGTGCGGTGCCTGGGGCAGCGCCTCTCCCTGGTGCAGGGGGGCTACGCCAAGGCCGTCGGCCGGCGGTTCGCCATCGGCGCGGTGCCCAAGATTCCCCTGCCCGTGCCGGCAGCCACCCCCAAGGTCGCCGCAGCCAAGCCAGCCGCCGCAGCGCCCGTTGCCTCAACCTCAGCGGATCCTGCCGCCGCACCGGGCCAGCCTTCGGTGCCTTCTGCGCCGGTCACCCCGGTGGCTGTGCGCGTGGCTCTGGGTGAGCTGCTCTACCCGCCGGAACACAAGGAGTACGATCTGCCCCTGCACATCGGCGACCGAACCTATCTCATGGAGAAGGGCTACACCTGCCCGTTGTGTAAGCACACCTTCCGGGCGTTGAAAGTGCGTTCCTCCCGCCTGGTGCCGGAGGGCACCGACCGGGACCTGCGCACCCGCTACAAGGGCGTGGAGCCGCTCTACTACGACGTGGCCACCTGCCCCGAATGCCTGTACAGCGCGCCGGAGGATCTGTTTGCCACCCCCGATAACACTCGCGCCGAACTGCCGGCGGCCCTGAAGACTCTAAAGGAACGGGGCCTGACCTTTGAGCTGGAGCGCACCACCGAATCGGTCTTTGCCGGCTACTACCTGGCGCTGCAGTGCGCGCCGGTCTACCTCGCCCGTCACCCGCTGACAGTACCCAACCTGCTCATGAAGCTCTACCGCCTGTATCAGGACTGCGCCGACCCGGCGATGGAGGAGCTGACCGCCCAGCGCGCGCTGGAGACTCATCTGGCCGTGTACCAGTCCATTGAGCTCACCCCCGGGCAGGAGCAGCAGATTCAGCTGCTGCTGGCGGAGCTCTCCCTGCGGATGGGCAACCTCAAAGATGCCCGCAACTTCTTCTTCCACGTGAAAAGCGATCGCTCGGCCCCGCCGCTGCTGCGCACCCACGCGGAGAACCGCATCATGGACATGCGCACGGCGACGGCCCAAAGCGCCGAGGAAGCCTAACCTTTCGCGGCAGTCGCTGTCGCGACACCC
>JAEWRW010000035.1 GCA_023398815.1 Bacillota bacterium
CATCATCTGATCCCCCACGTGCCTGAGTTCCGCCTCATCGTTTCCCCGGCGGTACAGCCGGTTGCTCATATCGCCCGCGGCGCCGATCATCGCGACCGGATAAACGCCCCATTTTTCTTTCAGGGAACGCGCGGCATATCCCGCCAGATCGCCGCTGACGCAGAGATTCTGCGGACCCAGTACCGTGGAATGGCACGCGAAGCTGAAAGCACCGGCAACGACACTGTCCCCGGAGCGGAATTCCAGCGTGACAAACGAAGGATCGCCGGGCTTTTCTTTGCCGTTCCGATTTCCGTAGCAGCCGTCGATCGTCACTTTGTTCGTAAAAAGCTCCGCTTCCGTGAATCCGGCCTCAAAGCAGCCGCCGACCGCGCTCAGAATCTGCTGTTCCACCCAGTCCATGTAACCGGGGACGGCCCCTTCTCCAAAGAGCATGGAATCGCGGCGTTCCTCGTATTCCGGCGCGGAATGCGTGTGTGTAAACGAAACGGTTACCGCATCCTCAGCGGCTCCGTACTTCTGTGAAATCGCGGAGCGGATCCGATCCGTAAATTCCCGTGTCAGGCCGATCAGTTCGACTGTTACCCAGACAAGCTGTTCTCCGTCCACCTCCAGCACCAGGGCGGTTGTCCACAAATCATCCAGAATGCCGGTGGCCTGCTTCGTGCGGATAGCGTGCCCCATCAGATAGCACGGAAAGAATTTGCCTTCCGGCGTGATCTTCGTTCGGTAAGTGCTTACCTTCATAGTTACCTCCATGTCGGGAAAAGGCCGTCGTATTTCTGACGGCCTTTTTCCGGTAGTTTGCTTTTTTAAGCGCAGATTCCGAAAGCCCCCAGAAGAATAGAGAGAATCAGAACAATCCACACCATTTTTCCGGAAGTCATTTTCTTGATTCCAAGGCCCAGATAGATCAGTACCGTGAAGAAGACGTTTCCGAAATGGGGAATAATCGAATCCAGCAGGTCTCCCAGCTTTTGGGTCAGGTCCCCGACCGTCCAGGAGAGCGCGATGTTGACGTTGACCGTGGAGGCGACCATTGCGCCGATAACGATCAGGCCCATGATGGAGCAGACGTCGGTCAGGTTTTTCAGGGAGCTGCTCTTTGAGGTGATGAAGGAAATTCCCTGATGATAAACCACATAGGACATTTTCCAGAACGCGATCCACAGCGCGATTCCGACGGCTTCGGCCAGAAGCCAGCCGATCGCGCTTCCCTGCATCGCCTGATACCCAGCTATGGCTCCCATGACCGTCGGCAGAAGCACCCATACGATCGCGTCTCCCAGACCGGCGAGCGGTCCCATCAGACCGGTGCGGATGTCCACGGCGGTTTCTGTCGCCATTTCATCCTTGGTGGATTCGACCGCAAGGCAGGCCATTAGGATCAGGTTGCCGAACCAAGGGTTGGTATTGAAAAATTTGAAGTAAGACTTATACTTTTCACTGAGGACCTGATCGTCGCCGTAAATCTTTTTCATTGCCGGATGCATGGACCATACCCAGCCCCCGGACTGCATGGTTTCGTAATTAAAGCAGATCTGCCGCGCAAGAACATAACGCGTCAAAGTTTTTGTCAGATCTTTTTTGGTCAGCACCGAATTTGTCTCACTCATCTTCGTCGTCTCCTCCCGCGGTCGCCGCCGCCATTTCACGCTTTGCGCTTTCTTCCTTCAGCTGGAAAATGAAAATGCAGAATACCGTACCCAGCATCGCAATCGCCAGAATGCTCAGCTTCAGGTAGGCGGCCAGAACAAAGCCCAGAAGCATAAAATATCCGTATTTTTTCATGGGCATGTATTTCAGCAGAATGGCAAATCCCAGTGCGGGGAGCATCCCGCTGGCGACGCTCAGCCCGCTTGACAGCCATACCGGGAAATTGTTGACCAGGGCTTGCACATAGCTGGAGCCGACCGTCATGAGCAGCAGCATCGGCAGCGCGCACAGACCGACGAACGGAATCTGGGACAGCCAGATCCATCTGCCCATTCCCTTCCAGTCCTGCCGGTCGGAGCAGGCCATTGCCTTATGAATGAAATAAGAGCCGGACATTTTTCCTACAACGTCCAACTGGACGCTCAGGGCCGCGACCGGAACGCCGATCGCCAGTGCGGTTGCCAGCGCGGTTTCGCCGCTCTGGCCCATCCCAATGGCAAATACCGTACCGGCGGCCGCGCCAAACATATAGTCTGGAACAGAGGAACCGCCGTAGGCGCCGATCCCCAGACTCATCAGACACATTTCGCCGCCAATAAGCAGGCCGGTCTGAACGTCTCCCATGACGATTCCCGAAACGAGACCCACAAAAACCACCCCGGCGTACATAAACATCTGGATATTGTACTTTTGCCAGGTTAAAAATGCAATGAACAGGGTCATAAAGATAATTTGCAGTGGACTGAACATGTTTTTTCCTCCCTTTTAAAAAATCAGCCTAACTGATCTCCTACTCCTACCTCCGGGTTGTCGGGGCGGAAGCGCACAGTGATTTTTACGCCCGCGTCCCGCATTTCCTTTAACATCTCCTTTTCTTCGGGAGAAACCCGCACCGTCTTGTCCAGCACGGTCACGTTCTCCTTATTTTGCGTAACGTTTCCCAGGTTTATCTGCTCCAGAGACACCCCGGCCTGGAAAAGCGTATAGGCCCATTTAATATAACGGCAGATTACAAAGACCTTCTGGGAATTGTATTTCCCGCTTAAAATATTCGCCGCCGCTTTCTGCGGATCCAAAACCGAGAGAGCCACGCCGGCCGGGCACGCCATTTTCAGCGAGGAGCGTACAATATCATTTTTTGAGGCCGCCTCGTCGACTACCATCGCGCGGGTGGCTCCCGATTTCGGAATCCAGTCCGTCGCCACGATTCCATGCAGCATGCGATCGTCCACACGAACATGAATAATTCCGTTTTTCATAAAAATACCTCCAGTTTCAGCGTAATAGATCCGAATCGTACAGGCTGCGAAGCCTGCTCTATCGGATTTTGGCTTTTGAGTACAGGATGTTGCCTTCTCTGCCGTCCATGCGTTTTCCCGTCCGGGGATCGATTTTTACAGCCCGGTAAGCCGTTTCTCCCATAAAATCAGCCGGTACGGCGTCATCCGTTCCGTTCAGGATCCGTTCGCAGATTTCGATACAGTCCTCCAGCACATGCTTTGTGGATTCACAGGCCCCATGCTCCCGCAGCACCTTGTCGTATTGCGGTTCAAAACGCTTCAGCTTTAAAAGTCTCCTGTGATATTCCAGAATATTGGTCGATTCCGGCAGGAACAGCAGGACGCCTACACCGCACGCGTCGCCGAACATCACGGCGCGCTCTTCCCTGATTAGGATAACCATCGTTCCCCTTGTATGCCCCGGTACATGGATTGCCTCCAGGGTGACTCCGCCGAGATCGAAGAGCTGTCCGTCTTCCAGAGGAAGGAACCCGTCTTCCTTCGGCGGAATAAAATTTTCCTCCGTCAATGTCCTGAAAACCTCCGGACAAAGCGTTTTCAGCGCTTCTTTTCTTTTTTCGATGCCGCAATGCCTGCGGAGCGTTTCCAAATCGGCCTCATTCAGATAAACCCGGTTAAACTGCCCCGCCCCAGACGCGTGGTCCACATGTCCGTGCGTAAGGATGACGTCATAGGGCTTGTCCGTCTGGCTGTCCAGATACGCCTTTAAATTTCCCAGTCCATAGCCGGTATCGATCAGGGCGGCACGTTTGCTTCCCTCGACAAAATACATGCATACATCTCCCGCGCCCCGGATTCGGCTTATCCTGGGCGTGACTTGCTCCCTTGTAAAACGAACCATTTCTAAAAGTCGCCGCCTTTACTAAGATTACTTTCAAAGGATATACCTCACAACGTGGAGGTGAATTCTTATCTGTGATCATCATAGCACAAATGGATAATCCATTCAATAAATTTTGAATGAAATATGCAACAAAACAAATCTTTTGTTATTGTATATAATTCACATATAATATATTTTTTACAAAAAATATTTGTAAATAGATCAACTTTATGCTACACTATAATCAGATGCTTAACTGTTTTTAAATGGATTATCCATCTAAAAT
>JAEWRW010000041.1 GCA_023398815.1 Bacillota bacterium
TCTCCACGCCGCCGACAATCTTCTCCAGCGCCTGGGCCGTCTCGTTCGCCAGTTTTGTGCCCTGCTCGGCCTTCTTCACCGAGTTCTCAATGAGGTCGGTCGTCTCCTTGGCCGCCGTGGCGCTGCGGGCCGCCAGGCTCCGCACTTCCTCGGCCACCACGGCAAAGCCCTTGCCGTGCTGCCCGGCGCGCGCCGCTTCCACCGCAGCGTTCAAGGCCAGCAGATTCGTCTGGAACGCGATGTCGTCGATCACCTTGATGATCTTGGAGATGGAAGCAGAGCTGGCGTTGATCTCCTCCATGCTGCGCTGCATGGCCTTCATCTGGCTGTTGCCGGCCACCGCCTCGTCCCGCGCGGTCATGGTCAGGTCGCTGGCCTTCGCGGCGTTCATGGCGTTCTCTTTGGTTTGCCGTGTGATCTCCGCCACCGATACCGTCAGTTCCTCAATGGCGCTGGCCTGCTCGGTCGCGCCCTGGCTCAGGGCCTGGCTGCCGTCGCTGACCTGGCTGGTGCCGGCGGCCACCTGCTCGGCGGCACGGGCCATCTCGTCAAGCATGTCGTTGAGCGAATCCACAATGTTGTTGAGCGAATCCTTGATGGGCCCGAAATCGCCACGGTAGTCCGCGTCGATGGATACCTTCAGGTTGCCGGTGGCCATCTCATTGAGGACGGCAGAGATCTCACCCACATAGCTCTGCAGGGCGTCCAGCGTGCCGTTGAGGGCCACCTTGATCTGGGCGTGGTCGCCCACGTAGTCGCCCTCCACCCGGGCGCGAAGGTCGCCATGGGCCATGTACTGTAACACTGCCGTCGCCTCGTGGATGGGGTTGAGGATGGCATCGAGCATGGAGTTGACGCCGCCCACAATGTCGCGGTACCCACCCTTGTGCTTGGCAAGGTCGGCACGGGTGTTGAGTTCGCCCCGCTTGCCCGCCTGAACGAGCAGAATGATGTCGTTGAGCAGACCATAGATGGCGGAAGTGACGCCGTTGAGGCTGACGATGATGGCGCGAAAATCGCCCTGGTAGGCATTCACATCCATCGGCTGCACATCGATGCCGTTGGCCATCTTGTCCAACTGGGCCGCGGTGTCGTTGAGCGGCCCCACGACAAGGTCCAGCGTCTGGTTGACGCCCCCCACAATGCGGCGATAGTCGCCCTGATGGCGGCTGGCGTCAGCCCGCACTGAGAGCCTGCCCTCGGCGGCGGCCTCCGCCAACATGTTGGCGTCCTGCACCATGGCGCTGATGGAGAGGGCAGCCTGCTGCACGGCCTGGGCCACCACGCCCGTTTCATCCTTGCCGCCTACGTTGAGCGTGATGGTGGTATCCCCCTCAGCCAGCTTGCGGGCCGCCTCGGCGGTCCGGCGGAGCGGCCGGCCGATGGCGCTGGAGAGCAGTTGGGCCAGCAGCAGGACAATCAGCGCAGAACCCGCGATGAGGAGGGCACTCTGAATGAGGGAGCTCTGATTGACCCGATGGTTCATCGCCGCCATTTCCTGGCCCTTTTGGGCCAGCAGTTCGGTCAGTGTCTCCATACTGGTGGTGGCGGCGTTGGCCAGGGCGGTCGTGGCCTCGCCATCCAGTGCGTTGGACGCCTCGTCGTCCATGTTTTTGAGGGCGAAGGCCTGCACCTGCTTGGCCTTTTCCACGTACTTGTCGTAGCTTTCCTTGAAGAGCTTTGCCTGAGCGATCAAGTCCGGGTCGGCAAGTTCGCTTTCCAGCTTTTGATAGCTCTCCTCAATGAGGGCAAACTTCTTTGCGAGCTTGTCCCGCTCGCCCTGCATCAGTTCCTCATCGTCCTTGGTGATGAGATCGCGAAGATCCACGCGGGAGCGCTGGTAATAGCTTGCCACCCGGAGTGCATCGCCTGTGGGGACGGCCAATTCACTGTAAATCCGGTCAGCCCGTTCCGTCACCTGGTTCAGGCTAATGGCCCCCGCGATGCCCGTGCCAACCACGATCAGCAGCATGGGCAGAAACGCCAGATACAACTTGGTGCGAATGCTTCTGTTTGAAAACCATCTCATACACGTGTCTTGCTCCTTTATAAATAGTCCACAGGAACAGATGCCCGGCACGACTGGCGCGCCAACGTGTTCCGGCCAGATATAACCCCGAATTAACAATGGGCAAGATGGCTCCTGCCGGGTCGCCACGCCCACCGGCTGGGCCGTTGCACTCTGTCAAGCACCAGATGTAGTGGCTTGCAAACAAAGAATTGAGTGCCTATAATAAGAACAAACGTTCTTATTGCGAGGGCATCATGCAGCGCGCGATCCTCCATTCCGATCTCAATAACTTCTACGCCTCGGTGGAGTGCCTGAACCACCCGGAGCTCAATGACAAGCCCGTGGTGGTGGGCGGTGACCCTGAGCTGCGCCATGGCATTGTGCTGGCCAAAAACCAGATGGCCAAAGCCACCGGCATTCAGACCGGCGAGGCGCTGTGGATTGCCCGGCAGCGCTGCCCGGGCCTCGTTGTGGTGCCGCCCCACTTCCCGCGCTATCTGGAGTTTGCCCAGCAGGTGCGGGAGATTTATGGCACCTACACCGATCGGGTGGAGCCCTTCGGCCTGGACGAGGCCTGGCTGGACGTAACTGGCAACCTGCAGGGCAACGGCGAGGCCATCGCTCAGGAGATTCGCCAGCGGGTGAAGCGGGAGACGGGCTTGACCGTGTCGGTGGGGGCCAGCTTCAACAAGGTGTTTGCCAAGCTGGGGTCGGACATGAAGAAGCCCGACGCCGTCACCGTCATCACGAGGGAGAATTACCGAGAGCGGGTGTGGCCCCTGCCGGTGGGGGATCTGCTCTACGTCGGCCCCGCCACGGTGGAGCGCCTGCAGCGCCACGGCATCTTGACCATCGGCAACCTGGCGGCCTGCGACGATGAGCTGCTGCGCACCCTTTTCGGCCGCACTGGCCCGGCGTTGGGGCTGACGGCCCGCGGGCTGGACGAGAGCCCCGTGGCCCTGGCCGATGGCGACCATGGGCTCATCAAGAGCGTGGGCAACAGCACCACCACCCCGCGGGACCTGGTGTGCGATGAGGATGCCCACCTCGTGTTCCTCGCCCTGTCAGAGAGCGTGGCCGCCCGCCTGCGGGAGCATGGCCTGCGTTGCGGCACGGTGCAGATCTCCGTGCGGGAGAACGACCTGACGACCTTTGAACGCCAGACCCGGCTGACCACGCCCACCAACGTGTCCGGGCAGATCGCCGCCGTCGCCATGGAGCTCTTCCGCGCCAACTACCACTGGGCCCGGCCCATTCGCAGCCTTGGGGTGCGGGGGGCGGATCTCAGCCCCGCCAACGCGCCACGGCAGATGGACCTCTTTGGCGTGGAGGAGCGGCAGCTGCGCCGGGAGCGCCTGGAGATGACACTGGACGGCGTGCGCCAGCGCTATGGCTCGGCCAGCATTCTGCGGGCGTCGCTGATGGGCGACCTGCCGTTGGCCGTCTCCGGCCTGAAGGCAGACCCCATCCTCGCCACCGTTGGTTTGGCGATGGATGGTTCCTGACCATTCCGTGCGCCCTCCACACAAAGTTCACAGCCGGTTCACACTTTGTTTACATTTACTACTTTTAAGCACATCGTTTTGTGGGAATGACTTCCAAACAGGGCAAAAAGGGTTGTTTTTATCGGTTTGGCGTGATAGTATCGGGAAGTCTTCAGAATATATAAATTTTGCAATTCGTCGATAATAACACTAAAGAGAACGACGGCTTTATATGATTCCTCATTTCAATCCAAAAGGGGAGGTGATCGTTCATACCAAATTGGGTATGCAGGCGTGCGCGGCGCCGCTGCGCTCCTGTTGCAAAACACAAGAATAACGCTTAGGAGGTTCCATGAACATTCAAATACGAAAGCCCGTTACCCTGTGCCTGTCCCTTGCCCTCAGCGCCATCCTGATGAGCCAGCCCGCGCTGGCTGCCGACCTGCTGCGGCAGGGCGACAAGGGGGACGACGTGAAAGCGGTGCAGACGAGACTCACCGAGCTGGGCCTGCTGGACGATAGCGCCCAGACCGGCTACTTCGGCCCCAAGACCGAGGACGCGGTCGCGGCCTTCCAACGCTATGTGGGGCTGAAGGACGACGGCATCGTGGGCGACGACACCCGGGATGAGCTCTTTGAGACCTACGCTGTCACCACCATCGTGCCCGGTTCCCGCGGCGACAAGGTGAAGGATTTGCAGCAGAAGCTTGCCGATCTTGGCTACAACGATGGGAGCATCGACGGCATTTACGGCCTGGCCACCAAGGCTGCGGTCAAGACATTCCAGAAGTACAACGACCTGACCGTCGATGGCATCGCGGGCAAGGGGACGCTCGCCTGCCTCAAGAGCGGCAAAGCCGTGACCGAAAAGGCGGGCCGCCGGTCCACTTCGTCCTCCTCCAGCAGAGGGGCCAGCGTCAAGGCCGCTAGCACTGGCAGCACGGTGGACGATTTGCTGGCCTATGCCAAGAATTACCTCGGGCGCCCCTATGTCTACGGTGCGTCCGGCCCAAACAGCTTTGACTGCTCGGGCTTCACGGGCTATGTGTTCAACAAGTTTGGCGTGAGCCTGCCTCGCACTGCCCAGCTGCAGGGGTACAGCGACATCGGCACCAAGATCACCAAGGTATCGAGCCTGAAGGCCGGCGACCTCGTGTTCTTCAACACCGTGAGCGACAGCGACAGCTGCGACCACGTAGGCATTTATCTGGGCGATGGCAAGTTCATCCATGCCTCGTCGGGCTCGGCCCACAAGGTGACAATCAGCGAAATCTCCAGCAGCTACTATTCGGCCCGCTTCTCCTGGGGGCGGCGCGTGATCGGCTAGCGCTTCGCGTTCGCGGCGATCGCGTTGCGCTCGCCGCGAGTCTGTCGCCTTTGCCGCTTACGCGACAAAGGCGAGGGTATTCCCTCGTCATAACGGAGCAGTGCCCACCCACCGCGCATGTCGCTGGGTGGGCACTTTGCTTTTCGTCTCGTTCGGGGTGGTGCAGGAATAGCCCGCGCCTGCGGGCGGGGTGAGCGGGGGATGTGCTTGTGCCTGGATAGCGTCCCTCCCGCCGGATGAACCGGCGGTCGACCCTGTGTTGCTTCCCCCATTCTAGCTTTTTGACGGGGTGGTTGCCAGACACGCCGATGCGTTTGTCGGATGTTGGAGCCTCGCGTGTGTGGCCCAGTCCAGGTATGTGGTTCAGTCCAGGCGCTTGACCATGTCCACGCACCAGTCCTCATAGACCCCTTCGGTACCGTCGGCAAGGATTGTGGGGTAGGTGCCGTCCAGGTGCAGGGTGCCGACCACGGCATAGCCCAGCTTTTGGTACAGGCGCTGGGCTGGCGCGTTGTCCGTGGGGTTCACGTCCAGCCCCATCCAGCGGATGCCGAGGGCGCGGCAGGCGTCCTCGGCCCCGGCTGCCAGGCAGGAGCCGATGCCCTGGCCGCGCTGGCTCTCCAGCACCAGCAAGTCTACCATGTCGCAGCATGGCTCGCCACCGGTGTAGGGCATCGCGTCAGCTTTGTTACCAAGCATTACGACCACGAAGCCTACGACGCGACCGTGAACCTCCGCGCCCAGGTAGCGGATGCGCCCCTCGGCCTGGTCGCGGAAGCGCTCGTGGTGCAGCCCTTCCTCGGGCTTGATGGCCATGAGGTCGTTGAGATCGGTTTCGCCCAGAGGGCGAACGGTGCAAGAAATCGTTGACATCAGCCTTTCCTCCATAAAAAAGCGCCCCGCCGGAAGCGAGGCGCCCGGTTGCAGTGGGTTGTATTATGGCTTGGCACTGACCACGGCGCTGAAGGCACCGTAGACCTTCTCGCCCCCGACGGTGCGGTAGGCGATCACCTTGTAGTAGTAGGTCTTGTTGTCCGTCAGTTTTTTGTCGGTGTAGCTGGCGGCACTGGTGGCCTTCACCTTGGTGTAGTCGCCATCCTTGCTGGTGGCGCGGTACACCTGGTATCCGGTTGCGCCACTCACCTTGCCCCAGCTCACCTTGACGGAGGTGGAGTTCAGGGCCTTGGCCTTGATGCCGCTCGCCTTAGCTGGTACGGCCTTAGCCGAAATCGTGGCGGAATACTGGCTCTTGGTGCTGCCGTTGATGGCCTTGATCTTGTAGTAATAGGTCTTGCCGGTCTTGCGGCCGGTGTCGGTGAAGTTCGTTGAGGACGTCTCCTTCACCTGGGAGTAGGTTCCGCTCTTGCTGCTGGCACGGTAGACGCGGTACTTTTTGGCGCCGTCCACCTTGTTCCAGGAGAGCTTGATCCCATCATAGCCCGTGCTTTTGGCTTCCACGTTGTCCGGCACGGTCTTGCTGGTCATCTTCCAGGCGGCGTAGGCCTTGATGTCACCGGTGATCTTAGCGGTGGCGAAGTCCCACTTGGTCTTGCGGGCGGGGTCTTTGTACCAGCCTGCAAAGGTGTAGCCTTTGCGGGTCAGGGCCGTGGGGGTTTCGATGTGCTTATCACTGTTGATCGGCGCGTAGTACTGGGCAGCAACCTTACTGCCCACCACGCACTGGCTCACAATGCTGAAGGGCTTGGCCAGGTGAGCGGTATAGTTCTTCCAGCCGGAGGCATTGGAGACGCGGTAGTAGAAGACAGGGATTTTCTCGCTCTCATAGGCGGTCACGTCGATGCTGGGCAGTTTCCCCAGGAAGTAGATGCTCTCCAGATTGTCACACATCATGAAGGCACCCATTCCAACGCTGGTGACCTTGGCCGGGATGGTGATGGTCTTGAGGGACTCGCATAGGGAGAAGGACATCATTCCGATACTGGTCAGGCTGTCGGATAGGGTCACCGTCGTCAGACTGGGGCAATACATGAACGCGCCGTTCCCCACCGTTGTCACCTTCTTGGGCAGCGTGATGTGCTCAAGATTCTCGCAGGCGGAGAAGGCACTGTCCCCGATGGTGGTGAGAGTATTGGGGAGCGACACTGACCGCAGGGTGGAGCCGTAGAAAGCGACTTCCTTGATGGTCTTGACACCTGAAGGCACGGTGACCGTGCTCTTGCCGCCGGGGCAGCTGACCAGTGCGGTGCGGTTCTTGTTGTAGAGCACCCCGTCCTTGGAGGAGTAGGTGGTGTTGGCGCTGGCCACGTTGATGGCCGTGAGCTTGGGGCACTCGGCAAAGGCATAGAGGCCCACGGAGGTGACCTTGGCTGGGATGGTGATGGTCTTGAGGGATTTGCATAGATCAAAGGCTGCCATGCCGATGACCTTCAGGTTGGCCGGCAGCGTCACCGTCTCCACCGTGCTGGCGGAGAAGGCGCCATCACCGATGACTGTGACGGTGGCCGGCACCACGAAGGCACCGCCTTTGGCCGTTGGGTAGGTCATCAGGTTCATCTTGGCCTTGTCATAGAGCACGCCATCCTCGCTGGAGAAGCTGTGGCTAGCAGCGTCTACAGTCAGGGTTGTGAGGTTTGCGCAATCAGCAAAGGCCGCGTCCTCAATGGTGGTCACACTGGCGGGGATGGCGATGGTCTTGATCGAATCCACCCCGTAGAAGCACATATAGCCAATGGTGGTGACGGGTTTGCCACCCACCTCGCTGGGGATGACCACGTCTTGGGCGTTTCCGGTGTAGGCTTCCAGCACCACCGTGCCGTCCTCCACCGTGTAGTCGTAGTCATCGCCGGCGTCGGCGGCCAGGGCCGTCACTGCCAGGAGCAGGGTGATGAGGAAAACCAGCGCCCCAACGGGCAGACGCAGCAGCTTGCGCATTTCAAATCTCCTCTCGATCGGTTGATGGAAGAAAAAAGGAACAACTATATAGTTGAGTATAATAGCTTATTACTGCTTGCGCAATTCTTTTTGGCACGTCCTTCCTTCTTTTCGGCCCATTCACCACCGGGCAGGCCCCCACATAGGATGCAGCATGCCATGATAAAGGAGGTGCCTTCCATGGGTATCTTGGGCAATGTGCTGGGGGAAAACGAAGACAACACCAGTCTGCTGTTTTTCTTTCTTCTGCTGATCGTCCTCTTCTGCAACAGCAACTGCTTCGGCGAGGATATGGACAGCCTGCTGTTCTTCTTCCTGCTGTTGGTGGTGCTGTTCTGCAACTTCTGCGGGGCGGACAACGACTGAAGTCCAACGGCCTTCCGGCGGGCGGCCCGCTGACCGCGACAGCCGGGGAAGGCCCCTACACCAATGCGTACTTATGCCCGACGCCGCTGCGTCAACCATTGCCCCGGGAGAATTCCTGGGGCAATGGTTTTGTACATGCCGGTGGTGCCGCTGCGATGTGATTGCCCAGTGTGCGGGCCGCTCGGCCGGTGTTTGTTTCCCTGCCGTTTGCACCATGCAAAAGCAAATACACGCCTTCGCCGTATCCACAACTACTTTATGATCGATACAAAGGTTGAATGATTATTTCCAAAATTTGTAAAACCATCGCAAAACCGTCATTTTTCGGCTGATTGTTCACGCTTTGTTCATGGTTTCATTGTAAAATCTTCATAGTTGCCTGTATAATGGGGTATATAAGTTTCTGATCCCATTTCCTCATTTGGGATCTTTCGGGGGCCGGCCATCGCCGGCACAACGGACGCTAACTGAGCGCGTCCGATCGGATAGCAGGACTCCATTCCTTTGGGCGGGTATGCCGCCGTCTGAACCGAAAGGCTGGTACGTGTCATTTGAAAAGAACCCTGAGCATTGCGTTGTCGCTTCTGCTGCTGGTGGCCCTGTGGTTGCCGGCCGGCACGGCGTCGGCTCTTAATTACAGCACCATCAAGGTGCGGTTGGTGTCTATGGGCAGCCCCTCGTCGGTGCAGTTTGTCGTGAAGGGTGCCTACCGCATTGCGGAAGCGCCCGCCGTCGACCTCTTCCCGGGTGTGACCTACACCATGAAGCCCGCCGGCACCGCGGGGATGTCCCTCTCCTGGAATGACGGCGTGGCCACCCGCACTGTGAGCCTGGGGGCGTCGGCCACGTTCAAACAGTACACCAACGGCACCGCCAGCAACACGCTGTATGTGGACAACCCCAACTATGGCTGGACAAACTACACCGGTGACATGTGCTTCAGCCGTCCCAGCGGCACGAGCTACCTGCGCCTCGTGAACACCCTGTTTCTGGAGACGTACCTCTACGGCGTCGTGTCCTACGAGATGAGCAACAGCTGGCCCATTGAGGCACTGAAGGTGCAGGCCATCGCCGCCCGCACCTACGCCATGCGCTACCTTAAGGCCGCCGATGCCTCCGACGAATACAACATTGGGGACACCTCCGCCTCCCAGGTGTACCACGGCCTGCCCACCACCAATGACAACGTAGAGGCCGCCGTGGATGCCACCCGGGGAATGGCGCTGACCATCGGCGGGTCGCTGGTGGACGGCGTGTTCTCCGCCAGCAACGGCGGGTACATCCGCACCGCTACCGAGAAGTGGGGCGGCAGCAGCACCTACCACGTGGCCAAGGCTGACCCCTATGACCTGGCCAACACCTCCAGCCCCACCTTCACCTACTACATCCCCAGGGGCGGCGAAAAGGCCGATCTCAGTGCCCTCTCCAGCACAAATCAGAGCAAGGCCAAGCTGTTCCTGTCGCTGCTAAAGGCGCAGATTGCCAAGGATGGGGGCGTGGACGCGTCCAAGGTGACGATCAACGCCATTACCCGGGTGGCCCGTTCGGCCAAGCGCACCGGTTCCGACGCCAATGGCTATGAGTATACCCGGCTCAAGGTAAACAGCAATGTGACGATTGCCTCGGCCACCAGCGGTGGGGCCAGCACCACCAAGGATGTGGTGGAGACCATCCTCAACTACACCAATTCCACCGGTAGCACCACCATGGAGCTGAAAACCGCCTTTGCCAGCTACAGCTCTCTCATCAACACCAAGAACCTGTGGGAGATGTACAACACCAACGACAGCAAGTATTACTACATCACCGTGCGCGGCTATGGCCACGGCGTGGGCATGAGCCAGCGCGGGGCCCAGCAAATGGCCAAGCAGGGCTACAAATACACCGACATTCTGGAGTTCTACTACAACTTCGGCGACTTTGATGCGTACTGCACCAAGGACACCAAGATTACCACCTACACGCTGACCCAGCCCAAGCTCCCCACCATGGCGCTGGGCACTGCCCCGGCCACCGCCCAGGTTACCACCGATGCACTTGATGTGCGGGCGACTTATGCCTCCAAGGGTGTGGTGGCGGGGACATTGGCCAAGGGCGTGAAGGTGCAGCTCCTCAGCGCGCCGGCCAGCGGCTGGTACAAGGTGTTCTACCCGGCGGCGGGGCTGGTGGGCTATTGTGTCGACACCGCGCTGACGGTGGTGAGCGGCACGGCCCCGACGCCGGCCCCCACCGCGACGCCGACGGCCAGCGCCACCGGCACAGCCACGCCGACCCCCACGCCCACGGCGACCCTCAAAGGAAAGACAACGACCTACGTCAACCTGCGCGCCGAAGCCAACACCACTTCCAGCATTCTGCTGACCGTGCCCCAGGGCGCGACGGTGACAATACTGGACACCAAGGCTGCCAGCGGGTGGTACCGGGTGCAGTATTCGGGCACAACCGGGTACATGATGAGCAAGTACATCACCCTTGTGACGGCGAGCCCCACGGCCACGGCAACCCCAACTGCAACGGTGAAACCGACCGCGACACCCACCGCCACCCCGGCATCCACCGCGGTGACAGCCAAGACGGACAAGACCACCAGCCTGCGAAAGTCCACCAGCACTTCATCGACAAAGCTGGCGAGCATTTCTGCCGGCAAGACGCTCACGGTGCTGGCCGTACCCACCAACACCAGCTGGCTCAAGGTCAAGTATGGCAGCAAGACCGGGTACGTGCTCAAGAGCTATGTCACCGTGGGCGGCAGCGTCAATTATCGGGCGGGCATGGTGACAACCGCTAGCCTCAACATCCGCAAATCGGCCAGCACCACAGCCGCCATTGTGAAGACAGTGAAACTGAACAATGTGCTGGTGGTGATGGGCAAGAAGATTGCCGGCAGCAAGACGTGGTACAAGGTCAAGACTGGCACCACCACTGGCTACGTCGTTAGTAGCTATATCCGCACGGCGGGTACGCCGGTGCTGCTGCAGGCCACGGTGACAGCCAAGACGATGAAAACCACCAGCCTGCGCACATCCACCAGCACCTCGTCCACCAAGCTTGCGTCCATCTCCTCGGGCAAGTCTCTCACGGTGACGGCGGTACCCTCCAACACCAGTTGGCTCAAGGTGACCTACAGCAGCAAGAGCGGCTACGTGCTCAAGAGCTACGTGACTGTGGGCGGAAGCTCCAGTTACCGGGCGGGCATGGTCACGGCCACCAGTCTGAGCATCCGCAAGTCGGCCAGCACCTCGGCCACCTTGGTGGGCACGCTAACCAAAAACACAGTGGTGGTGGTGATGGGCAAAAAGACCGCCGGCGGCAAGGCGTGGTACAAGGTCAAGATGGGCTCCTTCACCGGCTACGTGCTGGGCAGCTATGTGCGTGTGGCAGGTACACCGGTTTCCTTGTCGAGCACATCGAGCGCGGTGACGGCAAAGACACTCAAGACCACCAGTCTGCGCAAGTCCACCAGTACCTCCTCCACCAAACTGGAGAGCATTGCCAAAGACAAGTCGCTGTCCGTTCTCACCGTTCCCTCCAACACCAATTGGATCAAGGTGGCGTACAGCAGCAAAACGGGCTATGTGCTCAAAAGCTATGTGTCCGTTGGTGGCAGCAGCAGCTACCGCGCCGGGGCTGTGACGGCCTCCAGTCTCAACATTCGCAAGTCGGCCAGCACTTCAGCCACGGTTGTCAAAACGGTGAAGAAGGATCAAACACTTGTGGTGATGGGTAAAAAAAGTGCTGGAGGAAAAACATGGTACAAGGTGGCTGTGGGCTCCGCCACTGGGTATGCGGTGGGTAGCTACATCCGCACAGCCGGCACGCCGGTCAAACTCTGAACGGAAAACAGAACGCCAGCGCTGCGGGGCAATACCCTGCGGCGTTTTTTGATGGGAAACCCATGGTTCTTCTGTTCGGGTGGGTGGTCAGCCAGTACATTGTGTCATTATGGCGCGTTGTCACACCTCAATCTGGGGGCCTCCGCTTCCGGTTGAGTTGCCGGCACCCTGCGCACAGGCCCATCCGGCGGATGGAGCCTCAGCGGGTCTACGAACCCCTAAACCCCTAGAACGGGCAAAGGGTGATGAACCTCCCGGCGAAATCCACATGAGCGCTAACGTTAATAATCGGTCGGCGACATGTGCGGCGAATCAGACACGCATGGATGCGTGCAAACCGTCACGCCGTGGCTGGTCGCAGCCTTCGGCTGCTGCTCGCCCAAGCATCCCGGAAGGCATTGCACCGCAATGCCTTAGCGCCTGGGCTGGTCGTTCGCTTCGCGAACTGCTCGCCTATGCATCCTAGATGGCGCGTGAGGCGTGAACGGCGATCTGGCCATAACGGGAACAAGCTGTTTGAGGCCCCATCCAGCGGATGGGGCCTATGCGATCGTATGGGGGTATGGAGGTCAGTTCTTACAGCGCCTTCAGGAAGGCCACGGCCTCGGCGATGTCGGCGGCAGGGTTGCCGCCCACTTCACGCTCGATGGTGAGGTACCCGTTGTAGCCGATCTCCTGCAGGGCCGCCAGGTAGGCCTTCCAGTCCACCGCGCCTTTGCCCAAAGGCTCCTCGCGGAAGAACTCCTCGATGCGCAGATCCTCAATGCCACCGTCGGCAAAGAAGTCGTAAACCACCACGGGGTCGCACTTCTGCAGCATCACGCCGTCCTTGGCGTGGGTGTGCACGATGTAGGGGGCCAGGTTGCGGACGGCCTGGGCCGGGTCCTCGCCAATGACCATGATGAGGTTGGCCGGGTCGAAGTTGACGCGCACGCCGTGGCTGCCCAGGCTGTCGAGGAAACGGCGCAGGCGGGCCGAGGGCTCGGGGCCGGTCTCCACGGCGAAGCTGGCGCCGACTTCGTCGCCGTAGCGGCCCATCTCGGCACAGGCTTCGGCCATCACGGCCCAGCGGGGGCTGGTCTCATCCTCCGGCACCACGCCGATGTGGGTGGTGACGACCCGGCAGTCAAGATCAAGCGCTAAGTCCATGATGCGCTTGGAGCGCTCCACCTTGTAGGCATTGTCCTCAGCGCGGGTGAAGGCGTGGCCGCCCATGTCGCCGCAGAGCGCCGACACCTGCAGCCCCAGGCTGCGGATGTAGGCCAGCAGATCCTTGCGGGCGGCGGGGGACAGTTCCTCCGGGGCCATCTCGCCGGACACGGCGTAGATCTGCACGCCCTGTGCGCCGAGCTCGGCGGCCTTCTTCAGACCCTCCCGCACGCCCAAGCGGAAGCTGTCACACATGATGCCAATGGGATAATTCGCCATGAGTGTCCCTCCGAAACGTATTGTAGTTCCATTATAGCAAGCGTCGTCTGATTGGTCTATACCAATCATCGGTCTGCCGCGGTCTGTTTTCCCGGCAGCCGCTGCCAGCGGGGGTGTAGCCGCAACGGCTCCAGCCGGGGGTCGTTCTCCAGCCAGCCCCAGTTGTCAAAGCCCTGCCCCAGAGCCTGCCCCAGCGCGGCAAAGGCTTCGTCGGGCTGCCCCAGGGCAACGTGGGCGATGGCCAGCTCCACACCGGCCCACAGCGGCGCATCCGGCAGTGCCAATGCCTGCGCGAACCATTGAATCGCCCGCGCCGCATCGCCGGCTCCCAGGCAGGCATCGCCGTTGACGGCCAACTCCAACGCCATGCCCGGCAGGCACATCAGCCAACCGTACTCCCGCGCCTTGTGCAGGCCCGCGCTGCGGGCCGTGGCCGAGGAGGCAGCGTTGCTTTGCTGGCAGAGCCAGCCGATCTGCCCGATGCCGCGGCGGGCGGCCTCATCGGCAAAGGCCGAGACCATGGCGACGGCCAATCCCTGCCGTTGGTGTTCTTTGCGCACCTCAATGCCGATCTCGCAGCCCTGGGTGCAGTTGTACTCCGACAGGCACCAGCCGGCCAACGCGCCATCGCGCACGGCGGCTACGCCAAAGCTGTGGCGCAGGAAATCCTCCACCGACGGCCGCTCGGAGCACATCTCCTCCCGCAGGGCGTCGGTGTGGGGGAGACCCCGCGCCAGCAGCGCGGCATCCACCGGCACCAGTTCGTACCCGGTGGGCGGGTCGACCTTGCGCACCGCTGCCGTTGGCGCACTGTAACACTCCTGGGCGGCGTAGACCGGGTGGTGGCCTTTGAGCGCCCGTTCCCAGGCGGCGCGGCCATCGGGGCCATCCCAGAAGAGCAGCGCCGCGTCGGCATCCTCCATGGCACGTCCATAAGCCATCTCACCCAGCCACCCGCCGCAGGCCGCCGCCAATTCCTCGGCAGGCAGCGAGGATGCCAGCAGCAGCTTGTTGTGCACGCGGGCCAGCGCGATGCGCGGGTTGGCCGCGTCGTCGGCCCACAGCTCCCCCGGTACGGTGCCTTCGGCCAGGGCCGTCAGCTTCATCATGTGCCGGCGGTTTTCAAAGAGGGCCAGTGCCGGCGTATATTGGCTTGGATTCAATTCGAGCAAGTCGCGGTCCCTCCTCGTTGGTGGGTTACCAGCTGCCGCCGCCGCCGCCCCCGCCGCCCCCGCCGGAGAACCCTCCGCCAGAGAAGCCACCCCCGCCGCCCGAGGAGCGGGGCTGGGAGATCATGACGGCCTGCATGGCAGCCAGGGAGTGGGTCATGCTGTGGGCGAAGTAGAGGGGAGCGAAGTTGCCGGTGCCCACGTACCAATCCGGCGGGGCAATGGTAATGCTCTCAAAGTTTTTGGCAAACTTGTCGGTCACCCCCAGCACATAGGCGTAGGGCAGCACGTTGTAGAAGTAGCTGGGGTTCTGATCCACCAGTGCCACGATGCGATCCCGCTCGGCCGTGAGCAGGAAGTCTCGCAGCCCCAGGATGCGGCCCAGCCACAGCACGCCCTGGGCCGTGCGCCGCCGTACAAAGGACGCCGCCAGCGCGGTGATGGCCGTGGTTACCATGGCCGTCAATGCAAGGGGCCAGCCGGCCTCAGGCACGGTGAGCGCGGCGAAGATACCCAGCAGCACCACCAGCAGCACCACGGCCACGACCGTCAACGCCACCCGCGGCCCTGCGTTCATGGAGCGATAGCGCCGCAGCACATACACCAGCAGGTACACCGGGGCCAGCACCAGCGCGCCCACGATGCAGGCGGGCACCAGGGCATCTTCCAGGTAGCCGGAGGAAAGCGTCAGGCTGTAGGCCAGGGTCGTCAGCACTGGCAGAGCCGCCAGCAGGGTAACGAGTGGCTCCAGCAGCACCGAGGCGCGGGTGAACACCCGCCGCGCCTTGGAGGCGAACGAGTCGCGCACCATGTTGCGGGTGGTCTGGATGGTGGTGTAAAACTTCTCCTTGAGCGACGAAATGGTCACCTCGTCGCCATCCGCAAAGAGCTTCTGAAACATGTGGGTCTCAAAGGGACGGGCATCTTTGCCCGGGTTACCCTTGCGCGTCAGTAGATAATCACTGCCGCCCAAGTCGGTAATCGTCAGGTACCCCCGGTCGGCCCAGTAGAGCAGCAGCGACACCACATCGCGGTTGTCCACGTTGCCGTCGAAGAGGTAGCCGACCTCAGCGGGCGTCATGCCGTCGGGGGCGTAGAACTCCACCGTGCGCACCAGCCGGTCATCCCGCCCCCAGCGCCACCAGAAGAACACAGCCAGCGCCGCCAGCAGCCACTGCAGCGCCAGCAGCACCCCGCCCACCCAGTGGTAGTCGGGCAGCACAAAGGTGCCCTCGGGCAGCTCCACCCGCAGGGTCAGCCCCTCGTAGTTGGTGAGCGCTCGGGTCGTCTGCCCGGTGATGGTGCGGCCCTCCACCGAGAAGGTCGCCGCGTCGGTGATCTGCTGGCCCTGTGTGCCGGCCACCACGCCCACCAGGGCCGGGTCAAAGGCTACCGGCAGCGTCACCGAGAAGTCTGCGTGGGCAATCGTCGTGTCCCACCCGGTGCCGATGAGGTTGTAATACACCTCGTCGAAGTCGGAAATGTGGTCGTTGCCCATGGCGTACTGGTAGTGGACGATGTAGGTCTGCTCGCCGGTCACGGTCTCGTCGGCGTCGCCGATCCGGATGCTGACCTCACCGTTCTCGCTGTCCACCTCGTAGGGCGCACCCTCCACCGAAACGCCGGACACCCGGGCGTGGAGCTCGCTCTCCACCCGGCCGTAGGTGGCGGACTCCCGCACCATGTCGCCCTGCACCGGGATCTGCCGGTAGATGCCGTGGCGCGGCTCGCTGAAGTTGACGACGATGGTCTCAGTCACGTCGTAGACGTTGTCCAACCCCACCGTCGCCTGCACTGACAGGTTCTCAATGGTGAAACCACCCTCGTCCGCCCGGGCGGGGGTGGGGCCCAACAGCAGCGTCAGGCACAGCGCCGCCAGCGGCAGAGCCAGTAGCTTTCGTGCGAAGTTGCGCCAACTCATCAGAACTGCACCTTGACGTTCTCGCGCTGGGGGGCATCGATTTCAAAGAGGGTACCCTTATCGAGGTGCATCGCCCCGGCCACCAGGTTGCTGGGGAAGCTCTCGCGCTGGGTGTTCAGGTCGCGCACCACGCCGTTGTAGTACTTGCGGGCGTTAAGGATGTCCTCCTCAATGCTGGAAAGCTCGCTCTGCAGCTGCTGGAACCCCTGGTTGGCTTTGAGGTCGGGGTAGCTCTCTGCCAGGGCGAAGAGGCTGCGGAGAGTACCGGTCAGCTGGTTCTCCCCCTGGGCGCGTTCGGCCATGGTGGGGGCACTGGCGGCGGCGTTGCGGGCCTTCACCACGGCTTCCAGTGTGCCGGCCTCGTGCTTGGCGTAGCCCTTTACGGTCTCCACCAGGTTGGGCACCAGGTCATAGCGGCGCTTCAGGTACACATCCATGGTGGAGAACGCTTCCTCCATCTTGTTGCGCAGGCCGATGAAGCGGTTGTAGGTTGTCACGTACCAGAAGAGTACGATGACGACGACGGCAATGGCAATGATCCATCCCCAAGGCATGACAGATTCCTCCTCGATTGCTGTTTTGTGCTATGTAAGTATTATAGCGCACGGAACACGTCCGCACCACTGGCGGGGGCGGAAAACCTGCCTGCGGCCGATGAGGTGACGGCCCGTCCGTTTGAACCCGCACCCACCGAGAAAAAAGGGTGTTGACAGGGGAGTGTTGGCGCGCTATTATATCGGTGACCGATATAACGGAAACCGTTGTAACGGAGGACGAGGTGCAAGGGGGAGAGGACATGCCCGGCAACGAGAGCATTGCCCTGACCGAGGCGGTTTACTACATCCTGCTGTCACTGGGGCAGCCGCTGCATGGCTACGGCATTCTGCAAAACGTGGAGCGCCTCAGCGCCGGGCGGGTGGTGCTGGCGGCGGGTACGCTCTATGGCGCGCTCAATACCCTGCTGGAGCGGGGTTGGATTGCGGCCGTGCCGGGGGAGGCAGCCTCCCGCCGGAAGGAATACTACCTGACCGACGCGGGGCGGGCCGCCGCCCGGGCGGAGCTTATGCGGCTCAAGGAATTGGTGCAAAACGGCGAAACGCTGTTGGGAGGGCAACCATGAACGAGGAGAACAAAAAGGTCGAGTACCGGGTCTTTACCATTGCCCAATACCTGGAGGAAGAGCAGTGGCTTAACGACATGGCGGCCCAGGGGTGGCTGCTGACGGGCGTGTTCGTGTTCCGCTATGAGTTTACCCAGGGGCAGCCGGGGGAGTACGCCTACCGCCTGCAAATGCTGGAGCGCAGCCCCGCCCACCCGGAGAGCCAGCGTTACCTTGGGTTCCTGCAGGAGATGGGGGTGGAGTACGTGGGCCGCTGCCTCAACTGGGTGTATCTGCGGCGGCGGACGGCCGATGGGCCCTTTGAGCTCTTCTCCGATGTGGCGTCCCGCATCCGGCACCTCCGGCGCATCGTGCGGCTGATGAACGTCATCGTCCCCCTCTTCTGCCTGGAGATCGTCTTCTGGACAACCGCACTGTGGCAGTGGTGGAAGGACATGCGGCTGGGCATCCACTCGGCCGAGTCGCCCGTGCTGGCGCTGGTAATTGATGTGCTCTCATTGACGCTGATCTTGGTGATCACGCTGTACCGCGGGCCCATGGATCAAACCCTGCGCCGCCTGCTTAATGAGCAGAAGGTGCGGGAGTAGGGCGGCGCTGGATGGTGCCGTGGATAGCTGCCATACGTTAGGAGGGGATGGGCATGGAACGGGTATGTTTCCCTAAGTTCTCCCATTTTGCTGTTCTACCCGGGGAGGAACAGGAGCGGTGGCTGGCCGATATGGCGGCCCAAGGCTGGCTTCTGACCAAAACGAAGCTCACCGGGTGTGTGTTTGAACCGTGTGAGCCAGAGGTGTACCACTACCGCTTGGAATTGCTGAAGCATCCGCTGCGCCACCCGGAAACCCAGGAGTATCTGCGTTTTCTGCAAGAGATGGGCATGGACACCATCCCTACTGGCTGGCGATGGGTCTACCTGCGGCGGAAGGCATCCGAAGGGCCGCTGGAACTGTACTCCGATGTTTCTGACCAAATTCGGTATCATCGGCGCATGCTGCGGTTGATGGATGGTCTGTTTCTCATTTATCTGATGAACGTCATCGGCTGTGCAGTGATGATCTGGATTAACGTGACGGATGGACGCTATGCAGTTGCCATTTTTTATCCGTTCTTGCTTTTGGGCTTTCTCGCGTTGTGCATCGGTTTGCTTATGCAACGCGTGCCATTGGCGCGTTCCCTGCGCCGCCTGCTCGATGAGCAGCGGGTGCGGGAGTAGGGGCGGCGCGGCTGGCCGCGCCTTTCGCGTCCGCCGCAGCAGCGTCGAACGCGATCTGGAGTGCTTGTTCCATCACCGTTGAGATCGCCGTTCGCGCCTTACGCGCCGTCCGGGCGCTAAGGCATTGCTATGCAATGCCTTCACGGCGCGGCGGTTGGTCACGCATCCAGCGTGCCTGATTCGCCGCGCATGTCGCCGGACGATACGAAGCTGTGGCACTCATGCAGGTTTGGTAGAACGCGTTTCGCGTATGCGGGGTTTTACTGTTTGTTTTTACGCCAACCTTTGGTCATCTCCCGCCGGATAAACCGGCGCTCCACTCTTGGTTTAGCTATCTGTGCTGATTTTTGTTGAATTGAACCCACCTCGGCGTTTCCGCAGAGGTGGGTTGTCTTTTGCTGTCTGGCCTTGATCCGTTACGCCTGGGTGGTCTCAAAGAACCGCAGGAGGCTGCCATCGGGCGTCTCCACGGTGCACTCCCGCGCGCCCCAGGGCTGGGCGTAGATGTCGGAGATCGTTGTCCACCCCTTGGCCTTCACCCGCTGGTGCAGCTGGTCGAGCCCCTGCACCAGCAGGAACCCCACCACGCCCTTGGAGGGTTCGCCCTGGAAGAGGTGGATGCCCCGGAACGGGGTGAGCTGGGCCACAATGAGCTCGCCGGGGTAATCGAAGACGCAGCCATAGCCGCCCGCACCCTGCTCGTCGCGAGCAGTCACGTCGCCATACCAACCCAGCACATCGCGGAACCACTGGATGGTGCGGTCCATGTCCTGGGTGAAGTAGACCGGGGCGTTCTCCTTGACGTAGTACCCCCGCTGGCTATAGAGTTCCATGTCGTTGCGTTCGTTCATGTCCGTGCTCCTTTCCTGGTTGCCAAATGCGAAGGCGATGGGTGGACAGGATCGCAGGGCGATGCCCTCGTTGCGCGCCGACGAGGGCGGCACCCCGTGCCACTGGCTGAACGCCCGGGAGAAGGACGCCGGGGAGTCGTAGCCGTACTTCAGGGCGATCTCGATCACGCGGCCCTCTCCCCGCCGCAGATCCTCCGCCGCCAGCGTCAGCCGCCGGCAACGGATGTACTCCCCCAGCGGGACTTGCGCGATGAAGGAAAACAGCCGTTGAAACTCCCACGCCGAGCATCCCGTGTACCTCGCTGCCCGGGCCAGGTCAATCTCGCCGGCCAGGTTTCCCTCGATGTACGCCACGGCGTTGTTCATGCCAGTTTGCCAATCCACACTTTCACCTCCGCGTTCATCATAGCCCTTGGGGGTCGTCGTTGCTTTGCAGTTTCTGCATTCTTTTGTGGGGTGGGCCCGGGCTCCATTGTAACACGGCGTAGGGGGAGGGGGCACGACGCTGGGGCTGCCGGGTGGGTGCCAAAGGAAAACCGCCGCGCGGGGTTCGCGCGGCGGTCTGCAGAGGACGAAGTTGGTCGCTGGGAGCCATCATAAATGCGCTTTGCCCCCTCGCCCGCATGGGGGGGGCGGTTGCTCCGGCTGACTTCCGTACAGCGCTTGCGCCACTGCGTGGCGAATGCTTTTCTGGCGAAAAGCACTGTAAGCTTGTACGGTTGGTCGCGCTTTCAGCGCGCCCGAGCGCGCCCGATCACACGATCTCTGCGTGAATGGGGCTGATGCGCTTCTGCAGCATCAGCGGCGCACCCTGGTATTCCTTGTGGAAGCGGGAGATGATGCGCCGGGAGATGGTCTCCGCGTCCTCAAAGGTGAGGCTGACCAAGAGGATGAGCACCTGGGCGTCGTTCCAGTTGCACACCACGTCGCCCTTCCTGAGGCTGGACATCAGCACATCCACCAGGGCCTTGCGCCCGGCTTTGAGCACGTCGGGCGGGGGCATGCCGTAGTTGGCGTTGCTGAAGGTGTAGAGAACCAGGCAATTGCTCTGGCCGCTGCGCAGCATCCGCCGCCGCTCCAGTTTGAAGAGCTCGTGGAACACCTCGTCGTCACAGAAGAACGGGCCGTCGGGGTGGTGCCGATCCTCCGTGAAGGAGCTCATGATGCTGTCCATGTCGTGCTGCACATACTTGATGCTGCCGTTGATGCGGGCGTAAACCTCCCGCAGCTCGGCCGAGGGGGTGGCCCCCAGGTCGCGGTAGAGCATCTCGGTGACGTAGCTGTAATGCATGCGCGCATGGGCGATGCGGTTGGTGGCCATCAGGGCCTCCAGGTAGCCCACGTGCACCTTCTCGTTGTAGGGGTCGATGGCCGTGACCCGCTCACACAGGGCAATGATGTCCCCGTGACGCTCCTGCGCGCGGTAGAGGGCGATGAGTGCCTCGGCGCAGGCGGTGAAGCGGGCACGGTAGTTCTGCCGTAGCGGCACGGTCCACAGCTCGTAGGCGTTGTTGGAGAGGAAGTCCGCCGGGTAGAGATCCAACGCCTGGGTCAGCGCGTCGGTGTCGGTGGAGCCGGCTTTGTATTCGCGCAGGGCATCCTCCTGCAGGCGCTCGAAAAGCTCCAGATCCAGCCAGTATTCCCCTTGGGTGTTCCAGCCGTAGCCGCCGTTGCGGAACAGGATGTAGCTGGGCTCGTTGGGGCGGTCCAGCAGCGCCCGCAGGCGGTACACCAGGTTTTGGATGGCCTTGGCCGGGTTGGGGCAGTCCTTGGTCTCCCACAGGGAGTCCACCAGTACCTCGGGCGAGATGAAGCGCCCGCGGTAGGCCAGCAGGTATTTGAGCAGTCCTTCCAATTGACGGGAGCGCTTCAGCCGGTCAGACAGTACCTCCCCGCCGCTGGCAGCGTGAAACACGCCGAACAGCCGGAAGGAGGGCAGATCGGTACGGGGCTCCAGTTCCATTTCCTGTAAGATGGTCAACACCCTCTTTGCTGTCGAATCGGTCGGTCAATCCACCAGGCGGCAGACGACCAGATACCGCTGGGGCGCAGAGCCCACATAATTGAACGGATAGCAGGTCACCAGCGTCATGGCGGCGTAGTCGTAATATTGAAAGATCACCTTGTTGTCAGGGTCGATGACCTTCATGGACTCAATCTCATAGGTATAGGTCACGTCGGGTAACTCCACCCGTATGGTGTCGCCCACCTCCAACCGCCCAAAGCTGCGGAACACCGTGTTGCGGTGGCCGAAGACGACGCAGTTGCCCACCTGGCCCGGTTGGGAGGAGCGGCTGTGGTGGCCGGCCCCACGGGCCAGGTCTCGGTTGCTTGTGCCCTTCAACAGAGGCACCTTGCGGCCGCCCAGGCTGTCAAAGTGCAGGATGCCCATGATGTTGCTGGTGTTGCTCGACGCACCGGGGCTGGCGCTGGGGTCGGGCGACGGGTCGTCTGTCACGTTGGCCAGGGGGTCGTCCTCGGGCACGCCAGTTTCATCAGGGGCGACGGTGGTGCCGGGGGTGGCGGATTGGGCCGGTTCGGCGCGAGCGGCGCTCAGCATGGCCTCGGCATCCTGCAGGGCTTCGTTGGTGTCAGCGTCAGCGCGCCACAGTGTCCACGCGGAGTGGCCGATGAGCGCCAGTGCCGCCACGATGAGAGCTACCCCCACAAGGCGCAGGATCAAACGGGTCGGTGAACCGGCCCGGCGAACACCCGTTGGGTTGTCGGTCTTCTTACTCATCTGACAGATACTCCCATTACTGTAAATTATACAGATCAATTTGAAATTTTCAATCGCTGAACCCTTAATTGCATATCCACAAAATGGTCAAATTGGCACGAAACCCCTCGAAACTGTACCATTGTTCAGTAGTTCAGCGTCGGTTTGATCGATAGGGCGGCCCTCTGCCGGCCTTGTATGTTGTGTGATATACTATTCACGTACCCAAAACGACAGGATGGAAACCAATGGCATACCGGGATTTGCAGGAATTCTTGAAGGCCCTGGAGGCGCGGGGCGAGCTCAAACGGGTGACCGCTGAGGTGGACCCGGTTCTGGAGATGACAGAGATCGCCGACCGGGTCGTCAAGGCCGGCGGCCCGGCGCTGCTCTTTGAGCGGCCCCGGGGCAGCGCCTACCCGGTGCTAATAAATGCCCTGGGCAGCGAGCGTCGCATGGCCCTCGCCCTGGGGGTGGAGCGGCTGGACGACGCCGGGGAGGACATCAACGACTTCCTCAACATGGCAAACTACACGAGCCTCCCCCGGGCGGTGCGCTTCGCCCCCCGGGCCACGCGGCTGCTGTCGGTGTTCCCCATCCGCCTACCTGGTCGGGGCGCCTGCCAGCAGGTGGTGGAGCGGGAGCCTGACCTCACAGCCCTGCCTATTCTGCAGTGCTGGCCGGAGGACGGCGGCCGGTTTGTGACGCTCCCTCTCGTCTTCACCCGCGACCCCGACACCGGTGCCCAGAACGTGGGCATGTACCGCCTGCAGGTCTACGACCGGGCAACCACGGGCATGCACTGGCACCTGCACAAGGACGGGCGGGAGACCTACGACAAATACCGCAAGCTAGGTGGGCGCATGCCCGTCTCGGTGGCGCTGGGCTGCGACCCGGCGGTCACCTACGCGGCCACTGCGCCCCTGCCCCGCGGCATTGACGAGATGATGCTGGCGGGCTTCCTGCGGCGTGCGCCGGTCACGCTGGTGCGCAGCGTCACCAACGACATCTGGGTTCCTGCCGACGCTGAGTTTGTGCTGGAAGGATATGTGGACGTGGACGAACCACTCCGGCGGGAGGGGCCCTTTGGCGACCACACCGGCTACTATTCGCTGGCCGACGATTACCCGGTCTTCCATGTGGAGGGCATCACCCACCGCCGGAACCCGGTTTACCCGGCCACCATCGTGGGCCGCCCGCCCATGGAGGACGCCTACCTTGGCAAGGCCACCGAGCGCATCTTCCTGCCGTTCCTCAAAACCCTGTTCCCGGAGATCGTGGACATCAACTTCCCGCTGGAGGGCGTGTTCCACAACTGCGTCATTGTCTCCATCCGCAAGCGGTTCCCGGGCCAGGCGCGCAAGGTCATGCATGGCCTGTGGGGCATGGGGCAGATGATGTACACCAAGCTCATCGTGGTGGTGGACGCCGAGGTGAGCCCCCAGAACCTTTCCGAGGTGGCCTGGCGGGCTTTCAACAACATCGACGCCCGGCGGGACGTGGTGCTGGACGACGGGCCGCTGGATGCTCTCGATCATGCCAGTCGCCTGCCGCACTATGGCACGCGCATGGGCATTGACGCCACCCGCAAGGGGCCCGACGAAGGCCACGACCGCCCCTGGCCCGATGACATCGTGATGAGTGAAGAGGTTCGCACGCTGGTGGACCGGAGATGGCGGGACTATGGGTTGGATTGAAACGCAGGCCCGCCGGGTGGTGGGCAAGTTCCGCCAATATGGCACGCTGGTCATGTTCTCCCACACCATCTTCTCGCTGTCCTTCGCTCTGGTGGCGCTGCTCATCGCCAGTGGGGGGCGGCCGCCGTGGGCGAAACTTATCTGGATTCTGGTGGCGCTGCTGGCGGCCCGCACCGGGGCCAATGCCTTGAACCGCGTCATCGATGCCCAGATTGACGCGCGCAACCCCCGCACCGCCAGCCGGCAGCTGCCCCAAGGGGAGCTCCGGCCCCGCGAGGCATTGGCCTTCTCGGTCGTCTGCTTTGTGGTGTTTGCGGTGGCGGCGGCCCAGTTCAACCTGCTTTGCCTGGCACTGACGCCGGTGGCGCTGGCGCTCATGGTCGGCTACTCCTACACCAAGCGGTTCACCTGGGCCTGCCACCTCATTTTGGGGCTCACCACGGCCTGCGCACCGGTGGGGGCGTGGCTCGCGATCACCGGGGCGTTTTCCTGGCCGGCGCTCTTCCTGGGCGGGGCCAACCTGCTGTGGGTGGGGGGCTTTGACGTCATCTACGGCGCGCAGGACGAGGCCTTTGACCGGGAAAACGGACTCCACTCCATGGCGGTGCGCTTTGGTGTGGAGGGAGCGCTGTGCTGGTCGTCGTGGATGCACGCGGGCGCGGTGGCGTGCCTTGGTATGGCGGGGCTGCTGCTGGGGCTGGGGCCGATCTTCTGGGTGGGGCTCGTCGCCATCGCGGCGCTGCTCGTGGCCGAGCACCGCATCGTATCGCCGGGCAACCTTGCCAACGTCAAAATTGCGTCCTACGGCATCAACCAGATCGTCAGCGTCGTGCTACTGGTGGCCGGCGTGCTGGACGTCTACCTGTGAGGGAGGGCACATGGACAATCTGATTGTGGGCATCACCGGGGCCAGCGGCAGCGTCTATGGCCTGCGGCTCGTGGAGGAGCTGGCCCGTGGCGGCCGCACCGTCACCGTGGTGGCCACCGACACCGGGCGGAAGGTTGCCGTGCACGAGACGGGCCGCACCGTGGAGGAATGGCTCGCCCCCCTGCCCGGCGTGGGGCTGGAGGCCGTGGACAACTTCTTCGCGCCCATCGCCAGCGGCTCCTATGGCGCCCAAGGCATGGTCGTGGCACCCTGCTCCATGGCGACGCTGGGGGCGGTGGCCGGCGGGGCCGGGCGCAACCTCCTCGATAGGGCGGCCGATGTGATGATGAAGGAGCACCGTCCCCTCATCCTCGTGGTGCGGGAGACGCCCCTTTCGGCCATCCACCTGGAAAATATGCTGAAGCTGGCCCGGCTGGGCGTGACGATTCTGCCGGCCATGCCGGGCTTTTACCACCAGCCCGAAACGCTCGACGACGTCGTCGACTTCATGGTGGGCAAGGCGCTGGACGCGTTGGGCATGGAACACAAGTTGTATCGCAAATGGGGGAAGGAACAATGAAAAGACTGTGTGCATTGGTGCTGGCGGCGCTGTTGGCGCTGCCGCTGACGGCCTGCGGGGCCAAGACAGAGGGCCGCGAACTGGTGATCGGTGCGCTGCCGTCCATCGATGTCATGCCCTTTGTCATCGCCCAGCAGCAGGGGTTCTTCAAGGCCCATGGGGTCACCTTCCGGTTGGAGCTGTTTCAGTCCTCCAAGGACCGGGACGCGGCCTTCCAGGCCGGCAAGCTCGACGGCATGTGCTGCGACCTCATGAGCCTGTGCATCTACCAGAACGCGGGCATTGACCTTCGTGCCACCGGCATGACCGAGGGCGAGTACTGGGTCGTGGCCGGGAAATCGAGCGGCATCCAGTCGGTGGCCGACCTCAAGGGCAAGTCGGTCGCGATCTCCGAGAAGACGCTCATCGAATACGTGTTGGATCGTACGCTGGAGGCCAGCGACCTCACCGCTGACGACGTGACCAAGACCGCCGTGCCCGCCGTGCCCACGCGGTTGGAGCTGCTCAATGCCGCCCAGGTGGACGCCGCCGTGCTGCCCCAGCCCTACGGCACTTTCGCTGTCAATGACGGTGCCACGCTCCTGAGCGCGGCCACCGGCATCGGGCTCTATCCCTCCATCATCGGCATGACCAAGGAGACCGTGGATGCCCGCGGGGAGGACATCGCAGCCTTCTACGCCGCCTATGCCGAGGGGGTCGAGTACCTCAACGCCCATCCCATCAGCGAGTATGAGCAGCTCGTCATCGACACCGTGGGTTACCCGGCGGAGATGAAGGGCAAGATCGAGCTGCCCGAATACCACCAGAGCCGTCTACCCACCGAGGGCGAGCTGCAGGACGCCATCGACTGGGCGACGGCCAAGGGCCTGTGCCCCGATACCCTGACCCCCGACGCCCTGGTGGCGGCGGTGGGCTGATGGCCGGCGGCAATCACAACGAGGAGAACCGGGCGGGGGAGAGCGTGCCCCCGTCCATTTTGATGCGCGGTGACAGCCAACCCGGCCGGTGCCGGCTGCAGGTCAAGGGCCTGACGGTGCGGTACGCCGGCGGCACCGAACCGGTGGAGGCGCTGGGACCGCTGGATTTGACGGTGGATGCCGGGGAGATCTGCGCGGTCATTGGGCCATCGGGCTGCGGCAAGAGCACGCTGCTCCATGTGCTGGCCGGGGCCCTGCGGGGTGACGCCGGGCAGGCGCTGCTGGGCGGCGTGCCGGTGAACCCGGTGGCCCATGCCATCGGCCTGGTACCGCAAAACGACGGCCTGCTGCCCTGGAAGACCGTGCGGCAGAACTGCCTGCTGCCGGCTCGCATCCGCCGCCAACCCCTGGGCGAAGCAGCTGAGCGCCTTGACGAGATTGCCGCGCGGCTCTCCATCGATGGGCTCATGGACCGCTACCCTGGGGAACTCTCCGGCGGGCAGCGGCAGCGGGCGGCGGTGGCCCGGGCGTTTGCCATGGCCCCGGCGCTGCTCCTGCTGGATGAGCCGTTCTCCGCCCTGGATGAGCTGACCCGTGAGGAGGCCCAGTGGCTCTTCCGCGAGATGTGGCGCCAGCGGCCCACCACCACCGTCTTTGTCACCCACAGCATAGAGGAAGCGGTCTTTGTCGCCGCCCGCATCGTGGTGCTGACGCGCGGGCCGGGGCAGGTGGCCTGCAGCATACTCAACCCGCTCTTTGCCCTGGATGACCCGCGAGAGGCGGAGGACTACGCCGCCTTCTGCGCCGGGGTACGACAGAGGGCTGGGGAGGTGTGGGGCGCATGAGACGAAACAAACTGTGGCTCTTTGTGCAGGGTTTCGCGGCGCTCAATATGCTGTGGGCGCTGGCCGCCTGGGCGCTGGGCAGCCGCATGGTGCCCACGCCGTGGGCGGTGTACCAGCGGGCCGGGGCGCTGTGGGCCGACGGCCTGGCGCTGCACCTGGCCATGAGCCTGTGGCGGGCCGGGGCGGGGCTTGTGGTGGCGCTCGTCCTTGGCGCGGCGCTGGGGCTTCTCATGGCCCACTCCGCCCGGTGGAACCGCCTGCTGCACCCGCTGGTGTACCTCACCTACCCCATCCCCAAGACGGCGCTGCTGCCGGTGGTGCTGCTGCTCTTTGGGCTGGGCGACACCTCCAAGATCCTGATGGTGGCACTCATCGTGGTGTTTCAGGTCATCGTGGCGGTGCGAGGGGCGGCCGTGGGTATCCCGCGGGAGCATTATCGCCACATCACAAGCTTGGGTGCCGGCTCCTGGCAGCGTTTTCGCCATGTCACACTGCCGGCCATCCTGCCGGAGCTTCTCACCAACACCAAGGTCTCGGTGGGCACGGCACTGTCCATCCTCTTCTTCACCGAGGCATACGGCACCCGTTGGGGCATTGGCTATTACATCCTGGATGCCTGGGGGCGGCTCGATTACCCCGACATGTACGGCGGCATTCTGGCGCTGGCGCTGCTGGGGTTTGTGCTCTTTGCTCTGCTCGATACCCTGGAGGACAGGCTCTGCCGCTGGCGGGGCCGGGCTGGGTGATCTTATCCAAAATTTTGTCATATTTATGCACGAAACTTATGTCGAATCCCTTGAAAGCATTGTTGGATTATGATACATTATCGCCAGGAACAGTGATCCGTTCATAGTAGACCTGTCGAAAGGCAGCGACACAAAGCTACAGGGCCTAAGGGTATCTACCTATGGCAGCCAGTTGCCGAATCTGTTGGAAGCATGCACCGCGTGGCTTCACGCGTTGTCCTTGCATGTTACGCGGCCGGCAACGGTCGCGTTTTTTCGTTGTTGAGGCCGGAGGGGTTGCGATGATGGGCGAGGATGGGCCAGCTGCGGCACTGCTGCAGGCACGGCAGGCAAAGATCGGCGGGGCTGGTCGGGGCAGCGCGCTCCGGCTGGGCGGGCTGCGGGGCTGGTGGTACCGGCTGCGGCGCGGTGCCCGGTTGTCGCCCCGACGCTGGGCGCGGTTGGAGCTGCGCCAGCGCGTGGCACACCTCCGGCAGGAGAATGACACCCTCAGCCGCGAGCGCGACCGCCTGACAGACTTGGTGATGGCCGGCGCGACCACTGACGCCCAAGCCCTGGTGGAGAGCCTGCGTCAGCAGCTTCGCCAGGCTCAGGTGGCCTGCGAGAGCGCCCAGGTGGCACGGGAGGCGCTGGAGGCCCGCCTGGCTGACGTGCGCGCCGAGGCCGCTGACACCGAACGGGAACTGCGCAACCAAATCGCCGCGCTGGAATGGCAAATGGCCCAGCTGCGGCCAGACATCGCGACCAATGGCTGCCGGGAGCCGGCGGCAAATGCATCATAGATGATCACGCAGGAGCTTTCTCATTCTCCTCATTGACGGCGGGCGGCGCTGCCGCCCGTCCCACGTTGTGCCCCTCTCACCCACGGCTGCCCGTCGCCCCTGCGGATGGGTAACCACAAGTGGCGAACCGATTGGTTCGCCACTTTTTCGCGTCCGCCGCTTACACGACGGACGCGAGTGGGAGTGCTCGTTTATGCGGTTGGTTTGCCGCGCGACGTACACGCCGCCGCGCGGCTCCGTGCTACCCTGTTCGTGCGGGGTTTGACGCAGGAGACGCCACTCACGCGGGAGTGAGTGTGAGCCTCGCGCGAGCGACAGAATGCCTTGGGCGGATGAACCGCCCGGCGGCTGCGGGGGAGAGTGGCCCGTTGGCTGTGTTTTTGGGGGACGAAGCGATACGCTGCCGACGGGGGAGGATTGCGCAATATTTGCACCTTGGCGGGGATTCCCAAGGGGCAAGCCCCTTGGGGCGTTTCCCATTCCTTCGCCTTGCGTCGTATAGACCGCCCGCCCTTTTGGCTGTGGGGACGCTGTGCTATACTGGTGCAAAAGGGGGTGCGAGTATGCGCATCACGCTGCTGGGGCACAGTGGCTTTGTGGTGGAGGGCCGGGAGGGTACGCTGGTCTTCGACTACTGGACCGACGAACAGAATTTGCTGGCCAAGGTGCCCTTTGGCCGCCGGCCGGTGACGTTCTTCGTCTCCCACCGGCACCACGACCATTTCAACCGCAAGATCTTCGACCACGCCAAGGAAGCTGGCGTCGCCTACGTGCTGGACAGTGCCATCGCCCCGCCGGCAGGCGTGCACGCCATTCGCCTGGCCAAGGGCGAGCAGGCCGAGGTCAACGGCGTCAGCGTGCGGGCCTATGGCTCCACCGACGAGGGCGTGTCCTTCCTCTGCGGGTTTGAGGGCGGCACGGTCTTCCACGCCGGCGACCTCAACTGCTGGTATTGGGAGGACGAATCCACCCAGGAGGAGCTGCGCCACGACGAAGGTTGGTTCCTTGAGGAGATTGCACCGCTGGAGGGCTTCCAGCCCGAGGTGGCGTTCATCCCAGTGGACGCTCGCCTGGGGGCTCACGCCCTGCGGGGACCGCTGCAGTTTGCGCGCAGCGTGCAGCCGCGGCTCATCGTGCCCATGCATTTGAACGGCGGCCCTGCGTTGCCCGGGCAGCTGCGTACCGCGCTGGAGGCCGAACTGCTGCCGGTGCAGGTGGCCGAGCTCACCGCACCCGGCGACACCGTTGACCGATAACAAAAGGAGGACTTCCATGAAATTCACGCTCAATCACAACAACATCAACGTGGCCGACCTCGAACGCTCCATCGCCTTCTATGAGGAAGCGCTGGGCATGAAGGTGGCCCGCCGCCACCAGGCCGCCGACGGCGCCTTTGCCATGGCGTTCATCTCCGACGGCAACCCGGACCACCAGATTGAACTGACCTGGCTGCGCGACAAGGAAGGCCCCTATGAGCTGGGCGACAACGAGAGCCACATCGCCTTTGTTGCCGACGACTACGACGCGGCCCACGCCCACCACGAGAAGATGGGCTGCATCTGCTTTGAGAACAACTCCATGGGTCTCTACTTCATTGAGGACCCCGATGGGTACTGGCTGGAGATTCTGCCGCCGCGCTAGCGCTTGGCTTTCGCGGCTGCCGCCTGCGGCGACAGCCGCGAGTCAGGAGATCTTGTTACGAGTACCGCTTCGCCCCGCGACGTACACGCCGTCGCGGGGCATTCGTTTGCCCTGGTCATGCTAGGTTTCACGATGGGACGCCACTGCGGCGGGAGGGGTTTGTGCTCCGATCGGGCTGATTTGTGCCTTGGCCGAATGAATCGGCCTGCGGCTGCCGATGGAGGCTGCTTGTTGCTCTTTCGTGGTATTTATTTGCACGGCTGTGCGCCTTTCTGCCGGAACGCCGCCTGCGGTTGGCTAGGTGTGTGCTCTGTTCGTGCCACTTCGTGCCTTGGCCGAATCGGCCTGCGGCTACAGGCGTGGCACTTGCTCCGCTCGTGCCAATGACGGGATTCCGAAGGGACGAAAGTCCCTTCGGGCGTATTTCCTCCCCACACAACAAACCAGCTCGCCGAATGGGGTGGCTGGCGTAGAGAACTTCTTGATGTGACCCGAAAAGAGGGACATTTCTGATAAACAGAAGTGTCCCTCAAAAAACGATATGACTGACAGTTGCTTATTCTTTGCGATATTATTTCAACAGACTTCCTTGCGAAAGGGGGCGGATTATGCCTTTGCTTAACCAATGAATCTGTCCTGTGTATGAGATACGGTCGCCCGCTACGAAAATGGCGCTGTCATCTTCCATGGCGCAAATGGGCAGCTCCATGGAGATTTGCAGTAAAGTTGACAATACTTGCTGGTTCTCAAGCTTAAAGTGTGGCTTGACGGTAATGTCAGCCAAACCCAGGCCATCATATGGGATGGGAGATTCCTTGGTGTCAAGCGAGCGTTTGGCCATGTTGATTGCGCCAGCACTGACCCCCAACACCACCGCGGCAGTATCACAAATTGCAGCATCCAAGCCTGTATCACGTAATAATTGTAATTGCAACCCGGGGTGGCCGCCCATGAGAAACACGCAGGAGGATTCCTGGATTAATCGCGTGGCGTGGGAAGCTTCCATCCGATTATCAATGACATAGTGCCGCGCGAAAGGTATGTTGCATTCCTCGAACATGCCATGCATACCGGTCGAATCGCTGTCATTTCTTTCGTAATCCGTCGGCCAGGCGCTCACAAAGACAAGGCTGTCGCGATTTGTCAGTTCTTCGTTCAGCCGCTTAGCCACATTACGGGGAAAGCGATGGTCGGGAAAACCACTGAAAAAGCCGAGCAAGCGATAATCCATACATATTACCTCATATGCATTCTGTAAAACTCTAAAGTTCAGAATACCAGATAAATCCAGATTTCTATTGCCATTATATCATAGACTCTGGGGTTAGCCTCAGCAAGCTGGAAATTGCATCAAATTACGATGCTTGCGCGAACAAAAAACAACAAACCAACCCGCCGAATAAGGTGGCTGGTGGAGTGAACTTGATGTGACCCGAAAAGAGGGACATTTCAGGAAAAACAGGAATGTCCCTCTTAACAAAAAAATTGACTGGTAAGTTGGGATTTCTCCACTTCTGGTTATGCTTATACTGTGCCTTCATAACTTAATACTGTCTGCGCAATTTCTTCTGTAGTTTGTCACATTTGAAGTACGTATTGTCTATATGACATAAAAAGACGGTCTTGTTGAGCGCTATTGCCATCCCAAACTCCGTGTGGGTTCCCCGGCCTTGAGGTGTTAGTACAATGACGATATCGGCGTCCGATACGCCTTCAGATTCCTTTTTAGCTATGGATATTAAGATTTCCTTATTCGTTTCTTTTACAGAACCCTGTTTTGTCCAATCACTTGTCCAATCATAAGTATGCACCCATCCGGCTGCCTTCAGTTTCCCGGCAAGAACCCTTACTTGCATATAGTTTCCAAGTTTAGAAGCAATATAGAATTTCATTCATGCCACCAACATTTACAGTATATAAACAACTCCGAAGTTCAAAACCACCCGATTAATCCCGATTTCTATTGCCATTATAACATAGGGGCTGGGGTTTGCCGCAGCTAGCTGCATTTTGGATGTTACAATGTGATGCTTGCGTGAACAAAGAAAAGGTAGCAGGGCCAGGCCCCGCTACCTACGAGAACTCATGTGACCGCCACACTTTCGACGGTCTGGGTTTGGATTGGTGCTGGCTTACTTGCCCAGCAGCGCGTCGAAGACCGCCGCACAGGCGATGGTGTCAGCCAGCGGGATGAGGGGGCTTTCGGTTTTCCCCTCCCGCACCAGCTCGCAGAAGTGCTCGATCTCGTGCACAAAGCCGTCGTCGACCTGGTGCTCGAAGGTCTCGGCCAGCGCGCCGGTGGCGTCGTAGCGCTCCACCTTCTGGGTGCGCAGGAAATCATAGATGACCACATGCCCCTGGGTGCCCCACACGGTGGCGTCGCTGCTGGCGCGGGCGATGAGCCCGCAGGCGAGGGCAGCTACCGCCCCGCTGGGGAAGCGCAGGCTGATGGCGTCGTAGTCGTCCACCCCGCTGGGGCCGATGTTCAGCACGCCTTTGGTCTCCACCGGGTTCTCGCCCAGGATGCCGGTGGCAAACTCAATGGGGTAGACCCCGGCGTCGTAGAGGGCCCCGCCGGCCAGCGCGGGGTTGAAGAGCCGCGCCTGGGGGTCGTAGGGGGCCTGGAAGCAGAACGCTGCTTGCACCAGCTTGGGCTGGCCGATGGCGCCCTCGGCAATCCACTGCCGTGCCCGGCGGAAGGCCGGCTGGCAGCGGGTCCACATGGCTTCCATCAGCAACACCCCGCGCTCGCGGGAGAGATCTGCCAGGGCCTGGGCGTCGGCCTCGTGCAGCACCATGGGCTTCTCGCAGAGCACGGGCTTGCCGGCTTCCAGGCACTGGCGGAGGACGTCGGCGTGGAAGTTGTGGGTGAGCCCGATGTAAACGGCGTCCACCTGGGGGTCTTGGAGTAGGGCAGTGTAGCTCTGGTGGATGCGCGGGGAGCCGAACTGGGCGGCGAAGGCAGCGGCCCGCTCAGGGCTGCTGGACGCGATGGCCACCAGTTTGGCGCAGTCGGTGGTGGCCATCACCCGGGCAAAGCGCTTGGAGATGCCCCCGGGGCCGATGATGCCGAAACGAATCACAGACAATCCTCCTTGTTTACTCGAAAAGGCCGGCGGCCTTCTTTAGGGTCTCCACGATCTCAATGTGCTGGGGGCAGACACCCTCGCACGCGCCGCAGGCGATGCAATCGCTGGCCTTGCCCTTGCCATTGGTGCTGAAGCCATAGCTGCGCTTGGCACCGGGCAGGTTGTTGTAAAGCAGATAATCGTTGTAGTTGCCCAGAATGTTGGGGATCTGGATGTTCTGGGGGCAACCATCCACACAGTAGCGGCAGGAGGTGCAGGGCACCGTCAGGATGGCCTTGAGCATTTCGTTGACGCGGTCGACGACGGCGTACTCGTCCTTGCTCATGGGCTGGAAGTCTGCCAGCGTTGCCACGTTGTCTTCCATCTGCTCGGTGTTGGACATACCGCTGAGCACCGTGATGACGCCCGGCAGCGACGCTGCGAACCGCATGGCCCAGCTGGCCAGCGAGGCGTTGGGGTTGGCGTCACGCAGCACCTGCTGCACCGCCGGGGACAGCACGGCCAGCGCGCCGCCCTTCACCGGCTCCATGATGATGACGGGCTTGCCGTGGCGGCGAGCCACCTCGTAGCAGGCGCGGCTCTGCACCGACGCGCTGTCCCAGTCGGCGTAGTTGATCTGCAGCTGCACAAACTCAGCCTCGGGGTGGGCGGTCAGAATCTCATCGAGCACGTCGGCCTTGTCGTGGAAGGAGAACCCGATGTGCCGGGCGATGCCCCGGTCCTTTAGGCTCTTCAGGAAGTCCCACGCGCCGAGCTCGTCCAGCACCTTGAGCCGGGGCTTATCGAGCGAGTGCAGCAGGTAGAAGTCAAAGTACCCGGCACCGCTGCGCTCCAGCTGGGTGTCCACGATCTTCTGCATATCCGCCGCTTCCTTCACCATCCAGATGGGCAGCTTGGTCGCCAGCTGGAAGGAGTCCCGCGGGTGGCGCTTGACCAACGCTTCGCGCGCGGCCACTTCGCTCATGCCGCCGTGGTACACATAGGCCGTGTCAAAGTAGGTGAACCCTTTGCTGAGAAAGTGATCCACCATGCCCTTGAGCTGTTCGAGGTCAATGTCCGCGCCGTTCATGGGCAGGCGCATCAGGCCAAAACCCAGCTTCTTGATGTCCACTCCCAGTTCTTTTCCCATTATCCGTTACCCTCCTGTGTATCTTGTTGCGCCGGCCCGTCGGTTGACGCCTGCGCCGCCCGGCAGGCCCGCGTATAGTGGTCGATCTTGTGGTTGATCTTCATGAGATGGCGCTCCAGCTCCTCCCGCTGGGCCAGCACCCGTGCTTTGTGGGCCGTCAGCAGCGTCAGCCGCTCCTCCATCGTTCCATCCCCCTGCCGGCAGAGGGAGAGGAAGCTCGCGATGTCGCGGATGTGCATGCCGGTGCCCTTCAGGCATTGAATGAGCTCCAGCCACTCCAGGTCGCTGTCGGTGAAGGTGCGGTAGCCCGCCGGGCCCCGCTCCACAAAGGGCAGCAGCCCCGCCCGGTCGTAGTAGCGCAGCGTGTGGGCCGTCAGACCCGTGCGGCGCGATACCTGCGAAATCGTGTAATTCATGGCCTGCCTCCGTTGCGACCAGTATACCATAAACCTTAGAGTGCGCTCAAAGTCAAGGCCGGGTTGTCTAGCGCTTTTCGTGCTGGTGCCAAGCGCTACCCCCCTCGGGAATGGCATCCGCATTGCCCTCCGGCGGCCTGTCTGTACAATGGACCCGCCCACCCTATGCTATACTAAGGGGAACAAAAGGAGGGACGCCCATGCATTGGTGGCAGCGCAACACCCTGCGCCTGTGGCAGAACAACATCCGCGAGACTGACGGAAACCTGGACGTGGACCGGCTGGTGGAGAACCTGAAGAGCTTCCATGTCAACACCCTGATGCTCAACACCGGCGGCATCGTGGCCTTCTACCCCACGGAGCTGGAGGGGCAGTATCGTTGCGCCGGGCAGACGAAGGATTTGACCGGCGAGGTGGTGGAGAAGTGCCACGCCAACGGCATCCGCTTCGTTGCGCGGTTTGACTTCAGCAAGGTCGACGACAGCGTGTGGCAGCGCCACCCCGACTGGTGTTACCGCAGCGCCGACGGCCGCAGCATCCACTACAACGGCACGGCGGCCACCTGCCCCAACGGCCATTACCAGCGCCAGGTAGCTTTGGACATTCTTTCCGAAGTCATGGATCGCTATCCCATCGATGGCGTGTTCTTCAATATGTTCGGCTACCAAAGCCGTGATTACAGCGGCAACGTCTATGGCCCCTGCCACTGCGAGGGCTGTCGCACCCGCTTCCGGGCACTCTACGGCCACGACCTGCCCACCGCCGAGAACCCCGCCGACCCCGTGTGGCAGGATTATCTGGCCTTCCAGCGCCTCACCGTGCGGGAGCTGCTGGAGGGCATCCACGACCATGTGAAGGGCCGCAACCCCGAGATTGCCATCTCCACCTACGACGAATACTGCGTGGATATCGTGCGCAAGGAATCGAACACCGAACTCACCCGGCCCCTGCCGCGCTGGGCCTACAGCGCTTCGGAGAACGTGCAGTCGCTGGAGGACAGCTGGCCCGATAAGCTCGTCAGCAACTGCTGCATCAACGCCGTGGGGCTGGATGTGCGTTTCATGGGTGTGGGGGAGCACGAGGTGACCACCCGGCTCTATGAGAACATCGCCGCCGGTTCGGGTCTCGATTTTTGCATCATCGGCGATTTCGACGATTACCCCGACCCGGCCAACTACGACGCCGTGCGGCGGGTGTTCGGCTTCCACGCGGCCAACGAGCGGCATTTCGGCGCGCTGGAGTCGGTGGCCCAGGTGGGGCTTGTCAAGCCCGACCGCCGGGCCGGGGCGGGCCAGCGGGACGAATACCACGGGCTTTTCCGCATGCTGAAGGAGGGCCACGTGCCCTTCGACGTGCTGCACCAGGAGAACCTGCAAGCGGCCTTGCAGGGCCGGCAATACAAGGCCATCATCCTGCCCGATGTGCGCGGGCTGGACGGTGCGGCGGAGACGGCACTGCTCATCGCCCAGGCGGGTGGCACGGCGCTCCTTGCCACCGGTCGGGCGGGCACCGAGGGTGCCGACCCTGATTTTGCCCGCAAGGCCTTTGGCGTCGCCGGGCGGCAGGCGGTGGAGGGCGTGCGTTCCTCCTACCTCAGCGTGGACGACCGGGCGGTGTTCCCGTCCTTCCCCTGTGCCAAGTGGGTGTTCCTGGCCGGGGAGTTTGACGCCCTGACCGGCGAGGCGGGCACGGTGGGTCTGCTGCCCCACCAGTCCGCTGGGCTCTATGGCCCGCCGGAGCGCTGCGGCGGGCACGCGCCCACGGGGCACTTCGGCGCGCTGCACCGCCCTGGCTCCGCCAAGGGGTGGGCCATCCCCTGGGGCCCTGGGCGGCTCTACCTGCGCCAGGGGTACGCGGAGCACCGCGACATCGTGCTGGACATCCTGCGCGGCCTGCTGCCGGCCCCGGTGCTGGCAACCGACGCGCCCGCGCAGGTGGAGTTGTTCCTCCATCGGGTGGAGGACGGCTTGCTGCTGCAAGCCATCAACCTCACGGGTTTTGACGGCACGGCGTGGCATGCGCCGCTGCCGGTGGGGCCCTTCACTGTGCGGGTGGGGCTGCCGGTGGCGGCGGGCCGCACCCTCACCGATGGCAGGAATGTCACCGTCACTTCCGAGGGCAACGGCGCGGTGGTGACGATCGATCACCTTGGCCCCTACGAGGCCATTGTGCTGACCGGCGACGGACAGCGCTGAACGAAAGGAGGATAGCATGAGCAAACGCATTGGATTCATAGGCTTGGGCATCATGGGCCGCCCCATGGCCTTCAATCTCATCAAGGCCGGGCATACGCTGACGGTCTACGACCGCAACGCAGGCAAGGTGGCGGCGCTCACTGCCGCGGGTGCGGTGGGGGCGGCATCGGTGCAGGAGGCTGCCGCCGGGCAGGACATCGTCATCACCATGCTGCAGAACTCCCCCAACGTGCGGGAGGTGGCGCTTGGCCCCGGTGGCATAGCCGGGAGCGCTGCGCGGGGCACGGTGTTTGTGGACATGAGCTCCATTGAGCCCCAGGCCGCGCGGGAGGTGGCCGAGGGCCTTGCCGCCCACGGCATCGTCATGCTGGACGCACCGGTCAGCGGCGGCGAGCCCAAGGCCATTGACGGCACCCTTTCCATCATGGTGGGCGGCGACGCGGCTGCCTTTGAGGCCGTGCGCCCGGTGCTGCTTGCCATGGGCAGCTCGGCCGTGCGGGTGGGCGAGGTTGGCGCGGGCAACGTGGCCAAGCTTGCCAACCAGATCATCGTGGCGGCCAACATTGCCGCCGTGGCCGAGGCGCTGACGCTGGCACGCAAGGCGGGCGTCGACCCAGCGGTCGTGGTGGAGGCCATCGCCGGGGGTCTGGCGGGCAGCACGGTGCTGGGTGCCAAGGGCCCCATGATGCTGCGGGGCGACTACAAGCCCGGCTTTCGCATGGAGCTGCACCGCAAGGACCTGGCCAACGCCCTGGCCGCCGGGCAGAGTGCCGGTTCGCCCCTGCCCCTGACCGAAGCCGTGCAGGCCATGCTCGAAGAGCTCATCGCCACCGGCCACGGCGCCGAGGACCACAGCGGTCTGGTGCAGCATTACGAGGGTTTGGCCGGGGTGACGGTGCACGGCTAGTGCCTTCGCGGCCCCCCCCCCAGCCGCGGCGGCCGCGCTTTAT
>JAEWRW010000038.1 GCA_023398815.1 Bacillota bacterium
CTAAAGACCTTCATATCGTTGCTCAAAGAAACAGCATCACTATCATTGCTCTATCACAATTGAGTCGTGCAGGTGACGGAGAACCGGAATTAACAAATCTGCGTGAGAGCGGACAGATTGAGCAGGATGCAGATGCGGTATTGCTTTTGAATTATGACCCTGATGTACCAGACGAAAGAGATTTGAAGATCGCCAAAAACAAAGAGGGCAAAATCGGAAAAATCAAATTCAACTTTGACGGAGATCATCAGCGGTTTTCGCTTATTGAAACGAGGCGTTCAGAATAGTGGAGTGCGGGAGTTGTAATTAAACATGGGTAATGCATGAGTTTTTCAGGTTATCGGTGGCGGAATAAGGCTTAAAGTCAAGACGCTTATAGGTGAGATAAGAGGGACGCGCAGAAGTGGCCAATGTAGCCGCAACGCTCTCACGAGTGCCCTCATGCAAAGGTGGAAGTCCTTTGCCCGATAACGATTTAAAAAAGAATAACACAGAGCGCCGCAGAGTGCCAGTTGTTCGGATTAACCGAGTGATTGGCACTCTTTCATTTTTGAATTCAAGGCGGTGCTTAGAATGGATGTTTTAAAAATCAATGGGGTTAAGGCCAAGACCCCTACATCTTTGAAATGGAGCCTAGAACCTGTTTCAACCCCTGAGTCCGGAAGAACACTTGATGCTGTCATGCACAACGAGATCGTTGCTTTCAAGACAAAGCTTGTCTGCCAGTGGGCGGCAATGCCTGTTTCGGAATCATCCGTATTACTTAAAATGGTTTATTCAAAAAACAACTGTATAGTTACATACCTTGACCCGATGGAAGGGGACTATCAAACCAAAACATTCTATGTCGGGCCGAGATCGTCCTCGAAATTATGGGAAACAGCGGAAAGCCAGATGGTTGCAGATGTGGCGTTTGACTTCATTGAGGTGTAACGCATGAAATAAAGTCTTGGGAGGTTCATCACGGCATGATTAATACATCTTCACAATATAAAGCCGCCTTGCTTTCTGACAACCCAATGTGGCACGGAAAAGCTACGATAACATTCCCTTACGGTGAAGTTTTGGAAATTACGAATGAAGACATAATGTCCGGGGGAATTGAGATAGACGACGGCACCAGCGAACAAGGAACATTTGAAGTCGGCTCCGCAATAATCAATCAGCTTACATTAACGCTGAATAATTTCAGTGAAAAGTTTGACGAATATGATTTCTTCGGCGTAACCATAGTGCCTTATGTTGGATTGGAATTAGAAGATCATTCAATAGAATGGCTGAGAAAAGGATTCTTCGTTGTGGACGACCCGGTTTCATACGGGGAAACCATTGTTATAACGGCTCTGGATAAAATGGCGAACTTTGACCTTCCGTATTCCGAAAGCACGTTGCCATATCCCGCAACGCTTCTGCAAATCCTATCCGACGCCTGTACACATTGTGAGGTACCATTAAGCACGGTTTCTTTCACAAACAGCAGCTATACCGTCGCAGAGAAACCAACGGATACCATGACGTTCCGCGAGGTTGTTTCCTACGTGGCACAGTTGGCCGGATGCTTTGCAAGAGTCAACAATATGGGAAGTCTTGTGTTAGGTTGGTACCCGATCGATCTTACCCTTGAAGGTTCGGAAGCGGACTTGGACGGCGGAAACTTCACGGATTATTTAAGCGGTGACGATGCAGACGGCGGAGCGTTCACCAACTATCAGAACAGAATCAATTACGACGGTGGGCGGTTTGTGTATCCAGAGGGATACTGCTTTGAGCTTGGCTCATTATCCTCCTGTAAGGTGCAAACCGAGGACGTAAGAGTAACCGGCGTACAACTCGTACCAGTTGATGAAGAAGCAACAACGTATTTAAAGGGGCAGAGCGGATATGCTGTTTCTATTGAGAACAATCCGCTTGCACAGGATGACCTTGAACAGCTTGTAGTCAATGTCGCAAACAAGCTGGTTGACTTTCAGTTTAGGCCGCTGAACGTTTCTTCCATTGGTGACCCATCTATTGAAGCCGGGGACGTAGCGGTTGTGACATTTAAGGGGAATAAGTACGCGACGATTATTTCAAATCTGCATTATTCTATTGGAAACTATGAAGATATCTCAGGGGATGCTGAAAGCGTAAGTGCTAAAAACTCCACGCGATATTCAGCTTCAGCTAAAGCGGTACAAACTTCAAAAGATGTTGTTCAGCAAAAGCTTACGGCCTATGACGTGGCCGTAAAACAGCTCACTTCCCTGATGACAAACGCAATGGGATTCTATAGTACAAGCATCGTACAGGATGACGGCTCCACCATAGACTACATGCACGATAAGCCGCTGCTTTCTGAAAGCGTGATTATCTGGAAGAAGTCTATTGATGGATTCGCAGTTTCCACAGATGGCGGAGTTACATATCAGGCCGGTATTACGGCGGACGGAAACGCGGTACTGAAAGTCTTGACCGCCCTCGGAATCAATGCGGATTGGATTAACGCGGGAACGATCAATGCGGCAAGACTTAATCTTACCGACTACGCGAAGTTCTCAAATCTTTCCACTCCCGGGCAAACAATAATTGTTGGTGACAACATTAAGACCGGAAAAATCCAGTCGGTGGATGGAAAGGTCTATTTCGATCTTACAAACGGAGATTTGGCGGCAAAGAAAATCGTAGACGATGACGGCACTGTATTTGTCACAGTAGGTGAATCGTCTGGCGGAACAAGAAGAGTTAATTTATATGGGCAAACATATTGTTCATCTTCTCTTTTCTGCGCCTCTTCGGCTACTGTTACCGGAAGCATATCTGCGGGCAATTTACATTCTAATAATCGTCAAGTTGTAACTGATGTTACGCTCACAAAAATTGGAGATACTTACACGCTCAACAAAACAACAGCTTCTTTGAACTACTGGTCACCAAGCGTGATAGGATAAAACGGAGGTACATAAAACATGGCAATAAAAGTTAGGCGAGGAAACAAGGCGGATTTAGTAATTGCAAATTTGCTGGCAGGGGAACCGGCTTTAGCATTAGACACAAAGGAATTCGGAATAAAGCTTGCAGACGGTACAATGTTTTGGGTTCCGTCACTTGACGCAAATGGGAAAGTTCAGCAGGACGCATTAAACGCGCTGAAGCTTGGAG
>JAEWRW010000044.1 GCA_023398815.1 Bacillota bacterium
TCTGGAAGGCGATGTCGTCGATGACCTTGATGATCTTCGAGATGCTCTCCGAGCTCGCGTTGATCTCCTCCATGCTCTGGAGCATCGCACGCATGTGGCCGGTGCCGGCCGTGGCTGCCTCCCGCGCTGCCGCCGCCAGCTCCTGGGCCTGGGCCGCGTTCATCGCGTTCTGCTTGGTCTGCTCGGCAATGCCACTCAAGGTCGTCGTCAGTTCCTCCACCGCGCTGGCCTGCTCGGTCGCCCCCTGGCTCAAAGCCTGGCTGCCGTCCGAAACCTGCGCCGTGCCCGAGGCTACCTGCTCGGCGGCCGCGTTCACCTCGCGCAGCGTGTCGTTGAGGGACGTCGCGATCTCGTTGAAGCTGTCCTTCAGGGCCACGAAGTCCCCGCGGAATTCGCTGTCGATCGAGACATCCAACTCCCCGCCTGCCATCTGGCCCAGGGCGTCGGTGATCTGACCCACGTAGGCCGCAATGGTGCCCACGGTGCTGTTGTAGTACTCGCTGATCTGCCGGAAGGTGCGGGCGGTGTCGGCCAGCTCGGCCACGTCAGTGGCGTCGCTCTCATACCGCTGGTTGAGGTCGCCCTGGGCCAACCGCTCCAGACTGCCGAGCAGGCGGGACACCTCGTTGCTCTGGTATTGGCCATGGGCCTGCGCTAACCGGGCGCTCTCGGCCATTTGGGCCACCGGCTTGGCCATAGCGTCCAGCAGGCCGTTGATGCCCCGGAGCAGATCGCCATACCGGCCGCTGTACGCACTGGTGTCGGCACGCAGCTCAAGGTCGCCGCGCAGCGCCGCGTCGGTCAGGGTCTGCACCTCGCCCAGCAGCCTCTCCAGCGTATCCGCCACCTGCAGGATGCTGACGGACAGCGTGTCCTGGTCGCTGCGGGGAGTGAGCGCCACATCGAGATCGCCTTGGGCAATCTTCTCCACGGCGGCAATTTGATCATTAACACCCTGGGCCACCGTCACATAGGCCTTCATGAGGGCCCCATGTTCGTCCTTGCGCTTGAGGAACTTGGCATCCACCGCGTCGCTGAATACGCCGCGCTGTGCCTCCCGCATGATGGCAGTGAGCGCGATGGTGGGCTTGGTGGCCGCGGTGATGCTCACGACCGTCAGCACAGCGATGACCCCCAACACCACCACCAAGGCGATGGCGATGCTGCCCATCAGACCCATGATTGGGGCCAACAGCTGGCTCTCGGGCACGGTGATGACCAACTTCCAGTTGGTTCCCTCCACTGGAATCCAGAAAGCCGACTGAGGTGCACCGTTGATCCGGTAGGTTCCGTCCCCTATGTCCTCTTTGAGCACCCGGTCGCTGAGGACGGCCAGTTCGGCATTGCCCTCCTTGGCCAAGGTGGTTTTCATGACCTTGTCGGCGTCGGAGGCCGCCAGATAGGTACCATCGCCAGATACCAGAAAAGCTGTGCCCTTCTCCCCCACGCGGATGTCTGACACCATTTTTTGGATGCTGCCCAGGTCAATGTCGCCCGAGACGACCCCCTGGAAGTTGCCCTGGCCATCGTAGAACGGCGCGGCCAGTGTCATCATCGTGACGCCGGTCACCTCATCGTAGAAAGGATCGGTCAGGGCCGAATCTTCACCGATCCCCTTGGCAATGGTATACCAACTCTGGTTGGGGTAATCGTATTCGGCGGTGTTGTACTCTTCGGTCGTCACAATCTTGTCGCCGTCGCGGTAGGCATACAGCGCGGCGTACTGGGTGGCCGAATCGTGAGCATAGGCCTCATACCAATAGCCCAGGCCAAGTGACTGGGAATGGGCCTCCAGATACTTGGTCATCAAGGCTTCCACCTCGGCCCGGCTCATGGTCTTACCTGCGGTCTCCATCACACGGGCAAAGGCCACAGTCATGTCGTGGTGGGCCGTCATCTGCACTTGAATGTCATTCACCGCCCGCTCCAATTGGGAGCTCATCTCGCTGCGAATCTGATCCTGAATGATGCGATTGGAGCTTTGGTAGCTGAGCAGCCCCACGGCCAGCACCGCCACAAAGACTGAGGGCAGCAGCATCAGCAGAATTTTGAAGCGCACGGTGCGTCCCTCGACACGCAGGCGTTCCCGTTTGTTCGACATCTTTTTCATGAAGACTCCTTTCGGGCAAGGCGTCCGCGCCAGCCGCCGCACAGGGGCCGGGCTGTCTTTGTCCACAACTGTTTAGTGCTATATACCCTTGGCTTGAGCACCTCATTCAGCCCTGCGGCCAACGCAATGGAGAAATAACATGGAAAAGCACGGCGTTCGCCGCAATGCAGCGCTGCCCCAATTCCATGGATTCCCAATTGCCCCTACGGACGAACACGCCCCCCGTGCGAGCCCTTCCCCCGCAGCCGCGTCGCGGGTTTATCCCGCCCATCGCAATGCTTTGCATTGCTCGCGTTGCTCTCAACGATTCTACGAATCGTCTGCCACAACGCGGGGCCAGTGGCAGCGGCACGAAACAGCTCGAACGTGGCACTCACCCCTCCCGCCACAGCGGCGTCTCCCCCGTATAACCCCCGAACGACCTGCGCAAACGAGCGCCCCTTGACGACCTGTGCGTCAAGGGGCAAATTCCCACTCGTGACGAGCTCTCCTCCCTCGCGGCTGTCGCGTCAGCGGCGGCCGCGAAAGCGAAGCGCAAGCGTAGCGCTAGTATTTTCCGAAGTCGATCTTCGGCTTCGCCTTGCCCGCCGGGCCCGGCAGCGCCGCCGTCGCGGCCTTCCGGCCCGTGCCCAGCGTCGCGTTCTTCAGGCGGAAGCGGCCCACCATTTCCTTGAGGAGTTCGGCTTGGCTGGAGAGTTCCTCGCTGGTCGCGGCACTCTCCTCGGCGGTGGCGCTCGTCGTCTGCACCACCTGGGACACCTGCTCGATGCCACGGTTCACCTGCGCCACGCTGGTTGCCTGGGCGCTGCTGGCTTCGGCGATGCCGGCCACCAGGCCGTTCACCTGTTCCACACTCGCCACAATCCGCTCCAGCGCCGCCGCCGTGTCCCCGGCGATCTTGGTGCCCGTCTCGGTCTTCTTCA
>JAEWRW010000048.1 GCA_023398815.1 Bacillota bacterium
TCTGGAAGGCGATGTCGTCGATGACCTTGATGATCTTCGAGATGCTCTCCGAGCTCGCGTTGATCTCCTCCATGCTCTGGAGCATCGCACGCATGTGGCCGGTGCCGGCCGTGGCTGCCTCCCGCGCCGCCGCCGCCAGCTCCTGGGCCTGCGCCGCGTTCATCGCGTTCTGCTTGGTCTGCTCGGCAATGCCCGTCAGCGTCGTCGTCAGTTCCTCCACCGCGCTGGCCTGCTCGGTCGCGCCCTGGCTTAGCGCCTGGCTGCCGTCGCTCACCTGTGCCGTGCCGGAGGCTACCTGCTCGGCTGAGGTATTGATCTCACCAAAGATCTCATTGAGCGAATCCACGATGGCGTTGATGGAGCGCTTCAGCTCGTTGAACTCCCCCTTGTAATCGGCGTCAATGCCAATCTTCAGGTCGCCCTGCGCCATCTCCGCCAGGGTGTGGGAGATCTGCTGGATGTAACCGCGCAGCTCACGCACCGTACCGTTGAAGTTGCCGCCGATGCTGCCAAACATGGCGGCAATCTCGGCCGTGTCGGCGTCGCCCTCGGCCACCTCGTAGGCCGCGCCCAGGTCGCCGGCGGCCAGCCGCTCCAGGCTGGCACCGAGCTTGCGGGCCTCAATGGCCTGGTAATCGGCCTTCCGGTCGGCCGCCACCTTGGCCGCGCGCACCTGGTCAAAGGCCAGCACGACCTGGTCGAGCAGCTGGTTGACACCGGCAAGCATGGCGGCGTACTGGCCCTCAAACTTCTCCACCGCGCCGCGCACGGTGAAGTCCCCGGCGTTGGAAGCGTGAATCATGGCGTCAAACTCGGCGGTCAGCGCCTTCAGGGTGTCGATGACACTCATCATGCTCAGCGACAGCATGTCCTTATCGGAACGGGCCGCAATTTCCACCGTGATGTTGCCGGCGGCGATGCCCTGTGCGGCGGCGGACTGCTGGCGAATGCTGTCAGCCACCACCCCGAAGGAGGTGACCAGGTCGCCGATCTCATCGTTGCCCCGGTGGGCCATCGCGATGTCCACGTCCCCCAACGCCAGGCGATCCGCCGTCTCTTTGAGCTTGGCAACGGGCTTGATGATCTGCCGGTTGAAGAAAAGATAGGTGACCAGAACCAGCAGTGCCATGGTGACCAGCACGCCCGGAATGACGACGGTCAAAAGCTCCTGCAGGTGGCTGCGCACACCGTCGTTCACCTGCTGCTGGGCCTGCTCGATCATGGGCAGATAAGTGCCGGTGCCCACGACGACCTGCGTCTGCCCCAGTTGGAGCGGCGCGGCATAGGAGACTTTCATTTCCTCCACGTTGGTCGCCGGGTTCTTCCACATATACTCGATAAATCCGCCCCCGGCCTGCCCCTGACGGAGGATCTCCTGCACGACCTTGACGCCGTTGGGGTCGGTCAGGCCAATCAGGTTCTTCCCCTCCTGGGCCAGATTCTCCGGCGCCACAAGGCGGATGCCCTCGGTGTTGTAGACAAAGAAATAACCACTTTCGGAGTATTTGGTGTTGCGCAGGTTCCCCAACACCTTGTCGACCAGCTCCTGCTCGGGCACGGTGCCCTTTTCCTTTTCATACTGTGCCAGCGAGTTGCTGACGGTGGACTGCACGTTGTACTGGACGCTGTCTTTTACCTGCTGCATGATGCTGTCGGACACGATGTCGTTGGTCTTGCGGCTCAGCGCGTCCAGCGCGTACACCATGACCCCCAACAATATGGTCGACAGGATGAACAGGCTCGCAAAGGTCAACGCCAGAATCTGAGACCGAATGCTTCTTCTGCCTTTCCGTTTCACTGTGATCCCCTCCCGCTTTGTTTTTGACTGACTGCCACTCCCGAAATCGTCGAAATTTGAATTTTTAAGTCTCTTTATATAACACGCCCTTAATCATATCGTCAAAAACGCGGCTTTGGCTAAACTCATTGAACAACATGCGCACTTGCTGTTGGTCTCCCCAAATGCCCGGATCCCAGGGGACCCGCGCCCAATGCGGTGCCTTCCCCGGCAGCCAGCAGCCGGTTCATCCCGCGGTGACACCAAAAAGCCCGAACGCAGCACTTGCCCTCTCCGCGTGAGCGCGTTACAGTGCGAGCACTTCCCCGGTAGCCGCGTCGCGGGTTTATCCCGCAGCGGCACGAAACAACTTGTTCGTGGCACGCACTTCCCGCCGCGGCGACATTTCCCCGTAAAAACCCGGCGTGTGGCATGCACACGGAACACGCCTGGCGACCCGTGCGCCGGGCGTGTCATGCGCAATCGGTTCAGGCTCCCTCTCCCTCGCGACGGTCGCGAAGCGGCCGGCGCGAAAGCGTAGCGCAAGCGAAGCGTTTGCCTGGGCAAGCTAATTCATGTAAAATACAGAGGAACCGGACTGGGAGGTCATTTTGATCAGAATTTCTGAACTCCGACTGCCGCTGGAGGCGGAGGAGAGACAACTGCGTGAGGAGGCCGCCCGTCTGCTGGGCTGCCGCCCCTGGGAGATAGACGAACTCACGGTGCTGCGCCAGGCGGTGGACGCCCGCCACCGGGGCAGCATCCGCCTGAGCTACACCGTGGCCATCCGTATGGCCGATGAGGAAACCATTTTGCGCTCGGCACCGTCCAACCGGGTGGAGCGCTACGAACCGCCGGTGTGGACACTGCCCGTGCCGGGCGACCGGCCGCTTGCCACCCGGCCGGTGGTGGTGGGCGCGGGCCCGGCGGGGTTGCTGGCCGCCTGGGTGCTGGCGAAAGCCGGGTACCGCCCGCTGGTGCTGGAGCGCGGCGCGGCCATGGATGAGCGCCGCCTGGCGGTGCAGGCGTTCCTGGCCGGCGGGCCCCTCAACGAGGACAGCAACGTGCAGTTTGGCGAGGGTGGCGCGGGTACCTTCTCGGACGGGAAGCTGACGACCCGCATCCGCGACCCCCGCTGCCCCGAGATTCTGCGCCTGCTGGTGCGCTGCGGCGCACCGGAGGACATCCTTTGGTCGGCCCGTCCCCACGTGGGCACCGACCGCCTGTGGCAGGTGCTGCCCGCCGTGCGGCAGGAGATTGAGAGCCTGGGCGGCGAGGTGCGCTTCGGCTGCCGGGTGGAGTCGCTGGTGCTGGCCGAGGGTCGGCTCACCGGCCTGCGGCTCACCAGCGGTGAGGTGGTGGAGACCCAAACCGCCGTGCTGGCCGTGGGCCACAGCGCGCGGGATACGCTCCAGACCCTGCTGACCCAGGGGGTCATCATGGAGGCCAAGCCCTTTGCCGTGGGCTTCCGCGCCGAGCACCCCCAGGCCTTTGTGGACAGGCTGGGCTGGGGCCCAGCGGCAGGCCACCCCAAGCTTGGCGCGGCGGACTACCACCTGACGGCGCAGATCGCCGGGCGGCCGGTGTATTCCTTCTGCATGTGCCCCGGCGGGCTGGTCGTCAATGCCAGCAGCGAGCGGGGGCGGGTGGCCGTCAACGGCATGAGCCTGCACGCCCGCGACGGAGCCAATGCCAACGCGGCCATCGTGGCCGCCGTCCGTCCGGAGGAGCTGGACGGCACCGGCCCCCTTGCCGGTGTGGCCTTCCAACGCACGCTGGAGGAAGCCGCCTTCGCCCTCACCGGTGGGGAAGGTGCGCCGGCCCAGCGGCTGGAGGATTTCCTGGCCGGGCGGGCGACCAAGCGCTTTGGCGCGGTGCAGCCCACCGTGCGGCCCCAGGCCGTGCCAGCCAGCCTCAATGGCCTGCTGCCCCCGGCGATGGAGAATGCCCTGCGTGGGGCGTTCGCGGCCTTTGACCGGCAGATGCCGGGGTTTGTGATGGGCGACGCGGTGCTGACCGGGGTGGAGAGCCGCACGTCGTCGCCGGTGCGCCTCAACCGGGGCGAGGACCTGCAGGCCGAGGGCATTGCGGGCCTGTACCCGGCGGGGGAAGGCGCTGGCTATGCCGGGGGGATTCTCTCAGCCGCCGCCGACGGCATGCGCGCCGCTGAGGCGCTGCTTTCGCAATGGAGGATGGAGCAATGACACAGTTGATCGAGCTCATGGACAAACTCAAGGATCTGGGCATCGTGCGCTTCTTTTCGGGCATCTTCACCGAGGAGCGGATGATGGGGGCATTCCAGTGGTTCCACAATGCAGCCGGCGGCGAGCGCAGCGCCACCGCCACCGCGCGGGATCTCCTGCTGCTGGCGGTGCTGCTGGCACTCATCACCTTCGTGGTGGATCAGGTGTTCTACTGGACCCACCCGGAGATGGTGACCCGCAGCCGCCGCACGCTGGCCGCCGTCAACCACGGCGTTCACTCCCTAGGGGAGAATGTGCGTTACCTGGTGGGACGGGTACGGGGGCGGCGATGAACCGGCCTTTCCTCGTCTACATCGGCCATTATGGCAGCGGCAAGACCGAGCTTGCCATGCACGAGGCGCTGACCGCCGCGGCCCAGGGGCAGAAGGTGGCCCTGGTCGACCTCGATATCGTCAACCCCTTCTTTCGCTCGGGCGAGCACCGGGCGCTGCTGGAGGGGGCCGGTGTGCGGCTCATCGCGCCGCTCTTTGTGGGCACGGGGGTGGACATCCCGGCGCTTCCGGCCGAGGTGCAGGCGGTCTTCACCGGGCGGTTTGACCTGGTAGTGCTGGACGTGGGCGGCGACCCGGCGGGGGCCACGGCCCTGGGCCGCTACCACCGGGAGCTAGTAGCCGCGAAGCCCTGGGTGCGCTGCGTGGTCAACACCCTGCGGCCACGGACGACGACCGCCGAGGAGATCGTGGCCCTGGTGCGGGAGATGGAGACCACTGCCCGCCTGCCGGTCAACGCCCTCCTCAACAACACCAACCTGGCCGACGAGAGCACGGCCCAGGCCCTGGCCGACGGCGAACCGGTGGTGCAGGCCGCGGCGGACGCGCTGGGCGTGCCGCTGGAATACAACGTGGTGCGGCAGGACTTGCTGGACGAAGCCCAGCGTCTGTGCCGGGGACCGGTGGCGGCGGTGGAGCTGCACACCCGGCCCATTTGGGACGCATAGAGGGAATTGCATCTGAGCGCAGCAATTTGGGAATGGTTTGCCATCCTTTGCATGGGTGCCGGCGCGGTGGCGTGGGCACTTCGTTGTGTTGCACCTGAACCGGCGCTGCCGGCGGTAGGCCCCGCCCCCCGGGGGCAGGTGTGGCGCAGAGCAGCGCTGTGGGCCCTGGGCTCCCGGCTGGCGCTGGTTGCCTTCGGCTGGCTCTGCGTGCACCTGCTGGGGTTGGAGACGTCCCTTGCTGACATCTGGAGCCGCTGGGACGCGCCTCACTACATCGACATCATCCGCTACGGCTACACCGCCGACCAAAGCCGGGGCGACCTGTGGCTGTTCATCGTGTTCTACCCGCTCTATCCGCTGGCAAGCTGGCTCATCAAGCCTCTCTTTGGCGGCAGCGCGCTGCTGGCGGCCATGGCCGTGAGCTGGGCGAGCCTTGTGGGGGCCTGTGTGGGGCTCTACCGCCTGGGCGAAGCCGACGGCGGCCCCGATCAGGGCTGGCGAGCGGTGCGCCTGCTGCTGCTCATGCCGGCGGCGGTGTTCCTGGGCGCGCCCTATACCGAGAGTCTGTTCCTGCTGCTCTCCGTGGGTTGCCTGTGGTGCCTGCGGCGGGGGCGGTGGGCCTGGGCAGGGGCACTGGGGTTCCTGGCGGCACTCACCCGCAACATGGGCGTGCTGCTGGCCGTGCCCTTCGTGGTGGAGGTGTTGGCCAGGCAAGACGCCCTGCGCCACCCCAGTCGGGTGTTCACCCGCGCCTTCTGGCGGGCGGCAGGCTCGGCGTTGCCTTGGGTGCTGGCCATGCCACTGGGCCTGGGGGTCTATCTGCTGCTCAACTGGCGGGTGTATGGCGACCCATTCATCTTCCTGACCATACAGGACGGCCACTGGGGCCAGCACATGCAGTTCTTCTGGCAGACGGTGCGTACCACCTGGGACAATCTGCTCACCGAAACCAGCGGCCAGACCAACGCCTTCCTTTGGATCCCCCAGATGATCGGGATGGTGGCGGCGCTGGCGCTGTTGCCGGTGCTGGTGCGCCGCCTGCGCCCGGCCGAGGGTGCCTACCTCATCGTCTACCTCATCGTGGCGCTGTCGCCTTCCTGGCTTCTGAGCTTCCACCGCTACTGGATGGGGGCCGCGCCGGTCATCCTGGCACTGGCGGGCCTCACCCGCCGCTCCTGGGTGGACATCCTGGTGAGCTCGGTGCTGGGTGCGTTCATGCTCTACCTGGCCTATGGGTATCTCACTGGCTTCATGGTCGTTTAGGCGGGCGGGCGCCCGCCTTTCGCGTCGGGCGCTTCGCGACCGCCGCGAGAGGGAGTGCTCGTGCAGTTGGTCTGTTAGCCGTGTGACGTACACGCCGTCACGCGGCTTCTGCTTTTCCATTCTCGTTCTGGCTTATTCGGAGGATACGCCGCTGCGGCGGGAAGGGGGTGGGTGCCCCGTTCGGGTTGTTGCGTTGCCTTGGGCGGATGAACCGCCCCAGGCCGCATGGGCGAGCAGCACGCGAAGCGTGCGACCAGCCGAAGGCTGCTAACGTAGAATAACGCAGCGAGAACCGCGCCGCCCTCGTGCGCGTGCGAGTTTCCCCCGGGTCGCATGGGCGAGCAGCAACCCGTAGGGTTGCGACCAGCCCGGGCGACTGGTGGCACTGAGCTGGCGACAGCACTCGGTCCTTACGCCGCATCCTGCGGCTAGTGCGACGCACAGCGTCGCACTCACGGCCCTCGGCCTTGCGCCATCCCGGGTCGCATGGGCGAGCAGTTCGCGAAGCGAACGACCAGCCAGGCGCTGGGAGGGGTGGGATGTTTGAGCCTTTCCGTTGCGGAGCAAAAGGAAAGGCGAGTTACCGCCCTCTGGCACTCAGTTCCGTGCCAGTTGTCCGGTCTAGGAACCTCGCCCGTTCGAGCACGCTGGATGCGTGCTCATCGGTTTCGGGCCGTGAGGGCGACATTTGTGTCGCCCTAGTGCCTGGATGGCGCGTAAGGCCCGAAGCGGCGGAGGCGCTTTTGGGCACTTTTGGCGCTACCAAAAGTGCCGCCCAGCGCAGCGCGTTCTTAGAAATATGGATCACAATGCTGAACAAGGAATTGCAGCGAAATTACATACAATAACCTGTTGGGCCATCGGGCAACGACGCGAAACAACGAACGCACCCACTAGACAGCCGCCTGGTAGCTGCCGGAACTCGATTCAATGCACTGTCCATCACCGCGCGACAACCGCCGTTCCTTCCTTTGTGCCCAAAGTTACAGTGTATCCAGCCAACAGCCGGTACAATGGCGGCAAAACCAGCGATGGCGCGTTGCCGCGCCGCCGGTTACACAGGAGGAAATTGAAATGTTTGCATTCCGCGCCAGAAACACCGCCAGTGTGCCGTCCATCTACCCGCGGGAGGCCCGGGAGCGTCTGCAAAACGAGCCGGGCATCGTCGTGCTTGATGTGCGCACACCCGAGGAATATGCCGACGGCCACCTGCCCGGCAGCGTCTTGCTGCCCCTGACCGTGGTGCCCCTGCGCGCCACCGAGGTGCTGCCCGACCGCGACGCCACCATCTTTGTCTATTGCCACAGCGGTGCGCGCAGCGCCCAGGCCGCCACCCTGCTGGCCCGCATGGGCTACACTCGGGTGTGGAACCTCGGCGGCATCGTGCACTGGCCCTACGAAACCGAGCGCTAAGCGCTTCGCTGGCCGCGTCGGTCACTAACGCGACCGACGCGAGTTGGAATGATTCACGTGCTGGTTGCCTGCTTGCCACGCGACGTACACGCCGTCCGTTGGGCCCAACTCTGGCTGCATGGGCGAGCAGCCAGGATGCAGGGCCGAGCAGCACGCAATGCGTGCGACCAGGCAACCGAAGGTTGCGACCAGCCCTGCAGCAGAGCGGGGGTACCCCGCTTGAGAGCAGGGTTGCAATTCAAGGCGCCGGATGCGCCTAAGGCCGGCGGTACCGGGTCACAACCCAGGGGGTTGTGACAGCCCGCACGATGCGGGCGAGGTGCCGGTAAGGCGCGAAGCAATGGGAAGGGCCGCGTGGCCTTTGTTTGATTGCACAGGTCTGCAGGTCTTTGCGTAGGAACGCCACCTGCGGGCCTTACGCCGCATCGTGCGGCTTATGGTTTGCGCAGCAAACCATACACGGGCCTTGGCCTTTGCGCCATCCGGGCGCTTGGGCTCACGCGGGAAAAAGCCGGCAACCCGTTCGCGTTGTTTCGCGTCTGGGTCGGGTGAACCAACCCAGGCATCCGATGCACGCTCCCTCCATTGCGCTGGCAGCGTGCCAGCGAGCGCAGCGGCCTGCATGGCGCGAACCGTCGTGTGCGCTCCTCATGCGAGCGTCGTTCCTCCGCTGCCGCGTCGCCGGTTCATCCGCCCATCGCAACGCTTCTCGTTGCTCACATCGCTCTCAAGCGATTCTACCGAATCGCTCTGCCGCGATGTGGGGCCAGCGGGCAGCGGCACGAAGCAGCCAGTCCGTGGTACTCAGCCCTTCCCGCCCGCAGGCGCGTCTCCCCCCGTGAAACTCCGCGTGTGCCACGCAAACAGAACACGCCCCATCACAATGCTACGCATTGTTCACGTTGCTCCCAACGATTCTGACGAATCGTCTGCCGCAACGTGGGGGTAAGACCCGACGACCTGTGCGCCGGGCGTGTCTTGTGCAATCGGATCAGGCTCTCCCCCTCGCGGCTGTCGCATCAGCGGCAGCCGCGAAAGCGAAGCGCAAGCGTAGCGTCAGTATTTGCCGAAATCGCTCTCGTCAAAGCTGATCTTCGGCTTGGCCTTGCCGGCCGGGCCGGGCAGCGCGGCCTGCTTGGCCTTGACCTGGCTCGCCGGAGCCCCGGTGTTCTTCAGATGGAAGCGCCCCACCATCTGCTTGAGGAGTTCGGCCTGGCTGGAGAGTTCCTCGCTGGTGGCGGCGCTCTCCTCGGCCGTCGCCGAGTTCGTCTGCACCACCTGGGACACCTGCTCGATGCCACGGTTCACCTGCGACACCGCCAGCGCCTGGTCGTTGCTGGCCTGGGCAATGCCGCTCACGAGATCCGTTGCGCTCTCCACCCCGCTGACGATCTTCTCCAGCGCCTGGGCCGTGTCGTTCGCCAGCTTCGTGCCTTGCTCGGCCTTCTTCACCGAGTTCTCAATGAGCTCAGTCGTCTCCTTGGCCGCCGTGGCGCTGCGGGCCGCGAGGCTCCGTACTTCCTCAGCCACCACAGCAAACCCCTTGCCGTGCTGCCCAGCGCGGGCGGCTTCCACCGCCGCGTTCAGGGCCAGCAGGTTCGTTTGGAAGGCGATGTCGTCGATGACCTTGATGATCTTGGAGATGCTGGCAGAGCCCTCGTTGATCTCCTCCATGCTGCGCTGCATGGCCTTCATCTGGCTGTTGCCGGCCACTGCCTGGTCCCGCGCGGCGGCGGTCAGGTCGCTGGCACGGGTAGCGTTCAGGGCATTCTCCTTGGTCTGCCCGGCAATCTCTGTTACCGAGGCCGTCAGCTCTTCAATGGCGCTGGCCTGTTCGGTGGCGCCCTGGCTCAGGGCTTGGCTGCCCGCACTCACCTGAGAAGTCCCGGCGGCCACCTGCTCGGCAGCCCGGGCCATTTCAGAGAGCATCTCGTCAAGCATGTCGTTGAGCGAATCCACAATGTTGTTGAGCGAATCCTTGATGGGGCCGAAGTCCCCGCGGTAGTCGGCGTCAATGGATACCTCCAGGTTGCCGGCGGCCATTTCGTTGAGGACGGCAGAGATCTCGCTCACATAGCTCTGCAGGGCGTCCAACGTGCCATTGAGGGCAACCTTGATCTGAGCGTGGTCGCCCACATAGTCGCCCTGCACGCGGGAGGACAGCTCGCCATTGGCCATGTGCTGCAACACCGCCGTCGCCTCGTGGATGGGGTTGAGGATAACGTCGAGCATGGAGTTGACGCCGCCCATGATGTCTCGGTACCCGCCCATGTGCCGTTCAGCATTAGCACGGGTGGAGAGCTTCCCTTCCTTGGCTGCCTGTGTCAGCATAACGATATCGGATAGCATGGCATAAATCGAATCACGTACGCCGTTGATGCTGACAATGATGGAACGGAAATCTCCATTGTAGCGCTCGACGTCCAGCGCTTCCATTTCATCACCCCGGCTCATCTTATCAAGCTGCGCGGCGGCTACATTCACCGGGCCAATGACATGATCCAACGTCTGGTTGACACCTTCCACAATGCGGCGATAGTCGCCCTGGTGACGGCTAGCATCGGCCCGCACCGAAAGCCTGCCTTCGGCGGCGGCCTCGGCCAGCATGTTGGCGTCCTGCACCATGGCGCTGATGGAGAGCACCGCCCGCTGCACGGCCTGGGCGACCAGGCCCGTTTCGTCCTCGGTCTTCACATCCAGCATGATGTTGGTATCGCCGTCGGCCAGCTTGCGGGCGGCATCGGCGGTCTTGCGCAAGGGCCGGCTGATGGCACCGGAAAAGATAACGCTGACGAAGATGGACACCAAGAGACCAACACCCAGCACCACAATGATTAACACGCTGTTGAAAACGCTCTGATGTTGGTTGTAATCCGCTATATCCTTGCCATCTTTCACCATCATGGCGGCGAACGCGTCCACTGCGTCGTTCATGCCGGAAACAGCCGTCTCCATCTCGTCGCCGGCCAGCGCGGCACGGGCGGCCTCGGTGTTGCCTTGGGTAGCCAACGCAGCCACATTCTCCACCATGGGCTTGTACTGCTCAAATTGGGTTTGAATCTTCTGCAGCATCTCTTTGGCCTGTCCATTGTTTGCACTTTGGCTCAAGTCTGCTAACGCCGATTCAAAGTTCACGAGCTTCTCATCCAGGCTTTTCTGTTCATCAGCCCGCGTAGCGTCGTTGTTCGCATCCACCAGATCACGGATGACAACGCGCGACCGCTGGAACATGGAAACCAGCGCCACCGTATCCTCCGTCGGCTCCACCGATTCCTGGTACAGCGTGGTGTCTCGCTCGGTCATGTTGACAATTGAGACGATGCCAATGACGCCAATTGCCACGGTAAACAGAATGACCAGCATGAAGCAAAACAGCAGTTTCGTCCGGATGGACAGTTTCCTAGAAAACCCCATTGCCCTAGCCCCTCTTCCTTTTCTTCGCGTGCAACAAATGAACATTGTCGCTCCTCGGCACCTGTTGCGCCGGCGAACTAGCACAATGCATCGTTGCTGTCAAGCAATAAATACCCTAAACAAATTGTTTATTAACAATAAAATAACAAAAAATAAGAAATTTTGTCGAATTTTGTAAATTAAGCGTGACAATAAAGTGAATTTTGGTCTAAACCCGCCTCCCTCACTGCTAAACCGGCGCAACCACCGCGCTGCAGATCGGTCACCGCTTACCAAGGCCAACGCAAGGACGTACCGCGCCGGCAACGCCCCGCCGTGCCGTCTGTCTCCCTGTGGGCAGAAACGAACCGGACACCGAATTGCGCTTGGCGAGATGTGAGCATCGAGGCCCCTGCTGGGTGCATGTCGGCGCAGCTGTCGCGTCAGCGGCAGCCGCAAAATCGAAGCACAGCGCCCATAGGCCTTTCATTCCTCGGCAATCCCCGCGTGGCACGAACCAAGCGTGTGCGCACCCCTTTGCAAGCGCTCCCGCCAGCAGCCGCGCAGGCGGTTCATCCGCCAGCGGCACTCCCCCCCTGTGTGGGCACCCCACCCCGCAGCCACCAGCCGGTTCATCCGGCGGTGGCAAGCAGTGATCTGAATCTGGCACTCAGCCCCTCCCGCGTGAGCGCGTCCTCCCCGTGAAACCCGGCGTATGCCTCACAAATGAAACACGCCCGGCGACCTGTGCGCCGGGCGTGTCCTCTATAACCAGTTCAGGCCCCTTCCCACTCGCGGCGGTCGCCAACGGCGGCCGACGCGAAAGCGAAGCGCAAGCGAAGCGTCAGTATTTGCCGAAATCGCTCTCGTCGAAGCTGATCTTTGGCTTGGCCTTGCCTGCCGGGCCGGGCAACGCGGCCTGCGTGGCCTTAGTCTGGCTCGTGGTTGCGCCGCTGTTCTTCAGGTGGAAGCGACCCACCCGTTCCTTGAGCAACTCCGCTTGGCTGGAGAGCTCCTCGCTGGTCGCGGCACTCTCCTCCGCCGTGGCGCTGGTCGTCTGCACCACCTGGGACACCTGCTCGATGCCACGGTTCACCTGCGACACCGCCAGCGCCTGGTCGTTGCTGGCCTGGGCAATGCCGCTCACGAGATCCGTTGCGCTCTCCACCCCGCTCACGATCTTCTCCAGCGCCTGGGCCGTCTCGTCGGCAATCTTGGTACCCTGTTCGGCCCTCTTCACCGAGTTCTCGATGAGGTCGGTCGTCTCCTTGGCCGCCGTGGCGCTGCGGGCGGCGAGGCTCCGCACTTCCTCGGCCACCACAGCAAAGCCCTTGCCATGCTGCCCGGCGCGGGCGGCTTCCACCGCCGCGTTCAGGGCCAGCAGGTTTGTCTGGAAGGCGATGTCGTCGATGACCTTGATGATCTTGGAGATGCTGGCAGAGCTCTCGTTGATCTCCTCCATGCTGCGCTGCATGGCCTTCATCTGGCTGTTGCCGGCCACCGCCTCGTCCCGCGCGGTGATGGTCAGGTCGCTGGCTTTCGCGGCGTTCATGGCGTTCTCTTTGGTTTGCCGGGCGATCTCCGCCACCGATACCGTCAGTTCCTCAATGGCGCTGGCCTGCTCGGTCGCGCCCTGGCTCAAGGCCTGGCTGCCGTCGCTGACCTGGCTGGTGCCGGCGGCCACCTGCTCGGCGGCTCGGGCCATCTCGTCAAGCATGTCGTTGAGCGAATACACAATGTTGTTGAGCGAATCCTTGATGGGCCCAAAGTCCCCACGGTAATCCGCGTCGATGGATACCTCCAGGTTGCCGGCGGCCATCTCGTTGAGGACGGCCGAGATCTCGCTCACATAGCTCTGCAGGGCGTCCTGCGTGCCGTTGAGGGCCACCTTGATTTGGGCGTGGTCGCCCACGTAGTCACCCTGCACGCGGGCACTGAGGTCGCCATGGGCCATGCGCTGCAGCACGGCGGTCGTCTCGCCGATGGGGCTGAGCACGGCGTCCAGGATGCCGTTGACACCGGACACGATGTTGCTGTAGCCCCCCAGGTGACGCCCAGCGTCGGCACGAGTGGAGAGTTCGCCCCGCCGCGCGGCGTCGGAGAGCGCAATCACATCGTCCAGCATCCAATTGAGGGCCTGGCGAACGTTCAGCAAGGCCTCAATGATCTGCCGGAAGTCGCCCGGGTACTCGTCGGGGTCCAGGTCGGTCATGTTCTCGCCGCGGCTGATGAGATTGAGCTGGGCGGCGGCGGTGTTGAGCGGCCCCACGACGAGATCCAGCGTCTGGTTGACGCCCTCCACAATGCGGCGGTAGTCGCCCTGGTGGCGGCTGGCGTCGGCACGCACCGAGAGCCTGCCTTCGGCGGCAGCCTGGGCCAGCATGTTGGCGTCCTGCACCATGGCGCTGATGGACAGCACCGCCTGCTGCACGGCCTGGGCCAGCACGCCGGTTTCGTCCTTGCCGCGCACCTCAAGCGTTGCGCTGGTGTCGCCCTCGGCGAGCTTCCGGGCCGCGTCGGCAGTTTTGCGCAGCGGACGGCTGATGGCGCCGGAGACGATGAGCGCCAGCCCCAGCGAGATGACAAACCCCATGGCCAGGATGATGGCCATGATCAGCTCGCTTTTTTGGGCTTCCGCGATGTTCTCCTGGGTGATCTGGCTGCCACGCTCGGTGATTTTATCCTTGAGCGCATCCACCGAGACATTGAGCGCGTTGACGCTGTTCTCGGTGCTGGTGCTGTAGAGCAATCCGTTGGCTTCCTTTGCCTTGCCCCCCATGGCCATGTTCACGATGTTATCCATGCGGGAGCGGAAGGTCTTGTAGTTTGCATCAAAGTCCGTCAGGAGAGCCACAATCTCCGGGGACTTGGAAGTCTCCACCAGGCTCTGGTAGGCTTCATCCAGCGCGGCAAAGTCCGCATCCAGAATGCTCTTTTGGCTGGTGCGCCGTTCTTCGCTGGTGGCGTTGAGCAAATCACGAATGGCCACGCGGGATTCCTGGTACATGGAGACCAGCTCGATCGCCTTGGCCGATGGCCCCACGGCTTCGTCATACAGATATTCGTCGTTCTGCAAAAAGCCTTGTATGTTCGAGAAACTGATGAGCCCGACGGCCAGGGTAATACAAGTTGACAACAAAAAGCCGATGATGAGTTTGGTGCGGATTTTCAGGTTCCGCAGCCAGTGGAGCGAAATGCGCTTTGGAGAGTGCTTCGTCTTGGTGGTCGTCGGCGTTGGCTGAGTGCGTTTCTTGCTTGACAACAGTCTCATACACATCCCCATACTCGGGCAACATCGGCTGACGCGAATCGAGCACCGATATTTCCCTTTTTTTGTATACCAAATGAATGCCCATACAACCGTGACGACTAACACAGACTTGTACATTGTCTAGCCAAACAAATCACGTTTTCGCGATATTTCTGCTCCGGTTTCACCCGCTGATGTGCTACAAAGCGAACATGTTTGCCACGGCGTGCCGGCACCCAAGCACCTGTCTTTGTTTCCTCTCGCCCCGTTGCTTGCAGCAGCCACGAAGGCGCAGCCTGATGTCCTCCTAAGCCCCTCGTCCCTCCGCCCTCCACAGGGCACGAACCAAACGTGTGCGCTCCCCGATGAAATCGCCCTCCCGCCCGCAGCCGCGTAGGCGGTTTTCGCCCGCGGCACCAAACAATCTGACCGGGACACTCGGCTCCTCCCGCCCGCGGGCGTCGTCTTCCCTCGCAAACCACACACGAGCCACTCATGCAGAACGCCCCTGGCCATCCGCGTCAGGGGACATCCCTTCACCCGATTCGAGCTCTCCAAACTCACGACGGTCGCGGAGCATCAGCCGCGAAAACGAAGTACACCCCTCCCCGTTACAAGCATCCTCCCCCCTGCAGCCGCGTCGCCGGTTTATCCGCCCATCGCAACGCTTCGCGTTGCTCACATCGCTCTCAAGCGATTCTACCGAATCGCTCTGCCGCGATGTGGGGCCAGCGGGCAGCGGCACGAAACAATCTGACCATTGCACTCGCCCCGCCCGCGTGAGCGCGTTCTCCCCGTGAAACCCAACGTGTGCCTCGCAAACGAAACACGCCCGGCGACCTGTGCGCCGGGCGTGTCCTCTATAACCAGTTCAGGCCCCTTCCCCCTCGCGGCTGTCGCAAAGCGGCAGCCGCGAAAGCGAAGCGAAGCGTCAGTATTTTCCGAAATCGCTCTCGTCGAAGCTGATCTTCGGCTTGGCCTTTTCGGCCGGGCCGGGCAGCGCGGCCTGCGTGGCCTTGGTCTGGCTCGCGGTTGCGCCGGTGCCCTTCAGGTGGAAGCGACCCACCATCTCCTTCAGGAGCTCCGCCTGGCTGGAGAGTTCCTCGCTGGTGGCGGCACTCTCCTCGGCCGTCGCCGAGTTCGTCTGCACCACCTGGGACACCTGCTCGATGCCGCGGTTCACCTGCGACACCGCCAGCGCCTGGTCGTTGCTGGCCTGGGCAATGCCGCTCACGAGATCGGTTGCGTTCTCCACGCCGCCGACAATCTTCTCCAGCGCCTGGGCCGTCTCGTTCGCCAGTTTTGTGCCCTGCT
>JAEWRW010000057.1 GCA_023398815.1 Bacillota bacterium
GCGCTGTACTGACCCGGACGGTGCTTCTCCAGGAAGCTCCGGCGCAGCAGGCCGTACTTGCCCACCGGTCGGTTCTCCTCCTCCGGAATGCCCAACTCCAGATTCGGGTACATCATTCCGTCCGCCCCCTCGTGGTAGGTCACGCCGAACTTCTCGGCCAGCGTCTGCTCGCGGTTCTGGTTCTCTTCCATGGATCTCGCCCCTTTCAATGCTTTTTACGGATCGCTCAATGTGTCGGAGAATGGTACCGGCAATGGTCTGTGTCTGAACACCCATCTCCTGGATTACCGGGTAGGTGTTGAACTCGGTCAGGCCGGTGAAGTCATCTTGCCCCAGATAGTCCGCCACGTCAAGGCTCACTCTGGTGAGAACCAGATGCTGTGCGCTGGTGGTGAGCAACCGGCGATACAACACGCCGACATTAAGCTCATCCATCTCTTCCAGCAGGCTTTCATCCCGCACGGCCAGCAGCTGGGGAAGCAGAGTGTCCATCTCACGGTCAACGGCCTGCTCCAGGATGATGAGCAGTGCCGCGGCGAAGTCGCCTGCAGGCCGTTCCAGTTCCAGCCGATTCGTCAGTTCGTCCAGCACCTGCGATTCCCACAAGGGGCTCATCTGCCAGAGCTTCGGCATGGGTCGGCCGCGGGTATCCGACACGTCAAATACATACCGCAGGGTGCTGCGTTGGCCATCGTTGCCCAGAAGCGGGATGCCGCGGGCACCCGCCTTGACGCTGCGGCCCATGCGAGTGTTCCACAGCTCCAGTGACGCCACCGCCGTGGCTTCCGGCTTGTGTGCGTAGATCAGGATGGCTTCGGGGAAGGGATACTTGTAGAGCCGAGTGGCCACGGTCAGATACCGCGTCCAGGTCGTTGCGTTACGGGCCACGTCCAACGTAGTCTGCCGGGCCAACTCGGCCACCAGTTCAAATCTGTTTGCCACAGGATTGCCTCCTCGGGAGTATATTCGGGTTATCGTTCCGGGTCGTCCTTTTTCTGGCCACTCAGCTTCACGCTATGAGCCAGCAACTTATGGTATAGGTCATCCATCTGGGCGGTGGATAACTCGGGGCGGGCGTAGGCCGAGACGTCCAGCCCTCGCACCAGTCCACGTTTGATGTAGGTCATCTGTTCCCAGGTGAATGCTTGTTTGGCGTAGGCTCTGACGTCCAGCCCCTTTTCCAGTCCTTCCCGGATCACCCCCATCTGGTGGTGATCGAAGGCGGGACGGGCATACCAGTGGATGTCCAGGCCACGCTCCAACCCCAGCCGGATCTCACGCATTTGGAAGTCCGTGTATTCAGGATGGGCATAGACCGAAACGTCAACGCCGCTGCGGATGCCCCACCGGATTTCCTGCCACTGTTCGGGCGTCCATTGCTCAGGCGAGAGCTCCCAGCCCGTATGCTTGTCCATGGCGGGCACCTCTTTCTGTTGTTTTCATCTATCTCTGTCCTGCTGTTGGGTCTTCCGCTGCCGGCGCTGGGCTTGCTCCTCCACCTCCTGCAGGAGCATGGAAAAGCGGCCGTCGCGGATCTCCTCACGGCAAAACACACTCTCGCCTTCCAGCCAACGGTCGCCACACAAGTTGAAGGTCTTCCAATCGTCCTGACGGTCGGACTGGCAGACAAAGGCCACATCCTCGTACACGATGCCTTGACGATACTGCCAATGGCTATGGGCCAAATACCGCTCCAAAAGTTCCTTGCTGTCCGTCTGAAGGAAGCGGAAGGGGTATAGATACTCGGGGGAGTAGTCAGGAACGTTTCCCTCATTCCGTAGCCGCAGGTAGGTGCATTGCTTGCAGGTGGCTTCCAGCTGCTGATGGGTCAATGCATCCACCGGCCGCAGATCAGCCATGAGCCTTTCGTAGGCTGCGATATAGCCAGCCTCGCCTTCGTCCCAAGCATTCTCCCAGTATTGCACACCATTTTCATTCTCCGGGCCGATCATTTGGTGTCCCTCCTTTTTCGTATCCATTTGACGCTGAAAATGGTTGTACAGATTGGAACCGATCTCTGCTATCTCCTTGCGAGCTGCTTCAACTGTGGGGTCTTCGGTTGACCTATCCGTGGCGCGTTGGACACCAGTGCTGCGTTGCAAGGCGGCGACGAATGCCTCCTCGCCAGCCTCATGGACTTTTGACCAGTAAGGATAGCCATGTTCGTTATTGTCGGGCGTCATCTGGCGTCCCTCCCTTCCCGTGCATGCTCCTTCTTTTCCAGCCGGTGCAGCTTCTCCAGGCTTTCCTTCGCCCAATCCGGCATGCACTCCGGTCGAAGGATGCCCATGATCTCATGCCTCTCAAAGCGTAGCTTCTCTGCGTCAGCCAATGCCCGGACAAACACCCCAGTGCCACGGGCTTCCATGCGACAGCCATTCCCAGCCTGGGCCAGATAGAGCTGCTGGGAAGCATGCCGGTGTGGCGCACTCAACCGCTCCGGCCAAGCCACCACAATCTGGCCGGTGTAGTCCATCTGCCGGCTGTCCGGTAAGCAGTCATCAGGGCAAAACAGGACACTATCGTTCATAGCTGTGTGGATCAACATCTTTTCCTCAAACTCCAGCGCCGTCTCCTTCACCCGGTCGCACCAATCGGCCATGGCCTTGCAGTAGTTGTTGAAGTAGTGCCCCCAGGTGTATTCCTGGCGATCCGAACACAACCAGGTCACATATGGGGAGGCAGGATTGTTGAGGTTTTCACCCAGTACCAGCTCCTTCTTGCCAAAGCGGGCCTCCTGCAGAATGGTATATCCTGCGTTGGTTCTCTTTTCTTCCATGTGTCTACTCCTTCCAGCCGGTTTCTACCCGGCGTTGCTTTCGTTCAGCTCCTGTTGTAGATGGATGGTTGGCAGTTTGGCGCATACATGCAGCGCCAGCGCTACCGAAAGATCAAACTGCGGCGCATTGCCGAGGGCGTACTGCGCCAGGTAGTCCAACGCCACACCTGGTGGCCAACCCCTTCGGTAGGGCCGGTCGTGGGTCAGGGCATCGTACACATCCGCCACCGCCACGATGCGAACCGGTAGGCTCAACACCTGCCGGCCGTAGTAGCCGGAGCCATCCAGCCGCTCGTGGTGCAGCAGGGCCACCTCGGCCGCCATCTCCCGCAGCTCCGGCGTGAGCCAGGGGAACCGGCTGGAAGGAAGGGCTTCAATGGCCTCCTTCCCCAGCTGGCAGTGCTGCCGAACCGTTGCCGTTTCCTCCTCGGTGAGACGGCCCGGCTTGTCCAACACCGTGCGGGGAATCCGGGTTTTACCCATGTCGTGAAGCAGACCGGTCATGCCGATCCGCTCGCTGTCCTCCTCGTTCATGCCCATCTGACCGGCAATCGCCTGTGCCAGGATGGCCACGCGTTGTCCGTGTGCTTCGTCGTACAGGCGCAGCGCACGGGTGTCCAAACCATTCATCCGTCCCTCCTTTTCTGCCATGGTGGCATGCAAAAAGGGAAGGGCCTTGCCCTTCCCTTCAGTAGTGGTTCTGCAGCACTGTGCCGCAGTTATTTCGGCTTGCCAATGATAAGCATGGGGTCGGTGGAAGCATCGGGTAACTTCATCAACTCCCAATATCCAACACCAGGGCCCGGTTGTCTCTTCATGATTTCGCCATACTCTGCCTCCGGGTCAATCAAAATGACTTTCACACCGGCTTCCTGGGCCTCCTTTAGCAGCTCTTCCATGTTGCGTGTCATTTTGAAGACGGGCATATTATCACTCCTTTCTACACAATGAATTGCGCCGCGATGCAGCCAACCGTCAGAAACGGTGCCAACGGATAGGCACTGGGAGCTTCCTGGTTTCTGAGTCTGCAGACACCAGCGGTAACGGCATGATAGAGCAGCACCGCGAACAAGCCGGCAGTCAGCGCCATGAGCCCTTTCAACAGGCCAAGCACCAACCCGATAGCCGCCATGAGCTTGATGTCGCCGCCACCTACGCCATCCTTCAGCGCCGCGCCGGCCAACAGCGGGGCCGCCGCGAAGAGGCCCAGTAGATTGGCCGGGTGAAACCCGATGAGGCCGGTCGCGGCCGCGCACAGGCACAGCCAATCCGGGATCACCCTCTTTCGGATGTCAATGACGGACACGATCAGAAGCAGCCCCATTAACAGACACAGCTTCAGCAGCGCAGGAAACGGCATCACCGCGCCCGTACCACGGCGATGCGGTCGTACATGTCGCCCTCAATGGTGGCGCCATCGTTGGCGTAGGAGACCATCTGCCCCAGCGGTGACCAGGCGTAGAATGATTGGCTAAGAACCTGGTAGTCGCCATCCGGCGTCCAGAGCGGCGTAAAGTGCAATGCGCTGCCGGCGACGGAATACGGGTTCACCGGATAGCTCCAAGTGAGCGTGGTGGTCGCCGTGCCGCTCCCGGTTGCATTGGTCTGTTCCATACCCTCGTAGGCCAGTGGCCACTGGGATACCTGACCATAGGCCGATTCGGGGAAGAACAACCAGTTCATCTGGCTGGGGATGAGCTTCTCCGGGTGATCGTAGTTCGTGGTCAGGGTGGTTGTGGCGGTGATCGCCAGCCCGAAGCCCGATTCCACTGTGTCTGGCTTTTCCTCCTTCACCACCCGTGGGTCAGGAGCCACGGTCAGCATAGTTTCAAGCCGTGCGGTGTACTCATGCAGCACATAGCTGCCGCTTTCTAGCCGCACTTCCTGCCAGGTGTGCACGTTGGATGCTGTGGTAGCCGGCAGGTTGGGTAGTGTCTTTGCGTGTAGCTGGAAGTATTGCTCGGTGTTCGGATCACTGGGGTCAGCAAAGGTGGCCGCCGGCACGGCGATGATTTGCACACTTTGTTCCAGCAGGTTGTTGCTCTCGTTGATCTCTGGGATGATGTTGCCGGGGTCAACCTGGAAGATGACTGACGCGGTTCCAGTCAGCTCCGGTACCCGGAATCGGAACACCGCCAGGTTACTGCCATCCCCCGGTACCGGGATGGATTCATTCACCACGGTGCTGCCCACCGTCAGCCGCACCGGCACCGCCGATGACGGCTGTGCGGACAGGTTCTGAACCGTGGCCGACACCAACACTTCCATGCCGGCGTACCAGTCGGTAGCCGTCGAGGACACCACCGTCAGATCAGCCCGCAGGGCCTTGATGGTGATGGTCTTGGTGGCCGTGTTGTTGGTCTCGTTGAGCTCGGTGATGAGATTGGTGGCGTCAGCGGAGCAGGTCAGCGTCATGGATTTGTCTGTGAGGTAAGTCGGGGCGGTAAAGGTATAGGTCAATGTGGTAGAAGTGCCCTTGGCCAGTGTCACACCCTGGTCTTGGGTTGTGGTGGATGGGCTGTTGGTCAGGCGTACCACCGCATATCCCGCGTCCATGTATCCCTGGTTCTTCACCGCGGCCGTCACCGTAACCGTCTCACCTGCTTCGTAGCTGGCCTTGTCGGTAGTCAGGCTGGTGACGGTCAAATCGGGCAGACCACAGCGAACCGTAATGGACGCAGTCGCCGTGTTGTTGGTTTCATCCAACTCGTCCACTACGCCGCCGGCATCGGCCAAAGCAGTCAGTATCAGCTTGGTGTCAGCGCTGTAGACCGGCGCTGTAAGGGTGTAGATGTACGTGGTTGTTGCGCCGATTGCCTGTGCACCGGATTTGTTCATTGTAGACGTTGTGGGGTTGGTCGTTAGCCGCGTTGCGTTGGTTGCGGCCGCCGCGGTGCCGATGTTCTTAACCAGCGCGGTTATGGTGATGGTGTCACCGGCGTCGTAGGTCGTCTTATCAGTGGTCAGGCTGGTAATGGTCAAATCGGGCTTCGCTGCGTTGATGGTGATGGTCCTGGTGGCGGTGTTGTTGGTCTCGTCAGTTTCGGTGATGAGACCGGTAGCATCGGCCAGTGCCGTCAGGGTCATGGTGGTATTGGAGCTGTAAGACGGTGCGGTAAAGGTGTAAGTCAAAGTAGTGGATGCCCCCACGGCCAGGGCGGCTGACTTGTCCAGCGTGGACGTGGTGGGACTGGTAGTGAGGCGTGTGACACTGGACGCCGCGGCGGCTAGGCCCTGGTTCTTCAGCACTGCCGTGACCGTCACCGTTGCGCCAGCTTTGTAGGTACTCTTGTCTGTGGTCAAGCTGGTAATCGTCAGGTCAGGTTTGGCCTTTTTGATGGTGATGGATGCGGTTTTGGTGTTGTTTGTCTCGACGAGTTCGTCCACGACGTCTGCGTTGTCGGTTATGGCCGTCAGCGTCAACGCAGTGTCAGCGGAGTATGTCGGTGCGGTGAAGGTAAAGGTCACGGTCTTGGTCGCACCGTCCGCAACAGTGGCCACCGCCTTGTCGATGTTGGTGCAGCCATACGACAAGCGCAGTGTGCTGGCCGCGGCGTCGCCGCTGCCCTGATCTTTCACGACGGCTGTCACCGTCACCGTGTCTCCAGCGTCGTAGCTGGTGGCGTCGGTGGTCAGTGAGGACACGATGAGGTCGGGGACGACGGGCGTCTTGACTGTCAAAGCCTTGGATTGAACCTCTACCATGTACGGCGCGCCTTCATACACTGTGGTTACAACTTGGACATCTTTGTCATCAGGGCCATAGGCAAACATGTTGACGCCCATGGGCACCATGAAGAGGAGAATGAGCAGGATCGTGAGGATGAGGGACGCCACCTTGATGCGCTTCGGCTGCTTCTGGGCCTTCTGGCGCATGGCCTCTCGTTGCCTGGTGCGGATGTCCTGCTCCAGCATGAGAAGCGAAGTGCGCTGGTCAACACCCTGGTGAACCCCGCAAAGGATGGCGACCAACGCCGAGATCTGCGGCAGCTGGAGCCTGGCGTCAAAGCTCCGTAACGCACTCGCGTGGTTACTGGTGCGCATATCGAAGATGAGCCGGTCAAGTTCTCGCCCCATGGTCGTGCCGGCAACACGACGGTACCGCTCAAAGAAACTCAGCAGGTCGCGGTTCTCGGCCAAAGTGTAGTTCATGGTCTCGACCATACGTGGCAGTTCGGCGTCCAGTTCATGGTCGAGCTTGGCTACCTGTTCATGTATGGTCTGTACCCCACGGAAATAGGAGAGGATGGCGACAGCCACGGTGAGCAGCGCCAATGTGGGGATGCCCAGAGGAACGAGCACCAGGCCAAGCAGGGCCAGAAGCACCGAGCGGGCGGCAGTCATGCCGATGTATTCCCGTGGGATATCCTTCCTTCCCAGTCGCTCGAACTCCGCCGCCAGGCGGTGCTCCTTGTACTCCGACAGAGGAATCCACCGGCTGAGAAGAAGGGCCAGAGGGCGGAACACCCGGCGTTCCAGTTGTGCAATGAAGCCGGGTTTGCCGGCCCGATGCAGCAGCACCGCGCGGGCCTGCGCCGATGGCACCAGGTGAAGGCCGAGTACCATCTGCCAGCAGCCGTAGGCCAGTAAAACGGCGGTCAGAGCGGCAAGAGCATATGCCAGCACGATCACCCCACCTCCTTGGCCAGCGGTAGCCGGAACGAACCTTTGCGGGAGATGAGCATGGGATACAGGCACCCGCTGCCATCCAGCACCGTTTCCAGCGTACAGGCGTATCCACGGGTGTCGTGAATGTAGCCACCTTCGCCAGCTTGCACGGCCTGGAAGCCATCCGGCAACTCGTAGAGGCGTGCGCCGCCACGCCAATCGGTGTCGGACACATCGGCGGCATCCAGAGTGAAGTAACGACCGTTGGTACGGGTCGCGGCCAGATACAGGGTCACGGTGTGTTTCATTCGGATTCCTCCTTCGGTTGAGTACAGGAACTGCATAGATCCTCTTCCACCCACCAACACCCTTCCGGGCAACCGTGCAGGTCAGTGCAACCGCAGACGCGACACATGGGTTCGTCCGTCTCCAACCACTGCCGGCCGCATTCTACCGGGTGAGGGCAGGTCATATCGTCGCAGCTGTTGTCGCAAAAAGCGTCCGTCACTCCATGGTGAACAATCAGGTGGGCCATGCTCTCAACGGACAACCCCTGCAACCAGTCAATACGCTTCATTTTCGTTCACGCTCCTGCTCCAGCGGCCTGTGCAGCGCAGCCACCCACAGTGCCGTCCCCAGTACCGCCGCCAACACCACAGCTACCGTGATCTTGCCGACCACGGTGGTCATGAGTGCGGCGTACCAGTCGGGCATGAGAAGCGCCATGAGCGGGATGCAACCCAGCACAATGACCACCGTCAGAATGTAGTCACCAAAATGCTGTCGAAGCAGAGTGTCCGCTTCCATCTGGATACGATTGGTCTCGCCCAACCGCTCCACGATGCCAGGCAGCGCAAAGCGGAGCTGCCGGTCATCCTGGCATTGGATGAGGACGCTGCACCAGTCGCGCCAGTAACGGTTATCCATCCGGTCGCGAAGTAGATTGAGTGCCCGTTCCACTGACGAGTTAATGAACTGGGCCTCGACCATGAAGTGAGTAAAGATCTCGTCCATTGGGGTCGGGAGTAGGGAAAGGTTGTCGGCCACAGCATCCAGAAAGTCACCACCTTGTACATAGGCGTTGGTGAGGATGCTCATGGTGGTCTCCATCTTGGCTGTCAGTGCTCGGTTGTAGTCCCCAGTGCGCATGGCAATGGCGGCCAGGGGCAGCAGGGCATGCCCACCGGCCAGTACCGCGGCGGCCAGTGGGTTGTTGAGTGCCAGGCCAATGAGCAGACCTGCACTACCCAAGCCCGCCGACGCAACGGCGTACCTCTTTGTCTGTCCGGCCATGCCGGCCCCTTCCAGCATGTGCCCAGCGGCTGTGATCTGCCGCTGCAGCCAGTGAGGCCGCTTGCCGGTCAGCTTGCGGATACGCTCCCGGTGCCGGTATCGTTCCAGCAGTGGCCGAAACACCTCACCCGGTGGTACCCGGAGCAACAGAAAAAGCCCCACTGTAAGCAGCAGGGCCGATATGAGTTTGAGTGTCATCGTTATGCTCCTTCTTGCCTTATTGCGTATCGTCGAGAGGTATGGATGCAATCGTTCCGGTTGGGACGGCCACGTAATACCTGATGTTGTACTTCCGATCCGTTAAGGAAGAGAGTAATCCACGGTTTGGGTAGGTCACGTACTGCGTGGTGAGTTGAGCGAGTGATGCATTGGTCTGGGTGAGGTAGGTGTCCTCCTCTGATAGCAGCATTTCCTGCATTCCGTTCTTTCCTTGAACACGAAGGCGGTAGAACAAGGTGTCTCTGTCGAACTCTGGGTAGACGTAGAAACGTGATGTGGATTCCTCACCCTGTGGCCACAGCACCATCTCCGTTGTCTCGGTGTGCTTTGCAGGGTCGCCGTCATAAGCGCCCGAAAGAGAATTAAAGAATGTCGCAAAAGGCATGCAAAAGAAAATCAGCACCAGAGTGACCGTAATGATGTCTGTCACGATTTCGCCAACCCTTATGGCCATCGATGAGAAGAAGCTCGCAATGGATTGGCCAATCAAAATGACAAACACCAGCGCAATCCAGGGACACAGAATAAGTAAAGCTGTAACCGATGGATCTGGTTCAACAAATGAGGAAAGCCAGGCGATCATCTCTGCCTCCTTCCCGCCGTTGGCTTCGGCGCGGCAAGTAGTTTCTCCAGACGTTCCACCGGCGCGTCGTTCTCCAGCAGCGTATCAGCCAGCTCGGTCGAAATGCCGCCGACCATCTCATAGGCTGTGCCTGTCCATCGGAAGATCGTGTTCACCTCCACTTTGCCTTCCCAGCTCCCGGTAGCTTCTACGATTTCCTGCATGCGTCGGCTGCTGTCCGGCAGCTGCTTGCAGAACACCATGATAGGGAACGCCTCGACGATGAGCCCCAGCAGAATGTGGCTGGGGATGGGCGTTTCGGCCATCTGGCACATGGTGAGGATGCGGCCGTAGGCTTTTTCCGCTGAGTTAGCATGCAGGCTCGTCACCACCGTATGCCCGGTGCGGGCCGCTTCCTGGGCGACCATGGCCTCCTTACCGCGCATTTCCGCCGGTACGATCACGTCCGGGTGAAACCGCAGCGCATGCCGCAAGGCCTTGGTGAAGTCCACGTCAGCACCTTCCACACCCGACTGGCGGGTGCACATCTGGATGATGCGGTTCTGCACCTTGCCAGTCTCATCGGTCTGCACCAGGTCAAGCTCCCGCGTCTCCTCAATGGAGAAGATGCGCTTGTCGTTGCAGATCTCACCCAGCAGCCACGATATGTTGGTGGTTTTTCCGCTGGATGTCTTGCCTGCGAAGCCCACCGACACACCGTAGTTGACGCAGAGCGCCAGGAAGTCGAGCATTTCCGGCGACGCGGTTTGCCAGCGCAGCAGCTGCTCCCGATCAACCTTGGCCAGCCGCTGGCGGCGCAGGCTGAACACCGCACCGACGTCAGAATCGACCAGTGGCGGGATCATGGCAGAGATGCGTACCCCGCGGGTCAGGTAGCTGTCCACAACCGGGCTGGTGTTGTCCAGAATGAGGCCGCCCAGCCGGGCCATCTTGCGGATGGTGTCCACGGCACGGCGTGGGTCGGCAAAGCGCTCGTCCAGCTTCCGCATGCCGTCTGCCGTGACAACCTCGATGTCGTTCCAGGCATTGCCGTTGACCTCCTCAATCTCCGGGTCGTGGATGTAGCGGTCGAGGAAACCAAATCCGGCCATGTCGCCGTAAATGCGGTTGGCCAGCTCATCCAGGCTGAGGCCAGGCAGATACAGGTGTTTGCGGGCGACGAAGTCGGTGATCTGCTGGTGTAGGGTCTGGGAGCTCTGGCTGTCAGAGAGCGCGGCCGCCAGCTCTTCGGCGTGTTCCTCGCTGATGTGCTTGCGCACCTTCTCCAGCATTTCGTCGTAGCCGTTGTGCTCAATGGCAGGCTGGGGATCATTCTGCTGTGCCTGGCGTTCGTAGGCCAGGCTGCGCAGGGTATCACTCACGATGTTTCACCTCCGTTGGTTGTCAGCTTCCGATGCAGTTCATTCACCAGCCGGTTCCATGCTCGCCCATTGCCAGTGCTTTGGATGGTCGTCTCGCCACCGGTGTGCAGGGCGTCGATCTCACGGCTGTAGGGCAGCACCGGAATGGTGGCCTTGCTGGGCCAGAGCCCCGACGCTTTGAGCGTGGCGTCCACATCCTGGTACGGCCGCACCCGGGACAGCACCGGAAGCACCTTGGCCGTAGCGTTGGTGCGCTCCAGCAGCGGCTGCACCGCTTCCCACCAGCACACGCCTTGCGGGTCGGCGGCGAAGGGCAGCAGCAGGGTGTCGGCCATCTGCAGTGCCACCATGAGGAACGGGTCGGTGCGCTGACCGGACACGTCCAGCACGATGTGATCCACATGGCTGAGGCTGGCCACGAATCGTCCGGCAGCCTCGTGGGCCGACAACCCCAGCTCGTAGGCCAGCAGGTCGTCACCGGCAGCAAGGCCGGCCACGAACAACGTGCCCACCTTGGGATGCTGCCGTAGGTACAGTGCGGGCTCCTGTGTCCCCACGCCGGACAGCACCCGGCCCAGCGACGCCTCCGGGGGATGGGAGACCAGGGGCAGCCGCACCGGTAGAGTCGGCTGGGTCAGATCAGTGTCGATGAGGGCGACCAGTGAACGGCTACCATTCGTCAGCCGCTGAGCCAGCGCGTCGGCCAATGTGCTCTTGCCGGTTCCATCCCTTCCCCATATGGCGACGATCATCTCGCCACCTCCCCGGTCAGCACCCGGCGGTCATCCGAGAGCACTCCGGCGGCGTCAGCATGGCGGGCCACCAGCACCAGGTGCAAGCCACCGGCACGATCCAGCTCCACCAGTGCCTGGGCTTGCTCGGCGGTGGCGTAGAGCGACACCACGGCGGGCAAGCGGTTGTCCTCATCACCGGGCATGGCCAACACCTGCGGCTCTGAGCCATCCGATGCAGCGACTGCGCAGACCTCGATGATGGCCAGCGGGTTTTCCGCCTCCGTGGCGGTGGGTGCCGGGGTGGCCGTTGCTGTGGGGGTGGGGCTGCTGGTTGTTGTGGTCGTCGATGCGGCAGGCTGGGCACCCAGCGTTCCGACCTTGGTGCTGTCCTCACTCGGTGCACCAGAGAGGACGGCTACGATGTCGCCGGGCTCGATCTGCCCAGCCACGCTGGATGCCAGAGTGGGCAGTGTGACGGTGACCACCTGCAGGCCCTTGGCAGCCGCGGCGGCCAGCTTGTCCTCTCCAACCGCAGCGGTTGTGGTCTTGGCTTCGGTCAGCAGGTCACCGACGTACAACCGGCTGGCAGCCATCCTACCTTCCAGTTGGGCGGCGTCGGTCAGGGCGTCCTTGGGCAGGCTGTCCTTGCTGACCGTGGTGGACTCCACCTGTTGAGCGGTGAGCAGTGTTCCGGCATCCACGTTCTGCTTGAGCCGCAGCGCCTTGACCTGGGGGGAACCGGCTGGTGAAGTGAGCAGAGGGCTGAGGACGAGCGCGACGAGCAATCCCAGTGCGATGCACAGGATGCCGATCACGGTCTTGTTGTGAAAGAGTTTCATGTGGGAAACCTCCTTGTGTTGGGTTTTCTGCTACAGCCGGTTTTAGCGCTATCTTCCCTTCCCAGCCGGTATATTTTAACGGGGTGGGTGGAGGGAGGGGTGAAAACACAAAAAAACGGCCGAAAAGCGGCCAAAATGTGGGGTTTTGGGCAGGGAATCGGGTGATTTTCAGTCCGAATTTTTGATTCCAGACAACAAAAAAACACCCCAAAGACGGGTGTCGTGTGAGTGATTTTATCTGCTTTGTGGTGTAACTTGGACGTTCCCGACCGGTTTCAACGGGCTTCTTTCTCGTGATTCCGGCTGCGGTACCAGTGCTCCAGCAGCTTTTCAATGAGCTCTGTGGTCTGTTCGGTGGTGAAATCCTTGGGAATATAGCGGCTGATTTTGTCGCTCTTGAGAACGAGTTGGCGCTGTTGAGGCTTCTCTATCGTGAGCAGAGCATGGACGGTTTTCCAGTTTAGCTCCGCTTCTTTGCTCAGTCGGCGGAGCTCATTAGCTTGTGAAACAGATGGCGTAACCGCTTCTCTGTCCATAATCTCCTTGACCAGCTCCTGCTCTTGCTCTGGTAAATAGGAGAGGGAGACAGCAGAAACAAGGCCCAGTTGATCCCCATCCACCCTGTCCAACAGGTCGGGAGTGAGGTAGGTAAGGCGGATATAGCGTTCGACTTGCTTTGCAGATTCCCGGTTGCTTTGCGCCAAAACATCGCGTGATTTCATCCCTGTCAACTTGTGGTCATTTTGGCCACAAGTTAAATCTGTCCGCTTTCCCTGGCTTTTCAGGGCCTCATACTTCATCTTGTAGGAGAATGCTTTCTCACTAGGAAGTATGGTTTCGCGGTTTTGCAGGTTGTCGTCCACCATGATAATGGTGGCTTCTGCGTCGCTCAGATCACTAACAAAGGCCTTGATGTCGGTCAACATGGCCTTTCGGCATGCTCTGACTCGGTTGTGACCGGAGATGATTTCATAACCACCCTCGGCGCGGGGACGGATGCGGATAGGGTTTGTCACGCCATGGTCGAGGATACTAGCCACCATGTCGTCCATCTTGGCTGGCGGGTATTCCTTGAAGGGATGATTAGGGAAGTCATATAGTTCGCTGAGTGAGATTCGCTGTGTCACCTCAACATCCGGGTCAGTTGGGGTAAACAGATCGTCGTAAGTCCTGAGCTTGATATCTCCTGCTTTTGCACGTTCAGCCACCGTTAATCCTCCTTATACAATACTGAATGGTATCGATGCTGATATGGCCAGCACTTGCTTAACGCTCCCGATCAGTCGGCCGCTTCATGGGTTCCTGCCGCTGGAGAGCCAGCATCTCCTTTGCCAGGGCCATATATGCCTGAGCAACCTTGCCCTTGGGGTCATAATCGTAAATGGCCAAGCCCTGAGCTCCGGTTTCCACCGCTCGAACCGAGGCGGGGATTTCTGTCTGAAACACCCGAATGCTGCCGTAGGTGTCACGTAACGTGACAGCCATATCTCGCACGAATGTCGAACGGTAGTCCATCATGGTCAACAGGATGCCTTCCACTTGGAGCGAAGGATTCATCTGCCGTCGCACCTTGCGAACGGTGGAAAGAAGCAGTTCCAGCCCCTTTGCTGGAAAGAAATGTGCTTGAACAGGAATCAGTACGCTGTCGCTGGCGGTCAGCGCGTTGATGGTGAGCATCCCAAGGCTAGGACTGCAATCAATGAGGATGTAGTCATACAACGGTCGCAAATCCTGGACACAGGCGCGGAATACGCTTTCCCGACTCATGGTATTAACCAGTGCGGTCTCCAGGCCCGAAAGCTGGATGTTCGACGGGATCAGGGAAACCCCGGAGGGAAGAGCGAGAATACCATTCAGTGTGGATGCATCTCTATCCTCTATAACCATACCCAGATAATCCGTAATGGTAACAGGAAGCTCGTCGGGGTTCTGGTACCCCAGGCTCATGGTCAGGTTAGCTTGGGCGTCCAGATCAATAAGTAATACCCGGTTCCCTTCACGTGCCAAACCTACGCCCAAAGCTCCCGTTGTGGTGGTTTTGCCAACACCACCTTTTTGGTTGGCAACGGCAATCACTTTACAGGTTTTCATCTCATCCATCCTTTCTCTATAGAACAAGAGCCTCTTAATAGAGGCTCTTGTTGTTTACGATATTATTGGCTCTGTATACTATAGGGTAATATAGACATGTGTCGTATACTGACCGGCCACCCTTGATCCAGAGTATTCGTATGGAATACTTAGTGTAAGCACATGGATTGTTTTCTGCAAAAAAGTTTCCTTGTGTGTCCGCTTCTGTCGAGCAGCGGGCCGCTGATGCGCCCGAGGTAGGAGGCGATCTGAGAGCGGCTGCAGCGGCACTGGCGCACGGTGGAACCATAGTAGCCGCAGGGGCAGGGGTTCATGGCAGCCACCAGCATAAACCGGGCCGGGAAGGTAGCGCTGCCGGCGGCCCGGGCGATGGTAATGTGCCCATCCTCCAGCGGCTGGCGCAGCGCTTCCAGCGTGTTGCGGTTGAACTCCGGCAACTCATCGAGGAATAGCACGCCGCAGTGGGCCAGGCTCATGTCCCCCGGCCGCACCGGGGTGCCGCCGCCGGCCATGGCCACTGTGGTGGAGGTATGGTGGGGTGCGCGCACCTGGCGGCGGCGGATGAGCCCCTCCCGCACGCGTTCGGTCTCCCCGCTCACGGAATAGAGCTTGGTGACTTCCAGCGCCTCCTCAAAGGTGAGGTCAGGCAGAATGGTGGGCAGTGCCCGGGCCAGCATGCTCTTGCCCGAGCCGGGCGGCCCGATGAATAAGACGTTGTGCGACCCGGCGGCAGCCACCTCCAGCGCCCGCTTGGCGCCATACTGCCCCCGGATGCGGGCCAGGTCGTGGTCGGCGTCCTCCGGCATGGCCCCCGCCATCGCCCATGGCTCACGGGGTTGGTAGGGCCGCTCGGGACGGTGCAGCGCCAGCACCAGCTCCCGCAGGCCGCGCACGGGCAGGATGTCGATGCCCTCCACACAGGCGCACTCCCTGGCGTTGGCCTCGGGCAGGGCGACGGCAGCCCGACCGGCCTCCCGCGCGGCCAGCACCATGGGCAGCGCCCCGCGCACCCCACGCACCTCGCCATTGAGGCTCAGCTCCCCCAGGAAGGCCATGCCCTCCAGCAGCTCCTGCGGCAGGTGGCCGCAGGCTGTCAGAATGCCCAGCGCAATGGGCAGGTCATAGATCGGCCCTTCCTTGCGCACATCGGCCGGGGCCAGGTTGATCGTCACCCTCCCCGGCGGGAACTCATACCCGGCGTTGCGCAGCGCCGTGCGCACCCGCTCCTTGCTCTCTTTCACAGCGGCATCCGGCAAGCCCACGATGTCCACCGTCGGCAGGCCCCCAACCACATCCGCCTCGATGTGTACGGGGTAGCCGTCGATACCACTCAGGCCCAGGCTCCAAACCCTTGCGAGCATATCCACCTCTGCATACCTTTGTATGTTTCATTATACACACAACGCCATAAAATGCACGAAGCAACGTCCAAAACCCTCAAACGAATGGTTCAATTGACAAACGATCGGGTCGAACCCGCACGATACCTGCCGGAGGAAGGGACCTCGTGCCCTGCCAACCCAGTGCCAGCCACAGCTGCACAGCAAAAACCGCCCGACGAAACTGTCGGGCGGCGCTGCGATGGCGAATCTATTCTTCCAGGGGTTTGTACTCAAACCAGTCAAAGAAGGCCGGGGCGGCACAGGACTCGCCGTTGCCGGTGCAATAGAGCCCCACGTATACGCCGGTGAAGCTGACGCCGCAAGCTTCGGAGGTCAGAAACACCGTGCTGCCGCTACCCAAATTGAGGGTGACGCCGCCGGCGGAGAAGGAGAACGCGTAGCGCTCCCGGTCGGCGGTGACCGTCAGCACCACTGCCCCGCCATCGTAGTCGATGGCGTTGTCCACAATGCTGATGTCCCCCACGACCTTGTTGAGGATGATCTTCCGCTCGCCATCCTGCATGGCCACGGCGATGTCGTAATGGTGGGTGTTGTCGTAGAAGACGGTGAGCCCCGCTTCCTGCCCTTCCTCGGCTGGGTCAAACTGCAGGAGCGTGGAGGCCGTGAAGGCCATGTGCTGCTGCCGGCGGCCCACGAAGGTCGGGGACGCCGCCTCGTCCAACGTGGCGGCTGTGCCGGTGAGGCGTAACCAGCCGGGCCGAGCCGTCAGGTTGTAGTTGTCCATCTCCGGGTTGCGCAGGTGGTTCCACACCGGCAACAGCGCCTTGCCGGCGAATTCATCGCGAGCCGGCGACGCGGCCACCGGCACGGCCGGCAGCGTGGGCACGTCCATCAGCCGGGTAATGGCCTTCCCCTCGTTGACGATGGGCCACCCATCCTGCCAGCGCACCGGGGTCAGGAACGTCTCCCTCCCTAGGTTGTGGAACATGGGCTTGGTCTGGCGGAAGGCCAGGAACACCAGCCACCAGCTGCCGTCGTGGGCTTCGATGAGGTCGGCATGGCCCGTGCCCTGAATTTCGCTGTGGCCCTGGTTGCGGTGGGACAGGATCGGGTTGTGGGGACAAAGCTCGAAAGGCCCCCAGGGCGAATCGCTGCGGGCGATGGTCTCCATGTGGCCGTATTCGGTGCCGCCCTCGGCAATCATCAGGTAATAGGTGCCATCCACCTTGTAAAGGTGTGGCGCTTCGGGGTGGCGCCCGCCGGTGCCCGGCCAAATGTGTCGGGATTCGGTCAGCAGCCGCCCGGTGTCGGGGTCGATCTCCGCCTGGGCGATGCCAATTTTACCATCGACCTCGGCGTTGCTCTGCAGATACACCTTCCCATCATCATCAAAGAACAGCGAGGGATCGATGCCGCCCTGCGCCACCGGTAGCGGTTCACTCCAGGGGCCTCTGGGGTCCTTGGCCATCACGATGAAGTTACCCGCCCCGCTGACGTTCGTTGTAATCATATAGAACGTGCCGTTGTGGTGGCGCAGCGTGGGGGCGTAGATGCCACCCGACGGCCGGCACCCCTCCAGCGGCAGTTGGCTCGCGCGGGTCAGGCAGTGGCCGATGAGCTCCCAATGCACGAGGTCGCGGCTGTGGAAGACCGGCACCCCGGGGAAGTACTCAAACGTACTGGTGACAAGGTAGTACTCCTCCCCCACACGGCAGACGCTGGGGTCGGGGTGGAAGCCGGGGATGACCGGATTGCGATACGACATACAAACGCTCCTTTGTTAGGGCATGTTCACGAACAGGCTCTAGTAAGTGAAGTACCAGGTCGGCATCCATTTGAGCAGCGACCCATACCACGAGGGAATGGGCAGGCCTGACAGCACCGGGTAGAAGAACGCGAACAACCCCAGCACGACGGCCATGTAGATCAATACCTTGCGCTCCTGCCCGGGGTGTTCAGTCTCCCACTGGCGGATGTAGAGCACGATGGCCGCCACGAAGAAGGGCACCGAGGCGAAGTAGTGATAGATGAACATGGAGCGGGGCACCAGCACCCATGGCAGAAACTGGGAGAGCATCCCCAGCAGTAGGAAGGCCTCGGCCTTCTGGAACTTCTTGCCGCGGAAGAGGCGCACACCCAGCCACACCAGCGCCGCCGCGCCGGCCCACCACACCGCCGGGTTGCCAAAGGTGGCGATGGAGCCCATCGTGCCATCGGGCAGGTAGTCGGCCTTGTAGAACCACATGGGTTTGAGCATCAGCGGCCACTGGTACCAAGGCGAACGGAACGGATGGCTGTCCACCAGGTTCGTGTGGTAGTTGAACATGCTGGACTGGTTGTTCCACATGTACTTGAAGTCCCACATGTCGCCACTGCCCTGGTTGAAGGGCAGGTAGGACGCGCAGTAGATGAGCGCGGGCACGACGAGGAAGAAGAGCACGCACCACAGCAGGGTCACAGCGACCTTCTTCCAGAAGCCCTCGGCCACCACGTGGGCCAGGGGTTCGTCGTCCTCCCCCACCAGGGCCTCACCCCGGGCCACCGCGTCGTACTCCCGCCAGCGGCGGTAGAGGCTGTAGAACAGCAGCACCGCCAGCCCGCCGCCCGCGTAGATGCAGATCCACTTGCTGGCCGCGCCCAGCCCAAACATGACCCCCGACAGTGCCAAGGGCGGGAGCGTGGAGCGCAGCGACTGGCTGTTGAAGTTGCGCCGCAGGTAGAGGAACATGAAGAGATACATGAGGATGATGAACAACACCGCGTAGGAGTCAATGGTGGCGATGCGCGTCTGCACGAAGTGCATGAAGTCGAACGTGAAGAGGAACGACGTCAGGAACGCGTACCGCGTGCGGCGGAAGAGTACCATGCCGAAGAGGTACATCGCCGGCACCATGAGGATACCCACCAGCGTGCCCATGATGCGCCAGCCAAAGGGCGTCATGCCGAAGATCTCAATGCCTAGGGCGATGAGGTCCTTGCCCAGCGGTGGGTGGGTGTTCTCGTAGGGGACGATGTTGCCCTGGGTAAACTCCCACCCCGTGCGGGCGTGGTAAATCTCATCAAAGTAGGTGCTGTTCATAAAGCTCGGGCGGGTGGGCGTCAGCTCCTGCTCATCGATGAGCTTCTCCCCCTCGGCGATGCCGCCGGTGCTTTCCTCCACAATGCCTGCCGGGGCAATTTGGTTGCCGTCCATGTCCTTGAAGACGATCTCCAGCAGGCGCACCGGCGGCGTTGTCACCGTGAGCCGCACATACCGCGCGCTGAAGTCCACGTCGTTGATCGTCCACTTGTAGATGCCCAGGTCGTCGTCGGCATCCTCCTCGCCGGCGGCGTCCGCCTTGTGCCAGATGAGGATCTGATCCGTCCAGGTCTCCCCGTCCTCGGAGGTGGACACCTCAAAATTGCCCTTGGTCAGGCTATCGATGTGCCAGATCTGCCCCACCGAATAGTTGTCACCCAGGTCGATCGTCACGCTCTGGCCGGTGTTCTTGCCATGCCAGAAGGTCTGGGGCAGCTTGGTGTCGCCCAGGTACAGCAGCGCCACGATGGCATAGATCAGCGTGAGCCCACCCATGAGAAGCCAATCCTTGCGCACCAGGCGGATGCGGCCATGGGCCGGGTCGCGGCGCAGGCTCTCCTCCACCCGCTCGGACTGGGTCTGGGCGTCGGGCTCGGCCGCCGCGCCCAGCGCAATAAGGGGCCGGTGGGCGTTGATGCCCATGTAGACGAGGTATGCAAAGGCTGCCGCCATGCCCAGCGCGATGAACAGCACCCAGAAGGCGTTGGTCATCGGGTCGGCCACGGCTAGAAAGTCGCCGCTGCGCTGCACGTCGGTGGGCATGTGCAGGTTATCGAGCACCATGGCCGCGTTCAGGAACTGGGTCAGCGAGAACGCGCCGAAGAGATAGAGCGCCCGGCGATCCCGCTCCAGCACGTAGTAGACCAGCAGCAGCGCCAGCGCCGGGAACATGTACCGCTCGTGCATCCGCAGGCCCATCACGAACATGCCCGCCACCAAGAGCGCCGCCCACAGGAAGATGCGCCGGTTGGTGCGCTCGCGGAAGACCATGAGCCACAGCGTCAGGCCGGCCACCAAGGCCATGCCCAGGTACCCCCAGAACCAATAGGGCAGGAACAGCAGCTTCTGGCTGTCGTTAACCCAGTTGCCACCGAAGAACGCCAGCAGGTTGCAGGCGTTGACCGACGCGTAGGAGTAGGTATCCAGCGTACCGGTGTAGAGATCATAGAGCCACAGCGGATCGCCGCTGGCAACCCAGAACGGCAGCGCTGGCAGCAACACCGCCAGCAGCCCCGCGCCCAGGGTCTTGCCCCACAGGAGGACGGCGTTGCGCGTGCCGCCCACGTTGCGGCTGGCCACAATGAGCGCCCCCAGCATGACCGGCGCAAAGAGCAGCATCTGTGGCTTCACCAGCAGCCCAATGCCATAGATGACCGCCGCCTGCCACATGCGGCTGCGGTACACCTGCCAGAAGCACGCCACCGCCAGTAGCGCCAGGATGCTGTCGATCTGCCCCCAGGCCGAGGAGTCGAGAATGACCATGGGGTTGAAGGCGTAAAGGAGCCCAATGAAGAGGGCCTCCCGCTCGCCCAGGCGGCGGCGCGCCATGCGATACAGGATCCACGCCGTCGCAATGTCCGCCGCAATGGCCGGGAGCTTCACCATCAGCACCTGCACCTGCTCGCTGGTGATGAGCTTATTGACCCAGCCAATGACGTAGAGCACATAGAGATAACCCGGCGGGTAATCGATGAAGATGCCGCTGGTGTAGATGCCAAAGAGGCCGTTGTTGGCGACCTCGCTGGACCATCCCAGCCAGCAGCCGATGTCGTTGGGGTAACCACTGATGCCCAGCGCCAGCGCCACACGGATGGCCAGCGCCAGCAGGCCCAGGCTGATGAGCTGGGAAGGCGCACTGGAACGCTCCAACCCCGGCTCGGTTTTGCCCATGCGGCGCAGGGCCAGCAGGAGGCCGGCGGCAAAGGCAATGGAGATGAGCATGATGATGGAGAAATGCTTGTTCTCGTCGTTGGTGGCGGTGGAGCCGCCGCCGCTCTGGCTGGTGGCCAGGCTCTGCTCGGTGGAGCCGGCGGGCACCGCCTCCACTTCCTCCAACTTGACGTCATCAAAGAGCGCCAGGCCATGGCTGAGGGCACCATACCCGCCCAACCGGGCGTAGATGGTCAGCGTCGTCTGCCCCGCCACCGTGCGGCCGTAGGCCTCCACATACTGCCACTGGCCTTCGGTATCAAGGAGAGGCTCGGTATGCACGAAGGTGTTGCCAAATGAAAGGTTGGCACCCCAGTCGCCCTCGGCGCCCTCCACCTTGACGAAGCCCGAGAGCTTGTAAAGGGCGTTCTCCTTTACCGTGACCTCCTGGGCGTAGCGGGCGTCGTTCTCCTCGGTGTTCTCCACCGCGACGGCGGCGCTGCCACCAACGCCGGCGGCGGGGTCAAGATAGAACGAAGAAAAGCCCTCTTCCTGATCCCAGCTGTCGCTGTCCCAGTCGTCGGGCTGCAAGCCATCGTTGCTCTCAAAGCTGCCGTTGGTCAGCAGGTTGGCGTCCTCGGCATGGGCCGCCTGCGTCAATGACGGCGACAGCGTCAGCAGTGCCACCAGCACCGCCGCCGCCACCAGTATCGCTGCCGCCGCGCCCAGTAGCTTCCTTGACATTTGGTTCATACGATCCCGTCGACCTCCTCAGTCGCAAATGCGTCCTTGAGCAATGTCACCTGGCAATCCCCCCGCCCATCGGTGAGCTCCACCACGTCAAACCGGCAGGGCAACCCCGTCCGGCCGGATGCCAACATATATTCCTGCGCCGCCAGGGTCAGATGCTGACGCTTGTGGCGTGTCACAGCCTCCCTCGGCAGGCCATGGCGGGCATCGCTGCGGTACTTGACCTCCACGAACGTCAGCACACCACTGTCCAGCGCCACGATGTCCAGTTCTCCGTGTTCGGTGCGGCAGTTGCGTGCCAGCACCTCGTATCCCTCGGCCAGCAGCAGCTTCTCCGCCGTGTCCTCGCCAAAGCGGCCCTTCTCCCGTCGCGTCGGCCCCAGGATGTTGCCAAGGAAGCTCAGCCGATGCTCGGGGCAAGGCCCCAGAAGGCGCAGCGCCTGCAGGTGTTCCTCGGTGCCGTATCCCTTGTGCTTGGCAAAGCCATAGCCCGGGTACTGCTCCTCCATCCCCCGCAGCAGGCGATCCCTGGTCACCTTGGCCACGATGGACGCCGCCGCGACGTGGTAGCTGGTGCCATCGCCGCGCACCACCGCCCGGCTGGGCACGGTGAGTTGGATGGCGTCCAGCCCATCGATGAGCACCACTCCCGGCGTACCTGCCATACTCTCATACGCGCGTTTCATGGCCAGGTGGGTCGCCCGGCGGATGTTCAGGCGGTCGATCTCCTCGCGGCTGGCAAGGCCCACGCCTACGGCCATCGCTTCGGCACGGATGCGCTCATAGAGCGCCTCCCGGCGCTTCTCGCTGACCTTCTTGGAGTCGTTGATCCCCTCAATGGGGTTCCCCAGCGGGAGCATGACGCAGGCCGCACAGACCGGCCCGGCCAGCGGGCCGCGGCCAGCCTCATCCATGCCGGCCAGCGCCAAGCCCGAGGCCTCGGTCAGCTCCCGGTCATAGTTCAAAAGGTTGTTGTTCATCCCCTGGCCTTTCCAGCGTCAGCCGCCCCAGCTTGCCCGCCTGCAATTCATTGAGGAGCATGCGGGCAGCCCGTTCCTCGTCCGGCTCCCCACCGGCCAGCAGGAATCCGCGCCGCCGGCAGATATCCACAATGGTATGGGCCGGGGTGGCCCCCGGCCCCTCCAGCTTATACCGTTCGACGAGCGCCAGCGGGTAGAGTTCCAGCAGGGTGGTAATCAACTCCAGCGCCAGCTTGTAGGGGTCCATGATCTCTTCCTTGATGGCGCCGGTGAACGCCAGGTTCAACGCGCCCTGGGGGTCGTCGAGCTTGGGCCACAGCACACCGGGGGTGTCCATCAGCTCCATCCACGGCGTGATGCGGATGAGCTGCTTGCCCCGCGTGACGCCGGGGCGGTTGCCGGTGCGGGCTGCCGCGCTGCCGGCCAGGGCGTTGATGAGCGCCGACTTGCCGACGTTAGGGATGCCAGCCACAATGGCACGCACGGTCTTGCGCGCGCCGCGCTTGGCCATGCGCTCCACCCCCTCGGCAGTGGCTTCCTCCATTCGCCGCAGCAGGGCATCCCTGCCCCGCCGCTCGGTGGCCACAAACTCCACCGCCGCCAGGCCCCGCCCGCGGTGCCAATCCATCCATTGCCGGGTGGCGGCCGGGTCGGCCAGGTCGGCCTTGTTGAGCACCAGCACGCGTGCCTTGTGTGCAAAGAGGTCGTCGAAGTCAGGGTTGCGTGACGCCCGCGGAATGCGCGCGTCCACCACCTCTATGACAAAGTCCACCGCCTTGAGGCTTTCCTGCATCAGGCGGCGGGCTTTGGCCATGTGTCCTGGGTACCAATTGATGTCCATCGTTCACCTTTTTCCAACACTTCCCTGTGATTATAATGGATTCCCACGGCAAATCCAATACCCGGCCGCCCCGGCGGCAGGCCCCTCCCACACAGGGGAAGCGGTACCCCTACACGAAAAATTGGTGTGGACAGAACGGTTTTTCCTATGCTATACTCTTTTGGCACGAAACGCGCCAATATAGCTCAGCTGGCAGAGCAGCGGTTTCGTAAACCGCAGGTCAAGGGTTCGAATCCCTTTATTGGCTCCATTCTCGAGGTGTGGCTCAGTTTGGTAGAGCGCTGCGTTCGGGACGCAGAGGTCGTAGGTTCAAATCCTATCACCTCGACCAGATAAGAACGCTAATATTGATACGGTATGTGTCAATATTAGCGTTCTTATTTTGCAATTCGAGCTTGATCGCAAGGTGCATTTTATTAGCCATGAACATAACCCATAAGGTCGCAATTATATTCTTTTGCGATTGTATTCTACAGGCCTCGACGATACAATACGTTATGAATGGGCGGCGATGAACCGCCGTAAGGAGGATAAAATGAGCGATTACCCCGTATATGACGCAATACTTGCCCGAAGGAGTATAAGCCCTTTTCCACATGCTTCGCCCAAAGGTCAGAATTGCACAACGATGCCCACCAGTCAGATGTATCAACAGGACTTAGTTAAGTATCAGCTTTCGTTTGTAGCTTTCTCATCCAAGGATACAGAGCTAAAATAATCCGCCAAGCGATAAGGGCCGGCAATGATGTCCCGGCCAACGTAGACGGTGCCATCGTCCCTCGTCTTTTGCCCCCATTTCACCAGGCAGATCTCCCCCCGAACAATCTCAATGGCCGTAATGTTCCATAGGTGTACGCAGCTGCCGTCGTTGAAATACTTACCGGCTCCCGGTTCCGGTAAAACAGGCCGGTGTGTATGGCCAGCGATCACCGGTATGTCCCTTTCCTGCGCCCATTGCATCAGCCGCCTTTCGCTCTTCATTTGCACCTGATTGTTTTTGGCCGCACTCGTTGGGTTGTCGAAGCCGACAAGCTCCAGCTGCCGCCAGACGTAGCGCACGAGAAAGCGGGCCAACCGCCAGAGCGTGTCATTGAGGAAGTCAACCTGGTGGCCATGCAGCAGCAGGAGATCCTTACCAGCCGGTTCATATCGCAGCACAAGGCTCTCATGGGCCTTGACGCCCGGGAACAGTGGGACGCATTGATAGGTCATCGTTTCGCAATAGGTGTGGAGCAGTGAGGGATTGCACTTCTTCTCCATGTCGTGGTTCCCGTAAAGCAGCCACAGCCTTTGATCGTTGTAGAACTTTGCAAGCAGCCGAAAGACATCGCCATGCACCGCCGTGATCTCAGAGATGCGTCTGTTCTCCCACAGTTCATCGCCGTCACCCAGCTCAATGTAGGTGTAGCCCCGCCAGTTGTAGGCTTTCAGCGCGGTGTAGAAGACCGTCTGATTCTTCCCGAAATTATCGGCGAGGTTGCCGCAGCCCCGGTGGCAGTCACTCATCAGAACGATTCTGGAGCTGTCGTCCACCTTCAAAACAGGTGCCGACTCATAAGCCCTTTCCATCCGCTTTTGATATGTAAACACTCTGTCTCACCTCCACCCTGGCAATACCCACTGCTTGCCGCCACATGGCGCTAGGCGAGCAAGCCCCCTGCCCCGGGGAAGGGCTGCCGCCACTCCCCCCGGGCTTAGGGCAACACCGCACAAAGCCAGCGGCCGTCTTGCTTGGTCTTTTCTCGCCCTGCCGCGTTGTCATTCGTCGCCTATGCCCTGTGGCATAAGCTCCTTCCTCCGCCTTGCAGGACAAGAAAATCCTCTGCGCAATCCGA
>JAEWRW010000010.1 GCA_023398815.1 Bacillota bacterium
ACCACGCCCCTGCCCATCAGCCCCGTCATCGCCACGCTGCCCCCCGACGCCATCAAAGTTGGGCCCGAGGGCAAGATGCCCACCGACGGCCAAACCGCAGCCCTGGTGAGCACAGGTGACGCCGTCACGCTCAACCCAGCTGCACTGGAGGGGAACGGGGCGGAGCTGACCAACGGCCAGGGTGGGCAGAAGCACACGCTGACCGCTGACCAGACGCAGCAGCTCACCGACCTGCTGGCGGGCTGGAGCTTCGCCCGCGGCAACGTGGACGCAACCGCGACCCCGGCAGCGGGCTGGCTGTGGAGCATCCGCTACATCGATGCCAACGGGAACACGACGCTGGCACTCTCGCTGGCGGATGCCAACACGCTGGTGGCGGGCGATGTGCGCCTGAACCTCACCAGCGACCAGAGCAAAGCCTTGGCCTCCCTGCTGCCCGCGCTCTTTGATGCCGCCAAGTAGCGCCCGCGGCTGACACACCCCGCACCGGGAGGGCGGCACAGAGAACGACTCACATAGAAACACTTCTGAAGTTCAGAAGTGTTTCTCTTTGCTGGCGAATATGGTCCGGCAGGACCCTGCCGGAATGCGCGCAATAGGCAGTCTATCCTACTGTCAGCCGAGGAACAGGTGGGTGACGGACAGAAAACTCAATTCCTTGCTCCAGGAACAGGGTGCTCCATAACACGAAAATGGCCGGCTTGCCAGCAGGCGGAGAAGTCCTGTTGTGCTTACGCCATGGGGTTACAAGGCAGCGACCCTTCCCCCAAGAACTCTCGTGCCAGGATGCCCATGTAGATTTTGTCGATGTACTGCCCCTCTTTGAATACCCACTCAGGCAGTCGCCCAACCTCCCGGAACCCAACCTTTTTGTAGCAAGCGATCCCTGTGTCATTATCCGCGTGGACGGTGAGCATAATATTGTGAAGATTTAGTGTTTTGAATCCATATTCAAGGAGCAACCGAATGGCTTCAGCACCGTAGCCCTTGCTCCTATATTCCTCCTCACCGATAAAAATGCCGAGAAAGGCATTTCGACTGAGATGATCGATGTTGTGTATGCTGATGGAACCAATCAACACATCGCCGTCAAGGAGCACCATAGCATAACGTTGCATATCGCTCCCCGGCTCATAAATCCATTTCAAATCGCTTTTCGATGAAACGACACGATTGTATTGACCGAAATGAATAGCCACAGGTTTATTGTTCATCCATTTTAGGTAGCTCTCAGCATCGTCACCGTTGCCGTTCACAGGCGAAAGGTAGAGGCGCTCACCAGCGATTTTACGGAAATATCCCGCAGTTCGATTCACTCCTACCGATCTGCAAGATATAGGAATTTTGACACCAAAACGCATTGCATACAAGAGCAACGGGGGTGGAAAGACATTGTGATTACCATGTGCCCCGGCGAAGCCCCGCACCCACAGGCGCTTCGCGCGGCGGGGCCGGGTGGGGTGTGCGGCGGTGCTGACGCATTGCCCTGGGGCGGGCCGCGCGCTATACTGGGGGCAAAGCGAACGGGAGGCGAGGACATGGACTTCTTTGAGGTGCTGGAAGCCCGCCGCAGCGTGCGGGCCTACAAGACCGACCCCGTGCCGGAGGATAAGCTGGAGCGGGTGCTGCGGGCGGCCCAGCTGGCACCGACCGCCTGCAACCTGCAACCTTGGCGCATCGTGGTGCTGGAGACCGCCGGGCGGGAGCAGGAGCTCCGCCAGGTGTATGGCGGGGCATGGCTGGCCCAGGCCCCGCTGGTGCTGTGCGTGGCCGCCCAGCCTGGGGTGGCCTGGCGGCGCGGCGACGGCAAGAGCTACGCCGATGTGGACGCGGCCATTGTGGCCGATCACGTCATTCTGGCGGCGGCGGCCCAGGGCTTGGGCACCTGCTGGATTGGCGCGTTCCAGCCGGCGGCGGCGCGCAAGCTCTTTGGCCTGCTGCCCGATGAGGAGCCGGTGGCACTGACGCCGCTGGGAACCCCGGCGGAGGAGCCCGACGCCCGCCCCCGTCAGCCGCTGGAGGTGTTGGTGCGGCGGCGCTAGCATTTCGCGGCTGCCGCCACAGCGACAGCCGCGATTCAGAATGCGTGTACCTATTTCAGCGTATCGTTCGCCGCACATGTCGCCGAACGATAACATACGATCGTTTTCATGCGGACTTTTGGGGAATACGTTTCGCCTGCGGGCGGGATTTTTCTGCTCGCGCTGACTTTGTCTTTCCTCCCGCCGAATGAATCGTCGGGAGGTTCTTCTCCCTCTTGCCCGGTCTGGGAGTTTGTTGACACGCAGTCACGGCTGGTCGCACGCTGTGCGTGCCTGTCGTGTGCTTCGCGCACTGCTCGGCCCTGCATCCTGGCTGCTCGCCCAAGCATCCCAGGACGCCCGCGAGGCGGAGGGAAGGTACGCGAAGCGTGCGACCAGGCAACCCGAAGGGTTGCGACCAGCCAGCGGCTATGAGAGTGCAACAGACGCTCTGTTCAAGCCATAGCGGGGATTCCCAAGGGGTGCGCCCCTTGGGTCGTTATCCCCCGTTCCCAACGGGCGCGTTGCGAGTTTCTCCCTGGTGATCGGCGGCAGAAAACCCGGCGACAACGGGCGGGATGTTTGAGTATGTGCGTTGCGGAGCAAGGCACATGCGAGTTACCGCCGTTGCTTCTCGGCCTCGTGCCGGTCGCCAGGTCTAAGAAACTCGTCCGCGCCCCAGGCGTTTTTGGGTACTTTTGGCGCCATCCAAAAGTACCGCCTGCGGGCCTTACGCCGCATCCAGGGATGCATGGGCGAGCAGCCAGGATGGAGGCCGAACACTGTGCACAGCGCACGACTGGCACATGAAGTGTGCGACCAGCCTAGGCGCTAAGGCGTTGCCTAGCAATGCGATGGGCCGGTTCTTCTCTCCTTACTCGTTCAAGTAGTATCTGGACACTTTGGGTGGACAACACCCCATTGACCACTTTTCTGTGTTCCATTTTCTCATTTTGGCCAGGATTCACAACCCATTCACGTTTTTTTTAGAAACTCTTAATCCCCTAAAAGGTTGACCCGCTTTGTGAAAATCCCTATACTTCTAATATATTCAGAGCGAAAAAGTGCCGAAAGAAAGGGGAATCGAGCGAGTACATGAACAAGGATCAAGATTTACTCCGGCTCATCAGCCGTTTGAAAGGGTTGCAGAAGTCCGTCACACCGGTGGAGGGTCTCACCGGCAGCGAGTCCTCGGTGGTGGAGATTTTGCTGGGCCGGGAGGAGGAAGCCCTGCCGGGTGCCAAGATCAATGAGTTGGCCAACGAGCTCAACGTGACCTCTCCGGGCGTCACCCAGCTGGTGACGGGGTTGGAGCGCAAGGGGTTTGTGCAACGCACCATGGACCAGGCCGACCGCCGCTCGGTCAATGTGCTGCTGACCGACGAGGGACGTGCCATCGCCCAGCGGGCCAAGGAGCGCCGCCAGGCCATGCTGCAGACCATGGAAAGCCGCATGGGGCGGGAGAAGGTCAATCGTCTCTTCACCCTGCTCAACGAGGCGGTGGAAATGGCCAGCGCGGCCAGATAACTGGGCTGTGCCGCTGTGCTGGGTCTGATGGGCCCATGCCCCGCTGTCTGGCCAGCAATGGTAGCCTTTCGCGGCTGCCGCTGTGGCGACAGCCGCGATTCAAACAGCTTGTTCTCATTATGATCAGATCGGTCGCCGCACATGTCGCCGACCGATCACTAATTGCAGCCCTCATGCGGGTTTCTAAGGATACGTTGCGCCTGGGGGCGTTTTTTTCTGCTCGTGCTGACCCTGCTTTTCCTCCCACCGAATGAATCGGCGGGAGGTTCATCTCACTTTGCCCGTTCTGGGTTTGTAGACACTTTGAACGCCCTCCCTCGGGGGCGTTTTTTCTTTGCCCAGTGGAAGGATCGCCTTGAACCAAAGCGTCCCCTTGCCGGCGGTCCAGCCCCGTGGCACAATAAAAGCGTTATGCCGCCGGGTTCGCGCCCGGCTGGGGCAGGTTGTGGCGGCCCGTTCGCCCGCTGCCCCGCAAAAAAGGAGGAACCCCCATGGACGACGCCATCCGCCAGCAACTGCTGGAGAAGAACCAGAAGCTCATTGACATGGTCATCGAGCGGGCGAAGCGAGATTTCCCTGACGACATCGCGCTCATCGGGACTTCCACGAGAAGAGCGACCTCGATCTCATCATCGTCAACAACACGCCCCGGGGGTGGGACATCAGCCGCTGCTTTGTGCTGGGCGATGTGGGGTACGACATCTACTGCACCCCGTGGGAGACGCGCATTGAGGCCGAGGCCGCGCTGGAGAGACCCATGGTCTCTCACCTGCTGGATTTGCAGATCCTTTACTGGGCCAAGGACGAGGATCTGGAGCGCTTCCGCGCCTACCAGCGCCGGGCACAGGCGGAGCTTGACCGGCCCATTGGCCCGGCCTGCATCGCGCGGGCGGGGCGGTCCCTTGCTGAGGGCAAGCAGGCCCTAGCCGACGCGCTGCTCACCGACGAGGTGGGCCCGGTACGCTACGCCGCCGCCGGGGTGCTGCACCATGTGGTCAACGCCATCGTGTCGCTCAACAACACCTACATCCGGCGCGGCGTCAAGCGCTATCTGGAGGAACTGCGCGCCTACCACTACCTGCCCGAGGGGTTGGAGCAACGGTATTGGGCCGTCATCCAGGCCCGCACGGTGGGGGAGCTGCGCGATGCGGCACAGGCCCTGCTGGCGGCCACGCTGGCCCTGCGCGACGCCATGGCGCGGGAGTTTGTGCCCCGGCCCACGCCCACCCACGACAACCTCCGTGGTACCTATGAGGAGCTGTGGTGCAACTGCCGCAACAAGGTGTTGGCGGCCACGGCCGCCGGCGACGCCCACTATGCCTTCCACGCGGCACTGGGGGCCCAGGGGTTCCTGGATGAGATGACCGACAACCTTGGCACCCCGCGCTTCGACCTCATGGCGTCCTTCGACGCCGGGAACCTCGCGCCCCTGCGCGAGGCCTTCCTGCGGGCGATGGAGGACTATCGCGCCGAGTACGACCGGGTGGGCCGCACCGTGGAGCGGTACGACACGTTTGAGGAGCTGTACGCGGCGTACATGGGGCAGTAAAGGCGGGTTATCCACAGGCTGTGGGAAACAATTGTCCGCAGAGCCGGAAAGTCACAAGGACGAGCTGGCACGACTGGGGAACCGAACACGAAATGGGAAACGCCTCCTTTCCAAGTGGGTTGGAGAGGAGGCGCTTGTGTATGGAGGCCCCCGGTTGTCAACGTCAGGGGCAGTTCTCACTGAAGTATTGGAGGGCTTTCCCGATGTACTCTGACGCGCCTTGTCCGTACTTTTTGTCGTGGATGGCAGCGTATTCGGGCCTTGTCAGATACAGGTCGGCCAGGAAGCCCCAGTAGTTTTCGCCCCGCTCCATCTGCAGCGTTTCATACTGCTCGCTCACCATGGCATCCATTTCCTGCACGATCGCCTGCACTTCCGGTGCGGTGGGGTCTCTGCCCAAATCCGAGGTCAGCCGTTCCATGAGCTCATTCGATTGCGCCAGGGAGACTTCGGCGTTGTCTTTGATGGTTTGGAAGCCTTCCATAATGGCCGGCAGGTGATCCAGATTGTTTCGGATGGCGTTGGTGTACTTCTCGATGCTGCCGAATTCCTTGATTGCCAGCTTTGCCACCCGGATTTCATTGGCCTTGGTGTGTTCGATCACCTTGTCGAATGTATCAGTTCCCCCGAAATACTGGATCATTTCACCCTCATGTTCCCGCCGGAAGGTTTCCAACACGCAGAGGTACTCACTCATATCAAATTCTTTGAAGCTCATCGTGCCGCCGCCCTGCAACTTTTTCTCAAGGAGAGTGAGCAGCTCATTCAACCGGTCGCGTTTGAGCGAAAGCAGCTCCTTTTGTTTGTGAAGGGCCTGCACCTTGTCATACTGCGGGCTTGCCAGGATCTCTTTGATGGTTTTCAGCGGGACGTCCAGCTCTTTAAAAAAGAGGATTTGCTGCAAGGTTTCCAGGGCTTCGTCGTTGTACAGCCGATACCCTGCATCCGTTGTTTCGCTTGGTTTGAGCAACTCAATTTTGTCGTAATGGTGCAGCATCCGCACGCTGATGCCCGTCAAATCCGAAACCTGTTTGATGGTTCTCATTTTCCAACCTCCTGTGGTTGGTTGTATCGTACACTATGACACAATGTCAGGGTCAATGGATTTTGTTTTTGCGGGAAGGTACCCCCGCTACCCATGGGGCCGAAAGGCAGGGTAGGCCCGGGCTCTGCGACACATCACAAAAACGGGCGGACAGCTTCGGCTGTCCGCCCGATCGCAGGGGCTGCAATATGGTCCTGTTTTGCCCAATGGTACCCGCCGGACGTGGACGGTGGTTTTGCGTTCAAGGTAGAGTCGCCCATCACGTTACGATGGCGTGCCGGCCTGCTACCGCGCGTTGGGTTTGGTGAACCACGTGCGCATCACATCGGCGGCGGGCTTGCCGCGCAGGGTGAAGCCGCCATCGCCGGCGGGGTCGGCGCGGTAGTGGGGTCGATCCTGCTGCTCATCCCACTTCCACCAGTAGAAACCCTGCCACCACGGCTCGTTCCAGAAGGTGCGCAGCACCGCCTCCAGGAAGTTGGCCTGCTCGGTTCCGTCGTAGGGGGCCTGGGTGCGATACTCCCAGGGCAGGCGCGCGCCGCCCACGACGGAGCGGCAGCCGCACTCGCCAAAGGCCAGGGGACGGCCGAGTTTCGCGGCCTTCTGGCGCAGGGTGTCGCGCACCGGGGCCAGGGCGGCGGCCATCGCATCGGCGGTGGCACCCACTGGCACATCCAGCGTGGGGTAGAAGCTGAAACTCACCATGTCCAGCGTGTCAAACCAGGGGGTGTCGCACTCGTCGTAGTGGTTGGCGTCGTAGGTGACGGCCCCGGCGTACACCGCGCGCACCGCGGCGATGGTCTGCCGCCAGTGGGCCTCCTGGCCGATGGTGCCGGTCATCTCGCACCCCAGGCAGAACATCTCGCACCCGGTGCGCTGGGCCGTGCGGGCGTAGTGGGTCAGGGCGGCGGTGAAACTCTCAAACCAGCGGGGCCAATAGTCGCTCACCCGGCCCTGTATTTGCTGGTCGCCATCGGGGAAGGCGACGCGCCCCCGCCAGGAGCTGTCGTGGCACTCCACCATGGGCTTGAGCATGACGCGGATGCCGCAGGCGTGGAAGCGGGCGATGATGGCCTCGACCTCGGTGTCGGACGGGGTAAAGGCGAAATCCTGATACAAGCGGGTGCTGGCGAAGGTCTCCTGCATGATGGTGACCTGCAGCGCCACCCAGCGGATGCCGATGGCGGCCATCTCCTCGGGTTGGCGCAGGGCCTCGTCGGTGGCGAAGGCACCCCGGCGCGCCAGGTACCCAAAGCTCATGCCGCGGTGCAGCTCCCGCAGGGCGGGCAGCGGTTGGTTGGCCATGTGTGGTCCTCCTAGCTGTGGTTGGCATTGAGTTCGCCGCAGGGCGGGGTGTTTCCTGCCAATGGCGCACCGCTAGCCCAGCAAGCACACCGTGCTCGCAGCGAGGGAAGACTTCTTGTTACGAGTGGATTTTAGCCCCTGTCTCGCATGTCGCTGAGAGGTCATTCTACTACTTTGCCAGTGCGAGCAATCACGAGAACGCGCTGCGGCGGGAGGGGGGTGCGCGTTACGGCGAGAAGCATTGTGATGGGGTGCTGGCGGGAACTCACTTGTCTTTCCACACTAAGGAGGGCTTGCTAAGGGGATGCTTCATTGGCGTCTCACCCTCGTTCTCCTCAGGCGCGTTGAGAGGTCTTGCGATGGCAATCGACGTGACATAGCCAACTCGCAGTTTCGCCTTGTGCGCCGCTCCGGCTATATGCGTGTTGAAAAAGGCGGCACACAGTGCCGCCTCACAAAACCATGCAGTCAAGGGGTAGGGGAGTGGAGGGTTCCGGTATCCTTGGGTTTGACATCATCCACGGTGCTGGGGCGCTCAGATTGGACGTGCATCCAGGGTGGGCAGCCTTCGTGTCCTTACGCCGCATCCGGCGGCTAGGGCGTTGCTTTGCAACGCCCTCACGGACACTCAGGTTGGACGCGCATCCGGCGCGTCCGATACCAAAAACGTGTGTTTGCGGTTGTTGCGGATGGATGGGCCGGGCAGCTTCATAAACCGTGCGCCGTAGATGATGCGCAGCATGGTCTCCGCCTCCTGCGGGATGGGCAGCAGGTGCCCCTCAAAGGATATAAGCCGTGGCGTGCCAAAGAACGCCACTGGGAAGGTCTCGCGCTCGGCGGGGTAGTAGCTGCACAGATTGGCCACATACCGGTGCTCCTGGTCGTTGAAGGTGCGCAGCCGCCGTTCAATGAGCCGGTGTACCGCCTTGGTGGGGAAGAGGGGCGAGAGCACGCGCATGAGGTAGCGGCGGGGGCTCCGGCCCATGGCGAGCGAGTAACCCGTTTTGATGAACAACGTGCGCCGCAGGCGCTGCACCGCACGGGCCTGGCGCAGCTGCTCCACACTGGCTTGGCGGGGCACATAGTCCAGCGGGAAGAGGTCGATGTATGGCCCGCTGTAGGGCGAGAGCTTGGCTACCTTCTCCTGCCGGAAACGGGTGGGTCGGGTCATCTGCAGCTTTGCGCCCAGCACCCAGTGGTTGGGGTTGGTCTCAAAGCAATCCAGATTGACGCCGGGGATGGGGTGCTGCTGCACCGTCTGTACAAAACGGTCGTACTCAGCCCGGGTCATCACGATGTCAATGTCGTCATCCCACGGGATGAAGCCGTGGTGGCGCACCGCCCCCAGCAGCGTCCCCTCCGCCAGGTAGTAGGTGAAGCCATGCTCCCGGCAGTAGGCGTCCACCGCCAGCAGAATCTCCAGCTCCAGCCGCTGCAGCTCACGCATGTCGTCGTTCAGGCCCCGCCGCAGCCGCTGTGGTTCGGTGGGATCGGGCGGGGGCGTTTCGGTGGGCAGGGCAGGGGGGCAGAAAATGGCTTCCAGCAGGGTGGCAAGCTCACCGGGCGGCAGGGGCACGGGGCCATCGGGCAAGGGCATGGCAGCCAGCGGGGCAGCCAGGGCAGCCGCTTCCTCGGGGGTGCGGGGCTGGGGCTTCAGGCCAAAGAGCTCCACCACGAACGCGAACTCCGCCGCCGCTTTTTCACTCGTCAGGGTTTGGAAGATGGCCTTCAGGTGGTCGAGCCTGCGGGTCAGCCGGTCATTGACCGGGGCCAACGGGACGGCGCGGGTGGCGGCATAGTAAAGCCAGAAGCCCGGCAGGCAGAGGGCCGCACCGTGGCCCTGGGTCAGCCCCAACGTCAGCGCCAGGTGCCCGCCCAGCGCCCAGGCCGGGCCGGGCCCGGTGAGGTTGGCGGCCTGGCCAGCGCGGTGGGAAGCCTCCAGCAGCCGAAGGGTGGCGTCTTCGTCGTCGGCCAGGGTCTCCAGCAGGCCATCCAGCAGCTGAGCCAGTGCAGCACGGGCATGCTGGTTGCTTTCCCCGTTGGCGGTGGGCAGCCACTGGCACTCCACACTGCGGGCCAGCGCCGCCACCAGCCCGGCTTTGCGCCGCTCGGGCCGCTGGCTGGGGGGCAGCACCGGGTCGAGGATCACGGCGTCGGGCAGCAGGCTGTGGTGGCAGAGCGTTGTGAGCCCGTCACCTAGGCGCAGGGTGGCGAAGTACGTGGCCGCTGCCCCGCCGCCCACCAGCGTGGGCAGCACCACATGGCGCGGGGGTCGGCCCGCCGGCACCGTGCCGGCCTCGTCGCCGCCGGCCAGCAGCCAGGCTACCCCCTTGGCCGTGTCTATGGCGGTGTCGCCGCCCACGGTCAGCAGGCCGTCGCAGCCTTCCCGGCGGTAGAGCGCCGCACCGTCGGTGGCCACATGCCACTGGGGCAGGCCGTCGGGGCAGACCAGCGGGGGCAGCTCGCCGCAGATAGCGTTGAGATAATCATAGGGCAGGGTGGCGGGGAAGTCACTCTCACACACCAGCAGAGGGCGGCGCACACCGGCGCGCGCCAGCAGCCCATGCAGGCGGAGGAACGCATCCCGCCCGGCAAAGACCGGTTGCTGGCGGCTGTCCCACAGGGCCAACGCGGTACCCAGTGCTGCCGGGTCAGTGCCTTCGCCGGCCAACGCCAGCAGGTGCTCCTCCCCCTGCACGGCGGCAAGGGGCCGGGCAGGCGGCAGGGGCCAGGTGCTGTCGTCAGCCACCAGTGCCCGCGCGTCGTCGGCGGTCAGCAGCAGGGCGGGCCACAGCGCCGTCTCGTCGGTATTGCCGCTGAGCCCGGCCACCAGGCCATCGGCCACGGCAACACCGGGCAGCCCTGCCTGCGCCGGGCCAACCACCGCCGCCGGGGCGGGGGCGGCCAGCAGCGCCCGCAGCAGACCCCGGTCGCACACCAGGTGGTCTGCCAGCAGCAGCACGTCACCGTCCAGCCGATTGGCTACTGCCTGCAGCGCCGGCCGCCAACCGGAGCCCGGGGCATCTGGCAGGTCGGACACGCCTTCGTCGGCTAGCTGGCGCAGCAGGCGTTGGCGTGGCGTCTCACCGCCGGGCAGCAGGGCGCGTGCGGCGTTGTCCCCGTCCTGTGGGTAGAGCAGTACGATCAAACGGATGTCCTCCCAAATGGAAATGACCACACGCGGCCGCCGCCCGCGCGCTGCCTTTCCAGCATCGGCAGAAGGGGGCTTGTCCATACGGCGCCAAGCAGGTGGGTTTAACCAAAACTTAACTTTTGTCGAATTTGAATATATCACAGTTCCCGGTGTCGAACAACATGACAATAGAGAGGGCGGCGCTGAAAAACTGCTTTGAGGCAGGCCTTTGGCGGGCAGCTGCCGCAAAGACGCGGCCTGGGCTGACAAAACAGCCGCCGGCCCCGGCCCACCGGTTGGGCGGAGGCCGACGGCTTGGCCGCGATGATTGGTGTGGCAGGCCAGCAGGCGGTAAGGTGCCGGCCCTTACGGCGCGGTTGGGCCACCCTGTGCATCGGCGGCCGCTTCGTAGAGCGCGTGGTTCTGGCGCAGGCGCTCGTTGGCTGGGTCCAGATCCACCGCCTGGCGAGAGAACTCCACCGCCCGGTCGTGGAGCCCCAGGGCATGGCAGCTCAGGGCCATCAGATCCCAGGGGAGGCTGCCCCAGGCGAAGGCTTCGTTGGCGTAGGCCAGCGACTTGCGGGTAATCTCCAGCGCTTCGCCCGCCCAGCGGTTGACGGCGGGCCAGTCGCCCTCGCCGTAGGCCAGCCACGCCAGCTCCACCAGCGGCTCCCGGGTGCCGGGGGCCTCGGCGGCGGCGCGGCGGAACCAGTCGGAGGCGTCCTTGGCACGGCCCAGCTCCCGGCAGGCCCGACCGATGAAGCGCATGGAGGCAGCGCGCTCCTCCCGCCAGGTGGCGTGGGGCAGGGCAAGGTAGCGCTCCAGCACATCGATGGCCTCCTGCCAGCGGCCCAGGAACAGGTATTCCCGCCCCAGGTAGTGCAGGTTCCGGGCACCCTGGGGGTCCTCCTGCACGGCGAGCTCCAGCAGCTCCACGTTGAAGCCGCGATACTTGGCGGTGTCCGGGTGGTGGTTGTAGACCACGCCTTCCAGGAACACCGACTGCTCGGGCGCTTCGCCGGTGAACTCCAGCACCTCGTGGGTGGGGTAGATCCACCGGTAGCCGTGGCGGCTGTGGATGCGCTGGTGGATGTACTGCACTGCCGGCGTGCCGTCGGGGTGGAAGCTCCAGTTGTAGAGATACTGCCCCCGGTGGGTGCCGGGGGCCCAGGCGGCTTCCAGCTTGGCCCGCCAGCCCGGCTCCATCACGTCGTCCAGGTCGGGCGCCACGCAGATGTCCACGGTGTCGGGCACGTGGCGCAGGCACTCGTTGCGGGCCTCGTCAAAGCGGAAATGCTCCATTGGGTACTCGTACACGGTGACGCCGCGGCGGCGCAGGCGCTCCACCGTGTCGTCGGTGGAGCCGGTGTCGGTCACGATGATGAGGTCGGCCTCGCTCACCGCGTCCACCCAGCGGTCCACAAACTGGCTTTCGTTCTTGGCAATGGCATAGACGCACACCTGATACATGGGGCCCTCCCGTTCGCAGACATTCTGCTACAAGGGTATTCACCGGGGGATGGGGTGGTGCGGGGTGATGGTGGATTTCCTATTTCAATTTTCATATGGCAGGGCTATAATAAGTACATAAGAATAGAGATGCCACCCGCTGAAACGGTGGACGTCTGCCATACGGAGGATGTATGAGAAGGAATCGCTTGCTGCTGATGGGGTTGGTGACGGCGTTGCTGGGGGTGCTGATGGGCGGCGTGGCGCTGGCCGCCGAAGACACCGTAGCCCCCGTGCTGCTGGATGCGTACCCCCTGGCCACGGCCTACGATGCCGATGACACGGTGGAGCTGGTGCTGGTGTTCCGGGAGGCCGGCGGCATCAACCTGAGGGACACCGTCATTCACTTGCAGATGGTGGATTCCCCCTCGCCGGTGTCCACGCGGCTGTACCTAATGGACGGTGACATCAACGGCACGGTGATGACCAATGTCACCGCCAGTGTCTGCACCCCGGCACAGGTGGCCAACGGCTACTACGCGGTGAAGGTGGCCGTGCCCATGCACTACAACCGGGACAACTTCATGACCGGCACTTACGTGCTGGACAGCTTGGCGGCAAGCGACCTGTCGGGCAACAGATGCTCCTATGGTGTGGAGACCGAGAGTTTTGCCGGCGGACCTGCCATCCCCACCAGCCAGGGGTTGACCTTCACCGTGGACAACCCCGGGGCGGACTGCGTCTCGCCGGTGGTGCGCAGCATCGCCCTGACCCCGGACCCTGTGGCGGCGGGGCAGGCGCTGACCATGACTGTGAAGGCCTACGCCCCCGACGGCGTGGCGGAGTATGGTTTTGGATACACGCTTAGCGTATATGACGACCGCCTGCCCAACGGTTCTTACCAGTACTATCCTGATGCGGCCGGCAGCGATTTGGCCACCAACATCTCCGCACCGGACGCCGATGGCGTGGTGACGGTGACGTCCACCGTGACCGTGCCCAACACCGTGCCGCCGGGGCAGTATCGGCTGAGCCAATTCTGCCTGCGGGATACGGCAGGCAACGAGACGATCAACTCCAGAATCTATCCGGTCATTGCCGGGTACGATGACATCGGGGTGACCATCGTTAACGATGCTTACGATTACTCACCTGCCGCGGACATAACCGGGTTGAGCCTGTCGGCCGACACGGCGCGGCCCGGAGACACCCTGGCCTTTCGCGTAACGCTGGACAGCCAGGGCGTGGCGATGGAACAGTATATGGATGTGCACCTGACCAATGGGCTTGGCGTCAATTTTGACACCTTTTCGGTTAACCGGCAGACCGATGGCAGCTACCGGGGCGAATACCGTGTGCCGGCCGACCTGTTGCCGCAGACGGTGGAACTGAGCCTTTCCGTGCGTTATGCCAACGGCACCTGGAACGACGTATCCGCCGCTGAGCTGTCGGTGAAGAATCTTCCCACCCGTTTCACGGTGGGCAGCGTCTTTGCCGGGCTGGATGACCTCTCGCTGCCGGTTGGGGCCACCGCCGACAACCTGATGGCCGGTGTGACGGCTGCCAGCAGCCTGGATGGAGACCTGACCGGGCAAATCACCATTGCCAACGCGCCGGACCTGACCGTGCCGGGGGTTTACTTCGTGCGGTACGAGGCACCCAGCACCATGCCGGTGGAAGAGTGGAACCCAGACAAGGGAATGCGCAGCTACGTGGGGTACCGCTGGGTGGGGGTGACCGAGTGGGTGCCCACCGACGAAGACGACCCGTTCGTGGCGGCATCCAGCGCGTTGGCCATTGGCGGGGCCAAGGCCGATGACGTGACGGTGCGCTATGCCGCCAGCGGCAGCAACTACCACACGGTGGCCTTTGCCGCGCGGTACACCAGCGAGGGCAGCTACCAGCTGCAGCGCAGCGGCGACAGCAACGGACAGGGATTGCTGTGTGACGTGGGGGCGCTGGCCAACGGCCAGTACCAGGTGGCCTTTGACGCCAACGGCGGCAAAGGCACCATGGCCCCAAAGGTGTGGGCAACCGGCGAGAGCCGTGCCCTGCCCAAGGCCGCTTTCACCCGTACGGGGTATGCCTTTGACGGGTGGGCGTTGAGCGCCGATGGCAAGGTGGTGTACGCCAACCAGGCCATGGTGAAGGACTTGGCCCAAAGCGGCGTGGTGGTGCTGTATGCCCGGTGGAAGGGTTTGCCCTTCGCGATCGCGGCCACGTCTGCCAACGAAGCATGGGGCACGGTGACCGGGGCAGGAACCTACCAATACGACAACACCGCTGTGGTGAAGGCCACGCCCAAGCAGGGGTATCGGTTCGTGCGCTGGCTGGAGGGGAGCAAGGCCGTCTCCACCGGGGCGTCGTACTCCTTCAAGGTTGCCAAAGCCCGGACGCTGAAGGCCGAGTTTGCGGCCATTGCTACGCTCCAGGTGAAAGCGCTGGTGGGGTACGACAGCGTGTGTCTCTCCTGGGGGATGGTAACGACTGGCGATTGCCTGATATACCAGGCCACAAAGCCGGACGGCGCCTTCGCCCAGGTGGGCAAGGGGGCGCCCAATGGCTGTGATCTGGGTGGCTTGATAACCGGCAAGACCTATTATTATCGGGTGCGAATCCGTTGTGTGGCCGCCACGGCCACGACATACGGGCCCTATTCGGCTACGGTGGCGGTGACGCCAACGTTGGCCACCCCCAAGGCTAAGGCGGCTTCGGCAGGCTACACCAGCGTGAAACTCACCTGGGGCAAGGTGGACGGCGCAATGGGGTACAAGGTCTACCGTGCGACCAGCAAGACGGGCACGTACCAGAAGGTGGCCGACACCAATGTGACGAGCTATACCAATGGCAGCCTGTCAACGGGCAAAACCTATTACTACAAGGTGCGTGCCTATCGCAAGGTTGATTCGGCAAAGGTGTACAGCGCCTATTCTCCAGTCATAAGTGCCAGGCCTGTACCGTCCAAGACTACGGATGTGACTGCCCACCGTGTCTCCAACAGTTCCATTAAGGTGAGTTGGGGCAGGGTGTCCGGCGCGACAAAGTACCAGGTCTACCGCGCAACCAAAAAGGACGGCAAGTATACCAAGGTGGCAGAGACTACGAAGCTGGGCTACACCAACAAGAAGCTGGCGAACAACAAGACCTACTACTACAAGGTGCGGGCCTACCACCTGGAGGCCGGTAAAAAGGTCTATGGTGCGTGGTCGGCGGTGGTGTCGGCCCGACCCTAAGCAGCAGCAGAAAGGGCCATCGGCCCAAGGGCATTGAGAGAAATCCGTTCGCTGCAACAACCTGTCTCGTTCTATGTGATGAGCTTTACCCCGAAAATGGACAATGCCAAAGGAAACCTCCTGTTGTAGGATCGATACAGCAGGAGGTTTTTCATGTCAACCGCAGGACAGCAAGGCAGACCAATCAGTGAAATGTGCCATTGCTTTGCGGTGCCGCAACGGTTACGACCGATGGGTGTAGGCTTTGGCTGAAAACAAAACTGACACCGTTTGAAAAACGATGCCAGTTTGGGTGATTCTTCGATTGCCTGCACTGGGGGTGGTTTCCCCTGTCCACAATCCGGGGGCTGTTCAAAGCGCCGGGCGTACGATTGCCGTTTGAGCGAGCGCTCAGAGATCGTCCGTCGTCTGCCGGCCGGGCTTGGGCAGGTTTTTGAGCACCTGCTCCAGTCCGTCGTCGTCGAGCTCCCGGCCGTTGAGGGCCACATAGACCCGGTCGCGGCCGCCATGGTTGTGCAGCCGGATGGTGTTGACGTCCACAAAGTCGCTGCGGCCCGAGAGATGCAACCGCTCGCTCATGCGGTCATAGAGGCCGCCCGCGCCCAGGTTCAGGCAGTCGGGGCACAGGCACACGGTGAAGTCCTGCGTCACGAAGGCCGAGTCGGCCATGCGGCGCACGCGGGTGCCGTGCTGGGGCCGTGCGGTGTAGTGGGTGTGCAGCAGCTTGTGGGTGAGCGGCGAGTCGGCCTCGCCATAGAACTCCTGGTAGAGCCGCAGGATGTCGGGGTTCTCCTGGCTGCGGCGGTACTTGCTGGTCTTGTCAATGTTCACCAGCACCTGCTGGCGCTGGGCCATGTCACCGGTGCGCTCGGGCACGGGGTGGCCCGCGCCGCAGATGCAGCCGCCGGGGCAGGCCATCACCTCGATGAGGTCGTAACCCACGTTCTCACCGGCGAGGATCCGCTCGATGATGGGCTCGGCGTTCTTGAGGCCGGAGACGACCGCCACCGACACCTGACGGCCACCGGCGTCGACGACCGCTTCCTTGACGCCTGCAAAGCCGCGCATTTCCTCAAACTCCAGCTGGGCTTCCATCTGCTTGCCGGTCAACTTCTCCACCGCCATGCGCAGGGCCGCCTCGGCCACGCCGCCGGACGCGCCGAAGAGCACGCCCGCGCCGGTCACGGTCTTGTAGGGGTCGTCAAACTCAGCGGGCACGACCACCTTGGGGTCGAGCCGGGTGAGGGAGAACATCTCCAGCATCTCGGTGGAGGTCAGCACCGCGTTCACGTCGCGGATGCCCTCGGTGGTGAACTCGGGCCGGGCGGCCTCAAACTTCTTGGCGAGGCAGGGCACGATGGAGACGATGAACAGATCCTTGGGGTTGAGGCCCGCGAGCTTTGCGTAGTGGTTGCGCACCGTCGCGCCCATCATCTGCTGGGGGCTCTTGCAGCTAGAGAGGTGCGGGATCAGGTCGGGGTAGCGCCGCTCCACAAAGTTGACCCAACCGGGGCAGCAGCTGGTGAACTGGGGCATGGTGCCACCGCCCTGCACGCGCTTGAGGAATTCGGTCGTTTCCTCCACCACCGTGAGATCGGCGGCGAAGGAGAAGTCAAACACCTTGTCAAAGCCCAGCTTTTTGAGCATGCCGGCGATGAAGGGCGACGCCTCGTTGAAGGGGATGCCGAAGTGGCTGGACACCACCGAGCGCACCGCCGGGGCCACAAAGGCCACGACCGTCTTTTTGGGGTTGTTGAGCATGCGGAACACCTGGCCCCGCTCGCGCTTGTAATCAAGAGCGCCGCAGGGGCAGGCCGTGACGCACTGCCCGCAGGAGACGCAGTCCGTGTCGCGCAGCGGCAGGCCCGTCTTGGTGCCCACCAGCATCCGGCCCTGCTTCAGGTAGAAGCTCAGGATGTCCGGGCCCTCAATCTCGGCGCAGGCGGCGATGCACCGCCCGCAGGAGATGCACTTGTTGTGGTCGCGCACGATGAAGGGGTGGTCGTCCACAATCGGGATGTAGGGGCGCTGGTGGTCGGGCGTGCGGTACTCAATGCCGTGGGCGCTGGCCTCCTGCCGGAGGTTGCAGACAAACCGCTCGGAGCAGCCGCACTTCAGGCAGCGGCCGGCCTCCAGCCGCGCGGTGGCCTCATCGAGGCCCTTTTCCACCTCACGGAAGTCTACGATGCGCTCGCTCACAGGGAGCGCCGGCATCTCGGCCCGGCGGAAGCGGGGCATAGCCTCAAACTCCCACTTGGGCAAGTCCTCCAGCGACCCACGGCTGCAGGCGTAGTCCTCCTTGTCCTCGGGCACGTAGCCGCGGTTGAGGTAGCTATCCATGGCGAAGGCGGCGTGCCGCCCAGCCGCCACGGCCTGGATGACGGTGGCGGGGCCGGTGACGCAGTCGCCGCCAGCGAAGATGTTGTCCTCGCTCGTTTGGCCGGTGCGGGGGTTGATGTCGATGTCGCCCCACTTATTGAGGCGCACCGGCAGGTCGTTGTAGAGGAACTGGGTGTTGGTGCTCTGGCCGATGGCGCCGATGATGGTGTCGGCGGCGATGAGCTCGTCGCTGCCCTCCACAGGCACGGGGCGGCGGCGGCCCGAGCGGTCGGGCTCGCCCAGCTGCATGCGGATGCACCGGAGCATCTTGCGTCCCTCGATCATCTCCACCTTGTTGGGGGCCATCAGGAAGAGCATCTCCACGCCCTCGTGGATGGCTTCCTCCACCTCATAGGGCTCGGCGGGCATCTCCTCCCGCGTGCGGCGGTAGAGGAGCTTGACGGACTTCGCGCCCTGGCGCAGGGCCGTGCGGGCGCAGTCGATGGCGGTGTTGCCGCCGCCGATCACCACGACCTGCTGCCCCAGGTCGATCTTCTCGCCCCGGGTCACCTGCTCCAGGTATTGGATGCCCAGCCACACGCCGGGCAGGTTCTCGCCCTCAATGTGCAGGGGCGTGGCCCGCCAGCTGCCGATGGCCAGGTACACCGCGTCGAAGTCGCGGTGCAGGTCTTCGAGCATCAGGTGGGTGCCCAGCGCCTTGCCGGTCATGATCTTCACGCCCAGGCTCTGGATGAGCCCAATCTCCTGATCCAGCGTGGCCTTGGGCAGGCGGTACTCCGGGATGCCGTAGCGCATCATGCCGCCGGCGTGGCTCTGGCGCTCAAACACCGTGACGTCGTGGCCCATGATGGCGCTGTAATAGGCCGCCGAGAGGCCCGACGGGCCCGCGCCGACGATGGCGACGCGCCGCCCGCTGGAGGGGGCCACCGTGGGCAGCCAGGGCTCCTCGCGCTTGAGGTCCCAGTCGGCGACGAAGCGCTTGACGTGGTTGATGGCCACCGGGGAATCCACGAGGTTGCGGCGGCACTTGCCCTCGCAGCTGTGGGGGCACACCCGCCCGCACACCACCGGGAAGGGGTTGTTGTCCTTGATGACCCGCAGCGCCGCCTCGAAGTTACCGTTGTTCACGTGGCGGAGGTAGCTCTGGATGTCAATGTGGGCGGGGCACTGCTGCACGCAGGGGGCCACGCAGTCGGCGTTGTGGTCGCTCAGCAGCTGCTCCAGCCGGATCTTGCGGTAGTGCTCCAGCCGGGGGCTGTTGGTGGTAATCACCATGCCCTCACGCACCGGGGTCTGGCAGCTCTTCACGTCGCGCTTGGCATCGCCGTCGCCCAGCTCCACCACACACAGGCCGCAGTTGCCGTTGCTGCGCTCCAGCCGGATGTCGTAGCACAGGTGGGGCACCTGGATGCCTTCCTGCAGCAGGGCCTGCAGCACGGTCAGCTTGTCGTACACCTCGGTCTGGCGGCCATTGACGGTAATGGTAACGCGCCGTTCGGTTTCCAGTGTTCTCATGTTCTCCCCCGCATCTATCTTAAAAATGTTTGGTCGTCGAATGAGAGTCGATTTGCCATATCAATCATGCAACGACCATCGATTATACGTCCCTGTGAAAGTGTTGTCAATTGACGGCGAAGCCTGTCGGCAAAAGGCGAAACAGGGCAGGAAAAAAGCAGGAAGAGAGAGAAGAAAGTGCAAGAAGAACAGCAATTTGGCCCTGCGGCGGCAGGGTTCTTCTGCGGCCATCACGCACCTCTCCCTCCCCCAAGGGTGGGGGAGGGCCGGGGAGAGGGTTCGGGAGGGCAGCAGCCCGTTCCCGTTGCCTGCGCCGCCCATCCGTTCCGCACGCCGCTTTTATGATTTGAACGCAAGGAGGCAATCCCATGCATCTTTCCTTCACCACCATGGCCACGCCCGACCACACCGCCGCCGAGGCTGCGGCCCTGGGCCACAAGTTGGGCTACACCTGCATCGACCTCCGGGTCAGCGACGACCGGGGCGAACTCTCCCCCCAGGCGGGGCCGGGGGAAGTGGCGGCCCTGCGCCGGGTGCTCGATGCCGAGGGCATGACTCCGGCGGGCCTGCTGTGCTACAACGCCCGTCAGGTGGACGACGCTGCAGGCCGCGCCGCCATGGCCGAGGACATTGTGCGGCACCTCGCGCTGGCGCAGGCGCTGGGGTCGCCGTCCATCCGGGTGTTCACCAGCGGCACCGAGGGCGGCGCACACCCTGACCGCATCCCCGTAGCCGCCGAAGTCATCGCCACGGCCCTGGCGCGGTACTCCGGCCCCGAGCGGGTGCTCATCCAGCACCACGCCGGGCAGCTGACGGCGCTGGAGGCGGTGGACGTGCTGGAGCAGGTGGGCGACCGGCGGGCCGGGCTCATCCTGTCGCCCGATCATTGCCTCATCATGGGGGAGGACATCGCCGCCGTGCTGCCCCGCGTCCTGCCCTGGGTGGGCCAGCTCTACGTGGCCGACGTGCGCCGCACCGCCACCGGCTACGACTGCACCCTGCCAGGTGAGGGCGAGGCCCCGCTGGACGAATCCCTGCAGGCTCTCACTGCCGCTGGCTTTTCCGGTTGGGTCACCTTCAAGTGGGAGAAGATCTGGCACCCCGAGCTGCCCCCGGCTGAGGTGGCGTTGCCGAAATTTTTGGGATGGGTTGGGGCGCATCTGTGATGTACCCAACGGACCTGTCTTGTGATCGGATGGGGAGGAGGACGGTACACGCAGCGTTCAGCCAGCTACGGCATTTGTGCAGACACCGTTCTCGGCATTCATCCCTTCGTGGCTGAAAGACAAGACTCACACAGCGGGAACCGGGTGCTTCCCCGTACGCGTTGCGAGTTTCCCACAGGCGACTGGCGGCACTCTGCTTGGGACAGCCCGCGCGCCTTACGCCGCATCGTGCGGCTATGGCGGCACAAGCACCGCCATCACGGCGCTTGGCTTGACGCCATCCACGGCGTCTGGGGGCGGGATGTTTGAGGCTTTCCGTTGCGGAGCATGAGGAAAGGCGAGTTACCGCCCTCTGCTACTCACTCTGTGCCGGTCGTCTGGTCTAGGAAACTCGCCCGCGTCTCCGAGGCGTTTTTGGGCACTTTTGGCGCTTACCAAAAGTGCCGCCTACGGGCCTTACGCCGCATCCAGCGGCTATGGCGGTTGCCCTGCAACGCCATCACGGCCCTCGGCCTTGGCGCCATCCGGCCGCCTGGGCCCGCGGCAGCGCGATTCCAAGAATATGAGCCGGAATACCAAAACATGGGATCACAACGTAGTACGCAAAGGTGCGGCCATCCCAATATTGTGTGGTTAGGTGCTATGGCGTTGACAAACGGCATTTCGCCTGTTACCATTCACAAAAAAGGAGAGTTGATGAACGTCATGCTGAAGCTTCGAGCCCCTCAATACGATCGCCTTGCGGTCATACTATGTGTGGGTCAGCATTCCGTTCTTTGACGCTTTGGTTCTCAAAGTCAAAGCCCGGGACTGACGTCCCGGGCTTTTTTGTACCCGTTTGGGTGGAAGGGTTGGTCGCTATGTTTGATTTACAGGGCAAATACAACACCGCCAGAATCTTTACAGACAACGTGGAGCCGGAAGCGATGGCGCAGATTCTCAATCTGCTCAACCAGGAGTTTGTCTCCGGCAGCAAAATCCGCATCATGCCCGACACCCACGCCGGTGCGGGCTGCACCATTGGTACCACCATGACGGTGGCCGACCGGGTGGTGCCCAACCTCGTGGGGGTGGACATCGGCTGCGGCATGGAGACGGTGCTGCTGGAGGAGAGCCGGGTGGAGCTGCAAAAGCTGGACCGTGTGGTTCACGAGCGGGTGCCCGCCGGGTTTGCCACGCGGGAGAAGGCACACCCCCTGCTGGGTGAAGTGGATCTGTCTCAGTTGCGGGCGATAAAGTAGGTCAACCGCAACCGGGCCGAACTGAGCCTGGGCACGCTGGGCGGCGGCAACCATTTCATTGAGCTTGATCGGGACGACGACGGCAAGCTCTATCTGGTTGTGCATTCGGGCAGCCGGAACCTGGGCAAGCAGGTGGCGGAGCACTACCAGGAGGCCGCCGCCCGCGATTTATCAAAGAAAGCCAAGGATACCAGCAAGCTCGTTGCCGAGCTGAAGGCACAGGGGCGGGAGACGGAGATTCAGGCGGAGCTGAAGAAGCGCAGCGTCCACAAGATTGATCGGAACCTCGCGTTTCTGGAGGGTGACCTGCTGGAGGACTACCTCCACGACATGGCGATCGTGCAGCGCTACGCCGCGCTCAACCGCCGGGCCATCGTGCGGGAGATTGTCAAGGCGATGGGGTGGAAGATCGGCGAGCAGTTCACCACCGTACACAACTACATCGACCTGGAGGCGATGATTCTGCGCAAGGGGGCGATCTCGGCGCAAAAGGACGAGCGCGTCTTGATTCCCCTGAACATGCGGGACGGCAGCCTGCTCTGCGTGGGCAAAGGCAACGACGACTGGAACTGCTCGGCACCCCATGGGGCGGGGCGCTTGATGAGCCGGAGCGCCGCCAAAGGGAGCATCACCCTCTCGCAGTTTGAGAAATCCATGGAGGGGATTTATTCCACCACGGTGGGCAGGAACACCATCGACGAGTCGCCGTTTGCGTACAAACCGATGGAGGAGATCCTCCAAAACATCGGGGAGACTGTTGCGGTCATCCAAACGATCAAGCCGCTCTACAACTTCAAGGCGGCGGAGTAGGAGAGAACTGCCGCAGGGTTCGCGTCGCGCACGGGAAGATTCGCGCCACCCTTCCATGTTTTGTTGTGATTTCCCCATCGCCATGGGGTATCTAAAGGGAAGGAAATGATTCGTTTGCCGCTGGTGGGTGCTCCAACGGGGGAGCGCTCCGCCGGTTGACAGGAGGAACCATGGTGCAAGAACGCGACGACGTGGCGCAGATGCCCGACTTGCAGGGCTTGCTGGGGGCGCTGTGGCGGGCGGACGACCGCTGGCCCCTGGCGGTGCTGGGGCCGGGGGGAGAGCGCTTGGCGGCGGTGGGGGAGTGGCCCGGGCCGGGGTTGGCGCAGGCCAGCACCCTCCCGGTGGAGGGGGTGGCGGCCTTGGCCGTGGCCCTGCTGCCGGGCGGCGACGGCCCCACCGACGAGGCGCACCGGCAGCTGCGCCGGTTGGCGGCGCTGGTGGGCGAGCGGCTGGAGGGGTCGCCGGGCGCCCCCTACGGCGTGGCACGGCTGGTGGCCCGGCACACCGGGGATTTGGTCATCCAGACGACGCAGGACAGAGTCGTCGTCTATTGCTCCGACGAGGTGCGCCAGTTGCTGGGGTATGAGCCTGATGAGGTGGTAGGACGGCTCACTTGGGATTTCTGCCACCCGGAGGACATCGGCGTACTGGCCCGCGACGGGCAGCTCTCCGGCGATGGTGCGGCCGATGCGGTGCTGCGGATGCGGCTGGCTGACGGAGGCTGGCAGTGGATGCGTGTCCGTCGGCAGGAGCTGCGCGACGCGTGGGGGCCGGCGGGCAGGCTGTTGTGCGCGCGGCCCCTGGGCGGGCAGGACATGTTGGAGCGCGCGCTCCTCAAGGCCCTGGAGGAGAACCGGCGGCTCTATGACCAGGCGCCCTGCGGCTATTACTCCAGCGACCCGCAGGGGAGGGTTACCCGCGCCAACGACACGCTGGCGGAGCTGCTGGGCTACTCCAAGGCGGAGCTCATCGGTGTACGTTCCATCCGCCAGATGATGCACCCCCGCGAGCAAGCCGAGTGCATCATTGCCGCCATGTGTGAGGAGCGACGGGGCAGGGAGTTTGAGGTGGAACTCACCCGTGCCGACGGCACGCGGGTGCCGGTGCTCTTCAATGCCGCCCCTCAGTTCAACGCCGAGGGCGCGTTCACCGGCTTCCACTGCATGGTGGTGGGCATGACCGAGCGCCGCCAGATGGAGCAGGCCCTGCGCCAGAGCGAGGAACAATACCGCCTGCTGGCTGAGCATTCGGCCGACGCCATCGTGCGGGCAGACGGCTGCGGTCGGGTGTCCTATGTGTCGCCGGCCAGCGAGCGGCTGCTGGGATACCGGCCCGACGAACTGGTGCCCCTGCCACTGGTGGGGTTGGTGCACCCCGAGGATCAGCAGACCTTCCTGGCCGCCATTGGCCCGCTACGCACGCGGGGCGGCTATTCGGTGCTCACCTGCCGGTGGATCCACCGCAACGGCGACTGCCGTTGGCTGGAGAGCCGCTTCAACTCCATCGCCGACCCGGCGACGGGGCAGGTGAGCGAAATCATTGGAATCACCCGCGATGTGACTGAACGAGTGGAAGCACAGCAGGCCCTGCAGGCCGCCAAGGAATATGCCGAGCGGGTGATCCGCCTGGTGAACGGCGTACTCATCGTCTTTGATGACCAGGGGGTCATTCGGGAGTTCAACCGCGCGGCCGAGGAACTGACCGGCTACCGGCGGGAGGAAATGGTGGGCCAAAACTGGAAAGCGCTGAACCTGGACGTGGAGGCCATGCGGGCGCCGCTGGTGCAGAGCGTGGAGCGGGGCCAGCCGCTGCGCACCCTGGAAGGAGTGCTGCGCAGCCGCGATGGCCAGGAACACCTCATCCTTTGGCAAAACGGCTGGCAGGCCGACCAGGAGGGTGGCTATGGCGGGCTCATCGCCCTGGGCACGGACGTAACCGAGCAGCGCGCGCTGGAGGCCCAGGTGCGCCGCACTTCCCAGCAGATGGAGCTGATGCTTCGCAACATCGACGCCGTGCTGCTGCGGGTGGACCGCACCGGCGTGCTGCGGGTGATTGAGGGGCGGAACATGCGGCCGGGGCGGGGCGTGGCCAAGGCCATGCAGGGGAGGGACCTGCGCTGGCTGCGTAAGCGTTTCCCCGGGGCCGGCAAGGCCGTCGACCGGGCCATGGCCGGCCACTCGGCGCGCACCACCATCTCCCTGCGGGGGATGGAGCTGGAGTTGTCGCTCTCCCCCTACCTGGGGGCAGACGGCCAGCCCGACGGCTTCATCGGCCTGGCGGTAGACGCCACCGAGCGATACCTGGCCGAGCGCAACCTCCACGCCGAGAAGGAACGCCTGGCCGTCACCCTGCAATCCATCGGCGATGCGGTGGTCGCCACCGATGAGCAGGGCGTGGTGACGATGATGAACGGTGTGGCCGAGGCCATCACCGGCTGGGCCCGGCAGGAGATCATCGGCCGCCGGGTGGACCACATGCTGCAACTCATGGACAGCCGCAGCGGCAAGCCCCTGCCCGACCCGGTGCAGCGGGTGCTGATGACCGGCCGGGCCGAACCCCGCACCGAATCGAACCTGATGCTGCCCGACGGCAGGCACTGCCCCATTCAGAGCACCGTGTCGCCCATCCTCGAGGGCAGCCGGGTGCTGGGCGCGGTGGCGGTGTTTCGCGATGTAACGCTGGAGCGCCGCCGGCAGGAGGAAGTGCTCTACCTTAGCTATCATGACAAACTGACCGGCCTCTACAACCGCGCCTATCTGGAGGGCCAGATGAACCGGCTGGAGGAGGAGGGCATGCTGCCGGTGGCCATCATCATGGGCGACGTCAACGGGCTGAAGCTGACCAACGACGTCTTTGGCCATGGCGAGGGCGACCGGATGCTGCGCACCATTGCCGGGCAGCTGACCCGCTGCTGCCACCCCGACCACGTGGTAGCCCGCTACGGCGGCGATGAGTTCGCCATCCTGCTGCCGGGGGCCGGGGAGGCCGAGGCGGCCGCCATCTGCCGCACCATAGCCGAGGACTGCTGCCAGGGGCAGGCCAGGGGCAGCACAAAACCCTCGATCTCCCTGGGTTTCGCCATCAAGACCGACGCCGACCAGAGCCTGGAGAGCGTCATCAAGCAGGCAGAGGACTACATGTACCGCCAGAAGCTGATGGAGAGCCGCTCCCAGCACAGCTACATGCTCTCGTCCATCCGCGCCACGCTCTTTGAGAAGAGCTACGAAACCGAGCAGCACGCCCAGCGTTTGGTGGAGCTGTCGCGCTCCGTCTGTCGGGGGCTGAGTGTGCCGGAGCAGGACATCCACGACATGGAGCTCTTTGCCATGCTCCATGACATTGGCAAGATCGCTATCGACGGGGCAATCCTCACCAAACCTGGCTCCCTCTCCGACGCCGAATGGCTGGAGATGCGCCGCCACCCCGAGATCGGCTACCGCATCGCCCAGTCCTCGCCGGAGCTGTCGCACATCGCCGATTACATCCTGAGCCACCACGAGCGCTGGGATGGCCGGGGCTACCCACAGGGGCTGGCCGGGGCAGAGATCCCGCTGCCGGCGCGTATCCTGGCGGTGGTGGACGCCTATGACGCCATGACCCAGGATCGCGTGTACCGCCAAGCCCTGCCACACCGATTGGCCCTCGATGAGATCGCCCGCCAGGCCGGCAGCCAGTTCGACCCCCACGTGGCCGCCGTGTTTCTGGGCACGATGGAGGAGGACGCTGCGCCCTGACGGGCTTCGCTTTCGCGGCGGCTGCTTCGCAACCGCCGCGAGTCAGGAGAGCTCGTCACGAGTGAGTTGGGGCCAGCCACCGCGCATGTCGCTGGCGGGCTTTCGTCTGCGTTGGTCGTACTTTAATTTTACGGTGGAGACGCCGCTGCGGCGGGAGGGGTGCGTGCCACGGACGGACTGCGGCGTGCCGCTGCCGGGTAAACCGGCTACGCGGCTACCTTTTTGATGGGGCGCGCGGGGTTTTGGGCAGGAGACGCCGCCTACGGGACTTGCGCCGTCGGGCGCCTGGGCTGTGGCGGGAGGGGCCGAGTACCACGAACGGGCAGTTCCGTGCCGCTGGCGGATAGACCACCTCGCGGCTGCGGGACATAGCTTACGAGACGGAAGTCGGTCGTACCGTCCCTTCGGGCGCGTTCGAGTTTCCCCCGGGTTGCATGGGCGAGCAATGCGCGAAGCACATGACCAGCCCGGACGGCTGGCGGCACTCGGCTGGCGACAACGGGCACGCAGGCACCCTCTTCCCAACCCTCCCCCAAACTGGGGGAGGGCGGCGAGGCCGTGGGCACACTCCCTGCGTGTATACCAATCATATGGATTGCAAGGCGGAAGTCGGTCGTACCGTCCTCCGGGCGCGTTCGAGTTTCCCCCTGGCGACCGGTGGCACTTGGCTGGCGACAACGGGCGGGATGTTTGAGCCTTTCCGTTGCGGAGCAAAAGGAAAGGCGAGTTACCGCCCTCTGGTACTCACCTTTGTGCCGGTCATCAGGTCTTGGAAACTCGTCCGCTCGAGCACGCCGGATGCGTGCTCATCCGTTTCGGGCCGTGAGGGCGACATTCGTGTCGCCCTAGCGCCTGGATGGCGCGTAAGGCCCGAACGGGGGCGTTTTTGGGCACTTTTGCGCTTTCCAAAAGTGCCGCCCAGCGCAGCGCGTTTCCTAAAGCATGGGTCGGGATGCCGAACCAAGGGTGTTGCAGAGGAACAAACGAAATGCGCGACCAGTTAAGCTCCTTGGCCCGCGCCAGCGTCCTGTTAACCGCGACAAGAGCAGAATCGATTGTCTCTTGGTGGGAGCATGCCGCCATTGCCCAGGCAATGATGCCGCGAAGGCCCCGTTGCGCTGCAATCGCCGGTTTGGCCCATGACGGAGACATTTGCCCTTTAGCATATTGCAAAATCGCTAGGGTTGTCATATCATAAACAATCATCTGCTATCACTACAAAAACACCCGTAACAGGGCGGAGGTTCCCATGCAAGAGAACGAAAAGTACTCCACACGAACAAACGCCATGCGCACGCTGCGCCGGGCCATGCTGGCCATTCTGGTGGCGCTTGCCCTGCCATGCCTGACGGCCTGCGTCGTGTACACCACCGACGGCCTTCTTATGCCCACGGCCAGTGCGTCGTCGGCCACCGTCGCGCCCACGGCCACCCCGAGCCCGACGGTCAGCCTTGCGGTTACCACTACGGCATCGGCCACGGCCACCCCATCGCCCGCCGTCACGGAGACCGAGACGCCCACGCCGCCCCCTGCGGCCACGGCGACCGCGACCGCCAAAGCCACGCCCACCCCCACCACTGGGGTCAGTGAGGAATCCGACGCCTACGTCACCAAGGTGGTGAAGAAGAACGGTGTGTACCAGGTTTCGCTGGATTACGTGCAGTTCCTCGGCGGGCAGGAGGCCATTGACCAGGCCATTGCCGATGGCAACGAGGACATCCTGTCAGAGGATGAGGACGGCAACTACACGCTGGATGATGACTACTACATCTCCAACCAGAGCAAGAAGATACGGACGTTCCCAGTGGCCACCACCTGCAAATACAAGGTGTGCGACTGGAACAGCGACGACGTGGCGACGCCCAAGAGCGTCACGCGTGCGCAGTTCATGCAGGCATTCCAAGACCGGAGCAGCATGCTTGTCCATGTTCGTGTGAAGAACGGGAAACTGACGCTGGTGGAGGAAATCTACACGCCGTGAGCCGGCGGCCGGCTATGGCTTGGCGCGAACGATGGCGCTGTAGGAGCTGTAGTTTGTGCCGGTGGACGCCCTGCGGAGCGCCCGCACCTTGTAGTAGTAGGTTTTAGTGCCGCTCAGGCCGGTGTTGGCGAAGCTGGTGGCGGTCGTCTCGCCCACCCGGGTGTAGCTGCCGGATGAGGAGGAGGCACGGTACACCTGGTAGGCCGTTGCCCCTGTGACGGCGCTCCAGCGCACCGTCGCCTTGGTGGCGGCGCGCGATACCTTCACCCCGGCAGGGGCGGCGGGCGCGGGCTTGACGGCCACGGCGGCGGTTTGGGCGCTGTAGGTGCGCGTTCCGCTCACGGTGACCCAGGCGCGCACCTTGTAGTAATAGGTTTTGCTTTTGGTGAGACCCGTGTTGGTGTAGCTGGTGCCGGTGGTGTCGGCCAGCTTGGTGTAGCTGCCGGTCTTGCTGGTGGCGCGGTACACCCGGTAGCCCGTCGCGCCTTTCACGGCGCTCCAGCTCACCTTCACCTTGGTGGCGGAGGTGTGCCCCGCCTTCACCCCGGTGGGGGCGGTTGGCTTGGGCGCGGCTGACACGGCGGAGGACTTGCTGCTATAGACCTTGGTGCCGTTGATGGTGGTGCCGTTGATGGTGGCGTAGGCCCGCACCTGGTAGCGGTAAGTTCTGCCCGTCGTGAGGCCCCGGTCGGTGTAGGTCAGCGTTGACCCGCCCGACACCGATGTTATCTTGGTGAATGTGCTGGAGGAACCGGTGGCGCGGTAGATGACATAGCCGGTGGCGGCGGACGACCGGCTCCACGTGAGCTTGATGCGGTCGCTGCCCGCGCTGGTTGCCGCCACACCCTTGGGGGTGGGGAGCTTCGCGATGACCTTGACCTCAATGCTGGCCTTCACCTTGCCATCGGCCGAGAGGGCGGTGAGCGTCTCCGACCGGGAGGAGCCCAGCTTCACCGCGGTGATGGTGCCGTCGTCCATCACGCTCAGGCCGTAGTCGTCGCTGCGCCACCGCACCGTCGTGCGCGCGCCGGCGGGCAGCGCGGTGGCGGTCACCTTGCCCGATTGCCCCTCCACCAGCGTTAAGCTGGTCGGGCTGATCTTGAGGCCGGTGAGCGCTGGCTCCTGCACGGTGGCCCCCACCTTCAGGCGGTGGATGGTCAGGGTGGCGGTGGCGTTGCTGGTTGTCCAGTAGAGGTATCCACCGCGAAGCACCGGCTGCTCAAAGGCCGGCAGGGCAGCGGAGCCGGTCAGCTTCAGCGCCTTCTGCACGGTGTTGCCTTTGGCGTCCACAATCATGCACCAGGTGGTGAAGGAATCCTCGTAGTCGTCGGCATTGTGCTTCTCCCACAGCAGCAGCACGTTGCCGTTGGTCAGGCCCACGGCTTTGGCGTTGTCGGCGTAATAGGGGGCGGCGTAGGAGGTCAGCCACTTCACCCCGTGGTCCGTCGTTCCAGGGTCCAGTAAGAATTCGTTGTCCGACCCGGTGGGTCGGGTGCCGGTGGCCACACGGTCGGCGGTGGCAAGCTGCTGGCAGGTCGTGTCAGCCCAGTCAAAGTCCTTGTCAAAGACCTGCAGGAACAGATCCCGTGGGTCAAAGTGGCCGCCATCGTGGTTGGCGGGCGCGGTGGCCAGAGAGAGCTTGCGCTCCGACGTGGCGGCCAGAACAAAGCCCGCCGAAACCTCGGTGACGCTGCCCAGGCGGGCGTAGGTCTCGTTGTAGCCATAGGCCCGGTTGGCCCCCTCGCGGAAGTGGAACGGAATCATCATCTTCATGGTTGCGCCGTCGCTGCTGACGCGGGAGATGTTGAACCCCCGGTTGTGGGCATCGCCGTGGTCGGCGAACAGGAACCCGTTGGAGACGGCGACCACCTGCTGGTCGAAGGAGTGGCTGGTGTACGGCTCCTGGTAATTAAGGCGCGTCATGTCTGAGGTTTTCACCCACACCACATGGTTGGACTGGTGGCCGCTGTACATTTCCCGCGCGTAGGTACACACCAGGGTGCCATTCTTCACGATAGCGCTGCAGTTGCCCGCGTCAAAGGGGTACCTCGTACCCCAATCGAGGTCGTCGGGGGAGGTATCGCCCAGCTCCCACCCCTTGAAGCTGATGGTTTTGAGGAGCTTGCCGTTAAGGTCGTACTTGCCCACGCGCAGCACCGTGGCGGTGCCCGTGCCGGCGTCGTCGCCGTCACCCCAGATGAGATAAACGTACGTACCGTCAGTGCAGGCGCCGCCCAGCATGGGCAGGCTTTTGGCGATGGTCGCCTTGTATTCCGGCTGCATCTGGGTATTGAAGCGAACCAGATGCACCTTCCAATCGGTGCTGCCGCACCCGGCGTAGACCACGGTGTAGCGCCCCTGCCCATCAAAGAACGCTGAAATGGGCGAGCAGCTGCCCAACCACTGCGACCAGGCCGGCGAAGGGTCTCGCACGGGTTCGCCGGCGGCAAATGTCCAGGTGTCGTGGGCGGCTACGGTGGTGGTGTCGGCGGCCAGCGCGGCCGACGGCCACGCCAGCGTCAGCGCCAGCAACAGCGCCGAAGCCCACGCGAGGGGTGAGGTGCGACGAGCCATAGGAGCCTCCTAGGGACTGTTTGGTTGCATCGTACGCTTTTGGCGGCGGGGTGTCAACGCACGGGGGAGAGGCGTGGGCTCTCCGCCCCTTGTCGTTTCCCTGCCATAGGCCACTTCCTTTGGCGAATCGGCGCGACAAAACCGCCCCGCCCGCGCCCCGGCTTGCTTTTCGATTTGAAATATTGTATGATGAATCGCGCATGTGGCAACATGCCCGTACTCATTGGTTTAGGACGGTGTCATTTCCATGCCTTTGTTGGATTATCGCTGCAACACTTGCGGCCACAAGTTTGACGAATTGGTCTACTCCCACAACCAGGACAAGGTGCGCTGCCCCCAGTGCGGCGGGAAGGAACTCGCCCGCGTTTACGAGGGGAAGTGTCTGTTTGGTTCGCTGGGCGGCGGGGGGCGGTCCGCTGGCGGGTGCAACGGCAAAAGCTGTGCCGGTTGCGCGGGCTGCGGGCATTAAAGGCGACCAGGGTGCCGGGCGGTAATCGCCGCCGGCTCGTGGAGCAAAACGTTTGGCAGAACCATTGATTTGCCCGGGTGGGGCGCACGGCCAACAGGCGGGTGCGGCATCCGGCCATTCTAATTGTCCCCGGTGCGTGCGCCATCGCCGCCCGGGTCGGAGGGATCTCTTGGAAGAAAAATTGGTCATCCACGGCGGGAAGCGCCTGGTGGGCGAAGTCACGGTCAGCGGCGGGAAGAACCCGGCGGTAGCGGTGCTTCCGGCGACGCTCCTATCGAGCGGCGTCTGCACCATCGATAACCTGCCCATGATTGAGGACGTTCTCGTCCTCAAAAAGATGCTGGAAGCCCTGGGGGCTGTGGTGGAGTTTCGCGACGGCTCCATGCGGGTGGACGCCCGCCCCGTCAACAACTTCCGCGCGCCAGCGGAGCTGGTGCGCCGCATGCGGGCCAGTTCCTACCTCATGGGCACGCTGCTCGGCCGTTTTGGCCGGGCGGAGGTTGGCTTCCCCGGCGGTTGTGACATTGGCCAGCGACCCATGGATCAGCACATCAAGGGGTTCCGTGCGCTGGGCGCGTCGGTCAACCTCATGCGCGGCGTCTATGAGTGCACGGCGGAGAAGCTCGTCGGGGCGGAGATTTACCTCGACATCGTCTCGGTGGGCGCGACGATCAACATCATGCTGGCGGCGGTGAAGGCCCAGGGCACCACGACCATTGTCAACGCCGCCAAGGAGCCCCACGTCGTCGATCTTGCCAGCTTTTTGAATGCAATGGGCGCGCGTATCAAGGGCGCGGGCACCGATACCATCCGCATCCAGGGGGTCAAGGAACTCCACGGGGCCAACTATTCCATCCTGCCCGATCAGATTGAGACCGGCACGTGGATGGCCATTGCGGCGGCCACTGGGGGGGACATCACCATTCGCGGTTGTGTGCCCTACCACATGGAGAGCGTCTCGGCGAAGCTCGTTGAGATGGGCATGGAGGTCATTGAGGGCGAGGATTATCTTCGGGTCATCGGCCATGGCCGGCCCCGCCCCGCCAACATCAAGACCCTGCCGTACCCCGGCTTCCCCACTGATTTGCAGCAGATTTTCTCGGTGCTGTTGAGCGTCGGCTCCGGCACGGCGATGATTACCGAAAGCATTTACGAATCCCGCTTCCGCTATGTGGATGAGGTGCGCCGCATGGGCGCGCAGATCCGCCTGGAGGATCGCATCGCCGTGATTGAGGGCGTGGACGGGCTGTGGGGCGCACCGGTAACGGCCACCGACCTGCGGGCCGGTGCGGCGCTCATCGTGGCCGGCCTCATGGCAGACGGCACGACGACCATCTCCAACGTCAAGTACATCGACCGTGGCTACGAGCGAATTGACCGGAAGCTGAAGGCGCTGGGCGCCGACATCGAGCGCGTCACCGAATGACGGCAAGCGAAGGAGGTTCCCGCGCCATGGAGCAGAAGACGGACGGTTTTCTCCTGTCAGTCGTGGTGCCGATGTACTTCGAGCAGGACGTGGCGAGGGAGTGTTACCGCCGCCTTTCCACGGCCCTGGCCGCCTACCGGTTTGAGCTGCTGTTCGTCAACGATGGCTCCACCGATGAGACGCTCCCCATCCTCAATGAGCTGGCCGCGGCGGACCCACGGGTCAAGATCATCGATTTCTCCCGCAACTTCGGTCACCAGGTGGCTGTGACCGCCGGGGTGGACAACGCCCGGGGCGACGCGGTCGTCATCATCGACGCCGACCTGCAGGACCCGCCCGAGCTCATCCCCAAAATGATCGAGCTGTGGCAGCAGGGGTGGGAGGTCGTCTACGCCAAGCGCGTCAAGCGCAAGGGCGAAACCGCTTTCAAAAAGTTCACCGCCAGCACCTATTACCGCACGCTTCGTGCCCTCACCGATATTGATATCCCCGCCGACACCGGCGATTTCCGCCTGATCGACCGCAAGGTGGCCGACGCCTTCCGCCGCATGCCCGAGCGCAGCCGCTTCATCCGCGGCATGGTCGCCTGGCTGGGGTTCCGCCAATACCCGCTGGAGTATGAGCGCGACGAGCGCTTTGCTGGGGAAACCAAGTATCCTCTCAAGAAGATGATCAAACTGGCCGCCAACGGCATCCTGTCCTTCTCCACCCAGCCGCTGCGGCTGGTGCTGCAGGTGGGGTTCCTGGCCATCGTCGTGTCCTTTGTACTGCTGGTGTATGCCATCGTCAGCAAGGCCCTGGGCCATGCCAACGGGGGCTGGGCCTCCCTCATGGTCACCACCACATTCCTGGGCGGCGTGCAGCTGCTCTCCGTCGGTGTGTTGGGCCAGTATCTGGCCCGCATGTTTGAGGAAAGCAAGAACCGGCCACTCTATGTCATACGAGACACCGTAAACTTTGACCGGGACCCGGAATAAACTCCGGTTGACCGCACGTCTTTTGTTAGGACCGCGCCCCTCGCGATAGGCCCTCTGGTGGATGTTCCCCGCCATACCCCGCTTGTACCATCGTTCCCCATTGCACACCAAAGCCCGCGCCCCCCGTGGCCGGAGCCTGTTGATTCTAGTTGGCTGCCCACGGGCAGAAGGAAGGCAAGCATGAACGAAGCCGAATTGTTGGAGAAAAATATCAAAGAGCTGCAGCAGATGGCCCGGGAGCGGGGCATTGCCTCGGTGAGCGGAATGCGCAAGCAGGCGCTGGTGGATGCGCTGCTGGTGGCCGAGCCCGCCGCCCGGCCCGAGCCCCCACGCCGGGGTCGCCCGCCGCGGCAGGCAGCGCCCGTCCAGGCGGTGGCTGACGAGCCCCGGCCCTCGCAGGCGGATGCCGCCCCGGTTGAGGCACCCGCCCCGCAGGCGGCCGCGTCTGCCCAGGATGGTGAGCCGGCCCCGCGCCCCGCGCGGGAGAGCCGACCGCCGCGCCAGCAGGGCGATGGCCAGGGTGAGCCCGTTGCCGCCGCAGAGCCCGCGTCCCGCCCCCAGCCCGCACCGGTGGAGCCCACGGCTGCCGCGCCGGTGGCCCAGCCCACGCAGGCCGCCCCGCCCGCGCCCATTGCTCCCCGCGCTGACCGCCCCGGCTATGTCGCCCGTCGGCGGGAGAACCCCCGCGATGGCGCGGCCCCGGCGGACAACCGCCCTCAGCAGCAGCAACCCCGCCAGGGCTATGCCTTCAAGCCCCGGGAGAACCGCAACCAGCCCTTTGCCCCATCCGGCAACGGCCAGCAGGCCCCCGGCCGCCCCAACAACCGCAATGGCTATGGCCCGACCAACGGCCAGCAAGGCTCCAACCGTGGCGTGGCACCGGCCAATGGCAATGGCTTCCAGCCCCAGGCCAATGGCGGCGGGTTCCCCAATGGCAACGGTGCCCAGGGCGGCAACGGCTTCCAGCCCGAGGACGCCAACCGCAACCGCCGCCCCAACCGGGAGAATCGGCCCGAGGGCTATTACAACAATGAGCTGGGCACGGCCAATCCTGCCGTCCCCGACCTGCTGAACAGTGCCGACTGCGGCGAGGCCGAGGGCATTCTGGACTTGCAGCCCGACGGCTACGGCTTCCTGCGCGCCATGAGCGTGGAGCAGAAGGACGTGTATGTCTCCATCGCGCAGATTCGCCGCTTCAGCCTGCGCCAGGGCGACCATGTGCGCGGCAAGACCCGCCCCGAGCGGGAGAACGAGCGCTATCTCGCCATGCTCTACATCACCTCCATCAACGGCGAAGCGCCCGAGGCCGCCGGCCAGCGCAAGCACTTCGATTCGCTCACGCCCATCTTCCCCGATGAGCGCCTGACGCTGGAGCGCAAGGACGCGCCGGAAGATTTCGCCATCCGCTTGATTGACCTGGTGTCGCCCATCGGCAAGGGGCAGCGCGGCCTCATCGTGTCGCCGCCCAAGGCCGGCAAGACGACGCTCTTAAAAAAGATTGCCAACTCCATCACCGCCAACAGCCCCGACGTCAAGCTCTTCATCCTTTTGATTGACGAGCGGCCCGAGGAAGTCACCGACATCCAGCGCTCCACGGCGGCGGAGGTCATCTACTCCACCTTTGACGAGCGGCCCGAGAACCACTGCCGCGTGGCCGAGTCGCTCATCGAGCGGGCCAAGCGCCTGGTGGAGCTGGGGCAGGACGTCGTCATCCTGCTCGATTCCATCACCCGCCTCTCCCGCGCCTACAACATCACGGTGCCGCCTTCGGGGCGGTCGCTGTCGGGCGGCTTGGACCCGGGCGCGCTCTACAAGCCCAAGCGGTTTTTCGGCGCGGCCCGCAACATTGAGGAGCAGGGCTCACTCACCATCATCGCCACGGCGCTCGTCGATACCGGCAGCCGTATGGACGACATGATCTACGAGGAGTTCAAGGGCACCGGCAACATGGAGATTCACCTCGACCGCAGCCTGCAGGAGCGCCGCGTCTTCCCGGCTCTCGATCTCTATCGCTCTGGCACCCGGCGGGAGGAAAAGCTCTTGAGCCCCAAGGAGATGGAGGGCATCTGGGCGGTGCGCAAGCTCCTCTCCGGCAAGCAGGACAACGCCACCGAGCTCCTCATCGACATGATGGCCCGCACCCAGAATAACGTGGAGTTCCTCACCCGCGTCAGCGAGTGGCTCAAGCTCATGGAGAAGCAGGGGTATCAGATGGTCAACAAGTGACGCTTCGCTTGCGCTTCGCTTTCGCGGCGACCGCTTCGCGATCGCCGCGAGTTAGGTGAGCTCGTTCATAGGTTTAGGTGCCCCTTGACGCGCATGTCGTCAAGGGGCTGCTATTTGTGTTGGTCGTGCGGGGTTTCTACGAGGGAGACGCCGCCTGCGGCGAGGGGTATGCGCCACGAGAGGACCGCTTCGTGCTGCTGCCGGATAAACCGGCGACGCGGCTGCGGGACTGTGCTTGCTGAAACAGGGGGCCAAAGAGGTGCCAGACTGTTTGGGTTTCCGTCGTTCTTCCTTCGTTCTCTCCGGGGCGCGTTGCAAACTTCCTAGGTTGCATAGGCGAGCAGCAACCTGTAGGGTTGCGGCCAGCCCCCTGGCGACCGGCGGCAGGAAGCTAGTGACAACGGGCGGGATGTTTGAGCCTTTCCGCTGCGGAGCAGAAGGAAAGGCGAGTTACCGCCGTTGCCTCTCAAGCCTCGCGCCGGCCGTCAGGTCTTTGGAAGTTTGCCCGCGCCCTAGGCGTTTTTGGGCACTTTTGGCGCCATCCAAAAGTGCCGCCTACGGGCCTTATGCCGCATCATGCGACTGGTTCGACGCCAGCGTCGCACTCACGGCCCTCTGCCTTGTGCCTCCCGGACGCTTGGGCCAGCGCAGCTCGTTTCCCTCGTGACAGTCATCAGATGCAGAAACACCCCCCGCCCGCACGATGCGGGCGAGATGCCGGAAAGGCGCGAAGCAATGCGATGGGGCAGCGCGGCAACTGGAAATCGGTACGGCGGTCTCAAATTTAGGACTAAGAGCCCGCTTGCTTCTCGCAACCGGCGTATGGTTCCTCCTTGCTTGCCCCAAAAAATGTCCTTGACGCAAACCGCTTTGGCGAATTTTTCCACACTTACGGTTAGGTGGTCTAGACCACACAAATCGGCGCAATTCCGTAGGGGGAGGCAACGTGAACAGCGGTATGGCGGAGCACGGTTGAGTGTGGTTATCGACAGGGCACCTGTGAAGAACAAAGATGTTTTTTTCCACAGTCTGTGGACAATGCTGTGGGAATCAAAGCTTTTTCGCAGAAAATTGCACACAATCCACGGCAATGTCTTGGAGAAGAGCCGAATGGCTGTCCCTCTGTGCACAGGGGAAGGCAGGCGAACGGGCATTTGCTTTGTTCACAGAGCTGTGGACAGCTGTGGATAACCTTGCCGACAATGCCGCAGTCATCGCCATGCGCCTCGCTGGAGGGGGTTCGCATAAGTGGTGGAACACGAAGGTAAGCCGATCGGCCCCGCTAGGGATTGGAAGCCCCTGGGGGGACACCCTCTTGACAAGAGCCCAGGGGTGTTATAAAGTTAGCGCATGCTAACAATTGTCACGTACAAGAGTAAGAAATATCTAACAGGATAGAGCAATGAACGACAACCTGTGCTCGACCGCCTGCAAACCCGCTGCCAAGGTGACTTCCCCCACGAAATCGACGTCTTCCTGGGTTACCCCTGTGAGGACGTGCGCGGCTTCATCCGCCACGGCGGGCAGGGGTACAAGCTCTGCGGCTACTGGAAGGTTTACGGCGACCCCCGAGAGGGCACGGGAAATCTTTGGCCGCATGGATGCGGTGCGACGCCGGGCGGTCCAACTGTTGTCAAGTTCTCTGCCGCTGTCAACGGCGGTGGAGCTCATAGAAAGGGGTGCGTAACATGACACTTACGATTGTATACTGGAGCGGAACCGGCAACACCGAAGCAATGGCCAACCTCGTTGCTGAGGGTGCCCAGGACGCCGGGTTGGCTGTGAACACCAAGTCCGTCGACCGGGCCACGGCTGACGACCTCACCGCTGATGTGCTGGCGCTGGGCTGCCCGGCCATGGGCGACGAGGTGCTGGAGGAAGGCGAGTTTGAGCCCTGGCTCGATACGGTGCTGCCCCAGCTTGCCGGGCGCAAGGTTGCGCTCTTCGGCTCCTACGACTGGGGCGACGGCCAGTGGATGCGCGACTGGACAAAGCGCATGACCGACGCCGGCGTGGTGCTGGCAGCGGAGAGCCTCATCGTGCACAACACCCCCGACGGCGACGATGCCGAGCGCTGCCGCGCCTTCGGGCGCTCGCTGGCCTGACACAACGACACCTGGACTCCTGTTTCACTACCCCTCCCCCTTACAGCAAGCGGGCCCGAACCAACGTTCCGGCCCGCTTGCCCATTCGCGGCAGGAGGGTGCGCAGACGGGAAGGCGTTTGAGCAAGGGCTTTCAACTCTTTGGAACCTGTTCCAGCCCGCATAGGTTGTGGCCAGCCCCTTGCAGCCGTAGTGGCAGAAACCAGCCTGTCCGTACCACTCCTTCCCCCGCGTCAGCGCGTCTCCCCCGCGCCACCCAAGACTCCGCACACCCCACGAATACAGCAACGGCGTGGCGGTTCATCCGCCCGCGGCAGCACTCGCCGGGTTAGAGGCACGATCCTCCTTTCCGCGTGAGCGGTGTCTCCCTCATAAACCCGGCCACGAGCTAAGTAAAATGAAGGCCCGCCAGCGACATGCGCGGTGGCGGGCCTTGGTATCATTTTGACGAGTGATCCAACTCGCGGCTGTCGCGTCAGCGGCAGGCGCGAACGTGCGTAGCGCTATTTTTCTTCCGCCGCGTCCACGGCAGCGACGGCCTCTTCGGTGGCGTCGTCGCGGTCGTTGGTCAGCTTTAAGAGGTCGAACACATAGAACAGCAGGCTCAGCAGGATGGCCACGATGGCGGCCAGCACCATGCCCTTGAGGGACACCGAGCCCAGCGTGATCGTCACGCCCGAGAGACCGGTGATGAACACGATGGCGGTCAGCACCAGGTTGCGGCTCTTGGAGTAGTCAATCTGGCTTTCCACCATCAGGCGGATACCGGAGGCGGCGATCATGCCATAGAGCAGGAAGGACACGCCGCCGATGACCGGGCCGGGGATGAGCTGGATGAGGGTGGACACCTTGCCGCAGAAGGCGATGAGGGCGGAGATGACCGCCGCGCCGCCGATGACGCGCACGCTGTACACGCGGGTGATGGCCATGACGCCGATGTTCTCGCCATAGGTCGTGGTCGGCACCGAGCCCACCAGGCCCGAGAGCGAGGTGGAGAAGAAGTCAGCGAACAGCGAGCGGTGCAGGCCGGGGTCCTTCAGCAGGTCGCGGCCTACGATCTTGGAGGTGACGAGCTGGTGGCCGATGTGCTCGGTGATGACCACGAGCACCGCCGGCAGGATCGTCAGGATGGCGCCGGCCTCAAACCGCGGGAACTGGAAATTGGGCAGCTGGAACCACGCGGCCTCGGCCACCTTGCTGAAATCCACAAGCCCGTAAAAGAGGGACACCACATAACCCGTAACGATGGCGATGAGGATCGGGATGACCGAGAAGAACTTGCGGAAGCAGACCGAGCCCACGACCGCAACGCCCAGCGTCACCAGGAAGACGACCAGGTTGGCCGGCAGGATGGCGGGGTTGTTGGCCGTGATGAGCAGGTTGGCGTTGCCGTCGCCCACGGCGACACTGGCGAGCTCCAGGCCGATGAGCGCGACCACCGGGCCCATGGCTGCCGGGGGCAGCACCACATCGATCCACCGGATGCCTACAAACTTGATGAGCAGGGCAAAGAGCATGCCCACGATGCCCACTACCACAAACGCGCCCAGCGCCAGCGGGTAGTTGCCGGAGAAGTTATCGCCCAGCACCACAAACACCGGGGACAGGAAAGCGAAGCTGGAACCGAGGTAAGCCGGGGCCTTGCCCTTGGTAATGAGGATGAACAGCAGCGTGGCGATGCCGTTCATCAGCAGTATAACTGCGGGGTCGGCGTGGAACAGGATCGGCACCAGGACGGACGCGCCAAACATGGCAAACATGTGCTGCAGGCTCAGCGGCGCCCAGAGGGACAGGGGTACCTTGTCTTCGACCTGAATGATCTTGCGCGGCAAAATTCCCACCTCCATCGATTTATGCACACACACGTTGTGCGCATACACATTGTTGGAAAGTATAGCACAGTGGGATCATTCCGTCACTAACGAAATTTTATTTTTGGCTCTGATTTTGAGGGATTTGACGGCGTTTTAGGGAATCGGCGAGAAAGAGCAACACGAACGTTCGCACTATATGCCGAACAATGGACGGATGATGGGGCATACCGCCCAAATGTCCTGCACGAGAATGCTGCGGGGCCCGCCACAGGCCCGTTTGAGGGGCCCGCAAAGCCCCGTTTCTGCCGCCTTCCCTGTGCGGCGAACGGCTCTGCCAGAGCAGGGGGGACGTCGCCGCGGAGGCCATGGAACAAATGAATTAGCAAGGGGACTTTGCCCCTGTGAACCCACGATGGCTTTCGTTGGACGTGCGCTATCCTCATGCAGCCGCCGGGCGGTTTATTCGCCCATCGCAACGCTTCGCGCCTTCCCGTCACCTCGCCCCGCATCGTGCGGGTTGGGTGCACCCACGGTTGCACCCCGGTGCCGTCGGCCTTAGGCGCATCCTGCGCCTTGGGTTGCTCGCGCCGCTCTCAAGCGATTCTGCCGAATCGCTCTGCCGCGACGCGGGGCCAGTGGCCCAAGGCACACCGCATCATGTCCGTGGCACTCAACCCTTCCGCGTGAGCGACGTTTCCCCCGGAAAACCCAGCACGACCTACGCAAACGAACGCCCCCTGACGACCTGTACGTCAGGGGGCGAGGCAGCACCTGTGACGAGCTCTCCTGGGTCACCTTTGACGCAAAGCGGCAAAGGTGACCCAACTCGCGGCGGTCGCGCCAGCGGCCGCCGCGAACGCGTAGCGTTAGCGCAGCGCCCACTCCGGCTGCACATAGGGCACGCGGGTCATGAAGAAGTTCTCCACCTTTGCCACGATGGGTCCGCCGTCAGCGTGGGAAGCGTCGAATGCCGCCCGCCAGCGCGGGTCAGCCTCAAAGGACGCGAAGGCGGCGTCGCGGGCCGCGCGGTCGGGGAAGGAGCAGACGTAGTAGATCCTCTCCGCGCCGTCGGCATCCTCGTAAAAGTCGCACACGTGGATGCCGTGCTCGGCAAAGAGGCCCAGCGTGACCTCGCGGAAGCGCTTGTGGATGGCGGGCAGCCGGCCGGGGTGCATGTGGTAGACGCGCAGTTCGTAGAGCATGGGGAGCCCTCCTTTCTGGTATATAGTTAGTATATAGGAAGTTGGGATGGCCGTCATCGGCTGGGCCGGGGTGGCTATACACATGGCTGCTGGGGGGGCCGAGGTTGACTCGGGCGCGGGTGGGCTGCGGTATCCCGGGGAGGAAGCACCGGTGATTGCCGACCAAGCCTTTGGCGTTGTTCTGTTTCACACCGCCTCGAAAACTGGTATAATAGAACCAATCACACGAGCAAATGAGGAATGACCATGAAAATCTCCTGCGAGTGCGCCCAACTGGCCGCCGCCGTCGGTACTGTCACCAAGGCCCTGCCGGGCCGCACCACCATGCCCGCGCTGGAGGGCGTGCACATCGCCGCCCACGGCAGCACCGTTACCCTCACCTGCACCGACCTGCGGCTGGGCATTGCCACCGTGCTGCCCGCCACCGTGGAGGAGGAGGGTGAGGCCGTTCTGCCCGGCAAGCTCTTCTCGGAGATGGCGCGCAAGCTGCCGGATGGCACCGTGCACATCGCCGTGGAGGGCACCACCGCCCAGATCAGCGGGCGGGGCACCCGCACCCGCCTGCAGGTGATGGACAGCGCCGAGTTCCCGGCCCTGGCCCAGGTGGAGGACGCCACCGGCGTGCTGCTGCCTGCCGAGACCCTGCGCGGGCTCATTCACCGCACGGTGTTTGCCGCCGCCACCGATGAGAGCCGCCCCATCCTGACCGGCGTGCTGGTGGAGTTCCTGCCCGGTGTTTGCCGCTTTGTGGCGCTGGACGGGTTCCGCCTGGCCATCTGCAACGCGCCCTACAACGGCGAGGCCGGCGGCCTCAAGGCCGTGGTGCCCGCCACCGCTCTCACGCGCTTGGCAAGCCTGCTGGACGACGAGGAGCCCGTCGCGCTGGAGATTGGGCCCACCCACCTGGGCGCGACGCTGGGCGGCACCCGTGTCGTGACCCGCCTGCTGGAGGGTGAGTTCCTCCGCTACGAGCAAATTCTCCCCACCGAGTGGTTCACCCGCATCACCGTGGCCCGGGCGGGCCTGGCCACGGCGCTCGACCGTGCCTCCATGTTGGCGCGGGAGGGCCGCAGCAACCTGGTGCGCCTGAAGATTGCCGAGGATACGCTGGTGGTCACCTCCAACAGCGAAGCCGGCGACGTCTATGAGGAAGTGCCGGTGAGCCGCGAGGGCCGCGACCTCGAGATCGCGTTCAACTCCCGATTCCTCACCGATGTGCTGCGCAACCTGGAAAGCGAGGAGCTGACCATGCAGTTCACCACCTCGGTCAACTCCGCCGTGCTGCACAGCGCCGAGGGCGACGACTTCACCTATCTGGTGCTGCCGGTAAGGGCATTCCCGCAGTGATCGGTCACATCGGGCCCAGCCCGATGTGACCAACCAATGGCGCTTACGAGTGCTTTGCCTTTGGCAAAGCACTCGTCGCGGAGCGACGCCAAGCGCCGTTGGAAGGGCAGTGGGACGACTGCCACACCCGGTGCGAGCTCCCGGCGTCGCACTCGCTGCCGCAAGGCGGCGCTAAGCCGTGCGCGCCCCCAGGTGCGCACAACCGTACAAGCTTACAGTGCTTTGCTCCGCAAAGCACTCGCCACGCAGTGGCGCAAGCGCCGTACGGAGGGGCAGCTGGAACAACAAGCTTAGATCGGCGCGAGCACCGGCGTCTCACTCCGTGCGCGCCCCCAGGTGCGCACAACCGTACAAGCTTATAGTGATCGGGTGCGCCGGGCTGGTCATGTGCTATGCGCGCCTGGTCGTGCGCTGTGCGCACTGCTCGGCCCTGCATCCTGGCTGCTCGCCCATGCGGCCCGAATCCCCTTCGTTGCGCCCGAGCCAGAACAATCCTGCAACAAAGCCTTCGCCCCTTGCCGCATCCCGATCCTAGAACGCGGCGGACGCGGGGAACCATTCTCTCGTCAATCCGACAATTTTGCGACCGCGCGTGGTTGTCGGATGCTTGTATGACCGTGTCGCATGGTGTACAATCTAGGCTTGTTGGTGTCGAAAGAATCGAAGGAGTTATTTCATTCTATGAAACCGCTTTCTCTGTCGGTCATTGTGCCGATTTATAACGTAGAGCCTTACCTGCAAGAATGCCTTGACAGCTTGCTGGCCCAAACCGCTGAAGATGTGGAATATCTGCTCATCAACGACGGTTCCAGTGATGCCTCCGGCCCCATGGCCGAGGCCTTCGCCCAGGCGCATCCCGAGCAATTTCGGTATTTTGAGAAGGAAAACGGAGGCCTGAGCGATGCGCGCAACTTTGGGTTGGAGCGTGTCCGGGGCGAATACGTGGGCTTTGTGGACAGCGACGACTTCCTGCATCCCTCCATGTTTGAGCTGATGCTCAATAAGGGACGGGAGAACGACGCTGACGTCGTGGTCTGCCGCATCAACATCGTGGCGGGTAAGAAGACGCGCCGCATGGTGTTCTCCCACCTGGGGTCCTTTGGCCACAGTGTGGCGGAGGATCCCCGCGTGCTGCTGGCCAGCCGCTCCTACGCCTGCAACAAGATCTTCCGCACGGCAATCTTCCGCGACAACGACATCCGTTTCCCGGTGGGCAAGGCCTATGAGGATTCGGCGATCATCTACAACACGCTTTATTACGCCAACCGCATCGATTTTGTCAATAGCCCGCTCTACAACTACCGGTTCCTGAGGCAGGGGTCCATCACTGCCGCGGTGGATGAGCGTATGTTTGACATCTTCCACTCCTGCGATTGCATCGTGGAGTTTTACCGCAGCAAGGATATTGAGTCCCCCCGTCTGCCACAGGTCATCGAGACGCTGTGCCGCAACCACATCCTGTACCGCTTCAACACCATGCTGCAGGGGGAGTACAGCCTGGAGTACATGCGGTTTTTCATGCGGGCCCACCAGTACCTGGACACCAACTTTCCCGGCTGGCGCAGGCGTTACAAACCGAAGTTGAAGAGGAGCGTCATGAACTTCGTGCGCAAATGGCCCTGGGCATTGTGGCTGTACCTGCACATTCCGGCGGGGGTGCGCCACAGGTATCACCGGTACAAGACCCAACGCAAGAACCTGGCTAAAAAGAGGCAGAAGACCCGGCAGGCTGAGGCGGTCAAGCGGGCGAAGAGCCAAGCTCTGCGCCGGGTTGGGTATTCTCTCTTTGAGCGGGTAGGCCAGGCCTTTGGTCCCTTGGGGTTGACATACTTCGCAGACTTCGGCACGTTGCTCGGCTTCATCCGCGAAGGTGGCTTTATGAGCCACGATCTCGACCTGGATATTGGCGTCATCGCCAACGACACGCCCATTGAAACCATCCGCGAGGCGCTGGACCAGGCCGGGTTCCACCTGTGGCGCAGCTACCTCTACGACGGCATGCCGGTGGAGGATTCGTTCTACTTCGTCACCGACGACAACGTCCGGCTGAAGTTTGACGTCAACTATTACCAGGTGACGGAGGAGCATAGCAAGGTCTGGCTCTTTTACTGGGTGCGCGGCTACCAGTACGCCACCAAGTACGAGCGGCACATCGTGGAGATGACCTACTCGCCCATTCAGGGCACCACCACCCTGCGCCTGAAGGGCCACGACATTCCCATCCCGGTAAACGCGCGCACGCTGCTGGAAGAGAAGTATGGCCCCGGCTGGCGCAAGAAGGACAAGAACTGGATTTACTGGGAGTCGCCGGCGGCCACCAAGCTCAATCGCATTGGCATCTTTGAGGAATACAAGGTGTAACGATCCGCTTCGCTTTCGCGTCCGCCGCTGATGCGGCGGACGCGAGGGAGATGAACTCGTCAAAACGATACCAAGGCCCGCCACCGCGCATGTCGCTGGCCGCTGGCCTCACCCTGCGGCAGACGATTCGTCAGAATCGTTGGGAGCAGGGTGAGCATTGCGGAGCAATGCGGTAGGCGGGTTTTCGTCTGTCCGGGTCGTGCTAGGCTCTGTCGGGGACGCCACTGCGGTGGGCAGGGGACGAGTGCCACGGACGTGCCAAGTGCTGCCGCTGCCGGATGAACCGGCTGGCGGCGGCCGTGGCGTAACGCTCGCCCCCTGTGTGCCAGGGCAGGGGGGCAAAAGGGGCGATGTTTCTCAGGTTGTCTGCTTCTGCTGCACCTTTGCGCCGTCGCTTCGGCGTTTATGCCCCTGTAAAACAGCCGAACGGCGGAGGTCTGTACCTCCGCCGCGGCAAAGAAGGAAGGGGACTAGTGTATCAGATGTTACAGGGCGCCCGGGCCGCGCTCACCGGTGCGGATGCGGATGGCGTCCTCGACGGTGTAGACGAAAATCTTACCGTCGCCAATCTCGCCCAGGCGGGCGGCTTCCACAATGGCGGTAATGACCTTCTCCGCCACCTCGTCGTCCACGACGATCTCGAACTTGACCTTGGGCAGGACGTTGATGTCAATCTGCGAGCCGCGGTAGACCTCGGTCAGGCCCTTCTGGCGGCCGCAGCCCATCACTTGGCTGATGGTGATGCCGTTGATTTCGATTGTATTGAGCGCGTCCTTGACCTCCTCCATGCGGGAGGGACGGATGATTGCTTCGATCTTTTTCATTGCGCAGTCGCTCCTCTCTTAATCCATGCCCTGGAAGGACGGATAGGCCGATTCGCCGTGCTGCGAGCCGTCCAGGCCGTCGGCTTCCTCCCGCGGGGTGACACGCAGCGTGGTGACGAGGCCAATGACCTTGGTGATGACGAAGGTAGCCACGACAGCCAGCAGGATTGTCAGGCCGATGCCTTCCAGCTGAACAAGGAGCTGATGGGCATTGCCGAAGAACAGACCGTCGTTGCCGGCAGCGTTGACCGCCTTGGAGGCAAAGAGGCCGGTGGCGATGCCGCCCCAGATGCCGCCAATGCCGTGGCACCCGAAGACGTCCAGCGCGTCGTCATAACCGAACTTCCCTTTCACCTTGCTGATGAAGAACCAGCAGATGGGGCTGACCAGCAGGCCAATGACGATGGAGGCCCACACCGGCACGAAACCGGCGCCGGGGGTAATGGCCACCAGACCGATGACCAGGCCGGTGGCAGCGCCCACGGCGGTGGGCTTGCCCACGGTGATGATGTCAATGAGCATCCAAGAGACCAGGGCCGCGGCGGCGGCGGTGTTGGTGGTGATGAAGGCGTGGACGGCTAGGCCATTGGCCGCCAGGGCCGAGCCGGAGTTGAACCCGAACCAGCCGAACCACAAAAGAGCCGCGCCTAAGAGAACGAACGGAACGTTGTGGGGCGTGGTCTTCACCACACCGTGGCCGCGGCGCTTGCCAAGCATGATGGCCAGCACCAGGGCCGACACGCCCGAGGAGATGTGAACGACGTTGCCGCCCGCGAAGTCGAGGTCGCCGGCCTTAAAGAGGATACCGTCGGCACTCCACACCATGTGGGCCAGCGGGTAGTACACGATGAGGGACCACAGGACGACAAACGCCATCAGGGCGGGGAAACGCATACGTTCGGCGATGGAGCCGGTGATGAGTGCGGGGGTAATGACGGCAAACATCATCTGGAAGATGGCAAAGGTCATCGGGGCGATGCCGCCGCCCTCAGGGGCTTCGACGGACACGCCGTTCATGCCGAAGAAGTTTAAGCCCCCGAAGAGGCCGGCGATGTCGTTGCCGAAGCTGATGCTGTACCCGATGAGCACCCACAGAACCGACGCCACTCCAATCGTCGCGTAGGAGGCCATCATCATGTTGAGCACGTTCTTTCTACGAACGAGACCGCCGTAGAAGAAGGCCAAAGCAGGGGTCATAAGCAATACCAGTGCGCTGCAGACCAGCACATATGCGGTATCGCCGGTGTTGATGGTGGACATGGCAATTCTCCTTTTCTCCGTATTCTCCTTTTTATACCAACCGCCCGCGGTCGATACCGGGAAAATAAAAAATGGCACTCCACCAAAACGGTGGAGCGCCATTGCTCACAAACCTGAATGCCGACAACTCATCGTATGAGTTCATCGCGTTATTTATGTGGTTTAGTATATGACGGGTTGGCACGACTGTCAACAGGTTTTTTGCATTTTTCGCGCCTCAATCCTGCAAGAGTGACGCGGGCCCGGGCGGCGCATGCTAACGGCAGGCACGTGGGCGCGGCAGGGCCATGGGTGTGCTCGGTGTCAACCTGTGTTGGCGTGTTCGCGCACAAAGGAGGAACCATGTTTGATCCATTTCATCCGGAGCGCTTCCAGGGCAGCCTGGGGCGGCCGGGGTTGTTTGAGGGCTGGTACTTCCGCCTGGCCGACCGCGACGGGCAGGGGCAGTGGGCCGTCATTGTGGGGGTAGCTACGGGAGCGGGGGAGGAGGTGCCGCGGGGGGCCGCTCCATCACACTGTGAGGAGGGGCCGCCCTATGGTTGGCTCCCCCCAGGACCACAAAGTGCCCACTGCTTTGTGCAGGTGTTGCCGGGCGATGGCGGCCCAGTGCTGCAGGCGCGCTATCCATTGGGGTGGTTTCAATGGGGCAAGCGGGAGTTTTCGGTCTCCATCGGCGACCCGGCAGGCGGCAAACCGGTGTTTTCTGGCTCCCGGGGGGGCCTGTGGCTGGATGTGACCCAAGGCGGGCGGTCACTTCGGGCCGAGGTACGGTTTGTGGACGCGGTGCCCTTCCCGGGCACGCCCCGCTGGCCGGGCATCATGGGCCCTTTCGGCTTTCTGCCGGGGATGGAGTGTTACCACGCCATTGTCAGCATTCGGCACGGCCTGGTGGGCACGCTGCGCATGGCCGACGGGTCGGGCAGTGTGACCCACGACCTGACCGGCGGCCTGGGGTACACCGAGAAGGACTGGGGGCGGTCGTTCCCGCGGGCGTGGGTGTGGCTGCACGCCAACCGCTTTGTCGATGGGGCGACGTTTTTTCTCTCCGCCGCCGATATCCCCTGGCACGGTCGCACGTTCCCGGGGTTCTTCGCCTTCCTGCACCGGCCCGGCCAGGGGATGACGCTGTTTGCCACCTACGCGCGGGGCAGGCTGGGGGAGCTTGCCGTGCAGGGCCACAATCTGCAGGGTACGGTCTCCGGCCCTGCAGGAATCCTTTGCTTCCACGCCACTGCCGGCCGTGTGGGCACGCTGGCCGCGCCCCTGCTGGGCCGCATGGAGCGCACCGTGGAGGAAAGCCCCGACGCACGGGTGTGGGTGCGTCTCACCGCCCCCGATGGTGCGATTGTATACGAGGGCGAGAGCGACGGCGGGGGCATGGAGGTGAGCGGACGACTTGCGCGCTGACGCTGCGCCTGCGCTTCGCGTGTCGCGGCGACCGCTTTGCGATCGCCGCGAGTGGGAGGGGCTCGTTACGAGTGACTTTTTGCCGCGCGCCGCGCATGTCGCCGCGCGGCATCTGGCGTTGTTGGTCGTGCTGGGTTTCACGCAGGAAACGCCACTCACGTGGAAGGGGTGCGTGCTCCGTTCAGAGTGTTTCGTGCCGCCCGCGGATGAACCGCTTGGGCGGCTGCGGGGGACTGGGCACGCAGCAGAAGCTGGACACGCTGTCCATCGGGGCGCGGTCGAGGTTCCCCCGGGTTGCATGGGCGAGCAATCAGGTGGCTTGGCCGAGCAGTGCGCACAGCGCACGATCAGCCCGGCGCACCCGGTCACTGTAAGCTTGTACGGTTGTGCGCGCCGGGGGGCGCGCACGGAGTGCGACGCTGGTACTCGCGCCGGGGTCAGTGGGTACTCCAGCTGACCTTCCGTACGGCGCTTGCGCCACTACGTGGCGAGTGCTTTTTTGCGAAAAGCACTGTAAGCTTGTACGGTTGGGCGCATCGAAGATGCGCCCGATTCCTTGTCAAACACCGCAAAACGCACTACAATAAATTGTTGCGACAAAGGGCGGAGGGCCAAAGATGCGGGAGCGGGTGGCGCGCTACTGGCGCGAACAGAGCATGGCGGAGCCGGGAGAGGGTGTGCTGGTCGGGGTGTCCGGCGGCATGGACTCGGTGGCCCTGCTGTGGCTGCTGGCGGGCTTGCGTGCGGAGCTTGGCATCCGGCTCACAGCGGCGCACTTTCACCACGGCATCCGGGCGGAGGCTGACGGCGACGAGGCATTTGTGCGGGCGCTGTGCGGACGATTGGATGTGCCGCTCACCGTGAGCCGGGCCGATGTGCCGGCGCTGGCCGCGGCAGAGAGCTTGTCACTGGAGGTTGCTGCCCGCCAGGCGCGGCATGCGTTCTTCCGCCGGGCGATGGCCGAGACCGGCAGCACCCGCTTGGCCCTGGCCCACCACCGTGACGACCAGGCCGAAACGGTGCTGCTGCGACTGCTGCGCGGGGCGGGGGCGGCAGGCTTGGCTGCCATGGCCCCGGTGGAGGCGAATGGCATCGTGCGGCCCTTCCTCTGCGTAGGGCGGGCGGAGATTGCCGCGTGGTGTGCCGGGCAGGCCCTCAACTGGCGGGAGGATGCCACCAACGCCGACCAGACCATCCCCCGCAACTGGGTGCGGCACACGCTGCTGCCGCTGCTGGGGCAACACCTGAACCCCGCTGCCGCCGAGACCCTCTGCCGCACCGCTGATCTGCTGCGCCAGGACGACCGCGCGCTGGAGGACCGGGCCGCCGCCGCGTTGGCGGGGCTTGTGCTGGGGCCGGCGGAGGCGTCGTTGCCAGTGGTGACACTGGTGGGCGAGGCACCCGCCGTGCGTGGGCGCATGCTGCGCCGCATGGCTGCCGCCGTGGGCCTGACCCAGGACTTGGGCCAGGAGCGGGTGGCCGCCATGGAGGGCCTGCTGGCCCCCGGCAAGGGGGGCCGCCGGGTGGAGTTGCCTCATGGGGTCGTGGCCCTGCGGGAGGGTGACCGCCTGACCGTGCTAACGGCCCTGCCCGACACGCGGGACATCCTGCCGGTGCCGCTGCGTTGGCCGGGCGACACCCCGGTGCCGGGCTTTGTGCTGCGCTGCACGCTGCTGCCCGCCCGCCCCCGCGACCTCACCTCCGGTGCGCCGGAGGCGCTGCTGCTGGATGCCGACCGCCTGCCGGCCGATGCCGTGGTGCGAAGCCGCCTGCCCGGCGACCGCTTCCACCCCCTGGGGGCGTCCGGCCACCGCAAATGGCAGGATGTGCTGGTCGACCGCGCCGTGCCCCGTCGCCTGCGGGCCCGCCCGCTCATCGCCGTGGGGGATGAGGTGCTGGCCGCACCGGGCGTGGGCCTATGCGAAGCCCTACGGATTACCCAAACCACAACGCGCGTACTGCGCGTCGAATGCATCACCATGGAGGAACCCGATGTACCAAATGACTGACGACCTGAAAGAGACCCTGCTGACCGAGGCTGAAATTGCTGAAAAGGTGGCCGAGATCGGTGCGCGCCTGTCCCACGATTACGCCCACACCCGGCCCCTGCTGGTCTGTGTGCTCAAAGGCTCGGTGGTGTTCTATGCCGACCTCATCCGCGCCATGACGATCCCGGTGGATCTGGACTTCATCGCCGTATCGAGCTATGGCCGCGGCACCACCTCCGGTGAGGTGCGCATGATCAAGGATCTCGACGTGTCCATTGAGGGGCGCGACGTTCTCATTGTGGAGGACATTCTGGATACGGGGCTGACGCTCAAGTACCTGACCGAGATGCTGCGGGCCCGCGGGCCGGCGTCGCTCAAGCTCTGCACGCTGCTCGATAAGCCCGAGCGTCGCAAGGCCCCCCTTGAGGCCGATTACAGCGGCTTCTCCATCCCCAACGAGTTTGTGGTGGGCTATGGCCTTGACTATGCCGAGCGCTACCGCAATCTGCCGTTCGTGGGCATCCTCAAGCCCGAGGTATACGCGAAGTAGGGCATTTGCCTTTGCCAAGCAAGGGGCGTCCGATGGACGCCCCTTTTTGTGTGCCGCGCGGCGCGTGGCAGAATTCTGTCGTTTGGTGATTTTATTTAAGCCAGTTCTCTTTTTTTGGGCGGCATGAGATAATGGAATCGAAATAACTCAATGGATGATACGGGAGAGTGCAATGCTCATCTCAATCACACGCAGAATATTTCCCGTTGGTTGCCCGCAAGAACTTGTTTGCGCCATGCAGGAAATTGCGGATAGACAATGTGACGCGCAGGGTGCCCAGTGGAGCCCCTCACAGAGCCTCACCGAGGAAATGCGGGGGCATTGCATCATTCTCTTTGGGCAGGCGCAGGTGTCAACCGTCGCCCATGGGCAGCGGATACACAAATCCATGGATTGGGGCGCAGCCGGATCTGGCCGTTTTGCGCCAGGGCTTTGTGGATGCATTGCCGCTGCCGCTCGACGAGGAGCGCTTTGCCGCATCGTTTCAAAACATGATCCATCGGTGTGATCTACAACGGCGACTGGATCTTCGGGAGAATCAGCTGGAGACCTACTACGCCATCAGCGATGACATGCTGTGGACGAAGGACATGGGCGATCTGCACATGGACATCAACCCCGTTCTCATTGCCTTGGCGGGTAAGCCGCGGGAGCAAATTGAAGGCAAGCATGAAAATGAGGTCTACGGCCTTGACCCGGATGTGGCAGGCTGCAAGCAAAGCGAGCTCTATGTGCGAACGACGGGCAGGATGAACTATTTTGAAGAGTCCATGCCTGGGGCGGATGGAAAACTGCACCATCTGCGGGTTGCCAAAGCGCCATGGCGGGATGGACAGGGCCGCATCATCGGCTCCATCGGCTTGGGCAAGGACATGACGGAACTGATGAACCAGCAGACCAAGTTTGAGCGGTTTCTGGATGATTTGGAACTGGGCGTTGTGATTGTGGACACGGGCGACAGGGTGATACAGACCAACCGGGTATACCTGGAGATTGCCGGCCTGCAACGCGAAGAGGTTGAGGGGCACCCATTGAAAGAGCTCGCCTATGAACAGATCAGCGAGTTTGGGGTGAGAGATTACGTTGTGCCCGCGCCCAACGGCAAAAAGACGATCTGGACCTGCAATAAGTTTGACTTGAAAGACTATTGGGGCAGGCTGTATGGGTTCACCTATATCTTCCATGATGTAACGCTGGAAAGGAAACAGGAAAAGAAGATCCGGAGCATGGCGGTCAAGGATCATTTGACCGGCCTTTCCAACCGGGTGGGGTTGTCCAAATACGTCAAAACCATGGGGAAGAAAGGCTGCTTTACCTTCCTGTATACGGACATTGATCAGTTCAAAACGGTCAACGACAGATTCGGTCATACGGTGGGGGATCGTGTGCTCAGGAGTGTTGCGGGCCTGTTCCGCGCCGTCCTTCCAGACGCATTCACCGCGCGTGTGGGCGGGGATGAGTTCTTTACCATCGTCAGTGGCAGTGTGGGCCGCCCGGAACTGGAGGTGGCATTGAAGGCGCTGCTGGAAGGCATCCAACAGCTCCCCGATTATCCGGAGGAAATCCGAAACACCGTCTCCTTTTCCATTGGCGTTCTGTTCCAATCCCCGTTGGAAGCCAATTTAGGCGATATCATCCGCAGGAGCGATGAGGGGATGTACCAGGCCAAACGACTGGGCAAAAACCGGTATTGCTTTTGTGACTGCTGCGAGTTGAGCTGTGACAAACACTCGTAGAACGGACGCAGTTGCTCCAGTGTCTTGCATGGCATCGCTGCCCTGCACAGCGGCGCACAGCCTGTCTCCGGGTATGTTTGCTGCGATGTCCTCAGCTTGCCTCATTCGCCGGAATTGACACACAGAGCCTCGGCCACGCGGTGGGCGGGTTCGCCACAGGGGTCGTCTTTCGTCGCACCCAACAGGGCCAACGTGCCGGGTACGTTCCGGGTGGGCGTGGGCCAGCGGCGTAGGTGCTTTGCACGAGGGCATCCTCACGTCCAAAGTGTGGCGAAGCAGTAGGCTACTTCAACCAACAAATGGGGCGTCCGGCGGACGCTCCGTTTTTGTGCCGTTGTGGCGTGCGGCAGGCGCCATCAATGCCGTGGCGTCACCATGTCGCCCGACGGGTCCCAGGTGCAATCCAGCCAGCTCTGCAGCAGCTTCAGATAAGGTGCGTAGGCCGCGTCGTAGGCCGTCATCCCAGTGCTGTAGCGCTCCTCGTCGCCCTCGGCTGGAGGGTGTTCCAGCGTCCCCCAGTCCAGCCCGGCTTCCACCCGGTCAGTGATGAGGTCATAGCAAACCATACTGGCCTCGGGCAGTTGGCCCAGGGCGTTTGCCAGGTCGCCGGTGCGGTCGGCGTAGCGCAGGGCACTGCTGGGCAGGCTGACCCAATCGGTACCCTCGCGGGCCTGCAGGGTGCGGGCGGCGGCCTGCTGATAGGCGGTCACCAGCTCGGGGGATTCGCAGTTCATCAGGGGCAGCGGGTACTTCCAGGAGGCATCAAACAGGGTGGTGAAGCGGTCGTAGACATCGCTCACCGCCTCCAGCCGGTTGTCGTCCACCCGCTTGTAGTCCTCGCCTCCTCCCCATAGGCCATAAAGAGGTGGTTCTCCAGCTTTGATACGCTCCAGTCCATCAGCGTCACCAGCGCCTCGGGCTTGTCGTAAGCCTCAAACACCGAAGCACAGACGTTGGATAGGCCGCCCAGCGTCAAGCCCTGCGCGCCAGTGAGCGACAGAGGAACCAGCCGTGCGCCCTTCACCGTGGCGGCGTTGGAGAGATCCACAACGGTCATTAGCCAGTCGCTGTTGGCCAGGTACGCATAGCCCTCATGCTGGGCGTTGTCCTGGGGGAAGTAGCCGGCGTCCCACCAGCCCTTAATGAGGTCGGTGGCCTGCTGGAACACGGCAGTGCGGTAGAAGGGGAGGAGGGTGCCGTCCTCGGCTCGCAACACCTGCGGGTTCCGCACGTTGGCGAAGGGTAATAGTCTGCCTTCAATGTTGTAGGTCATTTCGGCGATGGGCTGGATGCCGGCCTCCTTGGCCTTGGCCAACAGGGCCTCGAGCCCCTCCAGCGTTTCGGGCGCGTCCCAGCCTTGCTGCTCCAGCACCTGCAGGTTCAGCACGGGCGTGTCAAGAGCGCTCCAGATCTGGGGCAGGGCCACCAGCTGGTCACCGATGCGGCACCCGGCCAGCGCGGTGTCAGGCAGCTTCGCGAGGTTGGGGCCATAGAGGTTGACGGCGTCGTCCAGCGCCACCGGCGCCAGTGTCTGCGCCGTCGATTCCTGCGTCCGCTCGTAGTCATAGATGAGCACGATCTCCGGCAGGTCGCCAGCTGCCACCATCTCCATGGCGTGTTGATAGAACGACCAGCTGCCGCCCCGCTCCAACACGATGTCCATGTCGATGTTGCGCTGCTTGAGGATCGTCTGCTCCAACCGCTCGATGAGCTGGTTCTGCCGCCGCCCATCGATGGGGGGCACGCCGTACTCTTTGCTGGGAGTACCACAGAGAATTTGCACCTCGCCCAGCTCCAGCGTGCCGGTCGCCTTGACGGGGATTTCATCCTCGCTCAGGAAGGCCGGCGCGTCGGGGGTCTCGGCCTTGCAACCAGCCAGGGGCAGGGCGAGGGGCACGGCTAACACCAACGCCAGCAGTAGGGCGAGCAAGCGGGTACGCATAGGAACCTCCTTTGGTGCCGGTGGCGGCAGGCCCTCACCAGCCGGATGACTCCATCATATCCCGCGGAGTTTTCAAAAGCAAGCTTGAATGTATTGCAGATTTCTTAAGGTGTGCGAGTGGGGTCTGGCCCTGGTGTGGGCGGGGTGTGCCGTTACCCAGTGGGGGTGCACTCAATCCAGATAGCCATCCAAGGCTATATACTTCTTGGAAAACGGCGCTGCCGCGTGGCGGTACTTTTGGATGGCGCCAAAAGTACCCAAAAGCGCCTAGGGCACGGACGGACTTCCAAGACCTGACCACCGGCACAAACATTGATGCAGCGGCGGGTAACTCGCATGAGTATTGCTAGGCAACACTCATACTCAAACATCCCCGCCCGATCAGCGCCCGGATGGCGCAAGGCCGAGGGCCGTGAGTGCGACGCACAGCGTCGTACTAGCCGCAGGACGCGGCGTAAGGCCCGAGCGCTGTCACAAAACAAGAGCCGCCGATGGCCAGGGCTGGTCGCAACCCTGCGGGTTGCTGCTCGCCCATGCGACCTGGGGGAAGTCCGAAACGCGCCCGGTGAGAACAGGAACGGAGCGCGATACGCCAAAGGGACAGGCGTCCCTTTGGAATCCCGCTACCGCAGTAACCAGAACGAGAGCCGCCCCCAGCAGCCGCGTCGCGGGTTTATCCCGCAGCGGCGCCACAATGCGTATTCGTGGTGCTAGGCCCCTCCCGCCCGTGGCGCGTTTCTCCGTGAATCCTGCACGAGCTGCAAAAAAGGAAGCCCCTTGACGACATGTGCGTCAAGGAGCGTCACCGAACACGCGAACGAATTCTTCAAACTCGCGGCCGTCGCGAAGCGGCGGACGCGACTAAAGTTTCATCATTCCCTTTTCGTAGAACGGCACCACGCTCAGGCCGTCGTGTTGCAGGCAGAAGTGGACGTCCTGTGCGTAGCCGGCCTCCAGCAGGTAACGCACGTGGGCGCAGTCGCGCAGGCCCTCCTCGGGGTTACTGGCGTATTGGTGGTAGATGTTCCGTGCCACGGTCGTCAGGTCGTCTGCCACCGGCGCGTTGCCCACCAGGCTGTGGGCGATGGCACCGGCGGTGATCACATCATCGAGCGAGAAGCGACCCCGGGTGCCGGCGCACAGCAGTGTCACATCCAGGCCGGAGTGACGGGCCTGGTCGGCCACGGCGGTGGCGTTGAGCATGCACCCGGCCACCAGCACGGCGGCGTTGCTGGCAGCCAGCAGCGCGCGGGTGCCGTTGGTGGTGGTCATCACCAGCATCCGGTCGCCCACGGCGTGCTCGTCGTACTCCTGCGGGGAGTTGCCCAGGTGGAAGCCCGGGATGGGGTTGCCCTCCCGCTCGCCGCACAGCAGCGCATAGTCCGACCCCAGGTTGTGGTAGAGGCGCATGGCCTCGTCAATCTCTGCCACGGGGATGACACCGCGCGCGCCGGCGGCCAGCGCCGTGGTGATGACCGAAGTGGCGCGCAGCGTATCGATGACGATGACGAAGCGGTTTTTGATCGTCGTGCTCTCGTCGACGATGGACTGCGGGGTGGCAAAGGTTTGGATGCGCATGGTTCCTCCGGCGGCCTCTCTGGTGGCTGAGATGGGCGAGGGCCTCAATATAGTGTGTATTATACCCCAGCGGCGGCGGAAGTGACAAGATTTGCCTGTCCGGCTTGCGAGATCGGGCCTAAACGCCAAAAAACTATTTGACAGAACCGCCGAAACCATGCTAGAATGCTATTCGCGTCCAATGCGGAATGGTGTAACGGCAGCACAAACGGCTCTGACCCGTTTTGACTAGGTTCGAATCCTAGTTCCGCAGCCAGCGTGCCCCCATGGTCTAGTGGCCTAGGACACCGCCCTCTCACGGCGGCAACAGGGGTTCGAATCCCCTTGGGGGTGCCACTTGAAAAGCCAGCAAGCAATTGCTGGCTTTTCTATTTGTTTTTCCTCTTCTGCTGTGGCCCACTACATGCCCGCACTGCGCCTTCCCCATATTGCCGTTGCAAGCAGAACTCCCCCGACAGAGTGTCAGGGGAGTTTGCGCGGGCCGTCTTATGGGTGGGCGACCAAACCGCTCAGCAGGAGCTTAAAATGGGCAAGCGCCTGCTTTTTGAGAGGGAAATCCGGGTAGCGGATGCACCACTCATAGGTTATCCCCCGCATGGCCAACAGCAGATGGCGGGAGAGGTCATCCAGGGACTGGGACGAGTGGAACTCCCCCCGCTGGATGCCAGTGCGCAGCACATCCTCCACCATGCCATACACGGCGCGGTTGTAGGCGGACGCGTTCTCTGCGTGGCTCTCGCCCGCCAACTGCATGCGATACAGTGCCCGCATCTGCGCGATGCCAAGCTGGTTCTCGATCACGTCGAAGATGTTGCCCACCAGTGCCAGCAGGGTATCGGCAGAGGTCATCCCGGCCGGCAGGCTGTTCAGGAAGGCCTGGTAATTCGTGTCCACCTTGCCCACCTTGTCCGCGATCAACGTCGCGACCAACGTGTCCTTGGAACCGAAGTGCACATAGAACGCCCCTTTGGAAACCCCGGCTTCCTCCACGATGGAGTCCACACTGACCTCATCAAAGCCGTACTGGGCGAACAGGCGGTCGGCGGCGGCATACAGGCTGCTCCGGGTCAGAACCGCCTTCTCTTTTCTTTTGTCAAAACCATTGTTTTTCATGCTTTTTGCGCTTTCCTGTTTCAAGTCCGTCTTCCTGCGGTATATAGTGACTGTGGTCAGTGACTGCGGTATGCAATTGGTTGGTTGCTGTTTGCATTATACCGCCAATCCAAAATGGTGACAACGACCATGAGATGAACCGTGGGCGTGGGGAAGACGGGGGCGTCTGCCCTACGCACGCTGGCATCCGATCATTCGTTTTAGGAGGAGTGTGCTATGAAGCAAAGAAGAATCGTTGCCCTGACCCTCTGTGCCCTTTTTGCAGTGGCCGGTACCGGCTGCACCGCCAAAGAGGTCACCAACCCCGACCGGAAGGACGTGGTTGCCCAGGCGCAAACCGAACAATTGGGCACGTTCCAAAACCTGAACGGCGAGGAGGGGGAAGAGGACGGCATGCTGCAGGGTGGGGCCATGACCAACTACCTGCTGTATGGCTACCACGTGTTGAAGAATGGGTACATCGACTCCAAGAGCATCGATAAGTCCAACCCCATCATCGACAAAGCCAAGCTGACTTCCGACGACTTTGAGTCGGTGACCAACACCGGCTCGGACGTGGACTACCTGTTCTCCAGCAAGGCCAGCGATTTTTACAGCACCATGAAGATTTCCTCTGACAGTGAATACAAGGGGGTGTTCTTCAGCGGGAGCCTGAAAACCGACTACAGCATCGCCACCAGTCTGAGCGAACAGCAGACGCTGATCAAGTACATCCAGTACCAACAGACGGGCGAGCAGTATTATAGCATCAGCACCGCCGCGCTCAAAAAGCGCCTGAGTGATGACTTCCTGGCCGATGTGAAGGCTTACGCGGTCTCCAACCCCAAGAAAATATTCGACACCTACGGCACCCACCTCATCAAGCAGTATTATCTGGGCGGCCGCGCTGAGTTGAACTTCCTGTACCGCAACACCTCCCAGCAGACCAAGGAATCGCTGGAAGCCAACGTGGAGGCCGCCTACAAGTCCTTCTCCAGCAAGGTGGACGCCAGCACGTCGAAGAAGGCCACCGTGGTCACCGCGCATTCCACCATGACCTTCCGCTCCAAAGGCGGTGACAACCTGACCGGCAGCAGCCCCAGCGAAATCTCCGGCAAATACGACGCTTGGGTGAAGTCCATCAGCGATAAGCCGGTCATCAGCGGCATTGCGGACTTTGACAAGGCCATGCTGCCCATCTGGGAGTTGGTGGACGACAAGGCCGCCGCCGATAGCCTGGAGGCGGAGTTTGAGAAGGAAGCCAAAGACTCGCAGAACTCGCTGCAGAGAATGGATCCCACGCCCATGTATGTCTCCGAGATCGGCGTGTACAGCGAACCCGACAGCGACGACGCCCTCAAGGAGATGCCCGATGGGTTTGTGAAGGTGATGCTGAACCCCGCGACCGACAGCACCGAGATCGTGGACGCCAACAAAGGGGCCGGAGGGGATTACATCTACATTGGGTACAAGCTCTCCGCCAACGAGGAGGATGCCATTACCGACCTCAAGATAGCCATTGGGGGTAGTTCAAGCGCCAGCTGTGACGGCTATACCAAGATCGGGGTGGATCTGAACCGTGGCGCGGGCGGCAAATACATCTACCTGTGCTACAAGAAGGCCACTTCGGCCTCCGACCCGCTCCTCAAAGAAATCCGCGGGGTGTACTCCAGCTCGTCGGGTGCCTATACCCTTCCCAGCGATTGGGAATGGGTGTCTGGTAAGGCCGACCTGAACAAGGGTGCCGGTGGCAAATACGTCTACCTCGCTATGCGCAGGCAAACGCCCTGACCGGGTACCCGCCCAAAGACCCACAACGAAAAGGCTGTCGACAAAGTCGGCAGCCTTTCGCGTCGGACGCTGCAGTGCTCTTCAGCATTGCTTTGCCCGTATCCTTGCAGGTTGCTTGGCGCGCCCCACCCCTTGACGGCGCCTGCTGCACCGGGTATCCTCTGTGCCGATGGGGAGGTGGCTGACATGGCAGAGAGGGTTCGCGTGCTCATCACGGGCATGTCCGGGGTGGGCAAGAGTACCGCGCTCATGGGCTTGCGCGCTTTGGGCCACACGGTGGTGGAGACTGACACCGACCAGTGGAGCCACTGGGTGACGCTGGCCGATGGCTCGCAGGATTGGGTCTGGCGGAAGGATGCCATCGAGGCGCTGCTGACCGGCCACCGGCAGGGCAAGCTCTTTGTGGCCGGGTGCAAGAGCAATCAAGGGCGGTTCTACCCGCTCTTTGAGCACGTGGTGCTGCTGAGCGCACCGGCCGAGGTGCTGCTCGGGCGCATCGCCCGGCGCACCAACAACCCCTATGGCAAGCGGCCGGAGGAGCGGCTGCTCATTCTTCAACACCTGCAGGAAGTCGAGCCCCTGCTGCGGGCCACAGCGACCGATGAAATTGACGCCACCCTGCCGCTGGCAGAGGTGGTGCGGCGGCTGGACGCGCTGGAATAGCCGCGCGTTCACGCCCCGTTTGGGGGCAGAGCGCCTGTCAAATCCGAATATTTTGCTATAAGTCAAAAGAATACCACATTGTATCTTCGCGCCCCTTTCGGTAAAATAAGGCAGATTGACACGAAACCTGGAACGGGGGAGCACCGCATGTCTGCCATATCCATTCGTAATTTGTCGAAGTCGTTCACCTATTACAAGAAGGAAGCGGGGCTCAAGCAGTCCTTCCGCAATGTCTTCCACCGGGAGCAGCTTGTGAAGGAGGCCGTGCGGGCCATCAGCTGCGAGGTGGAGGAGGGCGAGATCGTCGGCTTCCTCGGCCCCAACGGCGCGGGCAAGACGACGACGCTCAAGATGCTCAGCGGCATCCTGGTGCCGACCGGCGGCGACGCCGAGGTGCTGGGCTACCGCCCTTGGGAGCGCCGGAAGGAGTTCAAGCAGCGCATTGCCATCGTGATGGGCCAGAAGAGCCAGCTGTGGTGGGACTTGCCCGCCATCGAGTCGCTGGTTTTGAATAAGCACATCTACGAGCTGGAGGACAAAGCGTACCACCACACGCTGGAGGAGCTGACCGAGCTGCTGGACGTGAAAGACCTGCTGGGCGTGCAGGTGCGGCGCCTCTCCCTGGGGGAGCGCATGAAGATGGAGCTCATCGCCGCGCTCATCCACCGGCCCCGGGTCATGTTCCTGGATGAGCCGACGATCGGCCTCGACCTCATCTCCCAAAAGAAGATCCGCGACTTCCTGCGGTATTATAACGACCAGACCCACACCACCGTGCTCCTCACCAGCCACTACATGGACGACATCGAGGACCTGTGCCGCCGGGCCGTCATCATCAACGAGGGGCATATCGTCTTTGACGGCGAGCTTGCCCGTGTCAACGACATCTTCAGCGGCAAGAAGATCGTGAAAGTGCAGCTCTCCGAAGGGGTGGAGCGCGAGGCGCTCGCGCGCTTTGGCACGGTCAAGGCCTTTGACGGCTTCCACGCCACCATCGAGGCCGACCGGGAGGGCCTGCGCCCGGTGCTGCGCGGCATCCTGGATGAGCTGCCGGTGGTGGATTTCAGTGTGGAGAACATCCCGGTGGAGGAGGGCGTGGCGCTCCTCTACCGCAAGGAGGGGGCCGCCGATGGCATCGTGGGGTAAGTACGGCAAGGCGTTCTCCCTGGGCCTGGCCAGCGCCATGGAGTACCGCGCGGATTTCATCCTGAGCATGGTGAGCGCGCTGTGGCCCATCTTCCTGCAGTTCTTCCTGTGGACGTGCATCTACGGCGGCGCAGGCACCGGCGAGCTTTTCGGCTACACCTACGGCCAGATGATCGCCTACACCATCATCGCCAACGTGGTGCAGCGGTTGGGGCGCACGGGCTTTGAGTACGATATGAACGACGACATCAAGAACGGCGGGCTCGATAAGTTTCTGGTGCGGCCGGTGGGGTACTTCCCCTACCGCATGGCGTCCTTCACCGGGGGCAAGGCGGCCCAGTTCGTGGTGGTGTTCCTCTTTCTGCTGGTGGCCATCGTGGGCATCAACATGGCTTATGGGCCCATCATCGCACCGGTCAACGTGCTCTGGTTCCTGTTGAGCCTGGTGCTGGCGCTGGTGCTCAATTTCATCATCTTCTTCTGCGTGGGCATGCTGGCCTTCCAGTTCTCGGAGATCGGCTTCCTCTACGAAGCCGTGCGCATCGTGTTCATCGCCTTCAGCGGCGGCATCTTCCCGCTTGATGTGTTCGGCGAAGGGGTGGTGCGGGTCATGCGCTTCCTGCCGTTCCTGTATACCGTCAACTTCCCGGTGGATGTGCTGACGGGCCGCATGGCCGGCGGCGAGGTCGTGCTGGGCTGCCTGGTGCAGCTCATCTGGATCGGCGCGCTGTCGTTCCTTTCGGTGCGGCTGTGGAACCTGGGGCTCAAGAAATACATCGCGGCGGGGGGCTGAGGCATGAAGCGACTGTGGACCGAACTTAAAAAACACGCGTTCATCTGGTACGTGTTCATGAAGAACAGCCTCATCGCCCAGCTGGAGTACCGGGTCAACTTCTTCACGGGCCTGGCGATGGAGATGGGGTATCTCTTAGCCAAGCTCCTCTATGTCATCGTTGTCTACCGCGCCGGCAGCACGATCAACGGCCTCTCCGGCGATGAGGTGCTGATCTTCGTGGGCGCGTTCGTCATCACCACGGCCTTTTACGCCGGGTTCTTCATGCGCAACAACTTCGCCCTGGGCGACCACATCCGCAACGGCACGCTGGATTTCTTCATCGTCAAGCCCGTGTCGCTGCAGTTCATGGCGACGCTGCGCATCAGCGACTTTGCGCTCTTCCTCACCGATTTTGTGGCAGGCGTCGTCATGGTGGCCATCGGGTGGAGCCACTGCGAGGTGCCCATCAGTCTCTTGAACCTCGCGGGCTTTGTGGGTTACATGCTCTGCGGCGTCATCATGGGCTACTCGCTGTTCCTCTTCCCCATGATCTTCTCGTTCTGGTTCGTCAAATCCGGCGCGCTGGCCGGCGTGGTCGATTCGTTCTGGGATTTCAACAACCTGCCGATGGGCATCTACCCCAAGCTCGTGCAGAACATTGGCACGTTCCTCATCCCCATCTTCGTGGTCACCAACTTCCCGGTGCTCTTCGTGCTGGGCAAGATGAGCCCCCTCTATGCCGTGTGGGGCATCCTGGGGCCCTTCGTCTGCTTCGGATTGACGCGGCTGCTGTGGAAGGTGGCCGTGAAGCAGTACAGCAGCGCCAGCAGCTGAGGAATTGCAGGCTGTCGACAAAGTCGACAGCCTGTCGTGTACGCCGCTGCGGCGACGTCCACGATTCAGATAGCTTGTTCTTGCTTTCGCGAGATCGGTCGCCGCACATGTCGCCGACCGATATCAGACTGTAGCTCTCATGCGGATCTCTAAGGATGCGTTGCGCTGGCAGGCGGGTTTTCTTTTCTGCTCGCACCAGCCTTTCCTTTCCTCCCGCCAAATGAATCGGCGGGAGGTTCGTCACCCTCTGCTCGTTCCAATGGGTTTGTTGGCACTCTGAACGCCCGCGAAGACCTTGTCTCCGCGGGCGTTTTCATTCCTTCCAAGCCCCTTACCCCCGCCCCCTGGGCGCAATCAGTGGCCGCCCATCCAGGAAGTGCCGGTACCGCATGAGGTCGGCGGGTGGGAAGGGCCGCCCGTGGCTGGGGATGATACGGGTGGGTTGCAGGGCCAGCATGGTATCCCAGGAGCGGCCAAAGGCGTCGCTGTCCTCAATCCAGATGGTGTGGCGGGCCACGCTGATGACCGCGTTCATCGCCGCATCACCGCAGAGGAGCTCGCCGGTGTCCTCCCGCAGGAGGCCGATGGAGTCGCTGGTGTGACCGGGGAGGAAGAGGATGGTGAGCGGCAGCCCCAGAGTGTGGAAGAACTGGTCGTCCGGCCCGCTCACCGGGATGGCACGGTCGCCCGGCTCCACCGGTGGGAAGCTGAAGTCCCTTTTGAACCGGCTGAAGAGCGACGCAGGCCAGGAGGAGTACCCCGCATCGGCTGGCTCGTTGCTGCGGCCCGCCGCCAGCGCCGGCAGGCCCACGGGGTTGAGGATGACCTGCGCCCCGGTGCGCGCCAGCAGCGCCGCCAGGAACCCGGCGTGGTCGTCGTGGTGGTGGGTCAGGAAGATGTATTTGAGATCCTCCACCGAGGCCAGCCGAGCGAAGCGCCGCAGGAATTCGTCCTCGCCGCCGGGGTAACCGGTGTCGATGGCGATCCACCCGGCGGGCGTCTCGATGAGGTAGTTGTTGACAACATAGCCGCCAATGTTGTGGATGCGAATGGACATGGACAAGCCCCCTTTTGCCATAGTTTACCATTGACGTGGGCAGAAAAACAGGGCCGGTGTAAGCCGGCCCCATTGGGTTGAGCAGGTGATGCTTGGCCCCGTGCGGCACTCGCGGTGCTGCAGGCGTTGTCCCCGCGGCTCGCATGGTGTGGCGCACCTTTGCCGCCGTCTTACCTTCCCCCCGCCACCGCCAGCATGACCACCAAGTACACCGACAGCGCCGCGATGAAGATGAGCGAGAACGCGAAGGCCACACGGATGACTTTGTTCTCCTCGCCGATGCGGTCGATGGAGGCCGCGGCGTTCTGGAGCTTGGCCGGGGAGATGACGCTGGCCAGCCCGCCGCCAAAGGCGAGGCCCGCCACGATGATGAGGATGCTGTGCTGCCCCAGGCCGAGGTTGGTGGCCGTCGTCATGGCGTACTTGGCAAACATGGCAATGGTGGAGGCCTCGCTGCCGGTGAGGAACCCGCCGAAGAGCCCGATGACCCCGACGATGGCCCCATAGGCCGAGTGGAACAGGTTGGCCGAGGCGTCGGCCAACACCTTGATCATGCTGTCGGTGGCGTAGGCCCCGCTGGCCATGTCGAAGCCCGAGAGGTTCATGACTTCGCCTATGGCGAAGAAGACGGCCGCCGCAAACACCGGCCGGGGGGCGCGCTTGAGCCACGCGCGGGCCGTGTCCTTCAGCTGGGCGGCGGTGGGCCGCAGGAAGAAGAGCGACAGCACCGTGCTCACCAGGATCCAGGTGTAGGCGTTCCACAGGAAGCGGGTGGCGATGTCGCTGCCATCGGCTGAGAGCCCGTGGATGGGGAAGAGCAACACCCGGTAGAGTTCGTTGAAGATGGGCTGGGGGACGTTAATGACGAGGATGAGCGCGACGAGCAGAATCCAGGGCGACAGGGCGCGCCACAGCGGGTAGTCCCGCTCCAGCTGGCGCTCCTTCTCGGTCAGGCTGCTCCGGTCGATGATGGGCTTGCCCGTCACCTTGAGGTACGCCAGCATCGCCAGGATGACGCCGATGCCGCAGAACACGCCGGTCAGCACCACGAGGTTGTCCACCTTACTGGTGAAGTAGGAGATGACGCCGATAACCACGCCCATGACAAGGCTGGGCAGCAGGCCCTGCCGCACGCCATTGCCCCGCCCGGTGATCCACAGCATCGCCAGGCCAATCATCACCGAGGTGAGGGGCAGGAACCAGGCGAACACCTGTCCGGCGTCCGAGAGAGTGATGGCCGCCCCTGCCGTGAGGATGCCGGCCTTGGTGAGGAAGCTGTTGGCGATATCCACAAACACCACGATGGGCGCACCCAAAAGCGCGTAGGTGCACAGGGAGTCGTAGCCAATGGCCGGCAGGGCGATGGCCACATAGGTGGAGTAGCCCATGGCCAGCAGGATGGGCGGCAGCAGCGACACCGGCGTGGCACCCACCGCCACCATCAGCGTGCCAAAGCCGATGTTGATGAGTATGATCTGCACGGCGCGGTTCTCCCGCGCGATGGTCTTGATGAACACGATGATGCGCCGGAGGGCCCCGGTCTTTTCCATCAGCGCCATCTGCAGCAGCGACGTGGCCACGATGAGCGACACCGAGAAGGACTTGATGAGCCCGGCCAGGGTGGAGCGGGCCACAACCTCCAGCGACGTGTGGAAGAACGCCATCGCCACCGCGGCGATGACCAGAAGGCCCACCACGCCCGAGACGTCCGCCGAGCGCTTGAACACCACAAGCAGCACGATGATCACGAGGATGGGCGCAAGGGTTAAAAGCAGGGACACGGGCCGCACCAACTTTCCGTATGAGTTTGTAACCGGGGAGTGTTGCTTTATCAGGGTAAAGTTAATGGTGCAATCATATCACAAGCGTATCGAACTGAAAAGGAAAAAAACGGAATTTGTCAGGCTGACGAGCCGGGACTGGAGCATTGCCGGGGGCGATCGGAGAGGGCCCGGAGTGCCTGAGCGGTGCCGACTCAGGGTTGTCCTGCAAACGCCCGCAGGATGGCCTCGGCCCGCTCCCGGCCAAACCAGCCTTCCCCATCGTACCGCCCGGGGTAGAGCCGCCGCAAAAGCTCCTTCTCCCCATCCGACAGTTGGGCATAGTCGGTCTCGACCCGCCCCAGTGGAAGGGCCAGCAGCTTGTTGTCGCCGTCGCGCCGCACAAACACGCCGATGAGCTTCACCGGTACCGCATCGCCCAGCTCGCATGGTTCCCCCGATACCAGCAACACATCGAGATGCCTTTGGGGCGGCGCCCCGTACCCCTGCAGCCACCCGTAGGGGTAGGGAACGCCCTTGGCGTTGCCCAGGCTCTGCCACTGGGTCTCCACAAACGTGTTGGTTTCCGGCAGGTACTCCATCCTCTTCGGGTACCGGTGAGTTTGCTCCACCACCATAAAAAATGAATCCATGGGGCCTCCTTCGTCGCGCGAGCGCGCCGCGTCAGTGCTTCTCGCTCACCAGCACCGACTCCACCGCGCAATAGCGGTCGCCACTCAGGCGGCCCAGCGGGTCGAGCCCGCGCCAATCCACCTCCCGCCCGTCGATGAGCAGATCGTCCCGCACGTGCAGGGAGAGCACCCGGCCCAGAATGAGATTGCCGGCGTTGGGGCCCTCGTCCACCCGCACGATGCGCTCCAGCGCGCACTCGAAGGCCACCCGGGCTTCCGCCACCCGGCAGGGCCGCACCATACGGGAAGGCGCAAGGCGGATGTCCGGCAGCAGGGCTTCGTCCTCGCCGGCGGGGAGGGCCGCCGCCGTGCGCTCCATGGCGTGCAGCAGTTCGGTGGAGACGAGGTTGACTACGAACTCTCCGGTCTGCTCGATGTTGACGACCGTGTCCTTCCGGGTGCCGTCGGCGCGGTTGACGACCGACACCGCCAGCACCGGCGGGTGCCACTGCACCCCGGTGAAGAAGCTGAAGGGAGCGAGGTTGTGCCGCCCCGCGCCGTCCACGGTGGCCACCCAGGCAATGGGGCGGGGGATGAGGCAGCTCGTCAGCAGGTCGTGGGCATGCCGGGGTTCCAGGGCGTTGAGGTCGATGTCCATCGGTTCCCCTCCTTGGCTCGTTTCGTCCATTGTAGCAAGCTGGATGGCATTGTCAAAGGCGGGCAGGCGCAGGGAACCGGCGGAGCCCCGCCCCATTGCCCATCTGGGCTTGCATGCGGTATTTTCATGCTGTATATTGTATTATCATGCGCAATGGCAACAGGGGGAGGGCACAGCAGTGAGGGACGAAACCAAATGCATCCATGCCGGCTACCAGCCGAAGAACGCCGAACCGCGGCAGGTTCCCATCGTACAGAGCACGACCTACGCTTTTGAATCCACCCAGGAGGTGGGCGAGGTCTTTGACGAGCCCACCAAGGCGCTCATCTACTCCCGCTTCGCCAACCCCACGGTGATGGCGGCGGAGGAGAAAATTGCCGCGCTGGAGGGCGGCGTGGGGGCCATGTGCACCTCGTCAGGGCAGGCGGCCACGCTCTTGGCGGTGCTCAACCTCTGCAAGGCGGGTGACAGCTTCATCAGCACCTCCCAGGTGTATGGCGGCACCATCAACCTGTTTGCGGTGACGCTCAAAAACTATGGCATCGAGTGCATCTTTGTGGATGTGGACGCCGACGAGGCCACGCTCCACGCCGCCGTACGGCCCAATACCCGCCTTATCTTTGGCGAGACCATCGCCAACCCGGCGCTGAGCGTGCTCGATTTTGAGAAGTTCGCCCGGGTGGCCCACGCCCACGGCATCCCGCTCATTGTGGACAACACATTCGCGACGCCCATCCTGTGCAAGGCCTTTGAACACGGGGCGGACATCGTGGTACACTCCACCTCCAAGTACATGGACGGCCACGCCGTGCAGGTGGGCGGCGTCATTGTGGACAGCGGCAACTTCAACTGGGCCAATGGCAACTTCCCGGATTTCACCGAGCCCGACCCCAGCTACCACGGCATTAATTATGTAGGCAGCTACGGCAAGGCCGCCTACATCATCAAAGCCCGCATGCAGCTGATGCGCGACTATGGCTGCTACCCGGCGGCCAACTCGGCGTTCCTGCTGAACCTTGGGCTGGAGACGCTGGCCGTGCGCATGGAGCGCTACTGCCAGAACGCCCAGCGCGTGGCGGAGTACTTCGCCGCCAGCGACAAGGTGGAACGCGTCAGCTACCCCGGCCTGCCGGGGGACCGGTACCACGCCCTGGCTGCCAAGTATCTGAAGGGCTCCAGCGGTGTCATTTCCTTCGTCATCAAGGGCGGCAAGGAGGCGGCCGTGCGCTTTATGGATGGCCTGAAGCTCGCCACCATTGAGGTGCATGTGGCGGACATCCACACCTGCGTGCTGCACCCGGCCAGCGCCACTCACCGGCAATTGACCGATGAGCAGCTCGTTGCCGCCGGCATCAACCCCGGCCTCATTCGCTTCTCCGTGGGGTTGGAGAACATTGACGACATTCTGGAGGACATCGAGCAGAGCTTTCGCTGCGCTTTCGCGTCTGCCGCTGATGCGACAGCCGCGATTTAGCCTGTTTGTACATTTTTCGCTGAATCGGTCGGCGCACAGGTCGCCGACCGATTCCTCAATGGTTGCGCCCATTCGGGCTTGATGGGAGAGCGATTTCGCCTGTGGGCGGGATTTGCTGTTTGCTTTCACGTCTATGATCGGTTCCTCCCGCCGGATGAACCGGCGCTCGGCTCTTAGTTTCGACCCCTGTACCGGCTTTTTTGACAGGGATTCGGCTGGGACACACGCCGCAGGGGAGTTCCCTCGTTCCATCTGTTTTGTTCCCGCCCGCCGCATGTGGTAGGCGGGTTGTTTTTTGGGTGCGGGTAGCATGGCTGGTTGGGGTGTGCCGTCACAGCAGGGACTTGAGCCGCGCGATCTCCCGCAGGACGCCGTTGCAGGCCTCGCCGTTCTCAAAGCCGAAGGCCTCCCGGCCATTGCGCAGCTGCTCCTCCCGCATTGGATGGCGTGGGGGATGTCGCCTTTCTCCTCATACAGCAGTGCCATGCAGATGTAGGGGTCGTTGTAGCGAGGTGCGGGCTGCAGGGTGAGCCACGCCGTGTAGTCGGCGATGGCGTCGTCCCACCCCCCATGGCGACCATGCGGTCGGCCCGGTGGGCCCGGGGCCGCCAACTGTCGGGGGCGTCGTCGATGCATGCCTGCCACAGGCGCAGGGCTTCCTGCCCGTTGCCCTCGGCGTAGGCGATGTCGCCCAGCCAGGCCTTGGCGAGCTCGTGCCCGCCGGCCTTTTGGGTGCTGGCCACGACCTCGCGCGCCTCACTCAGCAGCCCGTTGCCGATGAGCTGCCCTAGGAGCCAGCGCCAGCCCTCCTGCCAGTCGGGCACCCGCTGCATAAGCTCCCGGTAGTAGCACACCATCTCCAGCGTGTTGGTGTGCGTCCAGTCGCCGCCGTGGCCGTGCAGCACGTTTGTCAGCACGCTGTGGCCGGCTTTGCGCCGGGGTGCCAGGGCGATGGCCTGGCGGGCGTAGTCCGCCGCCTGCCGGGTGAACGTGTGGATGCGGTGCTCGTAGAGCTGAGCCAGCCGCAGGGCGGCGTCGGCATGGCCTGGGTGGCGGGCGGCGATGCCCAGAAGCTGGGCCTGGGTGGTGGCAAACGCCGTCTCGCTGAGATCGCGCACGCGCCAGAGCATGTGTTCGGCGCGCGTCAGATGCTCCTCGTCGGTCAGGGAGAAGAGCTCGTCGATTGTCACCCCCAGGGTGACTGAGAGGGCCGGCAGCATGCCGATGTCGGGGGCGGTCACGCCGTTCTCCCATTTGGAGACGGCCTGGGGCGACACGCCCAGGGCCTCCGCCAGTGTTTCCTGGGTCATGTCCCGCTCGGTGCGCAGTGCCCGTATCTTCCTGCCAAGTTCCACATTCATTTTTCCTGTCTCCATTCTGTTTCCGGCCGGTACCCCCAGTATAGGGGCGCCCCAGCCCCAATCCAATCACCGCTCGCGTCACTTCCCTTGCCCGTTGGTTGAGCGCGTCTTTTGTCTCCTTCTGGGCCAAGCCGCTGCCGGTGGGGAGACTCGCCAGAATTTTGCCGCGGGGGCCTTGAAAAATCGAGTCAATGGTGTATATATGGTTTGACCGATGTGGATAAACCGGGTCGGTCAAGGGGGTGAGGGCCGTGAACGACAAGTTCCTGGAGCTGCCGGAGGACAAGCGCCGCAAGATCATCAACGCCGGGCTGGAGGTGTTTGGCCGGTACGACTACCGCCACGCCTCCACCGAGGAGATCGCCGCCAAGGCGGGCATCTCCAAGGGTCTGCTGTTCTACTACTTCCAGAACAAGCAATCCCTCTATACGTTCCTGTTTGAGTGGGCCACCGAGCACGTCAAGGCCGCCGTGGTGGATGAGAGCATGTGGCGCATCACCGACTTCTTTGAGCTCTGCGCCTGCGCTGCCGAGCGCAAGGTTGCCATGCTGCGCCAGAGCCCCTGGCTCATGGAGTTCATCATGCGAGCCTTCTACTCCCAGCGGGAGCCGGTGTCGGAGGAGATGAACCGCCGCATGAGCCAGGAGACGGCAAACATCTTTACGGCCTACTTCGGCAACGTGGACTTCTCCCCCTTCCGGGCCGATGTGGACCCCAAGGAAATCCACCGCATGCTGACCTGGATGACCGACGGCTTCCTGCACGAGCGGCAGCTGGCCGGGCAGCCGGTGGAGCTTGAGGAAATCATGGAGCAATTCCGTCTGTGGAGCGGCTATTTCAAGCGAATCGCATACAAGGAGGAGAACCTCATATGAGCGCGGTCATCGAAACTCGCAACCTGACGAAGTCCTACGGCAAAGCCCGGGGCATTGTGGACGTGAACCTGACGGTGGAGGAAGGGGAAATCTTCGGCTTCATCGGCCCCAACGGCGCGGGTAAGTCCACCACGATCCGCACGCTTCTCTCGCTCATCTACAAAACGAGCGGCGAAGCCACCATCTTCGGGCTGGACTGCCACACCCACCGCACCCAGATCCTGCGGGAGGTGGGCTACCTGCCCAGCGAGGTGTTCTACTACGACAACATGCGGGCCATCGATCTCTTCCGCTACTCGGCCAGCTTCTACCGCAAGGACTGCACCCGCCGCATGGAGGAATTGGCCGCCCTGCTCGAGCTTGATGTCCGCCGCAAGATTGAGGACATGAGCCTGGGCAACAAGAAGAAAGTGGGCATCATCCAGGGGCTGCTGCACTCGCCCCGCCTCATCATACTGGACGAACCGACCAGCGGGCTGGACCCGCTGATGCAGAAGACGTTTTTCGAGCTCATCCGGGCGGAGAACGCACGCGGGGCCACGGTGCTCTTTTCCTCCCACATCCTGAGCGAGGTGCAGCGCATCTGCGACCGGGTGGCCATCATCAAGGAAGGGCGCATCGTGGCGGTGCAGCGCATCGACGAGCTGCAGAGCAGCGCCTACAAGAACGTCAGCTTCACCGTGCGGGGCGGCGACGCGCCGGCGGACTTCGCCCTGGAAGGTGCCGAGAACCTGGAGGTGGCTGGCCCCAACGTCAGCTTCCTCTACAAGGGCGACGTCAACGCCCTGCTGGCGGCCATGGGCCGTCTGCCGCTGCAGAATGTGGACATCACCGAGCCGGCGCTGGAAGACATCTTCCTGCACTACTACCTTTGAGCGGGGGTGCCGTGCGTGAACACGTTTGCGTTTGAAACCAAGGCACAGGCGAAGGGCGTTGCCGTGTGGACGGCCTGCCTGGTGGCCCTGCTGGCCGTCTTCGGCGGGGCGTTCTACCCCGCCTTTGTGGAGAGCCGTGCCGCCGTGCAGGATGCGCTCGCCAGCCTGCCCCCGGCCTTTGCCGCGGTCTTTGGCGTCAGTATGGACGCCATCTTCTCCTACGGCGGGTTCTTCCAGTTCCTCTACACCTACCTGGGGCTGGTGGGGGCCATCATGGCGGCCGGGGTGGGCCTGGCGGCCTTCGGACGGGAGAAGCGCTCCCAGTGTGTGGACTTTCTGTTCGTCAAGCCGGTGAGCCGCGGGTGGCTCTTTGTCCGCAAGGGGCTGGCGTGTCTGGCGCTGCTTGCGGCGGCCAATGCCATCTTTGTGGCGGCTTCCATCGCCACCTACCTGGCCAATGGGCAGGACAGGGCGGGGTTGGGTACGCTGGTGCTGGCCTCGCTGTCGCTCTTCTTCCTGCAGGTGGTATTCCTGGCCGTCGGTGCGGTCGTTGCCGTCTTCGCGCGGAAGGTTCGCTCGGTCTCAGGCATGGCCACGGCGCTGGGCTTTGGGGGCTTTGCCCTGCTGGCGCTCAATTCCCTGCTCAAGGAGGAGGCCCTACGCTACGTTTCGCCCCTCAACTACTTCAACCCCGGCACCGTGTTTGAGACGGGCGGGTACGATGCCAAGTACGCCGTGGCGGCCGCCATCGTGGTGGTCGCGTGCGTGGCCGCCGCGTGGGGCAAGTATAGCCGCAGCGACACGCCGGCGCTGTGAAGGAGGAGAACCCATGAACATCTTTGTGCGGGAGCTGCGCGCCGGGCGCAAGGCTTTTCTGTTCTGGCTGCTGGGCCTGTTCATCCTGTGTTTTGTCGGCATCGTCAAGTACGAGAGCTACACCGAGAGCGGCAGCATGAATGAGCTGCTGGCGGCCTTCCCACGCATCGTGCTGGCGGTGATGGGCGTGTCCGGGGTGGACATCAGCACCCTCGCTGGCTACACGACGCTGCTGTTCTATTACATTCTGCTGTGCGTGGTCATCTATGCCGTGCACCTGGGTGCCAATGCTGTGGGAAGGGAGTCCGTGGACAAAACCTATGAGTTCCTCTTTGCCAAGCCCTGCTCGCGGGCGCGCATCCTGGGGTGGAAGCTCGCCTCGGCCTACGCGTTCCTGCTGGTGTTCTGCGCCTGCAACGCCGTGTTTGCCCTGCTGGCATCCGGCACCCTGAACACCAGCGAGGAAGTGAGCCGCCTGGTGGCGCTCTACTCCCTGGCGGTGTTCCTCATCGGCGCGGCGTTCCTGGCCCTGGCGGCGCTCTTTGCCGCCGCCGCCCGCCGGCCCGAGCGTGGCGCGCTCTGGGGCAACCTGGCGTTCCTCTATGCCTTTGTGCTGGGCGTGGTGTACAACATGCTGGAGCACCCGGGCCTGCTGCAGCTCATCGCGCCGTTCAATTACTTCGCCCCGGCGGATCTCGTCGCTGGGCAGTTCAGCCTGCCGTACGCGGGTCTCACGCTGGCGCTTACCGCCGCCTTCTTGTGGGGGGCGTTCGCGTCCTTCCAGCGCAAGGATTTGGTTTAAGCTAGAGCCTGCCCTGGGTCAGCCGTTGGTGTCGGAGCTCCACGCCCAGTTTGTGTAGGTGGCTTGGGGCGCAAACCCCAGCGACCAGTAGAAGGGCTGGTCACCGCCCACCAACCCCGTGCACCCATAGGCACGGGTGCGGTTGATTCCCTCGGTGATGAGTGCCTTGCCCAGGCCCATCCGCCGCTGCCACCAAACCGTCCCCAATGGCTCCATGCTGGCCGTTGGGGACTTTTCACTCACCCAGAAGTTGGCAAGCCCCGCGGGTTGACCTTCCTCGTCCAGCACGATGAGGTCGAGCTCGGGCCGATAGTCCGGCATGGTGCGGATGTTCTCAAACCCCGCCAACCCACCGTTGTCGTCCTGGTTGTAGCGGAACGAGTGGCTGTGGGCCAGCGCGTAATAAAACGCCGGCACCGTGCGGGCGTCGCGGATGACGAACCCTTGGGGAAGAACCACTTCCTCCGGCTGGGCGGGGTAGGGCTTGACCATGACGCGGGAGTGGTTCTCCGTGCGTTCGTATCCGCGTTGGGCCAGGAAGGCAGCCAGCCTCTCGTCGCCATCGGCCACGCACAGCTGGTACCGGTTGGACTTCCGGTCGTCCGACACCCGGCTTGTAAAGCGCTCAGCAAACGAGCACATGCGATGCAGCAGGGAATCCGTCCGGTCCTGCTCGCTGCGGAAGGCGAAGAACGTCTCCTCCCAGCAGGTGCCATCCTCGGTTAAGACCAGGGAGACGATGCCGTCCTCGTCCTGCCAGAGCCCGCAGGTGCGCTCATGGCCGCCGAAGACTCCCCGGAAGGCGGGGTGCAGGGCAAAACAGAACTGGAAACGCACCCGCTCATAGGGCCAGTTGTCATTGCGCTGGTGTGCCCGCAGGAAGTGGTACACACGACCGAAGTCCGCCGGGGTATAAAACGAAAATGCCGGTTCCATGGGCGCCTCCTTTTGGGTGCTTTTTTCATTATCATAGTTCAGGTGGTTCCTTCTGGGAAGGCCCGGTTTGGCTTTAAGGGAACGGTCGGCCCAGCCGCAGGAGGAATGGAAAACGGGCGGTGGTGCAGGGGTAAAATGAGACCTTGCGAACGGCAGACGGTTTGGCTAGAATGGAGGCAAAGACACCGGGGAGGTAGGAACATGTACCGAATTGCTACCATCAGCGACATCGCGGACATCCACCGTGCGGAGGAGTTCGTCCTCACGCACCATCTCTGGGGCACGACCTACCAGCCCCAGGTGACGGGCCGGCTGGCCTGGGTGGAGGGCAAGGGCTTTGCACTCAGGATGACCTGCCGGGAAGAGAACCCCACGCGGGTCTACACCCGGCGAGACGACCCGGTTTACAAGGACAGCTGCATGGAGGCGTTCCTGAACTTCACGCCCGACGCAGAAAAACCAGGCTATACCAACTTTGAGATGAACGCAAACGGCGCGATGCTTTGCGCCGTCGGGCCGGACCGGAACCACCGCACACCCCTCCGCGAGCTGACCCTGGAGCCCGCCGGGCCTGCCGTGCAAATCGGGCCGGAGGGCTGGCAGCTTGATCTGTTCATCCCTTTGGCGCTGATCCAAAGCATCTATGGCCCAGTGGAGATCGCCCCGGGCTACCGGGTGCGCGGCAACTTCTACAAGTGCGGCGACGAGACACCCTCCCTGCACTACGCCTCCTGGGCCAAGGTCGGCACCGAACACCCCGACTTCCACCGGCCCGAGTTTTTTGGGGAGATGGTGGTGGAGTAAGCAGGTATATGCAACAGCCGGGAACGAGTGGTTCCCGGCTGGGTTGGTGAGATAGGTGCACAAGGGTGAGAGGACTTTTCTGGTAAAGTCAGCATCCTAATGCTTGGTTTATCCCAGGAAGGAACGCTAGAGAATTTGTTTTCTCTTTGCACCTCTCTTGCCGTCAAAGACTATGGCCCAGCCATTGTTCCACGCCGTGTACTTGTCAATAAATCCGGGATCGTCTTTCTCAATTTCTTCTGTTCCCGATAGAATCCGTACTGGTTCTATGGTAATGTTTCTGACTTCATCTGACAATCTTGCCTCAAAGACAACAAAATCAAACAACTCCACTTGAGCATCATCTGGCACAAGATCGAGGCGTTGCATACGTAATTCAACAATTTCCTGTATGCGCTGTTTATAGTCACTTTGCATTAGCGGGCCGAGAATAATTCCAACCAATTGAGTTGCCTGATAATGAAAAAGCCTTTCTTGCTTTGTTAAGCTTACATGGTTACCAGATAACCATGGAGAGGGTGACATTAGAAGCAACCTGGATTCTTGCTCATAACTCCAAGCAATATTCTTTTCAAGGTATTGCCTGTTTTGTGATTTGATGAGTTCCAGCCGTTCTTGCTCTTCAAATGAGCAAGCCGACACAGATTGAGGAAAACGCAAAAACGCATCAGAACAAGATGTGCTATCATTATAAAAGACATCTTCAAAAGCAAATGATGAAGGAGCACTCCAGCTCATTCTAGTAGGTTTACCGCGTTTTGTAGGGCGATAAAGACTCTGCCTCATTCGTTGAGGGCACTGCTTTAACTCGCCGTTAATGGACTTGAAAAGGAGACAATAACCTTGATACATTGAGGCATAGTGGGACCACATAAGGTGATTATCGCAAGATCGTGAAAACGAAGCAAAATAACCCTCTTGGGGCCTATATAAGTCTATGTAAGTTTTGATTAGACTACTCAAGGCAATAATGTTAATAAAGTCTGGCGGATTCGGCATAGTATGAAATGCATGTATATAATCAAAATCAATAGCAGATTGGAAAGACATAGGTGACTTTTCTGCAAGAATGCATGCTAAAGATTTTGCCCATTTTGAGTAATTGATTCCCTCAGTTTTTGACCAAGCACACTCAAATAAACGTTTCCATTTATCAACGTCCTTGTCAAAAAAATAGAACTGCCTTCCGTCATATGGATCGTTATTTTCTTTTGATGAACCGAAATAAATCTCATCATAGAGAAGCTCTTTTATTGACAACTCGTTAGCAGGCCGATAGCGGTAGTAAATCATGAGTTCTTCCTCTTTCTTACAGGGGTAAGTAGACGAGACTATAACAAGTATATGCAATAGCTTAAAACGAAAGCCAACAAATGTAAATATGTCGTAATTTGTATTTGGGCTGGAGGGCTTGCAATTACACGCTCTTAGGATATGTATGATTGTAAACATCATTGGTCGGAGATAGCGAGGTTATTTTCTTGAGCACTGATTTCCCAACTCCGTTCTATGATTAACACCATCAGCCCAACCAGATACTGGTAGGCATTCGCATCCCATCCGTTTATAATGATTCCAGAAGAAAACAGGTGGAGGTTTGACCGTGGAACACATCTTGGAAAAGCTGGATCTGGAGAAAACCGGGCTGAGCCGGCAGGTGGACGAGGGCATCGAGGAAAACCGCAAGGGCACCTTCGCCCTGCGGGTGACCGACCAAAATGGCGAGCCCGTGCCGGGCGCGGCGGTCGAGCTGGCGCAGATGAGCCATGACTTTCGTTTTGGCTGTAACTCCTTCATGCTTGATGGGTTCCCGAACGCCGGCATGAACGAGACCTATGAGCGGCTGTTCGGCAATCTCTTCAACTTGGCGGTGGTGCCCTTCTTCTGGGGGGATTATGAGCCCGAGGAGGGGAAGTTTCGCTTTGACGCCAACAGCGAGAAGCGCTACCGCAGGCCCACGCCCGATCGGGTGCTGCAATTCTGCCGGGAGCATGACATCCTGCCCAAGGCGCACAACCTCATTTACAACCGCGACTTCGCCCTGCCCACCTGGCTGCCGAAGGACCGCAGCGACGTCTTCGGCTGGGTGGAGAAGTACTTCCGCGCCGTGGCCGGGCGCTACGCGGGGCAGGTGCCCATCTGGGACGTGGCAAACGAGGTGCTGACCCGCAAGGCCGATGAGATCATGCCCCAGGGCTACCTGTGGGATGCGTACCGGCTGGCGGGGGAGCTCTTCCCCAAGGACAGCCTGTTTGTCAACGAGGATTCGCGCGTGTCCTGGCTTGATTTCTGGTGGGATACCAGCCCCTATTACTTCTACATCGACGCCATGCTGCAGCGGGGCCTGCGGGTGGATGGCATCGGCATGCAGTACCACCTTTTCTACCCGCGGGAATCCTTGACCACCAGCGCGGCCGGCATGCTTGATGCCGAGCGCATCCTGCAGGTGCTCTGGCAGTACAACCGCTTTGGCCGGCCCATGCACATTTCGGAGATCACCCTGCCGGCATACGGCACCTCCGCCCGGGAGGAGGAGTTTCAGGCCCAGCTGGCCGAGAACCTCTATCGCCTGTGGTTCAGCCAGCCCGGCGTGGAGGCCATCGTCTGGTGGAATTTCGCCGACGGCTATGCCCATGTGCTGCCCAATTGGGATGAGAACAGCTATTACGGCGGCCTCATCCGCAAGGATCTCACCCCAAAGCCGGTCTACCGGGTGTTGGAGCGCCTCATCCAGCAGGAATGGCGCACCGCTGCCAGCACCACCAGCGATGCCGCCGGCAATGCCGCGTTCCGTGGGTTCTACGGCCGGTACCAGGCGAAGGTCTCCTGCGGCGGGCAGGTCGCCACGGTGGAGCTCAATTGCGCCAAGGGCAGCGACGAGGTGAAGGAAATCCGGCTGGGCTAACCGGCGGCGCAAAGGTGCGGAGGGGATACCATCCTGCCGTTCTTGAAAGAACGACAGGATGGTATATAATGATGCATATTCGGCAATGCCCAGGATGAGGTTGGAAGCGATGAGCAGGGACTTTTTGGTTGTGGATTTTGAGTTTACCCACTACACCCGCCCGGTGGGGCGGCCACGCGGCTTTTTCTCGGAGATCATTGAGATCGGGGCCGTGAAGATCGACGGCGCCACCATGGGGACCGTGGGGCAGCTCCAGCACTTTGTCAAACCGCACTTCTACCCCAACCAGGCCAAGGAAGCCATGGACTTTTGCATGATCACCGAGCAGGACATGAAAACGGCGATTGCCTTTGACGGCATGCTGGCCAAACTCGGTGCGCTCTACGTGCCGGGGGAGACATACTTCGTCTCCTGGGGTGACGCGGACTGGCTTGTGGTGGACGAAGGCTGCCGCCGGCATGGCCGACCCAACCCGGTATTGGCCGAGGATTGCCTGGATTTGGCGCTGGCCTATCGGCTCCGTCGGGGGGATACCATGACGACGGGGCTGCGCAAGGCGGCTGAGGAGCTGGACGTCGCCGGGGGTCTGTGGCACACGGCCTACGACGACGCGGTCAACACCGGTAAGATTTTGGAGCGGATGCTGGCCAACCGGTGGACGCCCGAAGAGTATTTTGACGCGGTGGAGGAGCGCCGCGCACGCGGCTCGGTGCAGGGCGGGTGAGGGAGCGTCTCCTCTGTTCGCCCATACGCACCATGGTGTTCCCCGCCGCCAGCGCCGTGATGTTCCTTCGCACAAACAGGCCTCCGCACCGCCCAAATGGGCAATGCGGAGGCCTTTCTTTTTGCAATCCGCGCAGGGGCAGCGCTAGAACGCCGCGCCCTGCTGCCGCAGACGCTCCTGCAGCTTGCGGGCATCGACTTGCCGCATGGTCACGCCATCCTGCAGGGCGACGGCCACAGCCGTGCCGGCGGCCTGGCCCAGGCAGCACACGATGGGCATGATGCGAATGGAGGCCTGGGCCTCGTGGGTCACGCTGATGCAGCGCCCCGCCACCAGCAGGTTGTCCACCCCGCGGGGCACCAGGCTGCGGTAGGGGATGGTGTAGTACACGCCCTCGGGGAAGTAGTAGTGGCTGGTGCCGGATCCCTCGGGGTTGTGGATGTCGATGTCGTAGTTGCCCAGGGCGATGGAGTCCTCAAAGCGGGTGCAGGCCACCAGGTCCTCGCCGGTCAACAGGTACTCGCCGTCGATCATGCGGCTCTCCCGCACGCCGATGGCCGGGGCCGTCATCAGCAGGTCGCTGTGCTGGAAGCCGTCGATGTTCTCCTTCAGGAAGGTAAAGAGCTCCAGCACCTGCTCCCGCGCGTCGATCTCGGCCTGGGTCAGGTCGAAGGCGTCCACCGGGTTGCGCCGCACGATGCGTGTGGAGTTGAAGTGCAGGACGTTGCCCACCAGGTTGTGGAAGATCAGCACGTCCTCGCGCACGTTTTTGATTTTGCCCTCCGCCCGCATCCGCTGGTAGAGGCCGTTGATCATCGGGCGGCTCGCTTTGTACCGCTCGATGTCCACATTGGCCACGCGGAAGCACAGGGTCATGGGCTGGCACAGGCCGTCGCCCGGCCGCCCCAGGCGATGGGGGCACCGGGCCAGCACCGCGAGGTCGGCGTCGCCGGTGGCGTCGATGAAGGCGTCGGCCTCGATGCGCTGCGAGCCGGACTTGTTGGCCACCGTCACGCTGCGGATGCGCCCGCCCTCGGTCTGGGCGGCATAGAGGGTGCTGTGGAACAGCAGCCGGACGCCGGCACCCAGTGCCATGCGGTTGAGCACCACCTTCAGGTACTCCTCGTGGAACTCCGTGGGCACCGTGCCACGTATGGCGTCCATTTTGCGCAGTTCTTCCACGATCTCCAGGAAGATCCCCTGGCTCAGGGAGTGCTTCTCCGCCACCTGGTGGTCGGGCGTCCGGGTGACGTTTGGCATGAAGGGGTTTACCAACCCGTTGACCGCCGCGCCGCCCAGGCTGTTGCCGCGCTCCACCAGCAGCACCGAAAGGCCGGAGTGCGCCGCGCTGATGGCCGCCGCCACCCCCGCAAACCCGCCGCCCAACACCGCCACATCAAACTTCATGCTGTTGTCCTCCTGCCCCAGAAAATGGGTTTCCTTATGGGTATCCTAGCAGACGGGTGGCCGCTGTCAAGGAGGGCAAGGGGAACGGCGTGTGTTGGAGACACCCTGCTGCGGGGGCATAGCCCGCGCCAGAAAGCCGCATTCCCTTGGTGCTTCGCGTTGCATCAACCATTCGTGTTCTGCTGGTTGCTGGTTCTGCTCTGCTTTTGGATCACCACATAGGCGATCAGCAGCTTCACGATGCAGACGATGCCCATAATCGGCCCCACTACCAGGATCATCAGCACAAACAGAATGATTGGAAGCACAATCTCACTGCTTCCCGCCAGGATGCTGTTTGCCGCAAGCTTCCAGGTCGCCCGGAAGCCAAAGACGAGAAGGACAAGGTAGACGACCGCCAAGGGGATCCATACGAGTCCCATAAGCTTTCCACTCTCCTGCATCACGAATTTGTCACTTAGAGATCCGTTCCGATCGAGGGCATCTGCTCCTTTGATGAGTATACCACAAAAAGGATATGGGGCAAACGCGAATATGGGTCATTGCTATGGCTCGACTGCCTGCGAGGCACCGCCTTGGGCAGACAACCTCCGTTTCCGCTCCTTTAGCAGCTCACCCACATAGGTGGAACCCAGGATTAGCACGCCGCCGGCGATTTGGAGGATCGTCAGCTTCTCCCCGATGAAGAGCACGCTGAACAGGATGCCGAACAGCGGCTCGAAGTAGCTGTAGGAGACGATCTCCACAGACTTCATGTGCGCATAGAGCGAGAAGAATATGGTATACGCCACGCCTGTGTGCAGCACCCCGAGCAATACCGTGAAGAGGATCGCCTTGGCACCCATGTGCACCGCCGTTTGGATGTTGCCCTCCACCAGAACAAACGGGAGCAGCACCAGCATCGAGGTGAGGATCTGCACGAACGTGGCGGTGTAGTTGTCCACCCTTTCCTTGATGCTGCGGTTGATGAGAACGATCGTTGCGTACATCATGCCGGACAGTGCGCTGAGCGCCATGCCCATGTACCCATACCCCTCGGACAGGTTTTGCCCGACGATGAGGAACAACCCCAGAAAGGAAACGCAGATCACGGCAATCTGTATCTTGGAGATGGACTCTTTGAGAATGAGCGGTGCCAGCACCATGACATAGACCGGGCACATGTTGTAAATTATCACGGCGGAGGAAATGCTGGTGTGCTTGTAGCCATAAAACAGCGTGAGCCAGCCAAAGCCGAGCAATACGCCCGACAGAATGTAAGGTTTCAGCAGGGGCCAGCGCACCTTCTCCGCCTTTTTCAGCTTCATCACCGCGAAGAGCAGCGGCAGCGCCAACAACGCCCGCAAAAACGCCAGGCTCAGCGCAGACAGCGGAATGGACCGGGTGAACACTCCCAAGCTGCCCCAAAGGATCATCACAAGTGCCAATTTTAACCTATTCATAGCGGCGTCCCCTCATTTCTGCTGAGAACAGGTTACACGAAACACGGACCGGCGTATTGTATAATATTTGCGGCTCAAAGAGGGCTTCCCTCCTCCACCTGTTCCAGGTAAGCGCCCGGCGTCACGCCGTACATCTTTTTGAACTCCCGGATGAAGTGCGCCTGGTCGTAAAACCCAAGCTCCCCGCAGACGTCCAGCACGCCCGCACCCCTGCCCAGCAGCCATTTTGCCTCGGCCACCCGGTGTTGCAGATGGTAGGCAGCCGGCGTGGTCTGGTACAGCCGCTTAAAGCTGCGGATGATGGAGAATCGGCTCAGCCCCGATATCCCCTCCAGCGTCTCCAGCGTGACGGCGTCATTTGGGTGGTTCAATATGTATTCGCGGATGCGCTCGGCTGCTTCGGCCCCATCGGCGGGCGCGGCCGCCGTATCCTTGTCCGCGAACTCCAGCAGCAGCTCAATGAGAACGCTTTCCAGCATGTCCGGGTTTTGTTCCGTCAGCAGTTGCTCGATAAAGCCGGTGAGGCGCTGTGCCTGCGCCCCCGTCAGCCGCTGCGCCCGGCGGAACCCAAGGGCCTGGCTGTAATACCCTGGGTCCACATACAGCAGCACATACGCCCAGCGGTCGATCTCCCTGGGCGCGCACCGGTGCGTCATCAGCGGGGGGATGACCACGCCATCGCCCGCACGAAAGAGCAGGGTCGTGTCGTTGAGCGACAGGTCGGTGGAACCTTCCAGTATGCAACCGAGTGAAAGCTCCTGATGGACGTGCGACTTGTATGCGTGGGGGCTGTTGCGGCAGCGCTTGATCTCCACGCCTTTGAGGATGCTTCGGCAGAACTCCGTGTCCCTGCCCGGCCCGATGTTGCCGACATAATCCCGAACCGACATGCCCATCCCAATCGCTCCCCTTCCAGCAACACCACAAAACCCGCCCAATGAGCGTTTGCGTTACGTATAATATACACCCAAATGCATGGAATTTCCTCTGTTGTGTGCTGGTATCTGCCGCAAGGCTGCACGGTGTGCTGAAATTGCTCTGAGAAAGAGTTGAGGAGCAAGGGCGGGCAACGGGAGCGGGCAAAAAAAATCGCGCTCCGCATTGCCGCGTGCGCGGCATTGGCTGGAATGCATTGACGATATAAAAGCGGCGTGCATCGATATTTGCTGAGAAAAGATAGAAGATGCGAGGCAGGCATTGATTCCATGGATGCCCATTTAGCGTTGACAGTCCGCCTATACGGCCTTATGCTATGCTCAAGAGATCAATGATATATTCTCAAAATCCAATTCCCCTTTCATCGAAGTTCGTATAAGGCATCCGTCCGTCAGAAGTGGTAATGTGTGGATAGGTAATGTTTCATCATATACATGTGAGGTGCAGGTATCGTGAAAAGGCTTCTGATACTGGAATTTTGTGTTCTTCTCATGGTTACAGGGTGCTCTTCTTCCAATGCAAATGGTCATATTGTACATCCAAGCGGTGGCGTATCCATCGTCGAAACAAAGGCAACCGTGGCTGAGACGAAGAAAGAAGAAACAGCTGTGGCAACCGCGGCTGAGACGAAGAAACGGGAAACAGCTGTCTCAACCGCGACCGATTCCGCGACGGTAGCGACCAGTAAAACAATAGAAACCAAGACCATTGCCGCAACTGCCACGTCAACCGCAAAAAGAAGCGCCTCACCTTCAGAAAGCAAAAAAAGCACAGCGACACCGAAGCAAAGCAAAGAGCCGGACGCGACTCCCACGACTGAAAAGCCGGAGTATGTCATTGTGCCCGGCGTGATCGGCAAAAACGAAGCGGAAGCAAAGAAGTTAATGAAAGAGGCAGGAATTACTGTCAGAATCGTTTATGAGTTTCACGCCGAACATGAAAAGGGCTATGTGTTTGACCCGGAATTTCCCAAAGGGCATAAACTTAACCCCAATGCTTCGATGCTTATATGGGTGAGCAAAGGGTTAACCGACCCCATAGTGCCGAACATCATCGGTATGAATTATGTGAAGGCAAAGCAAAAGCTGCTTAACGCCTGCGGTACATGGAAGATCGAGATTGCCAGAGAAAAAAACGATGAACCGAAAGACACCGTCTATAAGTTGAACTCTGCTGTAACCGTTGGGAGAGGATACCCCAGGGATGGCGTCATATGGCTATATGTCAGCGAGGGCCCGGATGTGATCATCGTATTGCCTGATGTTAGGGGTCAGGACTACAAAGAAGCGAAGCACAAGATCGAAGCGCTTGGCCTGCGCTTCAATGTTAATTTCACCGCTGATGAGAACGTTCAAAAAGATAAAGTTATAACCCAATCGCCCGGGGCGGGAGCAAGAATCAATGAAAGCGATAAAGATAGCATTACAGTTACGCTGATTGTGAGTTTGGGATCGCCACAACCGGAAAGCTCGGCACCTTAACTTCCAATCGAGATTAAAAACAGTTGCAACCATGACGCGGGCACAAAAATCGCGAACCATCTGACGCTGATTCGCGATTCTGGCGAGGGCGGATAAGGAAGGGCTTTGCTTACGTCACGGCGGGTCGGGAACACATTGTGACCAGATTCGCGAACCGAATAGGCATACTTGACGTTTAGGATGTCGGCCTTCGCATCAGCTTCGTTCAAACATCCTCAACAACCGCAGATAGTGATTGGCTTCCCGCAAGACATGATCCCCCAGCAGCGGAATGATGATGGATTTGATTTGGCACGAAAGAATCCCCTGGGTTCCTTGTGCCTTGAAGTTGCGCAAATCTTGGGTCGCCTTCAGGCTCTCTCCAGTCACTTCTTCCAAGGGGGCAGTCTTGTCCATCGCTGCCTTTGCCTCTGCGGTCAATTGGTCAAATTCATTGCCGAAGTCATTCGCCAGGCGGATCAGGTTGTCTTCCGTTGGGTCAAGCAACCCACGAATGAATTTGGCGTGTTCCGCCATTTGCCTGTTCCAGAAAAATTCCTGTTCGTAGGCTTCTCTCTCCAGGTTTACCTCTGCTTTGTTCTGAAGCCTGCCAAGCGTTTGCAGATACAATTTTGCCTCACGGATGATGTGGATCACCAGGAGGGGATAGTTGAACGTAAACATATTGCAGTTTGACACATTTGTGAGAACATTGGTCTTGAACTGTATGAGCCCCGAAACCAAGTCCATCGCCCTTTGATTGAGTAGGAAGACCCTCTGCTCCAGCATCGGGTTCTCTGCTGCTGGCCCACCGCCCGCCAACCCCGCCTCCACCTGGGTGATTTGCGTTGGGATCGGTACACCGGTCAAATAGGTAGTCGCCGCTTCTGCGTTTAAGGTAAAGGGGGTGATGACCTCACCGGATTGCAGTACCGCGGGGCTGACGACACCGTTCGATAGGGAGACGGCTTCTGCCAGGAGCACATCAAATTCCTTTCGGAACGCATCGGCCTGCTGGGTATACCCAGCGTCCCTGGGCGTAAACCCCGCCTCCAGGAAGAAGGAGTGCTCCTTCATAATCCTTGCAAAAAACAAATGCAATGCCAAGGATTGTTTTACAAATTCAATGCCAGAAAGCATGGCAAACACCTCTCTGAAAAAGTTGATCCCTATTTTCTTTCTATGTCGAGGTGTCGAATTTGCTACCAGGAAGGGATGAACAAATGGTGCTGGATACGCGCGGAAACCCATCGCAATGCTTGGAATCCGTTTTCGGCGGACACCTCCATTCCTCAGTCCTCTTCCATTTTCCGTCAAAGAGTGATACTCTCAGGAAGCATCCGGTTCCCCTCGTTTCCTTGGGGCAGCTTCGCGAATGGTCAGATTGGCGATCGTGCTGCAGGAAGCCCTGAGCTGCACGCAGCCGTGAAGAGGATCTGGATGGGGTGTACCTTGCGATACGCGCCGATGAAATTCAGGGAGGATTCTTATGCCCGGATTCCTGTATGAAACCCACGCCCACACCGAGGAAGGCAGCAAATGCGCGTCCATCTCCGCCAAGGAACTGGTACGCTTTTATCGGGACAGAGGCGTCAAAGGCATCTGCATCACCGACCACTTTTTTAATGGCAACAGCACCGTCCCCGCCAATCTTCCATGGGCGGAAAAGGTTGACCGGCTCTGCATGGGATATGAGCATGCGGCAGAAGAAGGGGCCAGAATCGGCATCGATGTGTTCTTTGGCTGGGAATACTCCCTTTCCGGCACGGACTTCCTGACCTATGGGTTGGATAAGGCTTGGCTGCTGCGCCACCCGGAGGTAATGGAGCTCAGCGTGAACGATTACTGCGCTCTTGCGCGCCAGGAAGGTGGCCTCATCATTCATGCGCACCCCTTCCGCGAGGCGTGGTACATCGACATGATCCGTCTGGTGCCCAGGTCGGTGGATGGCGTGGAGGTGGTCAACGCCAACCGGACGGATTTTGAGAATGCGCGCGCCGAGGAATATGCGGCCAACTACGGCCTTTTGCGCATCGGCGGGTCGGACAACCACACCGGTGCGCAACCGCATCTGGCAGGCATCGGCCTGGATCGACCGCTCGCTGATGTTCAGGATATGATCGCTGCCATTCGCAGCGGCGAAGCTATGGTGGCAAGCCTGTAATCAGCGGGGGATATCCATTCCGTTTTGTAACAAACCTCCTGTTGCAGTTTTTCTACAACAGGAGGTTCTTTTTTGCTGTCCGTTATCGGTGGCGTAGGGGAACCGCAGACCTTGTTTTTGTGGGAAGGTTATTCCCTTTCCACCGCAAACGTCACGGTGCCGTGCTGCTTTGCGCCGGGCTGCACCACCTGCAGGTGCGCTTCCCGCGTGAAGCCTTGGTCATGGAGGTTGTGTGCGTCGGTGGAGCAGGTCTGGTTCTCGATGCAGAAGATGTCGGAGCCGCGCGGCGAGAAATACACAATATGCGTGAAGTCCTCCGTGGCATGGAGCCGCAGGAGAATGCCCTGCTTGCTGTACCGCACGGTCGCTGCCTCGTGGGGTGTCAGGTCGGTGAACACGTGGTCCAGTTCCTTTTTGCCCACGTGGAACTCCTGCCGCAGGTCGTAGATGGTGCCATCCACGTCAATCATCCGGCCCGTTGGCAGCAGGTCGGAGGTGTAGTCCATCACCTTGTTGGCGGGCACACGCACAAAGGTGCCTTCGTCACCGGATAGCTTGCTGAAGAAGGGGTGGAAGCCCAGCCCAAAGGGCAGCTCCTGTGTGTCGCGGTTGTCTACGGTATAGGTCATGGAGATGCCCGACGCGGTCAGCGTGTAGTCCATCGTCAGCCTGTGGCGAATGGGGAACGCAGCAAACACGGCGCTGTCCGGCGCAAAGTCGATCCACGCGCGCAGGGAAACGCTGTCCTCATGGAGGACGGGCGCATCGTGCTGCCACGGTTCATCCAGAACCAAGCCGTGCAAAGCGATCTTTTTGCCCCGCTTTTCCTGCTCGAAGGTGTGCCCCTTATACACGAACCTGCTGCGGCGCACGCGGTTGGGGGTGGGGTACAGCACGGGGTTGCCAGGGAAGCCGGTCTCCGCAAGCTTTGCCAAGTCTGCGTCGATGATGCGTTCCCCGCCAAAGGAGAAGCGGCAAAGGTTGCAGCCCCGTGCGGGCAGGAACCATGCCTCCAAATTGTTTTGCGCGTCATTCGGGTCGTTGTAGCCCAAAACGATGAACTGGTTGCCGTCCTGCTCATGCGGGCGAGCAAAGAAGCCAGACTGCTCCACGATCGTTCCTCCTGCTGTGTGATTGCGAATAGTGACTTTGCTGCTTATATTTCCATGACGGTGCGGGGTTTCCTGCCGTAGGATGATCGCAGAGGCCTCCGCATTGTGGATTGGCGATCACGGCCATTTTGGAAGCCCGCATAAACGAAAAATCCACGCAGGGCAGTTGTTTCATTGAAAAAGCTCAACGCACAGCGTTGAGCTTTTTTGGAATGTGTTGACGGAAAGATGCAATGTTTTTTAGACGGAGGTAGAATATTCCATGTTCAAAGGAATATCCTCAACCGGCGCGGCAAATTATTCTTGTTGTAATATGACACAAAACTTAACCAAAGAGTCTGCTTATGTGTTGTATTCATCACAATTCTTTATAAACGCTTTTCAGAATAAAGACTAGGTAGTAAAATATGCCTTAGGCCATTAAACGCATGAGCAGGAGGAAAATTGTATGGAAAGCACTAATGAAGACGTTGTCAAAACTGAACTTACTGAAGATGCTGTAATGGCAGAGGCGTCAACTGAAATAAAAAAGAAACCAAAAGTTGGTAAGCCCGTGCGCATGTTTCCACAATATTCAATCCGTGAGGCAATGAAAATTCCTCAAATTATTGGTCTCAAAAATGCAGGGAATCCATGGTCTCCTGAGAATGTCGCAAATGCTCTTGATACTTCGCCGCAGAATAATTCGTTCTTTTATTTGTCTTCTGCCTCGAGAGATTATGGGTTTACAACTGGAACAAGTAGGGCAAAGACAATTGAGTTGACAGCCTTAGGGCGTAAACTAGCTTTTCCTGAATCCTCCGATGATGAAAGTACAAGTATATTTCGTGCATTTTCTAATATCGAAGTGTTTAAAAATGTATTTGACTATTATCAGGAGTCAAAGTTCCCTGAAGATAAATATCTGTGCAACACCTTGAAGGAGTCATTCGATGTTGATTCCACTTATCACAAGGAATTCCTTGATATTTTTAAAGACAACTTAAAGCTAATAAATGAGAAAGGATATTATGCGACAAAAGTACCTCGTCCTACTACATCAACAACCCAAAGGAATCCAGTTCAAGAAGAAAATACCAAGGGAGATAAAGAAATATTCGTCATAATGCCATTCTCTGAAAAGACCAACGACTATCCGAAAGGCTATTTTGAAGAAGTATATAGTAGCCTATTTGTTCCAGCTGCTGCAGAAGTAGGATTTACCGCTAAAACAGCAAAGCGCTCCGGGAGCGACGTTATTCATAGCACCATTGTGAACGATATTTACAAAGCTGATATTGTGCTGGCTGATCTAACAGAGCATAATCCTAATGTCTTGTTTGAGCTTGGCCTTGCGTTTGCTTTCAAGAAAAAAGTTGCTCTAGTTCGCGCAAAAGGAACTGTAGCAATTTTTGATGTTGATAACCTTATGAGGGTTTACGATTATGACAAAAATCTCTGGAAATCGACAATAGAAAGAGACATTCCCAATATAAGCAAGCATCTGGAATCTACTATGCAGTCAGAAGGTTCTTTGTATCTTGATTTATTGTTAAATAAACAATAAGGCTTATAGACGCACAAGAATACATGCAATAGAGAAACCCCCTCGAATGAGGGGGTTTCCTTGGCGGAGAAGGCGAGATTTGAACTCGCGCGCCGGTTTCCCGACCTACACCCTTAGCAGGGGCGCCTCTTCGGCCACTTGAGTACTTCTCCATGCCGATGTATTCGGTTGTATGCGCGGTGCCGGCGCGACGGGCGGGCGGGTTCTCCGCCCGGCCCGACGGCCCATTGGCGGAGAGAGTGGGATTCGAACCCACGGCGCCGGATGGCGTCACCGGTTTTCAAGACCGGCTCCTTAAACCGCTCGGACATCTCTCCAAGCAGGGATGCGCTCGAACAGTATAGCAAACGCCAACCGGCGTGTCAAGCCGCGCAAGGGCCTTTTGCGGCTGCTTGACACGAAACCAACACAAACCGAGGGGGTTGCCTCCTACCAGCGTGAGGAAGCCGGTACAGGCAAAGAAACAAAGAGCCGACCGACGATTCATTCGGCGGGAGGAAACAATTGTGGGGGTGAATACCAACAGCAAAATCTCGCCCACGGCGAAACGTATTCCCCCCCAAACTCGCATGAACGCTATCATCGGAAATCGGTCGGCGACATGTGCGCCGACCGATTTCCGATGAAATGGGGACAAGCACTCTGAATCGCGGCTCCCAGCGCCTGGATGGCGCACAGCTCGGCATTGCTGGAGGCGGCTGCGCCGCCTAGCCCGCAAGGATGCGGGCGAAGCTATGCCGAAGGTCGCAACAGCGGCCGGGTCGCATGGGCAAGCAGCGTGCGTAGCACGCGACCAGCCAGACGCGAAGGTTAAAAGTCAGCACTGCCGGTGGTGCGTGGGAAACTCACCACATCGCGGATGTTCTTCATGCCAGTCAGATACATGATGGCCCGCTCGAACCCCAGGCCAAAGCCGGCGTGGCGTGCCGAGCCGAAACGCCGCAAGTCGAGGTACCACCAGTAGGGTGCTTCCTCCAGCCCGCACTCGGTCATGCGCCGCTCAAGCACATCGAGGCGCTCCTCGCGCTGGGAGCCGCCGATGATCTCACCCACGCCGGGCACCAGCAGATCCATCGCCGCCACGGTGCGCTCGTCGTCGTCGAGGCGCATGTAGAACGCCTTGATTTCCTTGGGGTAGTGGGTGACGAACACCGGCTTTTGGAAGATCTCTTCCGTCAGGAACCGCTCGTGCTCGGTCTGCAGGTCGATCCCCCAGTGCACCGGGTAGTCAAACTCCTTGCCGGATTTCTCCAGCAAGTCAATGGCCTCGGTGTAGGTGACGTGGCCAAAGTCGCTCTCGGCCACCAGCTTCAGCCGCTCGATCAAGCCCTCGTCCACAAATTGGTTGAAGAACTTCATCTCCTCGGGCGCGCGCTCCAGCACGAAGCGGATGAGGTACTTCATCATGTCGGTGGCCAAGGCCATATTGTCCTCGAGGTCGGCGAAGGCGATCTCCGGCTCGATCATCCAGAACTCGGCGGCGTGGCGGGCGGTGAAGGACCGCTCGGCCCGGAATGTGGGGCCAAAGGTGTAGATGTTGCGCAGGGCCATCGCGTAGGTCTCGCCGTTCAATTGCCCGCTCACCGTGAGGTTGGCGCGCTTGCCGAAGAAATCCTGGGCGTAGTCGACCTCGCCCCCGTCGGTGAGCGGCGGGTGGGCCAGGTCCAGCGTCGTCACCTGGAACATCTCGCCCGCGCCCTCGGCATCACTTGCGGTGATGAGCGGGGTGTGGACATAGGCAAAGCCACGCTCCTGAAAGAAGCTGTGGATGGCCCAGGCCGCCAGCGACCGCACCCGGAACACCGCTGAGAACGTGTTGGTGCGGGGCCGCAGGTGGGCGATGGTGCGCAGATACTCAAAGCTGTGGCGCTTCTTCTGCAGGGGGTACTCGGGGGTGCTGGCACCCTCGATGGAAACCTGCGTGGCCTTGACCTCCATGGGCTGGGCGGCCTGGGGGGTCAGCACCAGCGTGCCCTCCACAATGACGGCCGCGCCGACGTTCAGGGCTGCAGCCTCGGCAAAGCCAGCGGTGCCGTCGCGCTCCAGCACCACCTGCATGGTCTGGAAGCAGGTGCCGTCGGAGAGTGCCACGAAGGCCAGGCTGCCGCCGCCGGCCTGGCGCAGGGTACGCACCCACCCGGCAGTGCGCACGGTGGTGCCGGCAAGCTCTGCCGACTTCTTGTACAGGGTATCGATTGTCAATGTGTTAATCACAGGAGACCTCCTGAAATGGGTTTGGCATAGGCCCCCACGGGGGCGAATAGATTATACTGCAACCCATATCCTTTGGCAAAGGGGAGACATCCATGCGCTCAGTGCCCATGCTGGTGATAAAAAGCACCGTACCCTGCCTGCTGTACGTCAACAACGCCCCCGCCGGGGAAGTGTCCGCCGAGGCCCCAGCGGGCATCCCCATGCCGGAGAACGGCCCCTGCTACCTGCACTATGTGCCACTGGGGCGGGGGAGCCTGCCAGGAGCCTTCCGGCTGGACTTCCAGGATGGCACGCTCACGCCGCCGGGGGACAACCTGCCGGCCCGGGTGACGCTGTGGCCGCGCGGGGTGGTGGAGGCCGAGATTGTCCCCGAAACTTCGGTGGGGCAGGGGTTCGTGCCCCTGGCGCCCGATACCCTGACCTTTGCGGACCTCCGGAACAACTGCCGGGCCTACCTGCTGCGCTATGTGTCGCACTGGCTGGTCATTGAGGAAAACAGCGGCCAGACGCTGCTTTCCCTGGCCCTGCCCGGTGACCGTACGCCGGAGCTGGTGCTCCTCAATCTCGACGGGCGGGAGGCTGTGGCCGCCAAGGCCCCCGGCCCCAACTGCGACTGGGTTGTCATCGCGGCCAACAACGGCGGCCAGTGGCAGGAACTCTTCCGCCTGACCGACGCGCAGGTAGAGCTCGACGGCCACGGCAACGTCACTTCTCTCACGCCCCTCGCCGATACCGCCGGCCATGGGGAGCTGACAACGTGGAGCTATGCCGACGGCCGCTACACCGAGGCGCGCAACATCGTGTGGCTGGAGGGGGAGCCCCGCCTACCCCAGAACCCCGAGGAGACCGCCCGCGCCTTCCTGGAGGCATGGCTCATCGGCCAGACCGAGGAGGCCGTGGGGTACCTCTCCCAGGAACTGCGCAGCGGCCTGGGCCTGGCAGACATCGCCAACTTCCTGGGCCAGTATGAGCAGATCGCCAGCGCCCGCTACGCACCCTTCCCGGCCGAGGGGGAGATCACCCTGGCCCTGCTGCGGCGGGAGAATGGGCAGCTGACCGGCGCGCGGCCGGTGGCCATCAAGTGCGTGGCCGAGGGGAACAACGTGGGGCCGTGGAAGGTGGATAACATCAGGAGTTTGTGAGCGCGTAGATGGAGTGAATGGAGAGAGGGGGCGGCAGCCCCCTCTTTAGGCTGTCGCTGTGAAACCACCATTATCCGGCTTGCGCTTTTGGTGCACCAAGGGAGCCCCTTCCAACATAAAGAACTCGCTCGGGGGCAAGGGAAGCGGGATTCGGCTCGCCGCCCGCGCGGTTCCCGGCTGCAGTGGGGTGGACGGTGTTGTATAATGCTGCCATAGGAAGCAGCGCTTGACCAGGGCCGCTTTGCAAAGCCTGAGGGAGGGGATGTTTGATGGCACTCAATGGCCTGCCGCAGCGCGTCCATGGCTTTGGCGTACCCGGTGAGGGCCGCACCGAATGGGCGGAGCGGCAGGGCGGGTTGGCACTGGCACGGCTCTTTGGTATGCCCTGTGGGGCGGCGGGCGGGGAACCGGGCCAGCCAGACGCGCGAGGCTTGTTTGTGCTCCAGACGGACGGGCACAGCTTCAGCACCGGCGACATGGAGATGGTGCGGCTGCAAACCGGCGACGACCGGTGCGACGCGGCCTGGCTGCATGGGCCGTCGGGGCTGGGGTTGGAGAGCGCCTTCCGCTTTGACGGGGCCAACGGCGTGCTGTCGCGCCGCGACACGCTGGAAAACAAGGGCCGGGAGGACATCGTCCTTCACCGCTGCCTGGCCCGGTTTGCGTTTGCGCCCGGGCGCTACCAGGCCTATGGCCAAAGCAGCCGGTGGTGTGAGGAAAACGACGGTGCGTGGCAGACGCTGCGCCACGGCGGTCTGGTGTTGGGCTGCGAAATGGGCCGGACGACGCAGGGCTCCACGCCCTTCCTTTGCCTGCGGGACGAGGAGGAAGGGCGGGCTGTCGCCTTCCACGTCGTACCCAAGGGCAACTGGATCATCCGGCTGAGCGCACCCACCAACGCCGGGAGAGCCTTGCCCTTCGCCGTGGTGGATCTGGGGTTGTCCGACGCCGACCTGCGCCTGCGTCTGGCCCCCGGCCAGCGGGTGGAGCTGCCGGAGATTCTAGTGCAGGAACTGCCGGACGGGACGCCCCACGGGGCGGCGCACCGGCTGCATCGGCATCTGCTGGCCCGGGTAAACCAGCCCGCACCCTCCCCGCCGGTCGTCTACAACACCTGGTTTGACGCCTTTGAGTGCCTGGAGCCGAACCGACTTGCCGTGCAGCTGGAGGCAGCCCGCGGGTTGGGTTGCGAGGTGTTTGTGGTGGACGCGGGGTGGTACGGCACCGGGGAGGGGGACTGGTTCTCCCAGGCCGGGGATTGGCGGGAGAAGTCCGATGGGGCGTTCCGAGGCACGATGACTTCCTTTGCCGAAGCGGTGCGCGCGGCTGGGCTGGGTTTCGGGCTGTGGATGGAGCCCGAGCGCGTGGGGCCAGCCGCACCGGTGCGACGGGAGCACCCGGAGCGGTTCCTGCCGGGTGAGGATGGGTATGCCTACCCCGACCTGACCCGAGACGACGCCTACGCCTGGCTGCTGGGTGAGATTTCCAGGCTCATCCGCACCTACGGTCTGGCATGGATCAAGCTGGATTTCAACTTTGGCCTGGGAACGGACCCGCACGGGGCGGAGTTCCTGTGGTATTACGAGGGGTGGTGCAGGCTCATGGCAGCGGTGAGGGACGCCCACCCTGGCGTGTTTGTGGAGGGTTGCGCCAGCGGCGGTATGCGGCTGGACATCGCCAGCCAAGCCCACTGCTGCGCCCATTTCCTCAGCGACAACGTCAACCCTTGGGAGGGGCTGCGCATCTACGAGGGGGCGCTGGCGCGGCTGCTGCCTGGCCGGCTGGGCAGGTGGGTGGTGCTGCGGCCCGCGGGCCCGGGCATCCCCCGGTATGGCCGGCCGCTGAGCGAGGCCGCCCCGGCCATGCTGCTCACCCCAAAGGCCGCCGGCTGGGAGGCCTGTGAAACGGTGGATGTGGACATGGCGTTGCTGGCGGCCATGCCCGGCGTGCTGGGGTTGAGCGGCGACGTGGCGGGGTTGCCGGCGACGGCGCGGGAGCGCTTGGCCCAGGGGGTGGCGCTCTACAAGCAGTGGCGCACGCTCATCTTCAACGCCGCCGCCCACCTGCTGCTGCCGCTGCCGGCCGAGGACCGCCGCGGCTGGACAGCCCTGCAGCTGCAGGACCAAGGCAGCACCGAAAGCCTGCTCTTCGTCTACCGCCTGAACGACAGCCGCGGCGTGCGCAACATCCACCCCCGGGCGCTGGACGCCGGACGGCTGTACCGGCTGGAATGGTTTGGTGCCACGGGGCAAACCGCCGAGGTGCGTGGGGATGAGCTGATGCGCGAAGGGATTGCGGCGGAGATTGCCGACAGGAACTCGGCCCTGGCGGTGCGGCTGCGGCCTGTGTAGAGGGCGGGAGACGCGCCTGCCGTCGCCAGCGATGTGCCGCCGATCGCCTAGGGGCTGCCCGCAACCCTTGGGAATCCCGCTATTGTACGAACGGGGCGAGTGCGCGCACTCTGGCAGTCCGTCCTCCGTCGCCCCTCCCCAAAGCCTGGGGGAGGGGTTGGGGCGAGGGTTCGTCGCGTGCACCCGCACCCTTGCAGCCGCGAGCGGGTTTCCCCCCGCCGCGGCACTACGCTGTCCGCCCGGGCATATGGCCCGCCCTCCCGCGTGAGCGGTGTCTCCCCCGTAGAAACCCGTACGACCCACGCAGCAGAAAGCCGCCCCATCACAATGCTACGCATTGTTCGCGTTGCTCTCAACGATTCTAAAGAATAGTCTGCCGCAACGCGGGGGTAAGACCCAGCGGCGTGTACGTCGGGCGGCCAAAATGCACTCGTGACGAGAACTCCCGCCTCGCGGCGGTTGCGAAGCAGCCGACGCGACATAGAAAACCCCCGGCGCGTTGTCGGGCGCCGGGGGTAAAGGTGCGAAGGCGGAGATTAGTAGTTCGTCGCGCGCTGCTCGAAGTAAGCCTTCGGGTGGGCGCAAACGGGACAGACCTCCGGCGCGGCGTCGCCGATATGGAGGTGACCGCAGTTGCGGCAGATCCACACGGTTTCCTTGCAGTCCCGCTTAAAGACCGTGCCATCCTTGACGGCGGCGAGCAGCTTGTTGTAGCGCTCCTCGTGGGTCTTCTCGATGGCCAGAACGCCTTCCATCATCTTGGCGATGTGCTCGAAGCCCTCGGCCCGGGCAGTGTCGGCGAATTCGCGGTACATCTCGGTCCACTCATAGTGCTCGCCGGCGGCGGCGTCGACCAAGTTGGCCTCGGTCTTGGGCATGCCGCCATGGAGCTGCTTGAACCAGAGCTTGGCGTGCTCCTTCTCGTTGCCCGCCGTCTCCTCAAAAATCGCCGCTATCTGCTCATAGCCTTCCTTCTTGGCCTGGGAGGCGTAGTAGGTGTACTTGTTTCTGGCCTGGGACTCGCCGGCGAAGGCCGCCAGCAGGTTCGCTTCCGTCTTCGTGCCTTTCAGTTCTTTCATCGTGGCATCATCCTCTCTTCGGTGTATTTGAAAGCACGCGGGTGCGTGCGTTTCAGCGTTAATCGAGCGCCATGTGTTTGGCGTTCACGCCCTCGATGGCGTTGAGGGAGGTGAGCAGCGCGGCAATGTCGTCGCCGCTGCCGCAGACCTGCAAAAGAATGAGCCCCTCGTTGGAGCAGGCGTCCTGCACCCCTTCATGGAGCCCGATGCGGGCACGGATGGCGCAGCCGTTTTCGGTCAGCACCTGCTGCACCTGGGTGGCGTGGTTGGCGCGACCCTTTAGTGTCATCGCAACGATGTCATAAGTGGCCATGGCGACCCTCCCGCGGGGGTATCCCGCACCCAATTTGTACCATCATACCCCGCCGGGCAACGGGCGTCAAGCCGGTTTCTAGACACAATGCAATTGTATCACATATTTTTCATATTGGCATCATTCCAACTCAGTGTGGGGGAGGGGCCACAGCTGCCGCGCTATCGTCCGCTGTGCCCGATGCCCGGGTTGGGAGCCAGGGCCGCGGTACGCCGCGCACCAAACCGCCACTTGGCCGGCAGCACCGCCCGCAGCGTGGCCCAGGGGTGGATGCCCATGAGCCGCAGTACGATGAGGTACACCCCCGCCCCCGCGGCCAGCGAGAGGCCCACCGCCGGGCCTTCCTCCAGCAGCCCCAGCAGCCCCCCATGGATGAGGCGCACCGTGAGGCCCAGCACCAGCGACCCCAGCGCCGTCAGCACAAACCACTCGGCCCAGCGCACCCGGAGCTGTGTGCGCCGCGCCAGCGCTCGCAGGTTGAGCCCCACGATGAGAAGCGCGCTGGCGATTTGCCCCCACAGGAAGCCATCCATGCCCATCTGTGCCGTGGCAAACCAGGTGAACGCCAGCTGCAGCAGGCCTCCGGCCACCACATGCCCCAGCACCCGTCCCTGCATGTCGAGGCCGTTCATGGCGCTGGCGGTGATGAGCTGATAAAAGAGCAGCGCGGCGTCGCCGGCCAGCAGCAGCAGCGTGTGTTCCGTCACGGTCTGGTGGTACAGCAACTCCATTAGGAGCGGCCCCAGCGGCACCAGAATAGCCAGCACCGGCAGGCCCAGCAGCCCCACCGCGTGCAGGGCCTTGCCAAGTCGCCGGGCGATGCCAGCGTGGTCCTTGAGGGCGCTGTCCTGGGCGAACTGGGGCAGTAGGATGGTGGCGATGGGCCCGACAAAGGCCATGGGCAGCAGCAGCAGTGGGGTAGCCATACCCAGCACCACGCCAAGGCTGGCCACCGCCTCACCCTGGTTGAGGCCCGCCGCCTGCAGCCGCCCCGGCAGCAGCAGCGTGTTGGCCGAGGCCAGCAGGTTGTTGATGAGGCTGCCACCGGCCACCGGCAGGGCCACCGCCAGCGTCTGTTTCAAGAGCGTCAGCCCCGGCGTGATCTCCCGGGTTTGGGCGGGTTCCCTGGCCCGTGCCCGGCGGTAACGAAGCGCCAGAAAGGAAGAACTGAACAGCTCGCTCACCGTCATGCCCAGCAGAATGAGGGCCGTCGCGCCCCCGGCGGTGCGGGCCGGCACCAGCAGGAAGAGCGCCAGCACAGTGCCGATGCGCACAATTTGCTCCAGCTGGTCGCTGATGACCGGGAGTCGCACGTTGTCCACGCCGTAGAAGTGGCCCTTGAGGATATTCTCCACCCCGGTGAGCAGCAGGCAGGGTAGCATGATGAGCAGCGCCACCCGGGTGCGGCCATCGCCCAGCACGGCACTGGCCAGCCAATCCGACCCCAGGGCCACCGGCAGCGCCACCACCGCGAAGGCTAGGAGGAAGAGCCCCAGCGCCAGCCGCACCAGCCGGGCGTTGTCCTTGGTGCGGCCCAGCGCCAGGTGGCGGGAGGTCAGGCCCGTCACCGCCGTGGTGAGCCCCGTGAACGTGAGCGACATGACGACCGCGTAGGCTGGCATCACCAGGTGAAAGAGCCCCATGGCCCCCGCGCCGCCCACCCGGCCCAGAAACACGCGGTAGGCAAAGCCCAGCGCCTGCAGCAGCAGGTTGGAGCCCACCAGCAGCACCGTGCTCTGCACCAGCGGTCGTCGCGTCTGTGCCAAACGTTTCCTCCCCCGGGGCCTTGGCCCCTCTGGCAAGGATATGAGGAAGGGGGGCGGAACATGATAGGGAGGGCAGCGCGTGCCTAGCCAGACCGCTTATTGTGCTCGGTATTTCCAGAATTCCCACGAGGAGCGCTGCCGCGGGGCGGCACTTTTGGATGGCGCCAAAAGTGCCCAAAAGCGCCCAGGGCGCGGACGAGTTTCCTAGACCGGACGACCGGCACTAGGGTGAGTGCCAGAGGGCGGTAACTCGCCTTTCCTTTTGCTCCGCAACGGAAAGGCTCAAACATCCCGCCCCTCTGTCGCAAGCAAAGTGCCGCCGATCGTCCGGGGGAAACTCGAACGCGCCCGAAGGACGGTAGGCCCGGCTTCTGCTGTAAAAGTCAAACCGTGCGTCGTCCCTTTACTAGTTTTGGGGAGGGGTCGGGGAGAGGGTTCTCCTGCCTGCGTAAAGTGCGCGGGTTGTCGCCTGTTACGTCCGCCGATCGCCCGGGTGAAGCTCGAAACGCGCCCGAAGAGACGGTGTGCCCGGCACCTGTGTGGGAACCAAGCGTTCGTAGCCGCAGGGCGATTCATTCGCCCAAGGCACGAAGAAGCTTATGCGGGGCACGCAGCCCCCCTTCCCGGCCGCAGGCATGTCCCATTCGTTAAAAGTGGGGCACGAGCCATGCAAACGAACGCCGCCCGGCGGCGTGTACGTCGGGCGGCGGCCATATCATATAGACGAGCACTCCTGCTCGCCTTTGTCGCACAGCGGCAAAGGCGAAAGCGAAGCGTCAGAAGGAGACTTCGGTGCCGTAGTAGCAGCACTTCAGGAGTTCGGCCATCTGGGCCGGGTTGATGGCCCGGGGGTTGGAGCCCGTGCAGGCGTCGCCCACGGCGAGCTCGGCCACGCGGGGCAGCTTCTCCAGGAACTCGGCCTCGCCCACGAAGCCATCCTCGTAGTCGGCGATGCGGCTGGGGATGTCGAGCGCGCGGTTCAGGCCGTTGATGTGGTCAATGAGCTTTTGGGTGAGCTCGGCGTCGGTGCCATTGCAGCCGCAATCCAGCCCCAGATGGCGGGCGATGGCGGCGTAGCGGGCCGCTGCCGCTGGCTCCTTGGCGTTGAAGGCGATGACCTTGGGCAGGTACATGGCGTTGGCCGCGCCGTGCACGATGTGGCCGCCCTGGTAGGCCGCGCCGGTCTTGTGGGCCATGGAGTGCACGATGCCCAACAGAGCGTTGGAGAACGCCATGCCGGCCAGGCACTGGGCGTTGTGCATACGGGCGCGGGCTTCGTGGTCGCCGTGGAAGGAGGCGATCAGGTCGTCGCTCACCATCTTGATGGCGTGCAGCGCCAGCGGGTCGGTGTAGTCGCAGTGCAGGGTGGAGACGTAGGCTTCCACCGCGTGGGTCATGGCGTCCATGCCGGTGTGGGCCGTCAGCTTCGCGGGCATGGTCTCAGCCAGATCAGGGTCCACGATGGCCACGTCCGGGGTGATGTTGAAGTCAGCCAGCGGGTATTTGATGCCCTTGGCGTAGTCGGTGATGACCGAGAAGGCAGTGACCTCGGTGGCCGTGCCGCTGGTGGAGGGCACCGCGCAGAAGCGCGCCTTAGTGCGCAGCTTGGGGAAGTTGAACGGGATGCACAGATCTTCAAAGGTCGTCTCAGGGTACTCGTAGAAGGCCCACATGGCCTTGGCCGCGTCAATGGGCGAACCGCCGCCGATGCTGACGATCCAATCGGGCTGGAAGGCCCGCATGGCCGCCGCGCCACGCATCACCGTCTCCACCGAGGGGTCGGGCTCCACGCCTTCAAAGAGCTGCACCTCCATGCCGGCCTGCCGGAGGTAGTCCACCGTCTTGTCGAGGAAGCCGAAACGCTTCATGCTGCCGCCGCCGACCACGACGATGGCGCGCTTGCCGTCCAAGTCCTTGAGCGCCGCCAAGGCGCCCTTGCCGTGGTAAAGATCGCGGGGTAATGTAAACCGTGCCATACCAATTCCTCCGTTCGCGGGTAGGTTGTTATTTTTTTAACAAGATTAGTGTACCCGCCTTTTTTCGTCCTTGCAAATATGAAGTTGGTATGGGCACATATGGCCTGTCATATGACGGCCATGATTCATATGGTACGAATTGGCTTCATTGGTAGGGGTGGTAGGCCACCTCGTTTTTGGAGGCATACAGGCGATCGATGAGCCGCCGATCGAGCGCGGTGAAGGCGTAGCCGGCGGGGTAGATGAGGGCATCCACATAGCGGGCGACGTGGTCGGCGCAGCGCCGCTGCACCAGCTCGTAGCGGTCGATCCACTCCTGCGGGATGGGTGACACCCACATGTAGGAGGTCGGCACATGAGTTAAGATGTCAAATTGGCTGCAGCGCTCATAGAGGGTGATGCGCCGGCGGCTCTCGGGTTGGCCGCTGCGCTCGTCGGCGGCCAGGTAGGGCACCGCCGTGTCGCCGTGTACAATTTCAATATAGGGCTCAAGATCCCGGGCATTGAGCTGCTCCGCCCCGGCCAGCGGGTGGCGGCGCGACAACACCGCCAGCATCTCAAACTCCCAAATGGGGTCGGACGCCAACCCTTTGTCCTTCAGGTAATCAAGGAAATAGGGGCGGTAATCAAGCTGGTAGCGGATGACACCCAGCGGGAAACGGCCCTCGGTCACGTCGGCGATGGCCTGCAGGGAATTGGTCTCCTTCACGCTCACGTCGATGGCGCCGTCGGGGTTGAGATCGCCCAGGAAACGGGTGAGGCCGCTGGCCAGGTAGCTGCCCCGTGGGATGACGATGCCCGCCCGCTGCAGGGTGGTGTCTTCAGGCTGGCGCAGGGCCTCCATCTGCTCCACCGTGGCCAGCACGGCGCGGGCATAATCCAGGAACCGCGCGCCCTGGGCCGTGGGGGTGACACCCCTGCTGGTGCGCTTGAAGATGGTGATGCCCAGGTCCTCCTCCAGCTCCTTGATGGCCTTGCTGAGGTTGGGCTGGGCCATGAAAAAGGCGTCGGCAGCCTGGGTGATGGAGCCGGTGCGCTCCACCTCCAACGCGTATTTGAGATGTTGCGTGTTCATGGGCCCTCCCGTCGGCCGGTTGCCTTGGCAATAGTATAGCAGGGCTTGGTGTGTTCATCCAGCGGAGGGTGGGGTTTGCAGGCAAAAACTGTTTAGCCCGCTCCCCAAGCGGGCATGTACATGAGTGAATGCATTGCAAAGCGGGGAGGCACACCATGGACAACCAGTTTGTGTATGAGGAAGAGGACACCCAGCACGGGCGGTACCTGTCCTTTCATGTGGACCGGGAAGTGTACGCGCTGGAGATTCGCTATGTGACGGAAATTGTGGGCATCCAGCCCGTCACCGAGGTGCCGGAGTCGCCCGACTACGTGCGGGGCATCATCAACCTGCGCGGCTCCATCATTCCGGTCATCGACGTGCGTCTGAAGTTTAAGAAGCCTGCGATCCCCTACAACGACCGCACCTGCATCGTCGTCATCGACATTGCGGGCAGCGCCGTGGGGCTCATTGTGGACCAGGTGGCGGAGGTCGTGGACATCGCCGACGAGAACATCGCGCCGCCGCCGGCCTATCGCACGGGCTTCAGCACTCGGTACATCAGCGGCATCGGCAAATCCGGCAATGATGTGAAGCTGCTGCTTGACTGCCAGAAGCTCTTCTCCGACTCGGAGATGGAGACGCTGACGACCATCGAATAACCGAGGATAACAAAATCTAGCCAAAAGCGGGCCCTAATGGGGCCCGCTTTTATTGTGCCCAAATTACCTCTATGCTATTTCTTTGTTATTTCCTTGACGATTTTTTGCTTTTTTGTCCATGTTTCCTATGTTTCGACAAAATTCTTGGGTATTTTACCTGTGAAAACCTTTTCGCGGGGCAGCGGAAACAAGCTGTAAGATCAAAGGAGAACGTTTATGAAGTGGTTTCTCAACATGAAGATCAGGACAAAGCTCATTCTGTGCTTCCTGGTGGGGGCGCTGCTGACGCTGGGGACGGGGGCGGTCGCCGTCGTCAACATGCAGAAACTGGTGCAGAATGACGAGTTCCTGTACGCCCAGTACACCGAGCCGTTGGCCGATTCGGTGCAGCTGACGGGGATGTTCCAGCAGAGCCAGGTGGTGCTGCGCGATTATCTGGACGCCAAGACGCCCGATCTTCAAAAGAAACAATTGGCGTTGTTGGAAGAGAAGTACGCCGCGGTCGATCAGGCCATCAAGGACATTGGCGAGGGCAACAGCAACCCCAATATGACCGCGCTCTTGAAGACCGTCAACGAGAGCTATGCGACCTATAAAGGGGTTGTGGATCAGATCATCGCGCTGGTGAAGGACAACAAACCCGCCGAAGCCCATGAGACGATGGACGACGATGAGATGGTGGCGGCCTCGGTAGCCATGAACGAGGCGGTTGACAAACTCACCAGCCAGCTGACCAACGATGCCCAGAACATTGCCAAGACCAACGACCAGACGGCCACCTTCAGCACCTATGTGGTGGTAGGTATGGTGGGGCTGGCCGTGGTGCTTTCGGTTTTGCTGGGCCTCACCGTGTCCGGGCTCATCAGCCGGCCGTTGCGCCGGACCGCCGACGCGGCCCGCAAGCTCGCGGAGGGCGACAGCGGGGTGACCCTCAATGTGCGTACCAAGGATGAAACCGGCGTGGTGGCCCAGGCCGTGCAGCAGGCGGCGCTCTCCATCGGCGCCATGGCCCAGGACGCCAATATGCTGGCGGAGGCCGCCGCCGAAGGCAGGCTCTCGGTGCGTGCCGACGCCAGCCGTCACCAGGGCGATTACCGCCGCATTGTGGAGGGTGTCAACCACACGCTCGATCTCGTCATTGGGCCGGTCAACGCGGCTGCCGACCAATTGGGCCGGATGAGCCGGGGCGAGGACCTGGAAGTTCTGGATGTCGAAGGGTACCATGGTGATTTCCGCGCCATCATCGTCAGCCTCAACGACGTGCGAGAGGCGCTCTATGCCATGCTGGGCGATGTGGGCATGCTGACCGTGGCGGCCAAGGAAGGGAAGCTTTCCACCCGGGTGGACGCCGAGCGGCACCTGGGCGGGTACCGGGGCATCGTGGGCGGCGTCAACGAAATCCTCGACGCCGTGCTCAACCCCATCGGCGAGACGACCGCCGTGCTGCAGCGCATGGCCAATGGCGACCTCAGTGCCCGGGTGGAGGGCGACTACGTGGGCGACCACGCCCAGATCAAGAACGCCCTCAATGAAACGCTCGATGCCCTGCAGAGCTATGTGGGTGAGATCTCGGCCGTCCTCAACGAGATGGCCACCGGCAACCTGGAGGTGTCCATCGACGCGGACTACCGCGGGGACTTCGGGCCCATCAAGGATTCGCTCAACAACATTGTAAACGCCCTCAACGAGATGCTCTCCGAAATGGCTCGGGCTGCCGAGCAGGTGGCCTCCGGCACCGGCCAGGTCAGTGCCGGCAGCCAGGCGCTGAGCCAAGGTGCCACCGAGCAGGCCAGCGCCATTGAGCAGCTGACGGCCTCGGTGACGGAGATTGCCGGGCAGACCAAGGAGAACGCGCTCAAAGCCACCAAGGCCAGCGACCTGACCGCCACCGCACGAGACCAGGCGGTGGCCGGCAACAGCCAGATGAAGGCCATGCAGCGCAGCATGGAGGAGATCAACGCAAGCTCTGCTTCCATCTCCAAGATCATCAAGGTCATTGACGACATCGCGTTCCAGACGAACCTGCTGGCGCTGAACGCGGCGGTGGAAGCCGCCCGTGCCGGGCAGCACGGCAAAGGGTTTGCCGTGGTGGCCGAGGAAGTGCGGAGCCTGGCGGCTCGCAGCGCCACGGCGGCCAAGGAGACGACCGACCTCATTGAGAACTCGGTGAAGAAGGCCGAGCAGGGCACAAAACTGGCGAACGAGACGGCCCAGGCGCTGGAGAAGATTGTCGGCGGCGTGGAGA
>JAEWRW010000025.1 GCA_023398815.1 Bacillota bacterium
GTTGGATGATTGCCGTTTCAAACGTGAGTGTTCGCAGCTTGGGTACTTTCAACGTCACCTCGCCTGCCTTGGTCAGCAGCTTCCGGCTGTAGCTGCCTGCACGGGTGTCCACACGCTCCTCGTTGCGCTCATACCTCCTGGCATTCGTCAGCCGGTCAGCTTCCTGATCCAGCAGCTCGTTGAGCGTCTTCTCCACGCTGTCCCGGACCAGTTCCCCAAGTTCCTGCTTTATGACCGCCTCGTTCAGTTGTATAATCTTCTCGGACATGGCTTTCTCCTTTGCTTGGTTCGATGTTTTGTCGCAACTTACATTCTACCAAGCGAGTTCGGCCATGTCCTTCCTTTTCAGGCCACTTTTTCATTTGTGCGAAAAATAGCTTACCTTATCTACGCCTTACGCGCCATCCCGGAAGGCATTGCAGGCAATGCCTTCCGGGATGCTTGGGCGAGCAGCAACCCAAAGGGTTGCGACCAGCCACGGCGTGACGGTTGGACACGCATCCAGCGTGTCCGATTCGCCGCGCATGTCGCCGACTCTCAGTCCCGCGTCACGGCAGACGATTCGTCAGAATCGTTGAGAGTGACGCGAGCAACACAACGTGTTGCGATGGGGCGGGAGGTTCTTCTCCCCTACGCCCGTTCTGGGGGGGGAGACACTTTGAACGATCTCGCCGCATGGCGGGGCCGTTTTTGGTCGTTGGGTAACGGTGGTCTGCGGATAAAAACAGCCCCGTCACAGGACGGGGCTGTCAGTGGTTCAAGTGGGGGGACGTTGGCTCAGGCCTTTCTGCGCAGTGCCTGCAGCTCCTCCGGCGTCAGCTCCCGCCAGTCGCCGGGCTGCAGCGCCGGGTCCAGCGTGAGAGACCCCATGGACAGGCGATGGAGGCGCAGCACTTGGGCACCGCAGGCCTCAAACATGCGCTTGACCTGGTGAAACTTGCCCTCGGTCAGCGTGACCTGGGCGCGGCTGTCCTCCAGCGGGGTCAGCACGGCTGGTTGGCTTACAAAGTCGCCCAGGTTCAGCCCCTGGGCAAAGGCGGCCACGTCCGCCGCGGTGGCGGGGCGGTCCAGCAGGGCTTCGTACACTTTCTCCACATGTTTGCGGGGGGAGAGCAGCTCGTGGGAGAGGGGGCCGTCGTCGGTCAGCAGCAGCAGCCCCGTGGTGTCACGGTCCAGCCGGCCCACCGGGAACAGCGCCCGTTCCCGGTACGCCCCCTCCAGCAGGTCGAGCACCGTGTCACTCCAGCGGTCGTCGGTGGCCGACACCACGCCCTCGGGCTTGTGGAGCATCAGGTACACGTGCTCCTGGTAGCGCAGCAGCTCGCCACGGTAGGTGATCTCGGCCGTCTCCGGGTCAATGGAGAGGGTGGGGTCACGCTGTACTTCGCCGTTCACCTCCACAAGGTCAAGGCGCAGCAGCTTCTTCACCTCGGAGCGGGTTCCAACGCCGCAGGCGCTGAGGAACTTATCCAAACGCATGGGTTTGCTCATGTTGTCGTCTTCCTGGTCGTTTTCGTGGTGGTTGTCTTCTTGGCGGCGGGCTCTTTGGCGGCTGGCTTCGCCGTACCAGTGGAGGCGGTTTTCTTGGCGGTCGTTTTGGCAGTCGTGCCGCTGGCGGCCTTCTTAGTGGTTGGTTTCGCGGCAGCGGCTGTCTTGGTGGCCGCTTTTTTGGTGGTCGCCTTCTTGGCGGCAGCAGCTTTGGCGGCTCGTGCCCTGGGCGCGGGGGTTGGTGGCTCCAGAATGGGTTCGCCGCCCTCAGGCGTCCACACGGCGTAGGGTGCCTGCGTTCGCAGCGTCAGCGTGCCGCCCTCCACCGCCAGGGTCTGGTCCGCCAGGAGTTTCTTGGCCATCTCCTCGGTGACCTCGGGGCCGCCGTGCCGGCTGGCCGTGTCCTTCCATATGCTGAACTTGCACCCGGCACGCCACCGGGCGCAGTAGAAGGTCTTGGAGTTCTCATACAGGCTGCTGCCGCAGGTGGGGCAGGTGCCCACAGGCTCCCGAGGGCCGGCGCTCAGGGGGCGGGATTTGTCCTCCGGGAATTCGACGCCCTCGACCTTCTGACGGGAGGCGTTGACGATCTTGATGACGAAGGCTCGAATCTCCTCCATAAAGGCGGCAGGATTCTTCTCGCCCCGGCCAATCTCGGCCAGTTCCTTTTCCCACCGGCCAGTCATCTCCGGCGAGGCCAGGTCGCTGACCAGAACCTCCACCAGCTTGATGCCCTTCTCAGTAGGCACCAGCAGGCGGCCGGTGCGGCGCACGTAGCGCACCTGGATGAGCCGCTCGATGATGGAGGCGCGGGTGGCCGGGGTACCCAGGCCACTGTCCTTCATCTGCTCGCGCAGTTCCTCATCCTCCACCATGCGGCCGGCGTGCTCCATCGCCCCCAGAAGGGAGGCTTCGGTGTAGCGCGACGGCGGGGTGGTCTGCTTTTCTTCCAGCTTTGCGGCTTTCACCTTGCCGGCGTCGCCCTCGGTCAGGGCGGGCAGGTCGGCGAATTCCTCGTCCTTCTTGGCGCGGCTCTTGCGTTTGGGGGCGTCGGCGGGTTCGTCATAGAGCGCCGACCAGCCCGGGACGAGGACGATCTTGCCCTTGGAGAGGAACGGCTGACCCTCGGTGCGGGTCACGACCGTCAGATACTCCAACTCCTGATCGGGGAAGAAGATGGCCAGGAAGCGCCGGACGATGAGATCGAAGAGCCGGCCTTCCTCCTCCTCCAGGTTGAGCTTGCCCGGGTCGCGCCCGGTGGGGATGATGGCGTGGTGGTCTGACACCCGGGCGTCGTTGATGACACGGCCAAAGAGATTGCGCTCTGAAGCCAGAGCCGTCTCCACATAGGGCTGCCAGGGTTCCACGTTCAGCTTGGCCATGCGCCCCTTTAGGGTCTTGAAGATATCGCGGCTCAGATACCGACTGTCGGTACGGGGATAGGTGATGAGCTTGCGCTTCTCGTAAAGCCCCTGGGCCAACTCCAGCGTCTTGGCGGCCGACCAGCCAAAGCGGCGGTTGGCGTCCCGTTGCAGCTCGGTCAGGTCATAGAGCAGCGGTGGCTTGAAGCTTTTTTGCTCGCGCTCCACGCTTTCCACCGCATAGGGCTTGCCCTTCAGTTCCTCGGCCAGGGCAGCAGCCCAGGCCAGTTGGTTCTCAGGGATGCGCGTGGGCCGCCCCTCGGCGCTCTCGTCAAACCAACGGCCGGTGTAGCCTTGGAACGTGGCCGTCAGCTCGTGGTACGTCTCCGGCACAAAGGCCTTGATCTCCTGCTCGCGCTTGACCATGATGGCAAGGGTGGGCGACTGCACCCGCCCCACCGACAGCAGCCGGTCGTATTGCAGGGTGTAGCCGCGGCTGCCGTTCATGCCCACCAGCCAGTCGGCCTCGGCCCGGCAGCGGGCGGAGTGGTAGAGGTTGTCATACTCCCGGCCCGGCCGCAGCGAGGCAAACCCATCGCGGATGGCCTCATCGGTCATCGACGAGATCCACAGCCGCTGGAAGGGCTTGGTGCAGCCCGCCATGTTGTAGATGTAGCGGAAGATGAGCTCGCCTTCCCGGCCAGAGTCGGTGGCGCAGATGAGATCGGATACGGTCTCCAGGTTCATCAGCCGTTTGACGGTGTCAAACTGTTGGTGGGTGCGATAAGAAACCTTGAGCTTCATCGACTGGGGCAGAATGGGCAGCGTGTCGAAGCTCCAGGTTTTGAGCGATTCGTCCATTTCCTCCGGCGAGCAGAGGGTCACCAGGTGGCCGATGGCCCAGGTGACGATGTAATCGTCGCCCTCAATCCAACCCCTACTACGGTTGCGGCAGCCCAACACCTTGGCGATATCGGTGCCGACCGAGGGCTTTTCGGCGATTACGAGTGTCTTTGGCATGAATGTCCTCCCGAAATTGTCGTGTTTGCCACAACGAATCCATATTACACCACCGGGCCAGCCCGGTCAACCAAGGGGTTTCGTACTCTCCACACACTACAGGATAAACGATTGTTCTGCGATTATGACGACGGTACTGTTTATGCTCGGTTCTGTGCCAATGATGCCTTCCATTGAGCAAATGCCTGCGGCTGGCCGGCCGTCTGTCGGACGCCTGCTCTCTGGCTCCCTGCTGACATAGGGCATGCAAAAGAGGCTGGGGATGATCCCCCAGCCTCCTCGTGGTTCACTTCAGATTCACAACGATGTGTTGGCGTACCAGCAATCCGTTGTGTGCCCGGATCTCAATGTAGCACTCACCGGGGCCCTTGGCGGTGACATTGAGCGTGCCTCCAAATTGATCCACCGTTGCCACGGCAGAGTCTGTGGTGCGCACGCTGACCGCTTGTACACTTTTCTCCGGCAGAACCTTCGCCGTAAAGCTCTGCTTTTGACCCGTAGCGGTAAAGGTCAAGCCATCCTTGGACAGTATGATTTGCTTGGCGTGGTATTTTGGGTCGTCCACCGTCACCAGGCAGAAGCTATCCACACTGGTCTTTTTTGTGGAGGATACTCGAACCATTTCCGTGCCGTTGCGCAGGGGTGTAATGACCCCCTTGGAACTGACTTTGATGACACCGGCGGATTCCGGTGTCTCAAACTTCACACCTTTGTACTTTGTCTCCTTGGGCAGAACGGTTGCCGTGAGTTTCGAAGTTTTTTTGAGGGATTTGATGGTCAACTCGCCTTTGGAGAGCTTGATGGAGGAGGGCAGATAAATCACGGTGACGGGGATGTCCACGTAGTAGCCGTCCGGCGCTGTTACACGCACGACCCCCTTGCCTTCCTTGCGCGCGGTGATCTTCCCCGTTTTGCTCAGCTTGAAGGCCGACGTTTTCCCTTTTATCGTGTATGTGAGCTTCGTGCTGCCCTTCGCCACCGAAATCTTGCTCTTCAGTGTGAGCTTTTGCTTGGGTACGGTCAGCTTGACGGGGTTGGGCGTGACGGTCATGCTGATGGTATTGTACGTCACTTTTACGGTACACTTTTTCACCAGATTGTTTACCGTGCGTGCCGTAATCACGGCTTGGCCCTTGGCGACCGCGGTGATCTTACCGGTGGCATCCACGGTGGCCACCGCTTTGTTGGAGGAGGCGAACTTCACGCTCTGATTGGCTTTGGCGGGCAGAACGGTGGCCTTCAGCTGCGTGGTCTTCTTGGGTTTTTTTAGTGTCACCTTGGTTTTGGAGAGTGTCAAAGACGTCGGGTCGGGTACACTCGGGCTGGCTGTAAACGTCACAACAAATGACATCGTAGTGTAATCGCTGATCCAGCCGTCACGCGGTGCGATAACCCGGATCGTAGCTTGGGTTCCCTTTGCCGCATTGAGCAGCGTCACTTTACCACTGCTGTCCACTTTCACCACATCGGGGTTGGTGCTGAAATACAGCGCCTCTTCGGGGTATTCGTTAAACGTGGTTTTGTCTATGATATCGATCTGTGTGGTGCTGCCGGCAGGCCCGGAATAGGCGTTCTCCACCAGGCAGGGATCGGCGTTCGGGTCCATCCAGTCCGGCGGGTTCATGTCCAGGTCAAACCCACGGGCGCCCACGGTAAACGAGCAGAACAAGCCGTTGTCCCGGTCGATGACCACCACGTCGACGGTGCCCCAATATTTGTAACCGTGCTGGATCGTTGCCTTGTCGCCGTTTGCCGTGAGCTCAATCATATCAGGCACGCCAAACACATGCCACTCCAGATTGCTGCCCAGCGTTGCGGTGGACGGAACGGGAACGACTTGCACCTCCATCGTATCGCTGTCAGGCTCGTTTTGGATTTCCATATAGCCGCTGGCCCCGTCTGTCCGCATCACAAGCAGCCGTTCGGGTTTTGTGCTTGCCGCGTCAGCTGTTTGGGGGAGGGGAAACAGTGCGGTCATCAGCAGCACTGCCAGCAACACCGCCAGACATTTTTTCCCTGTACGTCTGATTTCCATCATGCTTCTTGTATCTCCTATTAGATTTTGTACACATATGTTATACCCAATATTGACCCAGTTCACGCCCTGGGCTTATTGTTTTGTCTGTTTTGGTCAGTATGTTTCCTTGCGTTGCGAGATAAATGCGTCGGCGAACCAAATTCAATGCAAAAGTATAGCACATCAAAAGCTGTGGGGGAAGACCGTGTGGGCATGTTGAAGGTACTGCCGTGCCGCTTTCGTTTACAGTCACAAATGGAATATGGTATACTTATTTAATGTGACTGTAAACGCTGACGGAGAAATGATGAAAACGGTGACAATGCGGAACATTTTTGGCGGACGAGAGTTTTTCAGCAGTATGCTGCGGTTGGCCCTGCCCATTGCCCTGCAGAACCTGCTGATGGCTGCCTTTTCCCTCATAGACTCAGCCATGGTGGCGCACCTGGGTGACGGGGCCATCACGGCGGTCAACTTTGCCACGCGCTGGACGTTCATCATGCAAATCACCCTCTTCGGCGTGTGTTCGGGCGCGTCCATCCTCTATTCCCAGTTTTGGGGCGCGCGGGATCATAAGGGCATCCGCCAGGCCTTTGGGCTCACGGTGCTCATTTCGCTAGCGGTGGCGGTGGTGTTTGGTGCGCTCATGGCCACCGTGCCGGGGGCGATGATTCGTGTGTTTGCCGGCCACAGCGACGAGGAGTCGGTGCGCGGCGTTGTGGAGATGGGCACGTCTTTCCTGCGCATCTTCGTGTTCAACTGCCCGCTCTTCGCACTCAATTACCTGCTGGCCATCTCCATGCGCAGCACCGAGGAGGTGCACATCCCCCTGATGACCAGCGTCATCTCCATTGCCGTCAACACCGGCCTCAATTTCGTGCTCATCTACGGCAGGCTTGGTGTGCCAGTCATGGGCGTGGCCGGTGCGGCGGTGGCCACCACGGTGGCGAACCTCGTGCAGTTTGTGCTGCTGGTGGCCCTGGGCCGACGGCGGGGGCATGTGCTCTTCCACGCCGTGCGGGAGTGGTTCGAGTTTGACCGGCGGCTCATTCGCAAATTCGTGGGCGTCGTGTGGCCGGTGCTCCTGAACGAAGGCCTGTGGGTGCTGGGTAACAGCGTCTACACCTTTGTCTTTGGCCGGCAGTACATCGCCGAGGTTGCGGCGTATTCCATCTACTCCAACGTGGATCAACTGCTCTTTGCCTTTGTCATTGGCACCTCCAACGCCTGCGGCGTGCTGGTGGGCAAGGCCGTAGGCGCCGGCGATGAGCAGGAGGCCTGGGACAATGCCCGCCACTGCCTAGCCAGCGGCATGCTCATCGCGTTGGGCCTGGGTGTGCTGGAGTTTCTGCTGCGGGTGCCACTGGTGCAGCTCATTGGGCCGCGCAGCGCCGAGACGGCCCTGCTGGCCGAGCGGCTTCTGCTCATCAGCTGCTTCACCATGCCGCTGAAGATGGGCTCGATGCTGTTCATCGTTGCCATCTTCCGCTCAGGCGGGCGTCCTCTCGTCGGGGCGTTCATCGATGTGGGCTGCGTGTGGCTCATCGGCGCGCCATTGGTGGTGCTGGCGGGGTACACCTGGCATCCGCCGTTCCCGGTGATGTTCCTGCTTATCTTTGCCGAGGACATCGTCAAGGTGAGCGTGGGCCTGGCGGTGTTCCTGCGCCGCACGTGGATTCGTCAACTGACCAACAAAGCACCGGAAGCGCCAGCGTTGGCCGAAGCCGGGCAATACGAATAGCAACGGGAGGACGGGGAACATGACACTGCGGGACGGTCGGGTGGATCTGGTGGGCAAGATTGGCTCCATGGCGCTCATCCGGCGGGAGGACAACGACATCGACTACAACATCTTCAGCCGCATTGGGGCGGAGCTTGCGCCCGGCATGGTGTGGGTGTCCTCTGGCGCGGCGGAGATTGGCCGCCTGGACTTTATGAAGCGCAACGCCGGGCTGGAGCTGGCCGGCGACGAGGAGGAGGCCAAGACTGACTATGCCGCCCAAGGTCAGGCCATCCTTATGGAGAATTACCGTCGCTATGTGTCGCCAGCCTATTCTCTGCGGCAGCTGCTGGTGGAGCATACCCACTTCAACGACCGGGAGAAGAGCCGCCACATCAGGGATTTCCTGTTGCGTTGCAGTCATCAGAGGGCCATCCCCATCGTCAACTACAACGACCCTGTGAGTGACGAGGAGACCCGCAAGATGGAGCTTTCCACCCTGCGGCAGACGAGCGACGACGTGGTGGAGTGCATCGACAACGACGAAACCGCCGCCGTCCTCGCGCGGCTGGTCAATGCCCGGCGGCTGCTCATCATGACCTCCGCCGAGGGCATCTACCTTGACCCGGCTGACCCCAGCACCCTGGTGGAGACGGTGACCGCACCTGACGCTGACGCACTGGTGACCGAGATCCGCCGCCTGCAGCAATTCTGCGACGGTGCCAGCCGCCGGGGAGCCGGTGGTGCCCGCGCCAAGCTGGAGTATTGCATCGGCCCTGCCGTCGCCGGCATTGAGGTCGTCATTGGCCATCCCCGGCACCGCATCAGCGACCTGCTCGATGGCCGCGTGCCTTGCACCCGCATCGCCATCAAGGCCACCCGTTAGGCTTGCCGCCATCACCGCACCGGTTGACAGTAGAGTTAAAAAGAGCAGAGAGCCATGGCTCTCTGCTCTTTTGCTTGTAGTGATGTATTGTTTGCCTCAGCCGGCCCCCGTGGGCGACACCGAGGGCGACTCCGTGGGTGAAGGGGTGGGGGTGGCTGGGGTGGGTGACGGCGTGGCCGGGGTGGGGGTGGGCTTGACGGCCTGGGCGTAGCTGTACAGATCCTGATAAGCGGCCAGCAGGTTGTCATAGGCCGTCTGGGCCGGCACGTCCGGGTCCTCTATACCCGCCTTGATGAGCCGCTTGATGGCCGAGACTTTGTTGTTGAGGGAGTTGACCACGGCGCTGGGCATGGACGGGTTGTTGGCGATCATGGTCTTGACCTGGGCATTCAGGCTGTTGCACTGGTCCACCAAGATGTCCCACTTGGCCTTAACCTCTGCCCACTCGGCGGTGTGGATGGGGCAGAACAGGTCGGCGTACTCGGGGTTGTCGGGGTTCAGGTCACTCAGGTTGCTGACGCTCGGGAAGTCGAGTACCGCCAGCGGGAAGTATTTCTTAATGTTGGCCGCACTCATGCTGCGGATGTCAGAATCCTTGGGAATGACGAGGATGGCGCTGGCCTCCACATCCTCCTCGGGACAGAACTCGGTGGCCAGCTTCTCGCTCACCTTGCACATCTTGTTCTCATAGTGCATGTTGCAGGCCTTGGTGGGCACCGTGCCCTTTAGGAACCAGCCACTCGTCGGCTTGTATTTGGGGTCCAGCGAGCAGGCGCTGGTCGTCCTCAGGCCCGACACGCCGCACAGCGTTGCCTTCACCAACCCCAGGGAGCTGGGGCTGTCCTTGATGATCTTCTTGTCCTTCAGCCCCTCGTGAATCTTGGTCATGAAGGCCTTGAAGATTGGGGCAGCCGCGCCGCCACCGGTGGTGGTGGAGAGCTGCTTGTAATTGTCGTGCCCCACATAGACCGCCGCCGAATAGTAGGGGGTGAACCCCACGAAAGAGACGCCACGGTAGTCACTGTTGGTGCCGGTTTTGCCCGCCACCGTCATGCCGGAGATGCGCGCCCCCGTGCCGGTGCCGCCGTTGACTGCTGCGGTCAACATGTCGACCATGATCCAGGCGGTGGAGGGCTTGAACACCTGTGTTTTCACGCGGATCTTGTTGGCGTCCAACACCGTGGTGCCCTGGCTGTCGATGATCTTGCTGAAGGTCAGCGGCTCGATGTAGGTGCCCTTGTTGCCAAAGGTGCCGAAGGCCGCGGCCATGGTCGTCATCGGCAACCCCGAGGTACCCAGCGCCAAGCCAGGCCCGTCTTTGTTGAGCGAGGCACTGATGCCGTCCACCACGCCGTTCTTGGCCAGGTAATCTAGCGAGTCGTCGATGGTCACATACTCCATGAGGAGCCGCGCCGCCACCACGTTCAATGACTTTATGAGCGCCGTGCGGATGGGCACCGGGCCGCTGAAGCCGCCGCCGCCGTAGTTGTTGGGGTAGCCCCTGCCGCCCCAGCCGGTGATCTTGGCAGGTACATTGAGCACCACCGTGGCCTCGCCCGCGCCTTTGTCAATGGCGGGGCCGTAGACCGCGATGGGCTTGATGCTGGAGCCTACGCCCAGGCGCGACTTGTAAGCGCGGTTCAAGGTGCGCTTGGCGGTGGGTTGCTGGCGCCCGCCCACCACGGCCTTGAATTCGCCCTTGCGGTAGTCGATGACCACGGCGGCACACTGGGGCTGGATGAGCTTGGTCTTGGTGCCGTCGCTCTCGGTCGTCGTGGTGTACTTTTCGGTGCTGAGGCGCATGCTGGGGTAGCGGGTCCAGTTGAAGACGGTGTCCTCCACGGTCTTTTGAATCTCGGGGTCGACCGTCAGATAGATGTGGTACCCGCCGGTGCGCAGCTCGTCGTCGATCTTGTTCCGGTTCTCGGTGGTGTTTTCCAGGTTTCGGTCCTTCAGGATGTGGGTGATGATGTCCTCAATGGCATACTCCACAAAGTAGGGCATGTCATACATCTGGGTGGTGGCGCTCTTCTCCCGGATGGAGACCGTCTCAGTCAGCGCCGCCTGGTACTGCGTCTTATCAATATAACCCTGTTGGTACAGGAGCATGAGCACGGTGTTGGTGCGCTTGTCAGTCAGGTCCATGCGGTTGCGCACGTAGGTGTTGCGCCGGGGGTCATACAGGTAGGGGCTCTGGGTCAGGCCCGCGAGCATGGCGCACTCCCGCAGCGTCAGTTCATCCAGATCCTTGCCGAAGTAATCCTTGGCGGCGGCCTTGACGCCGTAGTTGGATTGCCCCAGGGGGATGGCGTTGAGGTAGGCCTCCAGAATCTGGGTCTTGGTGTACTGAGTCTCCAGCTGCATGGCCAGCCAGGCTTCCTGGATCTTGCGCTTGTAGTTGCGCTCGCTTGTGAGCAGCCGCATCTTGATGAGCTGCTGGGTCAGCGTGCTGCCACCCTGGGTGGATTCGCTGTTCATGTTGCTGAAGAACGCGCCGACGATGCGCTTGAGGTCCACGCCGTTGTGCTGGTAGAAGCGGGAGTCCTCGGTGGCGACGACGGCGTGCTGCAAGTCATCGGGGATCTCGTCAATGCTGGCCCATTCGCGGTTTTCCATACCCACGAAGGTCGTGATGAGGTCGCCGTTGGCGTCGTAGATGTAGCTGGTCAGCTCCTGGCTTGCCAGCTTGTCCACGTCCAGGGTGGGCGTGGTGTCCATGTATCCCTTGGCGATGCCGATGACCGCGCCCAGCCCACCCACCGACACCAGCAGAACCACGAAAACGAAGAGCTGCAGGGTGGCAAAGGAGATGGTGAGCAGCGCGTTGGGCCGCTTCAAGCGCTGCTGGAAGACGCGGCCCTGGGCGGCGGTATCCTGCCCGATGGGCGGGGTCTTCCCGGCGTTGCGGCCGCCGGGCAGCGCCAGGCGCAGCCGTTCCATCACGCTCCGTTTGGCCTCGGGGGCGGCGTTGTTGTAGTTCTGCGGGCCTCTCTGGAAACTCATTGCGGCAGACGATTCCTCCTGGCAATTACTGGAAGCGCGAAAGAACGCGCGGGAAAATGGACATCCTATTATACCCTATTTTGCCCGGATAACAAAGACCGGCGCGCTTGGGAAGGCATAGCCCCGATGGCCACGCATAGGCTGTAGGGGGAACCCCGCGCCCGCGGGGCAAATGGCGCGGTTCCCGGAAGGTGGGGCCATGTCCTTTTCGTGGAGCCGGAAACGGGGTGGATTGCCCCGGCGCATGCTGTTCCTTCTGTTGGTGGTGATGGCAGTCGTCATCGCCGGCTATGTGGCGCTGGACCGCAACACCGCACCGGCACTCATTGCCATGGCCGAGGCCCGCGTACGGTCGCTGGCGGTGCAGGCCATGAACAACGCCGTTCGCTCCGTCATGTCCAACCCCCTCAAGTACACCGACCTCATCAAGGTGACGCAGGACGCCAACGGCCGGGTCATGATGATTCAGGCCGACACGGTGGAGCTCAACGACATTGCCACCAATACGGCCATCACCACCCAGCAGAACATCTCCACCATTGGGGAGCAGGGCGTGGGCATCCCGCTGGGCTCGGTGCTGGGGGGGCAGCTGCTAAGCGGCCGGGGGCCCAATATCTACGCCCGCATCGTACCCGTCGGGGCCGTCACCACCGACTACGAGAGCGAGTTTCAGAACCAGGGCATCAACCAAACCCGGCACAAGATCTACCTCAACGTGCACACCGTAGTGCGTATCGTCATCCCGACCCATAGTACGCAGGTCAATGTGGACACCAAGGTGCTCGTCACCGAAAGCATCATTGTAGGCGAAGTACCAAAGTCCTACTCTCATGTGACGGATCCAAACTATCTTGGTTCCGTCAGCGATACCGATGAGAATATCGATTAAACGAACAATCTAAAACGCCGCACTTTTTCGCCCATTCCGGCTGTGGAATGGGCGTTTTTCTCGGTATATACAATTGGCTGGGGCGCGTTGCTTCCCAGCGCTGGCGTTGTGCTATAATGCCTTCATATCACTGATGATTGCCTGGAGGTTTCTGTGCTTCAATTTCGACAACTGACGCTGGCGGACCGTGCGCTGCTGGCGGATGCCCTGCGGGGGCAGGACTATGAGAATTCCGAGCTTTCCTTCGCCAACCTCTACATGTGGCGGAAGGGATGGGACATCCAGATCGCCGAAGAGGGTGGCGTTTTCTATTTCTCCTACCGCAACCCGGACGATAAATGCGTGGGCCACATGCAGCCGGTGGTGCCGCTGGGGCAGCCCGTTCGCCCGGCGGTGGATACGGCGCTGGCAGACTTGAAGCAGCGCCGCTGCGGTTTGGACATCATGGGTGTCAACGAGGAGTTCGTCACCCGCCTGCGGCAGGAGGATACGGCCGGCCTCGTGATTGCGGAGGACCGCGACCTGGCGGAATACATCTACCTGCGGGAGGACCTGGTGGGACTGCAGGGCAAGAAGTACCACGGCAAACGGAACCATATCAACCGCTTCCTGGCTGAGAGCGGCGACTACGCTTGGGAGGAGCTGACCCCGGCCTTGCTGGATGAGTGCCTGGGCATCGGCTGCCAATGGCTGCAAAACAAGGAGGACGCCGACGCCACTGTGGACGAGAGCGAAATGCTGGCCATACGGGAGGCGGTGGCCCACATGGAGGAACTGGGGCTGACCGGTGCACTGCTGCGGGTGGGCGGCAAGCCCTGCGGCTTCACCGTGGGCGAACACTTCCGCCCGGGGCTGGCCCTCATCCACTTGGAGAAGGCCGACCCCACCATTCCGGGCAGCTACGCGTTCATCAACCAACAGTTTTTGCAGCGCAGCTTTGGCGACGTCACCTTCGTCAACCGTGAGGAGGACATGGGCATCCCGGGCCTTCGCCGGGCAAAGGAGTCCTACTACCCCGTGCGGTTGGTGGCCAAGTATCGCATTCGGGAGGCATAACCATGGACATCCGCCGGCCAACGCCTGAGGAGACCGTGGCAGTGCGCCGCCTGTGGGAGCTGAGCTTCCCCGAGGGCGGGGCGGACTATGTCGATTGGGTGTTTGGCGGCCTGTACCGCCCCCAGGAAGCGCTGGCGCTCTATGAGGGCGGGCACATGGCGGCCAGCCTCATGATGGTGCCCTACACCATGGCGCTGCGGTGCCGTGCCGTGGGGGTGGAGACGCTCTCCGGCGTGGACACCGACCCGGCCTACCGCAACCGCGGGCTGGCCAAGGCACTGATGGCCGCGGCCTTGCGGGACATGGCCGACCGCGGCGTGGGCCTCACCTTTCTCTATCCGTTTGACCATTGCTTTTACACGCGGCTGGGTTGGGTCACGGTGAGCCACTCGCTGGAGTACACCTGCCCGGCGGTGGAACTTCCGCCCCTGCCCGAGGGATGGCAGGTGGTGGAGGAGCCCACCGTCGACGATCTGAGCACTCTTTACGACCGGGCGATGGCCTCCTACCACTGCCGTGTGCTGCGTGGCCCTGGGGAGTGGGCCCGCCGGCTGGGGGAGAACCGCTCCCTCCAAGGTCACCCGCTGGCGGTGGCGCGCGGGGGTGAGGTGCGGGCCTATGCCCTGTGCGAACCGGCGGAGGAGGAACTCAATCTGGGTGAGTTTGTGGCGGTGGACCCGTCGGCGGCGTTGGCCCTGCTGGGGGCGCTGGCACCGCTGGGCAAGGCCGTCACCTGGAAGGCCCCGGCCGACGACCCGCTAACATTGCTGCCCGGCCGGTGGTATGGCCGGGTGCACCGCCAGCCCCACACCATGATGCGCGTGGCCGGCCTGCCCCAGGCGGTGGCGGCCCTGGCCGTGGCCGACGACGGGCAGGTGACCGTGGAGGTGACCGATGCCCTGGCCCCCTGGAACACCGGGCGCTGGCAGATCACCGCGCGGGGCGGTGCGGCGCAGGCCCAGCCTGCCGGGGGCGAAGCAGGGTTCCGCTGCGGTGTGGGCGTGCTGTGCCAGGTGTTCACCGGGGCGCTGACCGCCACCAAGGCACTGGCCTGGGGGTTAGCTCAGGGCACCCCGGAGGCCGCGGCCATCCTCGACCGCCTGTACCCGCCGCGCAACAACTTCACCCATGAGCTGTATTGACGAGCGAGCCGGCCTGCCGCCGGCGGTGTGGGCCTGGCTGACCGGCCATCTGGGCGGGCAGCCTGCTTTGGTGCGCCTGTCGGGCATCAAGCAAAACGGCGGGTGCCTGCGGGCGGCCGTGGGGGAGCGCGGTGTCATCATCAAGGGTGCCGAACGGCGGGAGGGCGCGTTCTTTGCGCGCGTGGAAGCCCTGCCCGTAGGCCTGCGCCGTCACCTGCCGTTGTGTTTCGGCACATGGCAGACCGAGGGTGGCTGCTGGGTCGCCATGGAGGACGTGCCACACCCCCTGCCGCGGGAGCGGTGGCTGGCCGACCGGGAGGCGCTGGCCGTGCTGGCGGCATTGCACAGCGAAACCTGGGGGAAGCCCGCCGCGGTGGAGGACCCTTTTCGCCCCCGGTGGAGTGATGAAATGACCGAAGCGGTGCTGGCCCTTTTTGGCTACGATGCCCCGGCGGTGGAGGAACCGCTGCGCCGGGCGCAGGCGGCGGCACAGGCACTCTTTGCGCCGCGCTGCTGGGTGCAGGGCGACGCCAACCCCACCAATTGGCGCCTGCGGACCGACGGCACGGCCGTGCTGGTGGATTGGGAGCGGGTGGGGCTGGCCACCCCGGCCATCGACCTCGCGGTGACCGTGCCCGGTGTGGGCTCGGTGGACGGGGCCGACGAGCGGCGTGTGGCCGAGGGGTACCGGGAGTGCTGGCGGGCATTGGGCGCGCCGCTGCCGGCGGAGCTTACCAACCTCAGTCGCCAGGTGGTGGCCGCCAAGCGCTGGAATGTGGCGGAATTCCTGGCCGAGAACGGCAGTGCCCTGCCGCCGGACCGGCTGGAAGGGCTGCTCTCCGGCTTCCGGCAGGCGTTGTTGGGGTTGGGGCTTTAGCTCCTTTTTTCCTCGGGATGCGAGCGGTGTCATCGCCGTCAGCGGAGACTTTCCATAGCGACACCGGAAGCCGGTTGGGCGACGCCCGCCGGTTTGCTTTTTGCCTGTGGGTGTGTTACAGTCTGGAAAAACCGGGCACACTGTGCGCGGCTTCCATTCAGTTTGGGAGGGGTACGATGGGCGAACGACTGATGGTCATCGACGGCAACAGCCTCATTCACAGGGCCTTCTATGCCATGCCGGCGATGACCACGCCGGATGGACGCCCGTCGAACGCCATCTATGGGTTCCTCAACATGCTGCTGCGTGCGATGGAAGACTACCAGCCCCAGTACCTCGCCGTGGCCTTTGACCGGCACGAGCCCACCTTCCGCCACAACAAGTATACCGACTACAAGGCCGGCCGCCGCGCCATGCCTGAGGACATGCGCCCCCAGCTCCCCATGCTGCGGGAGCTTTTGGCGCGCATGGGCGTGGCCACCGTGGATGGCGAGGGGTACGAGGCCGACGACTACCTGGGCACGCTAGCGGCCGAGGCCGAGCGCCAGGGGCTCGATACCGTGCTCATCACCGGCGACCGGGACGCTCTGCAGCTCATTGACGACCACACGCTGGTCGCGCTGACCCGCAAGGGCGTGAGCGAAATCGAGGCCTTTGACCGGGCCCACCTCCAAGAGGTTTATGACCTGCGGCCCGAACAGATCCCCGACCTGAAGGGCCTGATGGGCGATTCCAGCGACAACATCCCCGGCATTGCCGGCGTGGGGGAGAAGACCGCCCTCACCCTGCTGCACACCTATGGCACGGTGGAGGAGGTGCTGGCCCATGCCGGTGATCTCAAAGGGAAAATGGCTGAGAAGGTGCAAAACGGAGCGGAGTCAGCGCGCTTTTCCAAGTGGCTGGCGACCATTTGCCGGGACGCCCCGCACACCCTGACCCTGGCCGACACGGCCCTGCGCCCCTGGGGGGAGAGTGAGGCCTTCGCCGCGCTGGAGGAACTGGGCATGCGCTCGGTGTTGGCGCGGTTGCGGCAGGCCGCCGGGGCCGAGGAGCAGAAGACCCAGCTGGCGGCGGTGGCCGTGCAGCCGGTGGAGGACGCCGCGGCGCTTACCGCTCTGGCTGCACGCCTGGCCTGTGAGGATGAGGTGTCCCTGACGCTGGGCGAGGGGCTCTCCCTCGCCACTGAGACGGAAGAATACCGGGTGGAGCTGCAACGCGATTTGCTAAGCCTTGGCCTGGAGCCTGATGACGCCCTCAAAGCCTGCGCGGCGCTGTTCTCTGCCGGGGCGGGCAAGGTGGTGCACGACGCCAAAGCCTGGATGAACCTCCTGCGGCCTTTGGGCATTGCCTTGGAGCCGTTGGCTTTTGACACGATGATCGCCGGATATCTGCTGAACCCGGTGGGCGGCAAGTATGATTTCGCCGGTCTGTGCGAGCGGACGCTGGGCGCGGCCCCCAGCGACGCCCCGGCTACGGCACTGCGCGCGCTGGCTGGCCGTCAAAGAGAACTCCTACGCCAGCAAGGCATGTGGGAGCTCTTTGAGACGATCGAGCTGCCGCTCATCTCGGTGCTGGCAGATATGGAGGCCATCGGCTTCCGGCTCGACAGCGACGTGCTGCGCCGCCTGGGTGCCGAGCATGAGGCGCGGCTTGCCGAGCTGACCAAGACCATCTATGAGTTGGCCGGCGGGCCATTCAACATCAACTCCACCCGGCAGCTGGGCGAACTCCTCTTTGAGAAGCTGGGTCTGCCCGCAGCCCGCAAAACCAAGACCGGCTACTCCACCGACGCTGAGGTGCTGGAGCAGCTGGCGGACGCCCATCCCATCATTCCCGCCATTCTGGAGTATCGGCAGCTGAGCAAGCTGAAGAGCACCTATATTGATGGACTCCTGCCGCTGGTGCGGGGCTCGGGCCGGGTGCACACCACGCTGCACCAGACCATCGCCTCCACCGGGCGCATCTCCAGCTCCGAGCCCAACCTGCAGAACATCCCCGTGCGCACCGACATGGGGCGCGCCATCCGCAAGGCCTTTGTGGCCGCCGACGAGGGCCACATTCTGGTGGACGGCGACTATTCGCAGATAGAGCTGCGGGTGCTGGCACACATGGCTGGCGACGAGCGCATGCAGGAGGCCTTCCGCCAGGGGGCGGACATCCACCGCCAGACGGCCTCCCAGGTCTTCGGCGTCCCCCCGGCGGAGGTGACAAGCGCCCAGCGCAGCTCGGCCAAGGCCGTCAACTTCGGCATTGTGTATGGCATATCGGATTTCGGCCTGGCCCGACAGCTGAGTATCTCTCGCGCCCAGGCGCGGGATTACATCGACCGCTATCTGGATACGTTCTCCGGCGTGCGGCGCTACATGGAGGAAACGGTGCGCCAGGGCCGGGAGCAGGGCTATGTGACCACGCTCTTTGGCCGCCGCCGCCCCATGCCCGAGCTCAAGAGCACCAACTACAACACCCGCTCCTTTGGCGAGCGGGTGGCGATGAACGCGCCCATCCAGGGCACGGCGGCCGACATCATCAAGCTCGCCATGGTGAAGGTGCACCGGGAGCTTGATGCCCGCGGGTTCCGGTCCCGGCTCATCCTGCAGGTGCACGATGAACTCCTGCTCGATTGCCCGCGGGAAGAGGCGGACGCCGCCGCGGCGCTGCTCATTGAGTGCATGGAGAGTGTGGCCGAGCTGGCCGTGCCGCTGAAGGCCGATGTGTCCCAGGGCTTCTCGTGGTACGAGGCGAAGTAGCCCTTCTGCCGGCGGGGGCCGGCGCATACTTGTGGTAACAACGGGAGGACTGCCCTATATGGTGGTGATTGGACTGACCGGCGGCATTGGCTCCGGCAAATCGACGGCTCTGGCTTATCTGAAAGAACTGGGGGCCAGCGTGTGGGACGCCGACGAGGTCTCCCGCAGGATCGTAGAACCGGGCCGGGCCGGGGCGGCAGATATCCGCGCGGCTTTCGGGGCGGACTATTTCGATGCGGAAGGCCGCCTGCAGCGTGAGAAGCTGGGCGAGCTGGTCTTTCGTGATGAAGCGGCGAGGGACAAGCTCAACAGCATCCTGCACCCCGCCGTGCTGCGCGACATGGACGAGTGGCTGGAGCGCTGCCGGGCCGAGGGCATTGCCATGGCCGTGGTGGACGTGCCCCTGCTCTTTGAAACCGGTGTGGAGCAGAAGGTTGACGAGGTATGGGTCGTCTCCTGCGGGGTGGATGAACAGCTGCGGCGCGTCATGGCTCGTGGCATGAGCCTGGAGGAGGCCCAGCGGCGCATCGAGGCCCAGATGCCCGACAGCGAACGCCGCCGCCGTGCCCGTCGCGTCATCGACACCAACTGCCCGGTGGAGGACACCCGACGGGCGCTCAAGGCCCTCTACGAGGAAACGGTGGAGGAGGAACGGTAACCGGTGGCGAAGGCACGCACACGAAAGAAGACGGCCCTGCGGGCGGTGCTGCTGACGGTGGGGCTGACACTGCTGGCGGTGGTGCTGGGCGGCGTGTGGGCGCTGTACCGCGCCTACCCCTACGATTACCGGGAGGTCATTGAGCAGGCCGCCGGCCAATACAACCTCGATCCACTCTTTGTGGCGGCCGTCGTGCGGACGGAGAGCCACTTCAATGCCGAGGCCCAATCGGCGGCCGGGGCGGTGGGGCTCATGCAGCTCATGCCCGACACCGCACGGTGGATTGCCGGCAAGAACGACTGGGAGTACAGCGACGAACTACTGCTGGACGAGGGTTACAACATCCGCTTGGGCTGCTGGTACCTGGATTATCTCAACGACCGCTTCGACGGCGACCGCGATCGGTTGCTGGCGGCCTACAACGCCGGCGAGAACAACGTCCGCCGGTGGGTGGAGGAAGGCCGTTTCGACGGCGATACCCCCGACATCCCCTTTCGGGAGACCCGCTCTTTTGTACAGAAGGTGATGAATGCCTATGAAAAATATCGCATGCTCTATGGTGAACCGGAGGAATAGATCGCGCCTGCTGGCACTGCTGCTGGCGGTGCTGCTGTTGGCCGGCTGCGGCGGCCAGGCCGTCACCACCGCGTCCCCCAGCACCACGGTGACCCCCACGGCCACCGCCAGCAGTGCGCCGGTGGCCGGTGGTTCACTCTATCTGCCCATGCCCGAGGGTGGCTCGCTGGGCAACCCCCTGCTGCCCGCCACGCGGGAGATGTCCAGCCTCTACGGCCTGCTCTATGAGAGCCTCATCGCCATGGACGAGGGCGGCGCGCCATCGGCCAACCTGGCCGAAAAGTGGGCGGTCAGCGAGGATGGGCTGGACTGGACCTTCACACTGCGCCAGGAGATCGCCTGGCAGGGCTTGGACCGCAACCTGGACGCCGGGGACGTGACGTTCACGCTCGATCAGATCAAGGCACTGGGCGCCGATGGGGCCTATGCCTATGTGCTCAACTACCTGCAGAGCTGGAAGGCCAACGACGATGGCACGGTAACACTGCACCTGAAGACGCCCTTCTACGGTGTGCTGCATGCGCTGCAGTTCCCCATCCTGCCCAAGGGGGCGGGCTACAATGGCAATTCGGCCCCCGACCTGCCCGTTGGCACCGGCCCCTATGTGGTGTCCAGCTACAAGAAAGGCAAGTCCATCGATTTTGCAGTCAACAAGGAGTGGTGGAAGAAGGCTCCCTACGTCGAATCGATCAACGTGCTGCCCTTTACCGACAATGCCACCCAGGTGTCGTCGCTGATGCTCCGCCAGTTGGATGCCGTGCAGACCGATGACCTCACCGTGAGCCAATACCGGGAGAGCGGCGACGCCAACGTTTACGAATACCCGACGCACTACTTCGAGTTTCTGGCGGTCAACTTCGCCAACACTGACCTCAAGGACAAGCGGATGCGCCAGGCCCTTGCCTGGGCCATGGATCGCACCCAGGTGGTGGCCTACAAGTACTTCAACCACGCCATCGTCAGTGACACGCCGGTGCCGCCCGATAGCTGGCTCTACGACGGCAAGCTGCTGCACTACAATCAGGACGTCAACACCGCCCGCAAACTGCTGGCCCAGATCGGCTGGAAGGACACCGAGGGCGACGACGGCCTTTATGACCGCAGCCCCGACGGCACCAAACGGGCGCTGAAGTTCACTTTGCTTGTCAACCAGGACGAAACCGATACACAGCGCAAAGGTGTGGCAGAGGAGCTGGCCGACCAGCTTAAGGGTGCGGGCATCACGCTGGAGGTCAAGGCCCTGGCTTGGGATGACTACGTCACCGCCCTGGGGCAGAAGCAGTTCGACCTGGCTCTCTGCGGCAGCTACCTGTCACCGGTGCCCGATTACAGCCTGCTGCTGCGCTCCGATGGTGCGCTCAACTACGGCGGGTACGGTGACAGCGAGATGGATACCCTGCTCGATAGCATCGTCAACGCGCCGGACAGCGGCACCCTGACTGCACGTATCGCCGACCTGCAGACCAAGATCATTGCCGATCTTCCCATCCTCAGTCTCTACTTCCGCACCCATTCGCTGCTCACCACGACCAAGGTGCATAACGTTGCCGGCGCGCGGGAGGACTCGGCCTTTGCCCTCATCAACCAGTGGTACATCCAGGGGAACTGAGGATTGGCGAGCCGTTGGAGCTGTTCCGTTTTTATACGGGCCGGGTCACCGGTCCCTCTTAGAGCCTTTCGTTTCGGACTTGGAGCAACGCCGATGGCGGCGCAGGGTTAGGCTGACGGCCCGTTGTGCTCTGACGGAGAACTGGCATGCGGCGTGAACCGGACAGTGACGGTCACCGTTCGGGTGAAATGACCCATCTGCCTGTGAAATTGACGGTATAGGGCGGCAAATGGAGACGACTGATACAAGTCAATGATTCGAGTTGCGAAAAACCGACGGAAATCCGTCGGTTTTCCTGTGTTCGCGATTTGAAGCCCGCTGGCCCACAAATCGATCAAGCACGCCGCACAAAGTCAGGCGATGGGGTACATTCACTGGGTATTGTACGGCTGCCGCGCGTTGTACAGGGATTATCGATGCATGGTGGCACTGTCCAAGTGGGTTGACAAACCAGCGGGAGCGACATTCCCGTCGGTTGCTTCAGACCTCCTGTGTCTTGTCCTTCGGGTCGATCCGCTTCTCCGTGTCCCACTGGCAGGGGGTGTCCATGGCGTCCTGCTGCTGGCAGGGCACGTCATAAATTTCCTTGTAGGCGTCGGCCTGGCCCTCTGTCATGGGCAGGGAAGGGATAAGACCGGTGCACTCCATGGTGGAAGCCACCGCCTCCGGCCCAAAGGGCAGGGCGGGGTCGTTGGAACGCTTGATGGGCGGCTTATGGTTGGCCAGGTTCTTCATCGGGCTTTCTTTGGCATCTTGTTGGTTGTTTGGGTTCATCTGCTTCACCTCACACCGTAGCTTGCCCGCGGCAGCCCATTCCATGACGAATCGCAAAACAAAAACCAATGGCAATGCAAACGAGAGGGAGCAAACGGAAAACCGCGCCGGACAGGCGCGGTTGATGATGAAATGGTAACAGTTCTATTCGTGGCTGGGCAAGGGGGTGGGAGCACCTTCCGCTGGCGGTGCGGTGTACCGCTGCACCAGCGAGTTCCAGGCGGTGAAGAGCAGCAGGCAGAACCCGCCAGGCAGCACCAGAAGCAGCCCGATGCCCGTGGCCGCGCACACCATGGTGAGCAGCAGCGCTACGCACCAGTGGAGAAACGTAGCCATGGGGTTGGCCAGTGCCATGGCAAAGGCCGTGTGGATGGCCCTACCCAGGCGCAGGTTGCCCCGCACCAGCGCCGGGTACCGGTAGAGCGCCGTCAGCAGGAACGACACATCCAGGCACAGCAGCACCCCGGAGTAGAACCGAACACCGTAAGGCGCTGTGGAGCAAACCATCCCCAGGCTGGCGACCGCCCCCAGTAGCAGGCCTACATCCAGCAGCCCCATGGCCAGCGCACGCCCCCAAAGGGGTCGCGTCTCCCGCAGGGCCTGGCGCAGGGTGCAGGCGCGGCCCTGCTCCTGGCAGGCGCAGTAGTACAGCGCCGCCGCCACCCCTACGCCCACGGTGACAACCGGCAGGCCGCAGAGCAGGCAGAGGATGCTGGCACCCACGATGGCATGGGGCTCGTGCACCAGCATGGCGAGGAACCGGCGCACCCCCTCGCGGTAGTATTCCATGGCTTATCCTTTCAGGCCCGTCATGCTGATGCCCTGCACAATGTACTTCTGCGCGAAGATGTAGGCCACCAGCACCGGCAGGGTGGAGAGGGTCAGCAGCACCATGATCTGGTTCCACTTGGCGGCACCCTGCTGGGCGGCGTAGATGCGGATCATGATCGTCCAGTTCTCCTGCCCTGGCAGCAGGATGAGGGGGAACAGAAACTGGTTGTAGACGGCCATGAAGGTGTTGATGAGCACCACCGCGAACACCGGCTTGGAGAGGGGCAGCACGATGCGCGTCAGCACTGTCATGCTGCTGGCCCCGTCGATGGTGGCCGACTCCATCAGATCGCTGGGCAGGCCGTCAAAGAAGCCTTTGAGCAGGAAGATGACCCACCCCCAGGCGCTGAAGGACAGCAGCAGCGACCACAGGTTGTCGATGAGGTTGGCCCCAAAGAAGTTGGTCATCATGAGGTAGGTCGGCAGGGCCAGCGCCTGCTGGTTGATCATGAGCGTGCCCACGAAGAACAGCAGCAGCAGCCGCGAACCGGCGGGTTTGAGCTTGGAAAGGGAGAACGCCGCCAGCGTGGAGATCGTCACCTGGATGAGGATGGTGCCGATGACCAGCAGGAACGTGTTCTTCACGTTGGTCCATAGGCTGTATTTGGCGAAGGTCTCACCGATGTTGCCCCACAGCCAATGCTCGGGAATGAAGCTGGGCGGGAGCTGAATGACCTCAGCACTGCTCTTGAACATGTTGGTGACCATCCAGGCGTAGGGGAACACCTGCAGCGGAATGCCCAGCACCAGAATGGTGAGAAGGATGCCGTACACCGTGCGGCCGCGGAAGCTGCGCAGGTCGGACTGATGAATGGCGGGCATCTACAACACCTCCCCTTTGCCGGAGGCTACATGGCGCTGCCCGGCACGAGCGGATTTCTTGGCTTTGTGGCCACCGTCGCCGCCGCCGCGGTTCAGGCTCATCTGTACGATGGTGAGCAGCAGCACCACCAGGAACGCGATGGTGGAGAGGGTGATGCCGTAGCCATAATCGAGCCCGGTGTAGGCCGTCTTGAACGAATAGAGGATGAGCGTGTCGGTGGAGCCATAAGGCCCGCCGCCGGTCATCACCTGCACGTTGTCAAACATGTTGAACACGTCGATGACCGACAGCACCAGCATGGTGGAGATGATGGGTAGAATCTGAGGCAGGGCGATGATACGGAACCGCCGCAGGATGCCCGCACCGTCGATGGCCGCGGCCTCATAGAGCTCCTCCGGCACATCCTGCAGCGCGGCCAGGTAGATCATCATGTTGAGCCCACCGCCCATGATGAGTCCCGGGAACTGCATGCACCACTTGACCAGCGTGGGGTCGTTGAGCCACTTCTGCGCTGGTAGGTTCGCAAGCGACAGCAGGTAGTTGGCCAGGCCGTAGTCGGGGTTCCAGATGTACTTCCACAGCACCAGCATGGCGATGCCAGGCGCGATGGCCGGGAAGAAGTACATCGTGCGAAGGAACCCCTTGCCGCGGCGCACCTCGTTGATGAGTGCACCCAGCAGGATGGGTACCCAGAAGTTGATGCAGAGCATGACGAGCAGGAATTCCATGTTGTTGCCCAGGGCGTTCCAGAAAGACGCGTCTTGGAAGGCACGCACAAAGTTGCCGAAGCCGATGAAATCCCCAGGTAGGTTGACGATGTTGACGCGGAAGAAGGAAATGAAGAACCCCAGCAGCATGGGGTAGTATTTGAAGAGCGAGAAGGCGATCAGGGCCGGCAGGAGGAACAGGAACGGTGTCAACCGGCCTTTGGAAGCGCGTCGCACTTTGGTCGTCAGTGTCATGGTGCTCCCCCTTTGTGTTGGGCCGGAGCCGCCGGTGCATTCCGGGCGGCTCCGGCCGTAGTTTGTGGTGGTGACAGGGTGTTATTTGGCCTTCTTAAAGGAGTCGGGGTACTTGCTATAGAGGAGGTCGGCACAAGCGTCCAGCTGGGCCTTCACTTCCTCGCGGCTGATGGTCTCGGTGGTGATGATCTTTTGCAGGTAGGGCACAATCTCGTCCTTCAGGCTGTTCCAGTTGGGGCAGAAGGGCTCGGGCTTGGCCACCTTCATGGCGGCGGCATACTCGCCGGCCCAGTGCTTGGGCCAGTTGGTAGCCATGGAGTACTTCTTCTCAATGAGATCGGAGCGGGCGGGGGAGTTGGCGTTGATGATGCCCTTCTCGTTCTCCAGCTTCCACTGCTCGGTCAGGTAGTCCTCATCGTAGGAGATGTACTGGATGATCGCCCAGCAGGCATCCATCTGTTCCTTGGTGTCGTTGGGGTTCATGGTCCACACCTCGCCGCCGGCGAAGGCAACCTGCTTGTCTGCGGTCTTGCCGGGGATGGGGTAGAACCCGAAGTTCTCCTGGCTCTGGTCATACTTGGCCAGGTTTTCTGGCGCGTACCAGGTGGGGGTGCCCCAGCCGAAGGTGGCGCGGCCCGAGATCATGTTCATCTGCATGTCGTCGTAGCTTTCCAGTATGTTGGTCTGGGTGCACTTGTAGACGTTGACCAGGTCGTGCATGAACATGGCGGCGTCCACGCCCGCGTCCTCGTTGAAGGCGACCGAATAGGTGCCGTCGTCATTGGGCCGCACCATCTCACCGCCGGCCGACCACACCCACGGGGTGAAGGGCCAAGCCGCGTAGTCGGAGCCCAGCAGCGTGTAGCCAAAGCGGGGCGCGCTGGCGTCGGTGTACTTCTGGGCCAGGGTGGCGAACTCTTCCCAGGTCTTGGGCTGCACGGTGGGGTCGCCGCCAGCCGCCTTGATGGCTTGCATGTTGTAGCTCATGCCCGAGACATAGGGCGCGTAGGGCACGGCGTACCAGTGGCCGTCGCTGGTGGAAAGGGCTTCGTCAAAGATGTCGATGACCTTCCCGTCCTTTTTGAGATCCCAGTTCTTCACATAGTCGGTGATGTCGGCGATGGTCTTGCTCTTAATGCGGGTCTGGATGTCCACATAGGGCAGGCCGTTCCACATGGTGGGGCCGTCGCCGGCCATCAGCAGCTTGTCATACTGTTGGCGGTAGTCGGTGCCGGGGGCCATGCGGGTCCATTCGATCTCATAATCGGGGAACTTTGCCTCCACTTTGCCCTTCATCCACTCGAACATTTCCTTGTTGGCGTCGGCGGCGTCGTCCTGGGGCTGCATGTACAGCTTGAGCTTCACCGGCTCACCGCTGCCGCCGTCGGACGTGGTGGGGCTGGTGCACGCTGCTGCCAGTGGCAGCATCAGGCACAGGGCGACGAGTACGGCAAGCACTTTCCTTCCCACGGTTCGGTTCATAGCGATCCTCCTTCATGGTGTGTTGGATGAACACCAGAAAGATCGTATTAATTTCTGTAAGTAATGTCAATAAACTAATTATTTATATGTATAAAATAGACATTTAGTGTTGCGATCCGTCGAAACTCGTGTTACTTCGTATCCTTTGGCGGATGGTGCCGGAGAATGACGATAGAGGCGAATGGAGGCCAAGAAAGGCGACACGGCGCGATATTTGGCCACTGCGCAAACGGAAATGGCCGCCACCCCGTGGGGACGACGGCGGCCGTTTAAGAGTGTCTACAAACCCATAGAACAAGCAGAGGGTGAAGAACCGACCGCCGATTCATTCGGCGGGAGGAAAGATAAGGTTAGCGTGAGAAGGAAAGATAAACCCGCCCGAAGGCGCAATGTTGCCTTAGAAACCTGCATGAGAGATACACATGGCGGTCGGTCCGTAACATTGCTGCGCAATGCTCACGTTGCTCTCAACGATTCTGACGAATCGTCTGCCGCAACGTGGGACTGAGAGTCGGCGACATGTGCGGCGACCGACCTGGCCATAACGAGAGCAAACTGTCTGAATCGCGGCTGGCGCAACAACGGCCAGGCTGCATGGGCGAGCAGCGTGCGCAGCACGCGACCAGCCAGACGCGAAGGGGTTACGTTAGTTGGTGACGCTCGCAAGAATCTCCTGCAGGTTTGTCTCCATCCGCTCGAGGTAGCTCTTGCCGTCCTCGGCGTTCTCCATGGTGTAGATCGTCTGCACCTGCGCGCCCACCTCGTCAGCCAACACCTGGGAGACCTCGGGGCTGGCCATCTCCTCGGCAAAGATGGTCGTCACGTCGTTCTCACGGCAGTACTCCACCAAGTCATGCACCTGACGGACGCTGGGCTCCCCCTCGGCATACACGCCCTGGACGCTGCGCTGGGTCAGGCCGAAGTCGCGGCAGAGGTAACCGAAGGCCGCGTGCCCGGTCACGAAGTCCTTGCGGGGGGCGGCGGCAAACTGGGGCTGGTACTCGTCCAGGAGCGCTTGCAGCCGGGCCACATAGTCGGTGCAGTTTGCTTCATAGTAGGCCTTATTGTCCGGGTCGGCAGCGATGAGCCCATCGCGGACGTTGGTCACCTCACGCTGGGCGGATGAAAGGCCCAGCCACAGGTGGGGGTCATGGGCGCTGTCTTTGTCGCCATCTCCGTCGGCGTCGTCGGTAGCTGGTAGCAGTATGGCGCGGTCGGACGCGGTCACCACCACCAAGTCCTTCTGCCCCACACTCTGGGCTGCTTTGGTGGCCCAGTCGTCCATGCCCAGGCCATTGCACACCAGCACCTGCCCGGTGCTCATGGCAGCCAGGTCTTGGGCTTTGGGCTCGAAGTCGTGGGCCTCCATACCGTCGGGCACAAGGGCGGTGACGGTCACCTTGTCGCCCCCCACGGCCTGGGCAAACTCCCCCAGGGCATTGATGGTGACAAAGACGGCGAGCTTCCCGTCGGTTTTGCCGGGGGAGGGCGAACCCTGGCAGGCCGTCAAACCCACCGCCAGCAGGCAGGCGGCCAGTGCCGCAGCGAATCGTTTCATCTCAAACCTCTGATTGTGCAAATCGTTTGCATTTGATGCACCCAGCATACCGCTTGTGGGAAACGCTGTCAAGTAAGAATGATTTGCATTTGCAATTCGGTTTGCGCTCCACTATAATCAACGGGAACCCCAACGGAGGATGAATACGTGATCAGCGTCGACAAATTGACCTTTTCCTATACAGGCGGGCCGCCCTACGTGCTGGAGAACCTGTCACTCACCATCGCGGGCGGCGAGTATGTGTCCATTGTGGGCGACAACGGCAGCGGCAAGAGCACGCTGCTGCGGTTGTTGCTGCGATTGCTGCGCCCCACCGGCGGCACCATCGAAGTGGGTGCCAAACGGGTGGGCTATGTGCCCCAGAAGACCGACGCGGCCCTCTCCCAGTTCCCCATCACCGTGCGGGAGACGCTCGATTCCTACCGGCGCATCCTGGGGGTGCGGCAGCGGCAGGCTGTGGACGAATGCCTGGCGCAGGTGGGCATGGCCCACGCCGCGGGGCAGCTCATGGGCAACCTCTCGGGCGGGCAGCACCAGAAGATATTGATCGCCCGGTCGCTGCTGGGCAGCCCCGATCTCATCCTGCTCGATGAACCCTCCACCGGTGTGGACCGCGACAGCCAAGGGGAGATCTACGGTCTGCTGGCACACATGAACCGGGAGGAGGGCCGTACCATCGTCTCTGTGGAGCACAACCTGGAGGCCGCCGTCGCCCATTCCACCCTCATCTACCACCTGTCGGAGGGCCGGGGCCACCTGTGCTCGCCCGAGCAGTACGCCGCCGAATACCTGAAAACCGTGAAGAAGGAAGACCCCCATGCTTGAATATGGTTTCATGCAAAATGCGCTGCTGGTGTCGCTGTTCATTGGGCTCCTGTGCCCATGCATCGGCATCTTTCTGGTGCTGCGCCGCTATTCCATGATCGGAGACACCCTGTCCCACGCGTCGCTGGCCGGGGTGACCATCGGCCTTGTCTGCGGGCAGAACCCGGTGCTGGGGGCCTTCGTGTTCACCTCCATCATGGGTGCGCTCATCGAGTGGCTGCGCGGTGCTTTCCGCAAGCACACCGACCTTATCCTGTCGATCGTGCTGTCGTTGTCGGTGGGCACGGCCATCACCATCATCAGCTCGGGCAAGCTGCGGGTGAACGCCGAGGCATTCCTCTTTGGCAGCGTGCTCACCGTCACCACCACCGATGTGGCACTGGTGGCGACGCTCAGTGTGCTGTCGGCGCTCACGCTCATCGTACTCTACCACCGCATGCTGTACATCGCCTATGACGAGGAGACGGCGCAGGTGGCGGGGGTGCCGGTGCGGGCCATCAACTACGTCTTTTCCATCCTGGTGGCCTCGGCCATCTCGGTGTCCATCCGGGTGGTGGGGGTGCTGGTGCTCAGCTCCATGATCGCCCTGCCGGTGGCGACGGCGCTGCAGCTGGGCCGTGGGTTCCGCCAGACGCTGCTCTTCTCGGTGCTCTTCAGCATGGTGGACATTCTGCTGGGCCTCTTCCTGTCCTACTACCTCAACGTGGCTCCCGGCGGCTTTACGGCGCTGGTGTCGGTGGCGGTGCTGGGGCTGGTGCTGGTCGGGCGGCAGGTACACACCTTCGCAGTCACCCGCCGCGCCCGCGCCGCCCGCTGACCCCCCCCCAACCGGACTAAGCACATGTTGGAACGTTGGTAGGCGCGAGGCCGGCCGCCTGAGACCGGCATGGGCAGGGCAACCTAGCTCGCAGAGCGACGGTTGGTAGGGTGGGCGCTGCTGTCCCCAGCGGTGGAGTGGGGGTTGCCGTTGCTATGGGTTATACCATATGCCCTTCGTTTTCGCTGCGAACGTCTTTTGAGCTGTCCTCATTGCAGGTGTACTCAATCCCTCGGGCAACTGTCAGCACTGCCATTTCACCATAAAGATTCCGCACAAAACTAAATGTCATATCCATGGCTGAATCAGCATCTTGGGATGTATGGAATTTGCCATCGGTCAGCCATGGTCTTCTCCTTACCCAGCGAACACCCTCTCTTTGGCTGCAGGCCCACCGAAAGGCACTTCGATCGCTGGTGGCGTTTACGCCATCCAAAAGACCAGTTTTGGCCAAGAGCGCGGAACCCAAACTGACAGTGAAAACAACCTGTGCCTTCTGAGCCAATCCTTTGAGCTGCTCAAGGAACGCCTCATCGTCCACCAATTGCCGCACGCCCGGGCCACCGGGAAGGGACAGCACGCCGGAAGCATCCATTGCGGAAAACGGCTCTGTGTCCTCGCGCACCATATGGCTGTTGGTGATGATGCCACCGTTCATGGAGTAGTACCCCAATCGATAGGTTTTGGGCATTTTACTCATGATCTCCAGCGAGCCCGAAACTTCAAACGTTTCGTAATTGTCAAAGAGAATAAAGTTAAAAGCAGTCATAGCGCTCGATCTCCTCTAAGATTCACAGATGCTGCACGATTCCCGAACAAGTTCCATTTACAAATGAGACAATCGCTATTTGCATGAATGCCGTCATTTCGCTCACCACTCAAAGCATAACAAAAGAAAAACCCAACCGCAACCATTCTGCCTGCCGCTTCCGCTCCCGTTGGGGGAGGGGATCCTGGCGGGAGAGCGACGCCGAGGGCGGTGGGCCCTGCCCGCACGGTTCCGGTTGGCTGGACGGTTCGATCACGGTCGGCGCCGTTGCCAGGAACAGGAATATCTTGCGCTCTTCGGGGTTTCTTTGTTATGATAGTCAAAATGCCAATGCCGCCCGTCGGGCGAGTTCCCAATGAGGAGTTTTCCCATGCCCACATTGCCCGCCGGGGGCCCGTTCTTCTTTGACGGGGCCTTTGGCACCTATTTCAGCACCCTGGTGCCCAATGGCGAGAGCTGCGAGCTGGCCAACCTGACGAACCCCGAACTGGTGCTGCGCATCCATCGGGAGTACATCGATGCCGGTGCCAACGCGATCCTCACCAACACCTTTGCGGCCAACGCCGGGGGGATGGCCGACGAGGCCACGCGGGACGCGGTGCTGGAGGCTGGCTACCGCCTGGCCTGTCAGGCCGCCGAGGGGTGCGACGTGGTGGTGTTTGCCGACATCGGCTACCGCATGACCGGAGAGGACGTCGCCGCCCGTGAGGAATATGCGGCCATTGCCCGGCGGTTCCTGGCGCTGGGGGCGCGCCACTTCGCCTTTGAGACCTTTGGCGAGCTCGATGTGATCCGCCCGGCCCTTGCGCTCATCCACCGGGAAGCACCAGAAGCCTTTGTACTGGTGTCCTTCGGTGTGTCGCAGGACGGCACCACCACCAAGGGCCATGACTACCGCGTCATCCTGCGGCAGGCCGCCGCGGTGCCGGGGGTGGGGGCGGTGGGGCTCAATTGCATCTGCGGGCCCAGCCACCTGCTGCGGTTGGTGCGGGCGCTGGACTTGAGTCAGATGCGGCTGTGTGTCATGCCCAACTCCGGCTACCCCACGTCGGTAACCGGGCGGCTGGTGTTTGAGGACAACACGGCGTACTTCTCCCAAAAGGTGGCGGAGATGTATCGGCTGGGGGTGAACCTGCTGGGCGGCTGCTGCGGTACCACGCCACGCCACATCCGCCAGATGATCCGCCTGGTGCGGCAAACCGACCGGGGCAACGGGGGCGGCATCGCAGGTGTCCGCCCGTCGACCGGGCCTGTCAGCGAGCGCAATGCCCTGCGGGAGGCCTTCGCCAGCGGGCGCAAGGTCGTCGTGCTGGAGGTGGACCCGCCCCTTGACACCCGGGCCGGCCACCTGCTGCGTTGGGCCACCCTGGCGCGGGAGGCCGGGGTGGATGCCATCACCGTGGCCGACTCGCCGCTGGCCCGCTCCCGGGCCGACAGCATGATGATCGCCGCCAAAATCCGCCGGGAGTCGGGGGTGGAGGTCATCCCGCACCTCTCCTGCCGGGACCGGAACGCCATCGGCATCCAGTCGGCGCTGCTGGGCGGGCGCATTGAGTCGCTCTCCAGCGTCCTGGTCGTTACCGGCGACCCGGTGGTGCAGGACCGCGGCAAGGGGGTCTTCAACTTCCAGTCCTTCGGCCTCATGTCCACCATTCAGTCCCTCAACGAAGGCCTGTTTCAGGCCGCGCCCTACTTCATTGGCGGTGCCCTCAACGTCAATGCCCCGCGTTTCGAGGTGGAGCTGGAGCGCGCCAAACGAAAGATCGATGCGGGTGGTGGGTTTTTCATCACCCAGCCGATCTTTGAGGAGCGGGCGGTGGAGAACCTGCGACGGGCTCACGAGGCGCTGGATGCCCCAATCTTGGCGGGCATCATGCCGCCTGCCAGCTACCGCAACGCCCTGTTCCTCTCCAACGAGGTCGTGGGCATCCGCGTACCCCAGAGTCTGCTCGATGGCATGCGCGATCTGCCCGACGACGAAGCGCTGGCGCTCTCCCGTGCGTTTGCTCTGTCGCTGCTGGGGCAGGTGGAATCCTACTGCGAAGGCTACTGCTTCATGCCTCAGCTGCGCAAAGTGAAATTCGTCTGCGACATCGTGCGGGAAGCCCTCGCCGGTGCTGCGGTCGCGCCCAACCGGGCGGAAAGGACGGCCACCCTATGATTCTCATTGGCGAAAAGCTCAACAGCTCCATCCCCCGTACCCGGAAAGCCTTGGAGACACGGGACGAGGAGACGATCCTCCGGCTCATTGCCGCCCAGGTCGAGGCCGGCGCGACCTATCTCGATCTCAACACGGCGCTGCTGGGGCAGGGGGAGACCGACGCTATGCAGTGGCTCCTTGGCCTTGTGCTCGGTCACAACGACTGCGGCGTCATGCTCGATTCGCCCAACCCCGCAGTGGTACAGGATACCATCGGGGCCGTCGGCGACCGGCCCGTCATTGTCAACTCCGTCACGCTCTGCGAGCGCATGGATGAGCTGTTGCCCACCGTGCGGGATACCGGGGCCGGCGTTGTGGCCCTGCCTATTGACACGGCTGGCGTGCCTGCTGATGCCCGCCGCCGTGCTGATAACTGCCACCGGTTGGTGGAGCGTATCACCGCCGCGGGGGTGCCCGCCGACCGCGTCTACCTCGACGTGCTGGCCCAGGCCGTGGCCATGGATGGCGGCAGCGCCGTGGCCGCGCTGGAGACCCTGCGCCTGGTTCGTGCCGAGCTCCCCGGCGTTCACACCATCTGCGGCCTCTCCAACGTGTCCTTCGGCCTGCCCAAACGGGCGATGATGAACAACGCCCTGCTGGTTGCTGCCATCGCCGCCGGGATGGACAGTGTCATTCTGGACCCCACCAATGCCAGCACCATGGACGCGCTGGTGGCCGCCGAGGCTCTTGTGGGCCGCGACGAGTACTGCATGGACTACCTCACCCGCTTTCGCTAGCCGTCAGGGCCGGCAGCCAATGTCGCGCACCGGGATGGTGGGCGGCAGGGTTTGGTTGTCGGCGACGGGCGGTGTGCCACGCCAGGCTGGATAGTGCAGGACCGGCGACCAATGTCGCGCACCGGGATGGTGGGCGGCAGGGTTTGGCTGCCGCGGCGGGCGGTGTCCACGTCAGGTTGGATGGGGCAGAGCCGGAAGCCAGCGGCACCCCACCAGGCAAGTGC
>JAEWRW010000032.1 GCA_023398815.1 Bacillota bacterium
GGTATGCAACCAGCTATGAGCTGCACCCTTGACGAGAGGCGCCGCAAAGAGGCGACCGGAGGGAGCGCGCCGGCTTCAAGTCCCACCTTCGGCACCAGCCGGCAGGGCCGGCGGCCAACATCGCGAACCGAGTGTTTCGGTTCGCGATGTTTCTTTTCCCGCGCCTAATCTGCACCTCGCTCCACACTAAAAGAAGAACCCTGCTTCCGTGAGTGATGCAAACGCCACACTCCGAACGTCCGTAACGGCCGAAAGCTCAAGTTCTTCTGGCAATAGCATGCAGCAAACCAAATGGAAAATCAAATGGACGCTGGTTCCCAGGGGACCACTGCGGCCAAAACCGCCAGGCCTGGCACGTCCGAAACTGCCCCGCATACCAGGCGTCCACCACTTATACTATGCGAAGTTTAGTAGAGTATCAAGAGTTTGATTAACCAACCCGAACACCTTTATGTTACTTGTTGCCTATGGTAAACTACATGAATTGGCCCATCAAAGGTATACGAGGAAGAGAAATGAAGAGAACCGCAAAGCTTATTTACAATGTCGTTTGTATGGTTGGTTGCCTGGTTGGAGTATGGCATTTTTTTGCGCCCTACTCCTTCCAGTGGTTCTCCTACATACCCGACGCCCCCATCGAAATTTACCAGTCAGTCAACTACATCAATTTCTGCTTCTCATTCTTGTTGGCGGGGCTTAGTTTTTTGCTCCTGCTCGTGCAGAACCAGGTGTTTGGGGATTCGAGCGGGACGAGAGTATTCTATTTATTTTTTGTCCTTGTCTGGTTGTCCCGGCTAACGATCCAGCTTGTGTGGCCGTGGCCGTGGCCTTCTTCATTGCAACCATGGTTGGTGGTGGCCTTTGCAACGGAGTTCATCATTGCTGTCATTCCCGCGATCTATCTGCTCAAAAATACCAAAGCAAAAGGATAACGCCCACTCTCCTTTTGAATCCCAACCACACAAGCGGTAATCCAAAAGAGTACTCCTTGTGTGGCTTTGGGATGCAACTCCCCCATTACAACCTATGCGGATGCAAAACCTTGTTTGCCCCAATGGTCTTGGTATAATGAAAGCTAACTGCCAAAAGTTCTCAGAACTGCCAACCACGCATTAGGATGATAGAGATGAACAAAAACGAGCTGGATCGCCTCCTCCACCGCGAGATCGCACAAGCTGACGCCAAGGTTTCGCTCCTGATGAAGGACATCGAAACCGGGCAAACGCTGCATGCCCACAACCCGGAAGAAGTGGTACCCTCCGCCTCCCTCATCAAGGTTCCCATCCTGCTGTCCATCCTGCAAAGGGTCATGGAGGGCGGGATATCGCTGGAGGATAAAATCACTGTGCCCGCGCTCGAAATCCTGGAGGACACCGATGTTTTTGAGCAGGGTGCCTGCGAGTGCTCGGTGGCGGAGCTTCTCCACTGGATGATCGTCACCAGCGACAACACGGCCACGAACGTGCTCATTGGTTTGGTTGGCTTTGCCGCCACCAATTCCCTGATGGGGTCCCTCGGTCTACCCAGCACGGTGCTGGCCCGAAAGATGCTGGACTTTGCAGCGATACGCGCCGGCAGGAACAACTTGACCAGCGCCGCTGACATGGCACGGCTCTACGAGGCGATTTGTGGTGAGCGCATCCTGACGCCGAAGCTGTGTCGCTACGCGCTTGGCATCCTGAAACGCCAGCGCTGCCAGGAGCTGTTCCTGCGCTACATTGCGGATGACATCACCGTGGCGCACAAAACCGGCGGGCTGGACCCGTTCACCGGGCACGACAGGGTTGCGCACGACGCGGGTGTCTTTCTGCTGGGCCATGTACAGTATTCTCTTGCCATCTTCGTGACCGGCGCACCAGACGACGAGCGGTACGCCAGTCGGCTGATCGGCAGGCTGTCCAAGGCAATCTATGATTGTTATAAAGGGTGATGGAATGAGCTACTTCGCACTGGTCAATGTACCAATCGCGCCGCTGCATGCCGCGCCAGAGCCACATGGTGAATTGGCCGACGAAGTGCTGCACGGCATGGCCGTGGAGGTATTGGAGGACGCCGGCGATGGCTGGGTACGCGTGCGCACGGGCTACCAGTACGAGGGCTACACCCGCAACGAGAACCTCGTGACCGACGACGGCCCACTCTCCCGCTGGCAGGCGCTGCCCAAACGCGTCGTCACAAGGGCGCAGGCCGATGTGCTCAATGTGCCGAGCATCCGGGGAGGGAGGGTGACCAGCCTGCCCCGGGGCGCACTCGTCGCCCCCCTGCCCTCCGGCGAGGACGACGGCTGGATGTGCGTGGGCCTGGCGGATGGCCGCCGGGGCTACACTAAGGCGAGCCACTTGAGTGAATACCGGGCCAACTGGTCCCCCGAGGAGGAACCCGCCCTGCGCAAAAGGCTGATGGAAACGGTGCTCGCCTACCTCGGCGTGCAATACCGCTGGGGTGGCAAGACCCCCCAGGGCATCGACTGCTCAGGGCTGTGCTCCATGGCCTATCTGATGAACGGCGTGGTTATCTACCGCGACGCGGACATCCCCGACGGGTTCTGCATGCGTAAAATCCCACTGGAAGAAGCCGGGGAGGGCGACCTCATCTTCTTCCCAGGGCATGTGGCCATGCACCTTGGGAACGGGCGGTTCGTCCACGCCACGGCCAAGAACGGCAGCGACGGCGTGGTGCTCAATAGCCTGAACCCCCAGGACGATGACTTCCGGTCCGATCTCCTGTCGACGGTGCGTTTCGCCGGAACCATTTTCTAGCGACAACAAAAGCGTCGATTCGCTTGAAGGGAAGTACTTTTATGGTCATCAAGGAAGTCCAAACTGGCACGATTCGCATTCCGCTGGCCCGGCCGTTCAAGACGGCGCTGCGCTCGGTGGATTGCATTGACGACATTCTGGTGCGGATCGTGACCGACACGGGGGACTGCGGGTATGGCGAAGCACCGCCCACGGCCGTCATCACGGGCGAAACGAGGGGCTCCATCGCCGAGGCGGTGCAGCACTTTATCGCGCCGGCCATCGTCGGCATGGAGATTGAGAACATCGACGGCATCGCGCAGCGCGTCAACTCCTGCATGGTCAAGAACACCTCCGCCAAGGCGGCTGTGGATATGGCCGTGTATGACCTGCTGGGCAAGCGCTTTTCTGCCCCGCTCTACAAGCTGCTGGGTGGGTACCGCCGGCAGTTGGAGACGGACATCACCATCAGCGTGAACCCCGTGGCGGAAATGGTGGCCGACAGCGTGGATGCCGTGCAGAAGGGCTTCCAGATCCTCAAGATCAAAGTGGGCAAAGAAGGCATGGCGGATGTGGAGCGCATTGCCGAGATTCGCCGCGCCGTCGGCCCCACCATCGCGCTGCGCGTGGACGCCAACCAGGGCTGGAAGGCCAAGGACGCGGTGCAGATCATTGCGGCGATGGAGAACAGGGAGCTGAACATTGACTTGGTGGAGCAGCCCGTGCCGGCCCATGACATGCAGGGCATGCAATACGTGACCAGCCGTGTCTCCACCCCCATCCTGGCAGACGAAAGCCTCTTCACCCCCCGGGACGCCGTGGAGATCATCCGCACCCACGCGGCCGATCTATTGAACATCAAGCTCATGAAGACCGGGGGCATCTACAATGCGTTGAAGATCTGCGCCATCGCCGAGGAATACGGCGTCGAGTGCATGATTGGATGCATGCTGGAAAGCAAGCTGGCCGTGACAGCCGCAGCGCACCTGATGGCGGCCAAGCATGTCATCACCCGGGCCGACCTGGATGGGCCGTCGCTGTGCACGGTGGACCCCTATGAGGGCGGCCCCATTTTTACGGGGCCGACGATCACCATGGGCGAAGGCCCCGGCCTCGGCATCACGAGCGTTCCGTTTGAACCACTGAGTGCGTAGAAGCGCCACTTGTTTGAGCTCCCCGTCCCGCTGGATGGGAGCTTTTTTGTTGCTTTTGGCACCCCTCTGCCTTTGTTCAAGCCCACAGGCCACAGATTTCTGGCCCTCTTCATGCATGGAATGTCATCCATCAGGTGAAGGTAAGGCAAATATGCTGTTTGAGGTTCAGAGATGAGTGAAACCGTGAAAGAACGCACAGAGGGAAGAGTCAGCTACCACGACTCCGTGGAAGAGATGCTGCCGCGCATCCGAAAGGACGGGCTGTCCAACGCCTTTGACCGCTGGGCCCTGCAAGAAAAAATCCGATGCAAGTTCTGCTTGGAGGGGTTGAGCTGCCAGCTCTGCTCCAACGGGCCCTGCCGCATCAGCGAAAAGGGCGGGCAAGACAAGGGCGTCTGCGGCATCGGCCCCGATGCCATGGCCATGCGCACCCTGCTGCTGCACAATGTCATGGGTGCCGGCACCTACAGCCACCACGCCTGGGAAGCGTTCCGCACCTTGCGGGCGACGGCGGAGGGGAAGACGCCCTTCTGCATCAAAGACCCCGGCAAGCTGAAATGGATGTGCCAGATGCTGGGGATCGACACCGCCCAAAGTGAGAGCCAGATGGCAACCCAGCTGGCCGACCTGCTGGAGCAGCAGCTCCGCGTTGGGGCCGATGAGCCAAACCGGATGGTGGAAGCCTTCGCGCCCAAAAAGCGCAAGCAGGTGTGGCGTGACATTGGCATCTACCCCGCCGGTGCCGTGCACGAGGAGCAAAACTGCGTGGCCAGCTGCCTCACCAATGTGGATGGCAGCCATGTCTCCCTGGCGGTGAAGGCGCTGCGACTGGGCTTGGCGACGATTTACAACGCCCAAATCGGCCTGGAAATGGTGCAGGACATCCTGTTTGGCACCCCCACCCCCCACGAGGTGAACGTGGATCTGGGCATTATGGACCCGGAGTACGTGAACATCGTCTTCAACGGGCACCAGCCCTGGGTTGGCATTGCAACGCTGGAAAAGGCCAGAGCCGAAGCGGTGCAGCAGCGCGCGCGAGCGGCGGGGGCCAAGGGTCTTCGGATTGTGGGCTCCATTGAGACCGGGCAGGAGATCCTGCAGCGGTTCGGGGTGGACGATGTGTTCGTGGGGCTGATGGGCAACTGGCTCACAATCGAGCCGCTGCTGGCCACCGGCACCGTGGACGTGCTGGCCATGGAGGAAAACTGCTCCCCCCCGGCCATCGACATGTATGCCGAGAAATACCACATCACGCTGGTCAGTGTCAGCACCATCATCGACCTGCCGGGCCTGCAGCACAAGATGCCCTACCACCCCGCAGAGGTGAACGGCATGGCAGACCGGCTGATTGACCTCGCGATCCAAAACTTTGGCCACCGTCACGGCACCATCCAGCCCCAGGTACCCAAAATCATACAGAAGGCCATCGCCGGGTTCTCCACAGAGGCGGTGCTGCAGGCGCTTGGCAACAAGCTGGACCCGCTGGTTGATGTGATCGCCGCCGGCAAAGTGAAGGGCGTGGTAGCCCTTGCCAACTGCTCCACCCTGCGCAATGGGCCGCAGGATTGGAACACCATCAACCTGACGAAGGAATTGATCAAACGAGACATCCTAGTGGTCAGTGCCGGTTGCGGCAACCACGCGCTGGAGGTTGCGGGCCTGTGCAACCTCGACGCGGTCAGGCTGGCGGGGGCCGGGCTACAGGAAGTCTGCAACCTGCTGAAGATCCCACCCGTGCTGAGCTTTGGCACCTGCACCGATACGGGTCGCATCTCCATGCTGGTGACGGCGCTGGCCGACCACCTCAACGTGGACATCCCCGACCTACCCATTGCGGTGACGGCCCCCGAGTGGATGGAGCAGAAAGCGACGATCGACGGCGTGTTTGCCGTGGCCTACGGCGCCTATACCCACCTCTCCCCCGTGCCGTTTGTGACGGGTGCTCCCCAACTGGTGAAGCTGCTGACGGAGGACGTGGAGACCCTTACCGGCGGCAAAATCGCCCTGGGGGACGACCCGGTGGAGGTGGCGCAGGCAATGGAGAAACACATCATTGGAAAGAGGCAAAAACTGGGTCTGAATTGAGTTTGCCCGCAGGATTTGACCCAGCGCCCCACCAAAGCGCGACAGAAGAGCGCCCGCGTACTTTGCGGGCGCTCTCAAAGTGTCTACAACCCCCTAGAACGAGCAAAGGGAGCGAACCTCCCGCTGATTATTCGGCGGGAGGAAAGTCAGGGTCAGTGCGAGCAAAAGAGAAAACCCCGCCCGAAGGCGAGACGATCCTTGAGAACCCGCATGGGAGCTGCAGTTTGTGATTGGTCCATCGCAATACTTGTATTGCTCGCGCCGCTCTCAACGATTCTGAAGAATCGTCTGCCGCAACGCGGGACTAAGAGTCAGCGACATGTGCGGCGAATCAGACACGCAGGATGCGTGTCCAACCGTCACGCCGGGAAGGTATTGCGGCGCAATGCCTTAGCGCCCGGGCTGGTCGTTCGCTTCTCGAACTGCTCGCCTATGCATCCTAGATGGCGCGTAAGGCGTGAACGGCGACCTGGCCACAACGAGAACAAGCTGTCTGAATCGCGACTGTCGCCACAGCGGCCAGGCTGCATGGGCGAGCAGTGCCGGAACTGCACGACCAGCAAGACGCGAAGGGCTGTCGCTTTGTCGACAGCCTGAGCGACTGCTACCACGGAATCTCCTGCTCGTAGCGGTTGCGCATCACCAGGCGGTTCTCGTCGCTGTGCTCGGGTGACTCCGGTTCATTGCTGCGATCCCGCAGGAAGTATGTGACCGCGTAGGGCGCGTCCGCCGGGTCGAAGCCGCGGCTGGCAAACACCCGGAAGGTGTAGCCCAGGGGCCGCAGGCTATTAAACAGCGTGCGGATGGCCATGTTGGCGGCGGCCAGCACGATGCTGCTGCTGTCAGCCCCAGTGTCGCGAGCCAGGTTGACGCTGGCGGTGACGCTGGTGACAAAGCAGAGACGCTTGCCCTGCCCGGCCTGCAGGCGGGGCAGGGCGGCGTTCACCTGCCGCAGCACCCCCAAGGCGCAGCGCTCGTAGGTGTCAGCCAGGCGATTGAGGTCGACGGGCTCGGTGGCCAGTTTCATTTCGCCCGTGGGGCCGGGCTCCAGCACGCAGACAAAGAGATCCAGCGGCCCATCCTCCTGCAGGCATAGGCCGGGCGTGCGCGCCAGGCTCTCGCCCATCGCCTGCCGGAAGGGTGTCTCAGGGCTGCACAACCCCACCATTGCTTCTCTCATCGTTCCCTCCTAAAATGGCCAGGCCACGTTCTCGTTGTCCACCAGCACTAGCACATCCTCCTGCGGCCGGTCGGCCAGGAACTGGTAGGACGCCGCCAGCGCTGTTTCCTCCGGTTCCACCTTGCCCATCGTGCTCTTCTGGCCGGACATGTAGGAGCGCACCCAACCGGGGTGATAGAGCCGGAAGGTGAACCCCTGGGGGTAGAGCTCCCGGAACAGGAGCTGTACGGTCATGTTGAGGGCTGTCTTGGACATGGCGTAGACAAACCCCTCGCCCCGGTGGCAGACGCTGATGCTGCCGGCCTCCGATGAGACGAAGCACAGACGGCGCATGCCACCCTCCACCGCCATGAGGGGCAGGAAGGCCCGCACCATGCGCAGCGCCCCCAGCACATTCACCTGCAGCACCGCCCGGCCTCGCTCCAGGTCCTTGAGCTCGCAGATGCTGCCCACACCGCCACTGATGCCGGCGTTGTTGATGAGCAGATCGACCCGGCAGGTTTGCCCACGCACCGCTTTGGCCGCCGCCCGCACCGAGTCATCGCTGGCGACATCCAGCGGCAGCAGAATGAGCCGCTTGGGGTGCCCCTCACGCAGTTGGGCAAGCTCGGGCCACTGGGGCATGAACTGCCCGGCGAACACCCGCCAGCCCAGCTGCAGGAAACGCTCCACCAGGCCAAAGCCCACGCCCCGGTCCGCACCGGTGATGACCACCGTTTTCATGGAATCAACTCCTCCGTGGTTTCGTTGTGCGCGGCTGGCCGCCTGCCCGCCAGCCAGAAGACCACCGTGGACACCAGAATGACCGCCGCACCGATGAGATACAGGTTGCGATACCCAACCGCACCGATGAGCCACCCGCCCAGCACATTGCCCACGATGCCGGCAAGGCCAAAATAGCACGCGTACGCGATGGTCTGATAGGTGGTGCGCAGGGCATCGGTGGCGATGGAATCGAGGTAATAGAGCGTGCCGATGGTGAAGAGCGCATAGGACGGGCCATCGAGCGCCGAGAGAAACAGCAGATCGGTGGGGCGGCTGGCAAAGGCATACCCCAGCTGCCACAGCAGGAAGAATGCCGCTGAGGCGCAGATCAGTGTCCTCGCGGGCAGCCGGGCCAGCAGGCGACGCGACAGGGTGAGCAGCACCGCCTCCGACACGAACATGATGGCGCTGCAGTAACCCACCATCTCCTTGGTGCCGCCCAGGCTCGCCAGCAGCGCCGGGTAGAAAGTGTATGCCGCCCGGTGGGGGAACTGCATGACGACCACAAAGACCAGAAACACGAGAAACGTGCGGTTGTGCAAAATCTTCCGGAGCCCCAAGTCCCGCACGCGCACGGGCTGCTCCCGCCGGGCATTCAATGGCAGCAGGAACACCACCACCCCCAATGCGATGAGTACCGCCGCGAAGAGCGGCAGGATCTGGGTGGTGTTGTGCCGCTGCAGGAAGAGCCCCGCCAGGACGCTGCTGGCCGCAAACCCCAGGCACCCCCACAGCTTCAGCTGCCCCACCGACCGGTTGTCGCCCACCTCTTTGAGGGAGTGCAGGCTCCAGATGTCCAGAAGGGAATTCTCCGCACTGGAAAAGAATGTGTAGGCGCAAAAACCCACGGCGATGACGACGAAGGCCTGCAGCGGCACGAGCAGCAGCGACGCCAACCCCTGCCCCACCAGGCACAGCACCAGCGCGGTCTTGACCGACCGCAAGCGGTCGGACACGATGCCCCAAAAGGGCTGTGCCACCAGAATCACCGCCGAGTTAAAGCCCATGACCAGCCCGATCCACTGCACCGAAAGGCCTTTCTCCTGCAGGTAGACGGTGAGGAACGGGTTGAAGATGGCCCGGGCCGACATGAAGAACAAATAGATGAGCGCGAACGCCACCTTGACGCGCAGCGCTCGGCGCGGCGGCGGAGCAGCCGGCAGCGCCTGGGGTTGTTCCATCTCTTTCTTCCTCCTCATTGCTTGGTGTTGGGCTTCCTCCGCAAAAGGCACCGAATGGCGCAACAGGCGAACCTGCTACGCCACCCAAGGACACCCACGGTGGAGGAACCCGCAGGCGGCCGAACCATGGAAAAACGCTCGCGGAGCGGCGGATGCCACCCCGCCATGAAGGAACCGCACCCGCAGGCGCAGGCTGCCCACAACAGGAGTATACGTGCCGGCGGGGAACCGCGCCAATGCAAGATGCACATCGCCATCATAACCCACCGGTTATGGATGCATTGACAAACGAACAGGATGGGGCTAGGATGAACGCAGAAACAGGTGGGGAGGGTACGCCATGGAACTGACCCAACTGCGCTATTTCTGCGCCGTGGTGCAGCACGGCAGCATCACCGCCGCCGCCGAGGCGCTCTACGTCTCCCAACCGGCCTTGAGCAAGACCATCATCCACCTGGAGCGAGAGCTGGGGCACCCGCTCTTTGACCGCATCGGAAGGCGCATTCACCTGAACCCCAGGGGCCGCGCGTTCTACGAGCGGGTGAAGGATGCGCTCGACTTGATTGACAACGCCCAGAGCGAGCTCATTGACCTGGAGGAAACGATCACCGGCGAGGTGAACCTGCTGGTGCTGGCGGCCTCGTCGTGGATGGCCGACCTCATCGTGCGCTTCAAGCGGCGCTACCCCGCCATCCGCATCCACATGCACCAACAGACCAGGTATGACCTGCGCCACAGCGAGCAATATGACTTCTGCATCTCCGCCACGCCGATGAACTACGCCAGCCTGGCGGTGCTGCCCCTGTTGACCGAGGAGATCGTGCTGGTGGCCTCCGCCCGCCACCCGCTGGCCGGGCGGGAGTCCATCGACCTGGCCGAGGCGGCGGAGTACGACTTCGTAGCCTACTCCCGCGGGCCCAGCCTGCGGGAGCTGATGGACAGCCTGTGCTACATGGCGGGGTTCACGCCCCGCATCGTGCTGGAGGGCGACAGTGTGGAGACGCTGCTGGCCTCCATCGGGGCGGAGATCGGCGTGTCTCTGCTGCCGCTGCGCACCTTCCGCAACCCGGCTGACACGGGGCTGGCCGTTGTGCACCTCCATCAACCGGCGGCACAGCGCACGGTGAACCTGACATGGTCGCCGGACAAATACATGCCCAAAGCTTGCCGCCTCTTCCGGGATTTCTGCCAATCCTACTTTGAGCACCGGGAGAACGACACCGTTCCCCATTCATAACCCTGGGGCTATGGGCCATAGAACGCCCATGTCCTATGTCCTCGGTTCCCCCGTTGTTATAATGAACCCAACGCCCAAACCGAAGGAGGGACCCCGTTTGGAAGCACAGATTTGCAATGGCCGCATCCACGGCACCGTCGAGGGAGGCATGCTGGCCTTCAAGAACATCCCCTTCGCCCAGCCGCCGGTGGGCCGCCTGCGGTTCCAGCCGCCCCAGCCTGCCACCCCCTGGGATGGCGTGCGGGATTGCACGGCCTACGGCCCGCGGCCCTGCCAGAACCCGCCGCCCTGGAGCCTGGACCGTCACACGGCCCAATACAGCGAGGATTGCCTGAACCTGAACGTGTGGACCCCCGCAGCCGACGGGGGCCGTCGGCCCGTGCTCTTCAACATTTATGGCGGCGGGCACATGGAGGGTTCCAACTCCGAACAGGAGCGGGAGGGCTGGAGGCTGGCCCATGGCCAGGATGTGGTGGTGGTAGCCCCCAACTACCGCGTGGGGCCGCTGGGGTACCTGTACCTCCCCCACCTGCTGGGCGGGGCCTACGCCGCCAGCGGCAGCCTTGGCCTGCTAGACCAGATTGCCGCCCTGCGCTGGGTGCAGGAGAACATCGCCGCGCTGGGTGGCGACCCTAACCGGGTGACCATACTGGGGCAATCCGCCGGCGGCAAGTCGGTGTGCAGCCTGCTGGCCGCGCCGGGGGCTCAGGGGCTCTTCCAGCGGGCGGTGGCCATGAGCGGCGCACTGCAGTGCATCACCGACACCAAGACCGACCGGGCGCTGACGCGCAACTTCCTGGCGGCAATGAAGCTGAAAGAGAGTGACGCCGCCCAGCTGCTCACCTGCCCGGTGGAGAACCTGCTGGCCGCCCAGGAGGTGGCCAGCGAGACCTATTTCAAGGCTGAGAGCTACGGCCCCACCGCCGACGGCGTGGTGCTGCCCACCGATGTGGCCGGCAACATCCGTGCCGGTGGCACCACCCCGGTGCCCGTGCTCCTGGGTCACACGCGGGAGGAACTGTGCCTGCCGCCCGACGCCGACCGCACCGACATCGGCGACGAGGCCGTGGCCCGCCGCATGGTGTGGAAGTTTGGCGACAACGCCCCACTGGTGATGGAGCGCTACCATGCCGCCCGCCGGACGATGGACTTTGCATCGGCCTACGGGGCCGTCGCCACCGAGTATACCTATGTGCAGGGTGGCCAGCGCACAGCCGAGCTGCTGCTGGGGGCGAACTATCCCCTCTGGCTCTACCGGTGGGACTTCCGCGGTGGCTGGCTGGCCCACCATTCCTCCGACAACGAGGCGCTCTTTGGCACCTCCAACCCCCAGAAGGTGGCACGGGAGCCCGAAGCCACCGCCCGGTTGGAGCAGGAATTCCAGCAAGTCGTCTTGAACTTTGCAGAGGGGAACGCTCCCCAGGCCAACACCCTGCCCACCTGGCCCACCTGCACCCGCACCCACTGGCAGCGGATGATCTTTGACGGCACCAGCCGGGTGGAGGACATGCCGGCGGCGGGCTACGACCGGGCCTTCCCCCTGCAGGTGATGAAGCTGCAATACTGAAGAGGAGAGGAACAACCATGAAGGTACTTGTGATCTGTGACGACCTGTGGCACCCCGCTGAGGTTATCGAAAAGGGGCTTGCGGCCTGGGGCGACCCGCGCTTCCAGTTCGACATCGTCAAGGCGGCCAAGGACATCCTGACCCCCGAGCGCATCGCCGAATACCCGGTGATCCTGTGCTGCAAGGGCGACAGCGTGACCTCCGCCAACAACGCCCCGTGGTTTGAGGATGGCGTGACCGAGGTGCGCCCGGCGGAGTTTGAGGAGTATGTGCGGGCCGGCGGCGGGTTTGTGAGCCTGCACGCCAGCAACACCGCTCGTGCCGGCAGCCCCATGGCCGCGTTTGTGGGCAACTCCTTCGTGGGCCACCCCCCGCGCTGTGGGGTGGACATGGAGATCACCGCTGAGCATGCCGTCACCGCCGGTGTGGAGCCCTTCCACATCCGCGACGAGCACTACGAGCTCGCCCTGTGCGCGCCCGACGCCGAGGTGTTCCTGCACTCCCAGTCCGCCACCGGCGGGCGACAGGTGGCCGGGTACTCCCGCCAGATGGGCGAGGGGCGCCTATGCGTGCTGACGCCCGGCCACACGCTGGATGTGTGGCTGCACCCGCAGTTCCTGCGGCTGCTGGGCAACGCGCTTGCCTGGTGTGCGCGGGCATAGGCCCATGAAACACCCAAAACCGTTTGTTCTGCTGTGGCTGGCGTTGGCGCTGTTGCTGACGCCGGCCACCGCACTGGCGGATTATGGCCCCCACGGAAGGGCTACCGTTGTCTTCCACGGTCTGGAGCAGGAGGAGTACTGGGCGACACTGCTATCGACGCAGGACATCTTTCCCAATGGCTACATCTACCAGGACGGAGGCACCAAAAAAATCGACGAAGCCGACAGCTCCGGGCAAGTTTGGGAAAAGTTCCAAGCCTATCAGGACCTGGACGGCTATCAGTTCCTGCAGTTCTATGAGGATTGCAGCGACAGCGACTCCCTGGAATGGAGCTATTACCCGCCACCTAACTTCAAAATCCTGCTCTACCTGCCGGAGAAGGACAGCTACGTGCTCTGTGGTGACACTTACAGCAGCGTGCTGCTGGGTTGCACCTACTCGGTCACGGTAAACACCCGCGCCATCAAACCCCACACCACCGTGACCAACGCCACAGTTGTGACCCGTCAGTATGACTCTCTTTGGCAGGGGCTGCGCTTTGCCTTTCGGTGTTTCGTGACCATCCTACTGGAGTTGTGGGTTGCAGCTCAGTTTGGATACACCCTTTTCCATCAGCGCCGCGTCATCGTGCGAACGAACATCGCCACCCAACTGGCTTTAAACATCCTTCTAAACTTTGCCTTTTCGCGATTGAACTTCCTGATGTTCCTTGCCCTCTACGCCCTGTTGGAGTGCGGCATCGTGGCGGTGGAAGCGTGGGTGTACCAGCGTCGGTTCGACCCCGCCCAGCGCAACCGCGAGGAAGTGGACGCTGAGCAATATGCCGCATGGGAGAAGGCCCAGGATGAAGCGTGGCGCAGAGCCTGCCAACCGCATTCGGGCGAGAACTGGCTCACCTATGAGCGGCGACTGGAAGAACACCGTCGCCAGCGCGAACAGGAGCGCCAACACTGGGAGGAGGGACGCCAACAGCGCTTGGAGCAGGAACGTGCCATGCGCAAGCCCACCTGGTACGCAGCAATGTACTCGCTGGCAGCAAATCTCCTGTCGTTTGGCACGGGGTTGTTTTTGTCTTCCTTGGTACCTGGCGTTTTTTAGGATGCAGTGCCGTTCAACCGAGCCAACAACCGTCAGGGGTATCGTCAAGGAACGCTGGGAGAGTGCGGCATGGACTGGGCCAGCACACCGATGCGCTCTATGCCGGCTGCGCTACACCGGCGGGCGTGGCCTTCACCGCGCTGGAAGAGTTCTGACCCAACGCCCGTCCACCCGAAGGAGGGGCAGAAATGGACTGGAGAGACGACCGCATCGGCGCTTGTCTGCGGGGCGAGAACCCCACCCTGATGACCCGCATGAAGAGCGGCTTCGCCGTCATTGGAGACAACCAGCTTTTGCCGGGGTATTGCGTGTTGCTGCGGTATCCGCAGGTCGCCTCCCTCAACGAGTTGTCGCCGGCGGAGCGAAGCCAGTACCTGCTGGATACCACGCTCATCGGCGACGCCATCCTGCGTGTGTGCCAGCCGCTGCGCGTCAACTACCTGACGATGATGAACCTCGACCATTCCCTGCACACCCACATCGTGCCCCGGTACGACTGGGAGCCGATGGAATACCGCAGCCTGCCCAGCTTCTTCTACCCTAGGGAGCAGCGCGACCGACGCAGATACGACTTTGCACAGGAGCGGTTCCGCACATTAAAGAGCCAGTTGACCCAAGCGCTGCTGGCTGCCATGGAGGAAACCGGGCAACAGGCATGCGAACATCCAATCCCCTTTCCCGCACGTTGGGCGAAATCATTACCGTTGTAGACCAGGAAACACCCAAACCACCACATACTGGGGTGCCAACCTGCAAAAAAACCGCCAAAACCCCGCACATTCGCTATATTTTGTATTGGAAAAAAAAGGTACTTCTGTTATACTACAAGATGTAGCATTTATCGACATCGCGCACCATTGGGGGTGTGCGGGGGCGGAGGGTTCGCAGTTGGCTACCGAGGAACGACCCTGGCTTTCCAAACTGAAGGACGATATCTACCGCTCCACCACGGCAGCCGCCGTGGAATTTTGGCCCCCCCGGGGGGAAGAACCCCTCCCCTATTTCAATTTCCGTCTGGAGCATATTTTGCAGGTGGAGCGTGACGCGTTGCGCATCACCAAGGTGGAACACGGCGACGAAGAAGTCGTGCTGGCCGCCGTGTGGGTTCACGACCGCTTCCAGCCCCAGTTTGGCGGCAAGCAGCACGCGGCGTCGGGTGCCCGTTGGGCCCTCGATCATTTGGCGTCCCTGGGGTTCCCGGCCTACAAAGTGCCCCAGGTCAGCCAGGCCATTGCCCTGCACAGCCGCCACACCATGGACATCCCCTCAGACTGCCGGGAGGCCCGCATCCTCTGGGATGCCGACCATGTGGCCCGCACCGGGCCGGTGGATCTGCTGCACTACGTGCTGTGCCACTCGGCGGAGGATTTCCTGCAGGGGCTGCCGGCCAACAACCGGTTCCCGTCGGGCTCCATCAACATCCGAGACTTTCTGCCCATGCTCATGGAACGCCGGCCTCAGCTCTACCGCATGGATTGGTTCTACTTTGACGAGACGCGCCGCATGGCGCGGGATCGTATGACTGCCTCGCGCATGTTCCTCGATAGTCTGGAAGACCAGGTGCTGGCCCGCACCATGCCACGCGTCGACTAGCTAGCGTTTCGCGTCCGACGCTGCGGCGACGTCCGCGCGTTGAACAACTTCACCTTGTTTCCGCCATCGCCGTATACGCCTTACGCGCCATCCGGGCGCTAAGGCATTGTTGCGCAATGCCTTCACGGCGCACACGGTTGAGCGCACATCCCGTGCGCTCGAGCCGGCGCACATGTCGCCGACCGGTCTTTTTGCTTTTTAGGCTCATGCCGATTTCATTCGGGAAACGTCGCCGCGGGCGGGTAGGAGGGTTTTGCCTCTTGTTAAGGCATTGGCGTTCCTCCCGCCGAATGAATCGTCGGTCGGTTCCGATTACGTTTGTCATACCTGTTGTCTGGATACACCTTTTTGCCTCTCTATTGAGGCGGGCAGCGTTCAATCCAACATCAAATCATCCAGTACCCGGTCGATGCGCCCCGTTGCCTGGCGGATGGCGCACTCCATGCCGATCGTTGGGCTGCCGGTGCCATCCACTCCCAGGCGGATGTACTCCTCCACCCCCAGGAAGAGGAATAGGCTCTTGAGGTACCGGTTGGCGTCGTTGAAGTGCGCCAGCAGCGGGTTGTGGTAATTGCCGCCGCAACTCTGGATGAACACCAGCCGCCGGGGCTTGTCGCCCAGCAGGCCACGTACCCGCTTGGGCGTCACCTCAATGGCGCGACCGTTGAGCACCACACAATCCACATAGGTCTTCAAGCGCGGCGGAAAGGACGCCGACCACATGGGCGCGGCGATGGCCACCGTGTCGGCCGAGAGGAACTGGGTGCACAGGGCCTGCATGTAATCTACCTGGGCCTGGGCGCCATAGGGCAGGCGGTCGTAGGCCTCACCACTCACCAGGGCGCTGCGGCCGCTCAGCCACTCGCCGGTCAGTTCCGGCAGGTTGGTGGTATAGAGGTCGAGCTCCTCCACCCCGTGCTCGGGGAAGCGCCGCTCATACCGCTGCACAAAGGCCCGGCCCACCCGCAGGCAGGCCGACTGCTCCTCGGGTTTGGGGTTGCATTTGACATACAAAAGCTTCATAAAAAACACCTCGGCTTAGTCTGGCCGAGGTGTTGGCGTTTATTCCCACCGTTCGATGCGCCGCAGCACGGCGTCCAGCGTGTCAGGGTCGTGGACACCCCCAATACCAGCAAACCACACGCCTTCGGGCCGCAACGTCTCAAAGACCATGGGCAGCTCAGCAAGCGTTACATAGAGCGCGATGCCCTTACCGGCCCGCTGGATACGGCGGTATACCTCCACCCATCGGGCGTAACCCTCATTGCCGGCCCCGCACACCCACTGCACCGCCTTGAGCTCGGGAATGGCCAGCAGGGAGTCGAGATGGCGCAGCGCGCCGGGGCCGTCCAGGTGGTAGATGCTCTGATCCAAGAACCGGCACTCGGCGGCGATGCCCGGAAGGAAGAACTCCTCAAACATGGCGGTGGAGATCATGCAGGAGAAGTCGTTGGACGGGATGTAGAACTTTCCCTCGCCAAAGAGGCTGCCCATCCACGAGCAGGCCAGGCTCCCACCGGCCCGCAGCGTGTCGTAGTAATGGTCGTAAACGGCGAAATACTCCCGCTGGCTGCGGGTGAGCTCGGCTTTCACTTCTTCCGGGTATTCAATGAGGTCCATGGCGAGTGTCTGCGGGTCCCGCAGGGCGGCCAGGTGGTCGCCGCCGGGGTGGAAGTCCCCCAGGCCGGTGAGGAACCGGCCCTTGCCCAGCTCCATGAGGTTCTGGGTGAAGCGATCGCTCAGGCGGAACCAGTCGCCCTCGCGGTTGAGGCGTGCCTTGCCGATGTCGGCCTGCCAGTCATGCACGAGGGGCGAGCTCCAGCCGCTGTCGGCGGTGAAGTGGTACTCGCACCCGCACCAGGCCGAGTAAATCTCCGGCCCCAGGTTGGGGAAGGCCACCGGCAGGCTGTCGGCGGCGAAGTCGGTGGCTTCCATCTGCGCGGCAATCTGCTCGGCGCGGAAGTCCACGTCCACCCACTGTTCGTCCCAGTTGGCGTACTGCCTGCGGGGGATGGGCGCGGCCCCGGGCCGGGGCAGGCTCACATCCACCGGCGGGCGGTCGACCACTGCCCCATGCCAGAAGGCATCGTATCGGGCGCGGGTTTTCTCAAAATCGGGTTTCAAAGACAGCATGCTAACCTCCACGGAGTTCCTCCCCGCCAGTATAGAAGAAGGCCCGCCGACCGGAAAGGGACCCTCTTGCGGTCGACGGGCGCGTTTGGTTGGGTTGCTTACTTGGCGAACTGGGGCAAGTAGTCGCGGGAGGCCTCGAACATCTCGTCGACCATGGCGCGAATCTCCTTGAGGGACAGCACCGCCGAGGTCAGCGGGTCAAAGCAGATGGCCTGGTAGATCATCTCCCGGTCACCAGCGAGTGAGCCCTGCACCGCCATCTCCTCAATGCGGGCGGAGATGTTGTTCATCAGCGCCAGCTGGGCCGGCAGCGGGCCCACCTTGAAGGCGTCCAGACCGCGGCGGCTGGCCAACACCGGCACCTCCACGCAGCAGCCATCGGGCAGGTTGTCGATGATGCCGCGGTTGCGGATGTTGCCGTTGAACTCGAAGGGGGTGTGGTCGCCAAAGATGGCGTTAAAGATGGAAGCGGCATACTCATGCCCGCGAGCCAGGTCGATGGGTTCCTCCATCCACTTTTCAAACTCGGCCTGCCACACGCCGCCCTCGCGGTGCTCATACTCATGCAGAATGTAGGCGTGGAGGCCGGGATTCCAGTTGGTGCCGTGGGTGCAGTACTTCTCAATGAGGTCGGGGCGCTTGCGGAACCAGGCACAGTACTCGCTGTTGTGGCCGGACGACTCGGTGATGTAGTACCCCATGGCCAGGAAGAGCTCATTGCGCACGATTTCGGCGTTGTAGATGCCCTCGTCGCTCTCAATGAGGGCCTTCAGCTTGGGGTAGATGCTCTGGCCGTTCCAGTCGAACTTCAGATAGTGGGCCTGGTGGTTGATGCCAGCGCAGAGGTAGCTGACTTCCTCCATGGGAGCACCAACCCACTTGGCCAGCATCTCCGCCGTGCCCTGCACGCTGTGGCAAAGGCCCGTCACGTTGACGCTGGTCTCGCTCTGCATGATACGACAAAGCATGGCCATGGGGTTGGTGTAGTTCAGGAACACGGCGTTGGGGCAGTAGCGCTCAATGTCCCGGGCGATATCGAGCATCACCGGGGCTGTGCGCAGGAAACGGAAGATGCCCGAAGGACCCCGGGTGTCGCCCACGTTGATGTCCACGCCATACTTCTTGGGGATCTCGATGTCGTTGCGCCAGATGTCGATGCCCCCCGAGAGAATGGTGCACAGCACCCCGCTGGCACCCTTCAGGGCCTCGGCCCGATCTTGGGTGCAGGTGACGATGGCCGGGTAATTGCCGACCGTGACGATCTTTTCCACCGCGCGCCGGGCGTAGTCAAGCCGCTCGGCCGAAATGTCCATGAGACAAATCTCGGCATCCCGGAAGGACGGAAAGGTCAGGATGTCCTTGACAAGCCCGCGGGTGAAGCCGAAGCTGCCCGCCCCGATGAAGGTGAATTTGGTTCTGGCCATGGGTTCCTCCTTGTTTGTAACCACCGCGCCGGGCTCTGCGTATCCTGTATTGGACACCCAAGCATGGCGAGGAGGTATTCAGTCATGGGTTCATTGTTTGGATTTGGGGGCGGGAAGGATTGTGACAACGACAATTCCTGGATCATTATCATCGTGGTCGTCCTGCTGCTGTTCAACGGCAACCTGTTTGGCAACAACTGCAACAACAACTGCAATAACAACTGCAACAATGGCGACAACGATTGCTGCAACCAGCAGAACGACTGGTGGATCTGGATCATCATCATCATCCTGTTGCTGAGCGGCGATGGCCTCTTCGGCAACAACAATAACAACTGCAACAACAACTGCTAACCGCCCTACATACCACAGCGCCGCAGCGGGGGAGCCTCCCCCGCTCGCCGCTTTTTATGGTTCGCCCTACCCGGGGCGATTCCTGCCGGTTTTGTCAAAAGGCGCAAAAAAAGCCATGGGCAAGCCACCCTATGGCGGTTGACCGTCGGGTTCTGTACATGGCGCAACCTGTGGGACGGTGCGAAACTGTGCCAAAATGCGCAGGCATCCGGCTGCACGCAGCAACGCAGACGACCTCCATTGCCACAGTGGCAATGGAGGTCGTCGTAACATGTGTGGAGCCCCGCCCCAAGACACAGGTGTCACGCTGTACCGGGCAACGAGTCTACTTGGAGTGGCAGGAGGCGGCCGCGGGGCAGCCCTCGCAGCCACAACTGCAAGCCACAGACTTACCTTTCCGTTTGTCGCGAACCATCTTGGTGACGATGGCCGCCACGATGCCCAACACAACCAGGCCGACGAGAATGGTTCCCCCGTTCTCCGCAAAGAATGACAGCATTGTTCTCACCTTTCTTTCAGGCTGAGGCCTTTGCGCTCAGGGCATCGGGCTTCAGCAAATCGTCCTTGGGCGCGCGGCGCAGCAGCAGATAGAGGAACGCAGCGACGACGAGCACCGCAGCCACCGTCCCCACCCCGAAAGTACCGGTGGTGAACAGCATGCCCAGCTGATAGATGCACAGCGACACGAGATAGGCAAAGCCGCACTGGTAACCGATGGCGATCCAGAACCACTTGGCGTTGTTCATCTCCCGCTTGATGGCACCCATGGCCGCAAAGCAAGGTGCGCACAGGAGGTTGAATACCAGGAAGGAATAGGCAGCCAAAGTGGAGAAGCTGGCCGCCAGCGTGCCCCAAATCTCCGCGCCGTCCTCGGAGACCTCGGCGAAGTTGAAGAGGATACCGAAGGTGCCCACCACGTTCTCCTTGGCGATGAGGCCGGTGATGGCCGCGACCGCCGCCTTCCAGTTGCCCCAACCCAGGGGTGCGAAGACCCACGCGATGGCGGACCCGAGCTTGGCGAGGATGCTCTCAGACATGTCCACCATGCCAAAGGAGCCGTTGGCCCAGCCGTAGCTGGAAGCGAACCAGATGAAGACTGTCGCCAGCAGGATGACCGTACCAGCCTTCTTGATGAAGGACCAGCCGCGCTCCCACACGCTGCGGAGGATGTTGCCAACGGTGGGCCAATGGTAGGCGGGCAGCTCCATCACGAAGGGGGCCACATCGCCGGAGAAGAGCTTGGTCTTCTTCAGGATGATGCCCGAGACGATGATGGCCGCGATGCCCACAAAGTAGGCACTGGGGGCCACCCACCACGCACCCTGGAAGAGTGCGCCGGCGATGAGCGCGATGATAGGCAGCTTGGCACTGCAGGGCATGAACGTCGTCGTCATGATCGTCATCTTGCGGTCGCGGTCGCTCTCAATGGTGCGGGAGGCCATGATGGCCGGCACGCCGCAGCCCGTGCCGATGAGGAACGGAATGAACGACTTGCCCGAGAGGCCGAAGCGCCGGAAGACACGGTCCATGATGAAGGCGATGCGGGCCATGTAGCCGCAGGCCTCCAGGAAGGCCAGGAACAGGAACAGGATGAGCATCTGCGGCACGAAGCCCAGCACCGCGCCTACACCGGCCACAATGCCGCTGAGGATCAACTGCTGCAGCCAGTCGGCCACGTGGATGGCGTTGAGGAAGTTACCCAGCAGAACGGGCACACCGGGAACCCAAAGGCCATATTCCGCCGGGTCGGGTTCCACAGCCGCCACCGCCGTCTGAAAGCCCGCCACGGTGACCGGCAGTGTTTGGGTCACGTTGCCCTCCTCATCGGTCAGCTCTGCCGTAGCCGTGACACCCGCGGTGGAGACCTCGCCCACAAAGGCGTCGATGATCGCCTGGTCGGGTTCGTCAGCCTGCAAGGTTTCGGCGATGGCTGCGGTGTCAATGCCCTTGACCTGCGCCGCCGTCAGGAAGGCTTCCACCTCCGCCTGGTCGGTGGCATAGGTCTCCGCGGCTTCCTCATAGGCGGAGGAACCCACCCCGAAGAGCCGCCAGCCGTCGCCGAACACGCCGTCGTTGGCCCAGTCGGTGGCAAAGCCGCCCACCGTGGTGACGGAGAGGTAGTACACCAGGAACATGACGACGGCGAAGATGGGCAGCGCCAGCCAGCGGTTGGTCACCACCCGGTCGATCTTATCCGACGCGCTGAGCTTGCCCTTGTTGCGCACCTTGACGCAGTCCTTGATGATGGAATCGATGTAGGAATACCGCTCGGCGGTGATGATGCTCTCGCTGTCGTCCTCCAGCTCGCTCTCACAGGCTGTAATGTCACCCTCGATGTGGGCCAGTTTCTCAGCCGAAAGGCCCAGCTTCTCGATGATTTTGGCGTCCCGCTCAAAGAGCTTGATGGCGTACCAGCGCTGGTGGGCCTCGGGCAGGCTGTGCAGCACGGCCTCCTCAATGTGCGCCAGCGTGTGCTCCACACTGCCGGAAAAGCTGTGCTGCGGCACGGTCTTGACGCCCGAGTTTGCCGCGTCGACGGCTGCCTTGGCCGCCTCCTGCACGCCGGTGCCCTTCAGTGCTGAGATCTCCACCACCTGCACGCCCAGTTCCTTGGCCAGGCGGGCCGTGTCGATCTTGTCGCCGTTCCTGGCCACGATGTCCATCATGTTAATGGCGAGGACAACCGGGATGCCAAGCTCCGTCAGCTGCGTGCTCAGGAAGAGGTTGCGCTCCAGGTTGGTGCCATCGATGATGTTCAGGATGGCGTCGGGCCGCTCGTCCAGCAGGTAGTTGCGGGCCACCACTTCCTCCAGCGAGTAGGGCGAGAGGGAGTAGATGCCCGGCAGGTCCATCACGATGACGTCCTTGCTGTTGCGGAGCTTCCCCTCCTTCTTCTCCACAGTGACGCCGGGCCAGTTGCCCACAAATTGATTGGAGCCGGTCAACGCGTTAAACAGTGTGGTCTTGCCACAGTTCGGGTTGCCGGCAAGCGCGATTTTGACAGACATCGATTCTCCTCCTTGCACAACGCGGCGGTTAGTCTCCCCTAACTCGTTCCGCAAAAAAAGCGGCGATTCCCTCGCCAGTCCACTGCCTTACTCCACTTCGATGAGTTCGGCGTCGGCCTTCCGCAGGGAAAGCTCGTACCCCCGCACCGTGACCTCCACCGGGTCACCCAGCGGTGCCACCTTGCGCACGGTGAGCTCCACGCCTTTGGTGATGCCCATCTCCATAATCCGCCGCTTGACAGGCCCAACGCCGCCTATCTTGGAGACACGCACCGTGTCCCCGGGTTTCGTCGCTTTGAGCGTCTGCATCGTCCTTCTCCTCCCCTTCACACCATGATCTTGCTGGCCATTTCCCGGCTGATCGCTACGCGCGATTCCTTGATGTTCACGATCACATTGCCGTGAATCTCACTGATGAGCGTGACATGGGTGCCGGGTACAAAGCCCAACTTCTCCAGGAACAGCCGCGTCTCCGCCTTGCCCCCCACCTTCTTGATGGAGTTCTGCTCCCCCGCTTTCGCCATTGACAAGGGCATCATAATCCTCCTCCCGCCGTACAAAAGTTTTATCAGGCTAACTTTTCTGACAAAAGAAACAGTTAGTCTTCGCTAACTCCCTTGTAGTGTAGTGCAATTTTGAATTGCTGTCAAGGGCTTTTGGAAAGAATCGGATGCCCGAGTAAAGACACCCGTGGCCCGATGTTGTCCTCATGCAGCAACGACTTCCCCAAGGCCCGGGGGCTTCTGTGGACGCCACTAGGGTTCTATTCGGTGCGCGGCAGGACAGTGGATCAACCCACCGTCATACTCGGCTGGCCCGATCAGGCGCTATGCATACCATTGCGCCTGGGCACGGTACATGCGGGCGTAATGGCCGTTTTTCTCCATCAGCTCGCGGTGGGAGCCATCCTCCACAATGCGGCCATCGCGGAACACCAGGATTCGGTCCACCAGGGTGGCGATGCCCAGCCGGTGGGAGATGAGCAGCGTCGTGCGGTCGCCGGTCAGGGCGGAGAAGTTGCGGTAAAGCTGAGCCTCTGCCAACGGGTCCAGCGCGGCGGTCGGCTCGTCCAGCACCATGATGCGGGCCTGGCTGCGATAGGCCGCGCGGGCGATGGAGATCTTCTGCCATTGCCCGCCGGACAAATCGTTGGCACAGTCGCCAAAGGAGCCAATCTGCGTATCCAGGCCCTGTTGCTGCCCGCTCACGATGTCCTCGGCCCGGATGAGTCGCAGGAGTTCTTCAATCTGCCCGTCGTTCGCCTGTCTCTTCCGGTCGGAAACAGTGATGTTTTCCCGCAGAGTAGCTTCGTACCGTGCGAAGTCCTGAAAGACGACCGAGACCGCCTCCCGCGCACCGCCAGGCTCTCGCCCAAGGTCGATGCCCCCCACCTCCACACGGCCATGCTGGGGGCAGAACATGCCACACAGGAGGCTGATGAACGTGGACTTGCCACTGCCGTTCTCCCCCACGATGGCAACCTTCTCCCCGGCGCGGATGCGGACGTTGATGTCCCGCAGCACCGGCTCCCCACCCCCGGGGTAGGCAAACTCCACCCCAGCAAAGACGATGTCGCCCCCCTGCGCCGACGCGCCGGGCCGTCCGCCGGGGTCCCGTTCCAGCTCGTCCAGCGCAAAGAACTCCCGCAGATAGGGAAGGTCAGCCACCAGCACCATGGTCTGCACCAGGCAATCGGCCGTCATCGTCTGCAGGTCGGCAGACAGGGCAAACACCAGTGTGAACACGCCCAACCCCAGCGCCGGGTTCTGGTAGATGCTCCAGGCGGCCGCCAGCAGGATAACCAGATAAACAACGGAGCGCAGCAGGTCTGCTGCCGTATTGGCGCGTACGTGCTTGGCCATCAGCCGGTTCTTCTTTCCCACGTAGTCGTCGGCAATGGCACGCCACCGGGCCTTGAGGTAGTCGAAGAGTGCGAAATGACGAATCTCCTGCAAGCCATCCATCGTCATGTGACCACCGATGAGTGCGAAGTAGTGAATGGCCAGAGCCCCCTCCTCCATCCATTTCACCCGGCCGCGAAACGTCTCATCCTGCTGGTAGTAGGAGAGTAGGGCCGCGGGCACACTGGTGGCGACCAGAACCAGCACGATGACGGGACTGACCTGCCAAAGAGCCAGTGAGGCGGCCAGGAAGCCGACGAACCGCTGCAAAATGGTTAGGATACCGCCGATGGACTTCGCCATCTGATACCCCGCGTATTGCTCAATGAAGGCGATGCGTTTGGGAAAGTCATCGTCGTTCTCCACATACTGGTAACGCACCCCACACTTGTGCCGCAGAATGGTGCGCTTGAGAAAACGCCCAATGTTGATTTCGTCCATCCCCCCTACGTATCCCTGCAGGTTGGCAAACACCAGCTGCATCAGGTAAAGCGCCACCAACGCTACGAAAAGCGTCGCCGCCCGCCCGGTATCCCCGCCGCCCCCGGCCAGCGCTTGCAGCGCATCGGTCAGCGCCTGCAACTGCCGCGCCGTCCACACCGGCAGAAAGGCCGCCGCAAACCCCAGGATTCCAACGGCCATGGAGAACGGGCCCCGAATGGCCGTGCTGGTACAAAGGGCTTTCCACAACACCCGACCGTTACGCATGGGCCTGCTCCCCCTCCGTGTCGTACCACTGCGCCTGCTCGTGAAAGAGGCGGGCATACAGCCCGCCCGCCGCCATCAGCTCCTCATGGCTCCCCTGTGACACCAGTTGCCCGCCGTCCAGCACGAGGATGCGGTCAGCCAGGCGGGCGAACCCCACCCGGTGGCTGATAAGAATGGCGGTGCGGCCCTCGATCTTCTCCCGGATGGCCTGGAACTGCACCATCTCAGCGATGGGGTCCAGGGCGGCGGCCGGCTCGTCAAAGATCAGGATATCACGGTCGCTCATGTGCGCGCGGGAGACCGCCACCCGCTGCTTTTCCCCACCGGAGAGCATGGCACCGTCCTTGACGACATCGCGCCCCAGCCAATGCTCCAAACCCTTGGGAAAGCGGCCCGGCAGCTTTTGTGCGCCGCCTTTCTCCATCGCCTGCAGGATGCGCGGGGTGTTTCCCAGGTTTTTCAGGTCCCCAAAGCCCACATTCTCCCGCAGGGTGCTGTGGAAGATGTAGAAGTCCTGAAAGAACATTCCCACTCGGGCCATAACCGCGCCGCGCGTGCGGTTGTCATAGGGCTTGCCGTGGAACAGCAGCCGCCCGCCGGTCGGCGCAAAGAGGCCGATGAGCAGTTTTACAAGCGTGGTCTTACCACTGCCATTGACGCCGACCAGGGCAATCGTCTCACCCTTGCGAATGTCAAAGGTCAGGTCGTGCAACACCTCGCTCCGATCGTCGTAGGAGAAGCAAAGGCCCTCGGCATGAAATACCGTCCCCTCGTCCTCCGGCCGGAACCCTTCGGTCCAGTCCTCAACCGTCTGAGGAACCGAGCGCACGAACCGCCGCTGAATGCGCAGGAAGAACAGACCCCGATCGGCTTCTTGGAAGCCGGAAGACATCGCCTGCACCGTGTCACTGAGGCTCTGCCCCAGGGCATAGAGCATCAGGAACACATCGACCCCCATGGTTCCCCGGGCCACCCGCACAATGCTGTACCCCAGCATGGCCGCCAAAAAAAGATAATACCCCGCGCCACCCAGGAAGGCGACGAGCTGACGCGCCCGCACATACCGCCGGTCGATGCGCACCGCCCGCTCGTAGGCGGTATCCCAGTTGGCCACCATCTCGTCGGCCAGGCCGTAGACACGGATCTCCTTAGCCACACCCGGTGTCATGGCCGCCGTCTGGTAATAGTTGGAGAGCCTCGTCGCCTCGGTGTACGGGCGACCATCCCAACGCAGCCGGTCGGCGGTCAGCACATTGAGCAACAACATGGCTGCCACATACCCAGCAGACAGAACACAGAGCACCCAGGATGTCCCCGCTGCCACCACCAACAGCGACATCGCCCCGGCAAACTTGATGAGAAACAGGCATCCCGAGCTCATGAAATCCGTCAAAGCCCCGCATCGCCCCAGTGCCGAGTGATGCTGATCGCGAATGCCCCGGTCAAAGAGCGCTTTCAGCTCGATGCGGCTCACCGCATCCATCAGGTACTCTTGCATGCCAAAGTAGTAGGCGTCATACATGGTGAGGTAGAGGAAGCTGCCGTTGATGCGTCGGGAAACGCCCACCGCCGTCAACACCACCCCCAGTGCCAGCAGCGAGGGCAGCACATCGGCAAACGTGCCCTGCCCCGTTGCCAGAAACGCCGATAGGATGGCCACACTCTGGCGGTTGAACTGAAGCGCCGCCGCCGGCAGCACCGCCAGCAACACGCCGACCGCGCCCCACAGCAAGAACAAGCCGGCGTTGATGCGGAGGGCCAATCGTACCGCCCAGCCGATCGTCAACAGGGTTTCCCGGATTCGCTTCATCGTTCCTCCTGTCTGTCGTACAGCGTCCGAATTCGCTCCAGCACATCCGCCCGGCGCTGGCGGCTGACGGGGATGGTTCCCCCGCCCAACAGCACCAGTTCGTTGCCAGCCAGCCTGTCCATGTACAGCAGATTGACCAGATAGCCTGTGTGGCAGCGGACAAAGGTCGGTTCAAACAGCGTCTGGTGGTGTTCCTTCATCGTGTGGTGGCTGAGGATGGAATCGGTCTCGGTGTGGATGCGGGTGTTGCGCCCCTCCGTCTCCACCCAGCGGATGGAGCGGACGTAGATTTTGTAGACCCCGCTGGCGGTGGTCTCCAGAAAGAAACGGTTCTGCCCGTGGCGCTGGCGGGCGTCCTCCACCTCCTGCAGGAACCGGGCGTACCGCAAGGGCTTGATGAGGTAATTGTTGGCCCGCACATCGTAGGCCTCCAGCACATGGTTGAGCACCGTTGTGAGAAACACGATGCCCACGCTGGCGTCCACCGTGCGAATGCGGCGGGCAATCTCAATGCCGTTCATGTGGGTGAAGGGAATCTCCAGGAAAATCAGGTCCATTTCCAGGGGATAGTGGCGCAGCAGCTTCTCGCCGGAATCGTAGCTGAGCACCTGGACGTTGAGGCCCGTCTCCTCCCGGTAACGGCAAATGAACGAGGAGAGCATGGCACGCACGGCCGTGTCGCCGTCGCAAATACCAATGACAAGCATACCCGCACCCCTCCCCTTGGCATTATAGCAAAAAAGAGAAGCCCGCCAAGCCGGCGCGCGCAATTGGCGGCAGAAACTGCGCAACTGGACAGCGGAGCGCACCCCAAACGGCGACGCCTTCCACCCCCTCGGCCCACGCAATGCAAAGGCGGGGAGCGCCTTTGCGCTCCCCGCCGTGAACCATCTCAAAATCGTTGAGGCCATTGACGGCCCAAGTATGCCACCGCGCGGCACGTCTGCCTGCCGCCCCGTCCGCACCGCTTACAGCAGGCTGGCGCTGTCCCGGTCGAGGTACAGCCGCGCCGCCGGGTGCTGCCGCAGCACGCTGGCCGGGCAGGCGGTGGAGACCGGCCCCCGCAGCGTGTCGCGCACGGCACGCGCCTTGGTGGGGGCGGGCACCATAGCATAGAGCTCGGCACCGGCCAGCAGAGCCGGCACCGTCAGTGTCAGCGCCTGCCGCGGCACGTCACCCAGGGTGGCGAAGCACCCATCGTGCACCTGCTGGAGGCGGCAAGTTTCGTCGAGCGTCACGACCTTCACGAGCAGCGGGTCGTCAAAGTCCGCCACCGGCGGGTCGTTGAAGGCGATGTGGCCGTTCTCCCCAATGCCAAGGCACACCACATCCACGGGGTGCGCGCGCAGCAGTGCTTCGTAGCGGCGGCACTCCCCTTCGGGCTCGGCGTTGCCATCCAGCAGGTGCACCGACCCGAACGGCAGGTGGTCAAAGAGCCGATCCTTGAGGAACCGGGCAAAGCCCTGGGGTGCGTCGGCGGCGATGCCCACGTACTCATCCATGTGGAAGGCGTTGACCCGCCGCCAGTCCACCCCCTGGGCCCCACGCAGGGCGGCCAGCGTCTCGTTCTGGGAAGGGGCAGCGGCGAAGATGACGTTGCACTCAGCCTTGCGCGCCAGCACCCGGGCGATGGCATCGGCGATGTGCCGCGCGGCGGTCACGCCCAGCTCGGCCCGGGTGTCAAACACGGTGACCGTCAGCCGGTCAGCCAGAAATTCCTTGCTCATACAATCCTCCTCACGATTCAAAGGCCGGGTCGCGCCAGCGAACCTGCCCGTCGGTCAACACACAGACGACGCGCACGCCCTCCTCAAAGAGCACGGCGTCCGCCCGGCGGCCGGGAACCAACCGCCCCAGCTCGTGCCCCAGCCCCACAATGCGGGCGGGGGTCTCGGTGGCCATCTTCACGGCGTCAGGCAGGGTGGCCCCGGCCAGCTCCACCATGTTGCGCACCAGCCGGTCGGCCGTGCAGATGCTGCCGGCGAAGGACTGCCGGTCGGGCATCAGGGCCACGCCACCCTCCAGCACCACGGTTTGGCCGCTGGTGAGGCTCCCCAGGATGCTGGTGCCCCCGGTCTGCCCGGCGGCCCGCATGGCGTCGGTCACCACCGCCAGCCGGTCGGGGCCAAGGAAGCGATAGGCCATCTGCAGCAGCGGGGCGGGCAGGTGGCAGCCGTCGGCGATGACCTCGCTCGTCAGTGCCGGCAGCAGGTAGGCGCTCTCCACCACGCCGGGGAAGCGGAACCCCTTCCGCCGCACGATGGTGGACGTGCAGGAGTAGAGGTGGGTGACGTGCCGGTAGCCGTGGAGCAGGGCCTCGCACACCTCGTCATAGGTGGCGTCGCTGTGGCCGATGCAGGGCACGATGCCGCGCCGCGTCAGTTCATCGCCCAACGCCGCCGCACCGGGCAGTTCCGGCGCTATCGTCCAGCGACGGATGGCCGGGCAGGCATCGAGTAGGGCGAGGTACTCCGCCGGGTCGGGGTGCCGCAGATAGGCCGGATCCTGCGCCCCGGCCTGCGTTGGGGCAAGATAGGGCCCCTCAATGTGCAGGCCCAGGAGCTTGGCCCCATCGGCAAACCGCCCCCGGCAGCGCTCGTACATCGCAGAGGTGTGGCGCAGTTCCTCCACCGAGGATGCCAGCGTGGTGGGCAGCAGCGCCGTGGTGCCGTGGGTGAGGTGCAGGCGAGCCGCACCCTGCCAGGCTTCCTCGGTGGCATCCATGAAGTCGTGCCCCCCACCCCCGTGCACGTGGATATCGAAGAACCCGTGGGAGAGGTAGCGCCCTCCGGCGTCGATGTCCACATCGGCCCGGGGCAGGGCGGGGTTGGGCCGGTCGATGGACACCACAATGCCATCCTCGGCCACGAGGTCACAGGGCATGATCTGCCCATCCTGCACCAGGCGGGCGTTTCGCAGGTTCGTTCTCATGGGGTTGCTCCTTTCACCGCATCCAGCAGCGCCCGCAGCGCTTCGCCGCATTCGGCCACCGCCCCCCACCCCCCGGCGGAGAACGCCCCGCCCTGAGGCACACGCATCTGTTCCTCGGTGAGATGGTTGCCCTTGCGGTAGTGGGGCTCCAGAGAAAGCCACCCGTCGTAGCCGTCGGCCACCAGCCGCGCCAGCAACGCGGGGTAGTGCACCAGGCCGTCGCCCACCCGCACACACTCGGGCTTGCCACCGGGGCGCGCCGCGTCCTTCACGTGCACATGCAGCAGCCGCCCGGCGATGGCCTCGTACCCTTCAGGGTAGGGCCGCTCACCCAGCGGGTCGAATACGTCGTTGCCGGGGTCGTAGAGCGCCCCGACATGAGGGTCGTCAAGGAGAGCCAGCAGCGCCGCCAGGGCGGCGTGGTTGCTGGTGTTGACGCCGGGGTCGCACTCCAGCGCCAGCAGCTTGCCACGCTCGCGCAGCAGCTGCAGCGGCCGGTGGAAAAGCGGTGCCAGCGCCTCAATGGGCTCAGGGCCAGTGGGCGGGGCGAAGAGCGCAAACCCCCGGATGACCCGGCAGCCCAAAATGTCTGCCGCGTCGCAGAGCCGCTGGAGCTTGGCAAACTCCCGTTCCTCCATGCCCTCGCCCCGCTCACACTTGAGGAAGCTGCTAGAAAGAGCGCACACGGCAAGGCCGTTGTCGTCCAGCATTGCCCGCCACTGCCGCAGTGTGGCATGGTCGGTTTGGTCGATGGTCTGCTCGTCAGCACTGCGCAGCTCCACGCCGTCAAAGCCATTGGCCTGCGCGAAGACGATGGCCTCAGGCACACTCTGCGTCGCCTCGTCGGTGATGAATGCCAGCTTCATGCCGTTCCTCCTCACGCAAACCGCACCGGCTGCCCCGTGCGGGTGGATTCATAGATGGCGGTGATGACCTGCACGGCCATGTCCGCCTCCCGCGGGGGGATGACGGGCTCACGGTCGTCACGCACGGCCTGGGCAATGTCATCGAGCAGGCGCACATGGCCGGTGATGCCAATGTCAAAGGGATTCTTGGCCCCGCCGACAGACTCATTGACATCCGGCCGGGGCGGCGCATCCTCGGGGTTCAGGAAATCCCAGGTCAGGATGCCATCGTCACTGAAGACGATGCTGCCCAGCTCCCCATGCAGGGAGAAGGTGGTGGAATACCCGGGGTAGGTCGTGGTGGCCCCGGCGATGGTGCACAGGGCACCGCTCTTCATCGTCAGCACGGCGGCGGCGGTGTCCTCCACGGCGATGGCGCGGCTGAGCGTCTCCGCCCGGCCCCACAGCGACTCCACCGGCTCCCCCAGTATCCACAGGATGAGGTCCACCCCGTGGACGCCCTGGTTCATCAGCGCCCCGCCGCCGTCGAGCTCCCAGGTGCCGCGCCAGCCTGCGCTGTTGTAGTAGGCTTGGTCACGGTAGTAGCGCAGGTCGGCCTGTGCCAAGCACATTTTGCCCAGCTTCCCCTCCGCAATGGCACGGCGGGCGGCGATGGCCGCGGGCATGAAGCGCCGCTGGAAGATGCACTGCATGCGCACGCCGGCGGTCTCCACGGCCTTCTGCACGGCACGGATGCGGTCAACGGTGATCTCCATAGGTTTCTCACACACGATGTGCTTGCCCGCTTGGGCCATGGCGATGCACACCTCGCCATGGGTGCCGCTGGGCACGCAGACGCACACGATGTCCACCGCCGGGTCCCGCGCCACGTCTTGGTAATCGTAGTACACCTTCTTGGCGCCGTGCTTCTCGGCAAAGGCGTCAGCCTTGTCGGGGATGATGTCGCACACCGCGTACAACGTGTGCTCCGGCAGCTGCTTGATGGCCGAAGCGTGGGTGAAGGCGATGACGCCGCAGCCAACGATGGCAAAATTCATGGGGCAGACCTCCCTTTTCACAAAATACAGAAAGTGATGTCATCCATACAGTTTCGCGGCGGCCGCGCCGTATCCTTCCCAGAAACGGCGGCCGTCGTAACAGGGGCCCTCCTCCGCAAGGTCGCAAAGGCGCACGGGTTCGCCCCCCCGGGCGCGGGAGGCCGTCGCCGCCAGCAGGATGCGCACCGACTCCAAAATGGCTTCGGGCGGGGCCAGCCGGTTGGGCTTGCCCTCCAGCGCGTCGCACACCTCGGCAAGCAGCGCCTCATACAGGCGGTTGGCGTCCAGCTCAAAGTGATAGGTTCGCTTGGTCGTGAGGATCGTGAGCACGAAGGGCTGCCACGTGCCGGTGAAGGTGGTGAACGTGGCACAGGGGCCGCCGGCAAACTCCACGTGGTAGTGGTCACTCACCTTGCCGCCTGCCTGCCCACGGCCTGCCCAACGCACCCGCTCAGCCCCGGTGCCCAGCACCCCGCCGATGGCTTCCACGATGTGGATGCCGTAGTTGAATTCATCCACCCCCGCGGTGCCGTTGACCTGTACGATCTCACCCCGTTCCTCCGCCGGGATGGCCAGGATGTTCTGGGTCTCGTAGGCGTACCGGGCGCTGGAGGAGCCAAGGATCACCGCGCCGCCGCGCACCAGTTCCTCCACCCGGCGGCAGTCGGCCTGGTTGCCCACCAGGGGCTTGTCCACAAACACGGGCTTGCCCGCCCGCACAAAGGGCAGCATGCAGCGCAGGTGGTCGTCCCAGTCACAGCCGTGCACAAAGCCCACGTCGCTCATCTCCGCCAACTCCTCCAGCGTGGTGCAGCGCCGCTCCAGCCCAAAGCGGCGAACAAAGCCCTCCACCTCCTCGTCGGGGCGGAAGGAGTCGTTGTAGACGCCCACGTAGCGGGCGCGACCGGTGCCCTCCAGCACCTGGCCAAAGGCCAACGGGTGGGAGGTGTCAATGTTCACCGCGCCAATGCGGATGGTCATTGCGAGGTCCCCCTTTCGGTTTGGGTCCGGCCCGATGCGTCAGGCCTGCTCCCATTGTACCGCAGGGGTTGTCGCTCCACTTGTCCGATCGTCCGGCGGATTTGGCGCATGTTGCATTTTTGCTGGCGAAACCCGGCGAAATGCCCCGTCTCTCCCCCGGGACAAGCCCGCCCGCTTGCGCTATAATGGGCAAAAGACCCGCCCGGAGAAGGGAGGCCAGCCCCATGGACGTGCCCCAGACCCCGCCGCGCTTTGAAGTGGGCGAGACGTTTACCGAAAACGGGTTCTGCAAGATTTACCAGCTGACCTCGGCCCGGCAGTCGGGCCAGCTTCTCCATTCCCATGACTACACGCAGATCTGGTACGTCGCCCGCGGCAGCTGCCACCACTGGGTGGAGGGCCGCACCCACGAGATGGCGCAGGGCGAGGCCTTTCTGCTGCCGCCGGGCATCGAGCACCGCACCACGCTGGGGGAGGATTCTGCCGTCCTCTGCTGTGAATTCTCCATGGAGCAGTGCCTGGGCGAGGGGCCTAACCCCGGGTACCAGGCGCTGCACGACACCGCGCTGGGGTTCTCCTTCATGCTGCTCTTTGAGCAGCGCCGCAACGACGTGACCCCGCGCTTTGCCTTCCGTGAGGAAGCCCGCCAGCGGGTGGAGCGGTTGCTCCGTGCCATGCTGGAGGAATACACCCAAAAACCCGCCTTCCACGAGGACGCGCTTCGCGTCATGATCCTGGAGCTGCTGCTCGTCTTCTGCCGGGAGTATGTGGAGGCACCCTCCCACGAGGCATCCACCGCGGCCTACAACCGCTGCCGCACCCTGGTGGAGGACGCCATCCGCCACGTGGACGAGCACTTCGCCGAGCCGCTGACGCTCGACGAGATGTGCCGACTGTCCACAGTCTCCCGCACCACGTTCTGTTACCTCTTCAAGCAATTGACCCGCCAGACCTTTGTGGAGTACCTGACGGGTGTGCGGGTAGCCCGCGCCGCCCAGCTGCTGCGCCAGAGCGACCGGGCCGTCGCAGCCGTGGGCCGCCTGGTGGGCTTTGCGGACCCGGCTCACTTCTCCCGCACGTTCCGGCGCACAGCCGGCATGTCCCCCCGGGCGTACCGCGCCCTGCAGCGGCAGGGCACGGGGGGCAAGTAGGGCAACGCCACCAATTGACGCGGCCTTCCGGCGGCTATACTTGTGTGGGTTCTAGCAGATCGGGCCGCTCCCTGCAAGGCATCTCTGAGTGAGATATGATATGATGGCCGCGAGGTGATCCCATGGAATGGTTGGGTAGGATGAACGACGCCATTGACTACCTGGAAGCCCACCTGGGCGAACGGGTGGATTTTGAGGAAGCGGCACGCATCGCCTGTTGCTCACTCTCCCGCTTCCAGCGGATGTTCGCGTTGGCAACCGATCTCTCCCCGGCGGAGTACGTGCGGCGACGGCGCATGGCGCTGGCCGGCCAGGAGCTTCTGGCCACCCCCGTCCGCGTGGCTGACCTGGCTGCAACGTTCGCCTACGAATCACCCGAGGCCTTCACCCGGGTCTTTCAGGCCTTTCATGGCGTCTCGCCCACCACGGCCCGCAAGCTGGGGGTGGCGGCAGCTTTCCCCCGTATCGTCTTTCGCGTTACCCGAAACGGAGGCAACCTCAACATGGGCACAAGGCCAATCGTACGCATCGAGGAACACCACGCCGAAAAGGTCGTGTCCTTCTTCGTCAACTGCCAAGGCCCGGAGCAGGCCGCTTGGGAGGCCATGCAGCAATGGGCGGCGGCCAACCTGCCCGATTGCGCCGCGCGCCGGTACCTGGGCTGCGCGCCCAAGGGGCACCACCCCGAGGGTGAGGATCACCAGCCAGACGAGGAGATCGGCACCCATGAATACATGGCGCAGATGTTCCTGTTGGAGGATGAGGCCGGGGCACCCACCTTTCGTGGTGCCGAGGTGGTGGACGCCCCCAAGGGCCTGTACCTCATTGGCGACGTGGCGCTCAACGAGTACAACGAGGCTGGGGACATCGACATCGGCACCTCCATGCAGACCGCGTATGGCGTGATGGCCGAATGCCTGCAGGAGATGGGCGGGTACGCTTTTGAACTGGGGCAGCGGCCCTATTGGGAGGAGCACATGTTTCACCCCGAGTGGTTCACCGGCGAGCGAACGGGTGACCGGGGGCTGGCCGGCTTCCGCCTGTGGCTGCCCATCGGGCGGGTGCAGGGCTGAGCGCCAGCGGGCATCGCTACTGTTATGGACACCAGACAAACAAAAGGCCCGGTTGCCAGTGGCAGCCCGGTCTTCGAGTGTCTACAAACCCTTGATGGAGCAATGAGAGAAGAACCTCCCGCCGATTCATTCGGCGGGAGGAAAGTCAAGGTCAGTGAGAGCAGAAAAGAATCTTGCCCGAAGGCTCAACGTATCCCTAGAAGCCCGCACGAGAGCAACAGTTTGTGATCGGTCCATCGCAATACTTCGTATTGCTCGCGTTGCTCTCAACGATTCTGAAGAATCGTCTGCCGCAACGCGGGACTGAGAGTCGGCGACATGTGCGGCGAACCAGACACGCAGGATGCGTGTCCAACCGTCACGCCGTGGCTGGTCGCACGCTTCGCGTGCTGCTCGCCCAAGCATCCCGGAAGGCATTGCCGTGCGATGCCTTAGCGCCAGGACGGCGCATAAGGCGTGAACGGCGATCTTGCTATCACGAGAACGAGTAGTCTGATTCGCGGCCGTCGCAACAGCGGCGGTCGCGAAAGCCTTTGCTAAAGGATCGTCTCCAGATACTTCACGCCGGCGGCGATGTCAGCAAGTTCGTTGCCGTCACGCTCCTCGTGCTCGATGGTGTACCAAGCCACGCCCAACTCACGGCCCAGCGCGCAGATGGCCTTGAAGTCCATCGCGCCCTGGCCGATGACCTTACCCGTGGGGTCGCCGATGGCGGTGATCTCTTTGATGTGCAAAAGCTCCAGGTGGGCGGCGCGCTTGCGCATGTAGTCGGTGGACTTCAGTTTCCCTGTCACATCGCACCAGCAGGTGTCAAGCTCCATACGCACATAGCGCGGGTCCACATGGTCAAAGAGGATGTCCAGCCCGAACTCGCCGTCATAGGTCTCAAACTCGAAACTGTGGTTGTGGTAGGCGAACTTCATGCCGGCGGCGGCAACCTTCTCACCAATGTGGTTGAACTTCTCCGCCGTGGCAAGCCAAGCGTCACGGCTCTCCCACATCTCCTTGGGCAGACCGGGGCAAATGACATAGGGGTCGCCCAGGGCGGCGCTGTACGCAATGACCTCGGCGAGCTTGTCGTCGGTCTCCATCTGACCCCAGCCAATATGGCTGCCGGCGGGCGAAAGGCCCAGGTCGGCCAACACCCCCTTGAGCTCGGCGGCGCTGTGGCCGAAATACCCGGCAAACTCAATGCCCTTGACGCCAATGCTGGCGACATCCTTCAGGGTGCCGATGAGATCCTTGTCGGTGTAGTCGCGCAGGGAGTACATCTGCAAACCAATCTTCTTCATGGGTGCGTCCTCCATCTTCGGCGTCAAGCGCCGACGTATTCGTAGAGCTCCAGCGATTCCCCGTTTGGCCCGAGGAAAAAGAGATTGGTGCTGCCGGTGGGGAAGAGCTTGGGCAGCACGGAGATCTTCTCAAGATCGAGCGCCACGCCCTTGGCCTTGAGCTGGACCGCGTAGGCACGCAGGTCCTCCACCTCGATGGCGATGTGGGCCACGACTCCGTCGGTGGGCCGCCCGCCCTGGTAGTCAGCGGGGTTGATGAGCTCAATGATGCAACCACCGGCGCGGATGAACCGCAGGCGGGTGGCGGGCATGTCCATGCTGTAAAAGAGTTCAAACCCCATCTTGTTGCAGTAGAAATCCAGCGAAGTGTCCAGATCAGCGGTGAACACGCCGATGTGGGCCAAGCCCTTGATGCCGGCCATAAGGCTACCTCCCAAATATTGTTGGTTTCATTATAAGCCCTTTGGCCCCAAGAAAAAAGCAAAACCGGCCCGAACATGCCCCATGGTATATACAATCAATAGGACAGGTTGATGTCGTGGCGCTCCTTCATCTGGCGCACCAGGTTGTCCTTGCAATCGCAGGGGATCCACCGGCACTCGCAGATGGGGTCGGCCGCGCGGATGAGCTCCACCGCCCCGGCGCGGATGCGGTCGTACTTGTCCTTGTCCTTGCGGTACTGGCGGTAGAAGAGCAGCGTGCCAAAGAGCCCCGTGCCGATCATCACGAGCGGAGCCACCCACGCGCGGGAGAAGTCGAATACGTTGGCGTCGTTGACCGCCGGGTGGATGCCCGTGAGCAGGTAGAGCGTGGGCGGCGCGGCAGCTGTGATAGCCGACAGCACCCCGGCCACCCCCCATAGCCGCTGGCGGTTGCGCAGGCGGATGAGCTTCTTCACCCGCCGCTGCACCGGCAGCTTTAGGCGTTCCCGCACGTCGTCCGGCCCATCCATCGTCCCCACCCCCGTCATAGTACCCTATGCACACAGAGGGGTGGGTATGTCAGCGGGCGGGCGAACGACCGCCTGTCGCAAATGCCGCCGTTGCCACATTTGCCGAATGAGTCGGCGGGAGGTTCTGCGCTTCTCTCCATGTCCTTTGATTCGTAGGAAAGTCAGTCCTGCCCCGGCGCGCCGCCAAAGCCGTCGTCCTCCACCGGCCCGGGCAGGGCATAGAGGCCCAGCGCCGCCCGCCCGGCGTCGGTCAGGTCGTAGCGGCCCTGCCCCGCCGGTTGGAACCAGTTGTAGTGGTTGAGGTACATCAGGCGGTTGAGGGGGCGGCACTCCTCCCCGGGTTGCTTGAGCTCCTTAGCCGTGGACGGGCCACGCTCGGCGATGACTGAAGCCAGCCGCAACGCCGTCTCGCGGTAGGCGGTCATCAGCTTCTCACCAGTGACACCGCCGGTGTTGCGGTCGCCGCTGCGGGCATCAAACTCCCGCAGGGCAGCCCGCCGCCGCACCGCGGCCACACCCTTGGGGCGGGTGGCTCGCTCCTCCCCCGGTGTCAGCAGTTCCTCCACCGGCTCCCGCCCGGCCTGCCGCGTCACGATGAGCAACCCCAGGTTCTGCCGCTCCAGCAGGCGCAGCAGGGCAAGCCAGCGGCGAGTCGCCATGGCCTTGGGCTTGCGCGGCACCACCAGGTAGACGACGTCGGCCATCTTCTGCCGCTCCACCCCCTGCAGAATGAGGTCGAGATTGAGCGTCAGCTTCATCTCCACCGCCAGCACCCGACCCTCCCGCAGGGCAAGGCCGTCGCAGTGGGCCACCTCGCCCTTCATCTGCCACCCGTCCTGCTCAAAGTAGGCCTTGACCGGGCCATAGAGATCGCTCTCCCGGCCAATGCCATTGCGTTCCCCCGCCATCGGCTCCCCTCCATTTCCCCCAGACTATACCACAGAACAGGCCTTTTATGGTAGGATGGGGGCAAACGACGACGGAGGACGCCATGGGCGAGCAATACTTCACCAAGGACCCCACCAGTGAGAGCCGGGAGGCTGTGGCCACGTGGGAACACGACGGCAAAACGGTGGAGTTTGTGACCGACCGGGGGGTCTTCAGCCGGGGGCATGTAGACTTCGGCAGCCGCCTGCTCGTTGCCAGCCTCCCACCCCTCCATGGCCGGGTGCTGGATTTGGGCTGCGGCTATGGCTTTGTGGGGGTGGCCGTGGGGCTCACCCACCCTGCCGTCACCGAGCTTGTGCTGTGCGACGTCAACGCCCGCGCGTTGGCCCTAGCCCGCCGCAACGCCGCCCGCCACGGCGTGGCCGTGACCTGCCTGGAGAGCGACGGCTTTGCCGCGGTGGAGGGCAGCTTTGACGCCATCCTGACGAACCCGCCGGTACGGGCCGGCAAGGCGGTGTATTACCCCTGGTTTGCCGAGGCCGCCCGGCGGCTGCGGCCCGGCGGGGCCTTCTACCTGGTGCTGCAGCGCAAGCAGGGGGCTCCCTCGGCCCAGAAGCATCTGGAGGGACTCTTTGCCGACGTAGCTGTGCTGGAACGGGACGCCGGGTACCACATTCTGCGGGCGGCCAACCCACGGGCGGAGGTGTGAGATGGAACTGCCTCACGCGCTGCGCACCGCCATTGAGGAAGAACTTGCCGCCCTGCCGCCGGCCACGGTGGCACGCCTCTCCGAGGGTCTCTCCGCCCGGTACCGGGGGGAGGAACGCCGGGGGCAAAGCCTGCTGACCGGCCCGGGCGACGCGGCGGCCTATGCCGTTACCCGCCTGCCCGCCACCCATGGGGCCATTGGCGCGGCGCTGGCGGCGGCGGGCGATGCCCTGCCGGACTGGTCACCCGCTACAGTGCTGGATGTGGGCGCGGGCCCGGGCACGGCAGCCTGGGCGGCGGTGGGCCGCTGGCCGGGGGTGCGCCAGGTGACCCACCTGGAGCGGGAACCTGCGATGATTGCCCTGGGCCAACGGCTGGAGCAACGGGCTGCCGCACCCTGGCAAGCCCACTGGCTCACTGCCGACGCCACCGGCCCCTGGGAGGTGCCGCCACACGACCTGACGCTGTGCTGCTACATGCTGGGAGAGGTGGCAGTGGACAAGCGCGCCGCGTTGGTGGAGCGCCTGTGGCAGGTCACCGGCGGCATGCTGGTGCTGGTAGAGCCCGGCACTCCGGCGGGCTTTGCCGTGGTGCGCGCCGCGCGGGCGCAGCTGCTGGCCCTGGGGGCGGCCATGGCGGCCCCCTGCCCCGGCCCGGTGCCCTGCCCCATGGAGGGAGGGAACTGGTGCCACTTCTCCCAGCGGGTGGCTCGCACCCGCCTGCACCGGCAGGCCAAGGGCGGCGAGCTGGCCTACGAGGACGAGAAGTACAGCTATGTGGCATTTTCCCGCCTGCCGGCCCAGCCCACACCAGCCCGGGTGCTGCGCCACCCCCTCGTGCGCAAGGGGCACCTGCGGCTCACCCTGTGCACACCGAGGGGCGAAGAAAACGCCACCGTCACCCGCAGCCAGGGCGAACGCTACCGCGCCGCCAAGGATCTGCGATGGGGGGATGGGTTTGAGTGGGAGGAAACGCCCAAACAGGACTAGCGCGGAAGCACTAGTCTAGCATTTGATATATTTAGGGAGATGTAATATACTTTATTAATATGGAGAAGATGTAGTTCGGCATCACTTTGAGTTATACAATGGAGTCGAGCAACTTGATCTCATTCACAACAAGAGCAAACGCAAACAATGTTTGTATGCGTGAGGAGGCTAACTCATGGACAAAGTGAATTTATCATCAATCCTTAGGAAGTACGTCCTACGCTTTGATGAATTCAATAACGGCGTTGCCCATGATGAAGGCTTCAAATGGCGTGCTGTTCAGTGCTTTCATGATAATTGGAATATTGATGCCGAAGACTTCCCGGCAATGTTCAAAGCTTCTTTGAAAGAATCCGATGTTTTAATTGATGATAATGTGAAGCAGCCCACTGGTGGCATTCGTCTTCTTTTCAAACACAATGAATCCGAGTTTGTACGTAAGTGTTTTCGCGAGCTTTTCGTTGATGATAAAGGTGACCTTAACAAAAGGCAAGGAAGGGCTGAAGCTTTCAAAGAAAAAATCAATCACCTTATCGACAAGTACGCCAAGGGCTCATGGAAATATCCCCAGGAAGTTGCGGATGTAATTGGATACCTCAATCTCTGGCAACCAGGTGAGAATTTCCTGTATAGGTCTTCCCGTGCTACGGCTATGGCGGAATTCATCGACTTTGACGAGGATATTGGAACGGGGATGACGTTTTCGCTTGAAAAATACTATAGAATGTGCGATCTGCTCCTCAATGAGATCAAGTACAACGATGAAATACTGGAACTACACACGAGGAGAATCAAAGAGAAAGGCATCAACGTGGAAGATCGACTGCATATTCTTGTATTTGATATTATCTACTGCGCTCATGCATACAGGCTTTATGAGGAAATAGCATTCTCGAAAGCATCACTGCAAAAGAAAAACGAAATAGACAGATTAACAGGTGAACTTGAACGGCTGCAGATGGAATATCATGAAAAAGAGTGTCAACTGCAGACAATAATGCAAAACAGAAATGAACAACCCCCCATAGTTGGTGAAACGGTTACTCATAAGGTTTTTCAAACAGGAATAGTGGTGTCTTGTATCGACAATATTCTTGTAGTTGATTTCAATAATGAGGTAAAGAGATTCCAATTTCCAGGCACATTTGCGAGTTCTCATTTATCTTTATCATCGCCCGATCTCATGGAGCAGATGAACAAGTATACAATGCAATCAAGTGCGATGGCAGACATTAAGAATGAGTTGGAATCGTTAGAAGAAAGGATTCAAGACACTGAAAATCAGCTTATGCAGGCAGCTTTGTAGTATGGCCTTAAGGTCGGTACAAAGATAATGTAAGCTATTTTTCGCACAAATGAAAAAGTGGCCTGAAAAGGAAGGACATGGCCGAACTCGCTTGGTAGAATGTAAGTTGCGACAAAACATCGAACCAAGCAAAGGAGAAAGCCATGTCCG
>JAEWRW010000022.1 GCA_023398815.1 Bacillota bacterium
CCATTGTGTAGCCTGCGTCCCAGCTAACTTGATTGAGTTCCATGTGCACCTTACCGTTTTTCATTCTTTTCACTCTTGACCGCCCCTTTCCTTGGTATACTAATATTATATAGGAAAATCTAAACAACATCAAGAAAAACCTTTAGTATTTCCTTGATGTTGTTGATATAAACTTGACATTATATAGAATAACCTTTATACTTTAGGTGAAAGGGTGATAACATGAAAATCTGTCAAAAAGTCAAAATGGCTTTAGCTTATAAAAACATGAGTGAGGCAGAATTGGCACGCTGCATAGGGACTTCGCCGTCTGCTTTTAACCAAAGAATGAAAACAGATAAGTTTTCAACTGAAGAAATTGAAAAAATAGCTGAAGCCTTGGGAGCGGTTTTTAGTTTCACTTTCGCTTTTTCGGATGGAACAGTAATATAAACATCCACCGGCCAAGCCGGTGGTTTTTCACATGCGGGCAAAGCCCTCTGTTCTTCGCCACGTGTCAAACACGTAAGCACGATCTGCCAGTTGCGCTAAGATTGTTACTTGCGGCCCGTAAACGGGCTACTCTGGCCAAATGTTAATTGTTCGCCCATTTCATCTTCTTTTAGCTGATTCTTGATGTACTCCGCAATTCGGCTTTCATTTTTCCCTACTGTATCTACGTAATATCCTTTACACCAAAATTCTCGATTTCGGTACTTATATTTTAATTCGCCGAATTGCTCATACAGCATTGTGCTACTTTTCCCTTTGAGATATCCCATGAAACTTGATACCGAAATCTTTGGCGGTATCTCAACCAGCATGTGAATATGGTCTGGGCATACTTCTGCTTCTATTATTTTTGCACCTTTCCATTCACAAAGCTGTCTCAATACTTTTCCTATTTCTGCCCGTTTCTGACTGTAAAATATTTTTCTTCTATACTTCGGCGCAAAAACTATGTGATATTTGCAATTCCACTTCGTATGAGCTAAACTATTGATATCATTCACCATCGTGAATGCCCCCTTGATACTTTATTTTGCAGCTGACAGACCGCAATTTTATTGTATCAAGGGATCTCTTTTATTCAACTATATAATTCTTACCGAACCACACGTCTAACGTGTGGTTTTGGGATACAAAAAACCATCGGATATTGTTATCCGATGGTTCTAATGACCTGTTATTATTCTGATATTATTTCTTTGACAATCATCCGTGAAATTATCTGGCAGGTCGAGCGGTATGCTTTTTCACAAGCTCTTTTACCATATCGTCATAGGATGTTTTTCCTGTGATACATTCACGCAGTCTCTGCTTATCCTGTTCTGTTAAGGGCATACCTTCCACGGCCATTGTGCCATTGACTTCACCTATTATTTTCTCAATATCTTTCATTGGTCAGCCCTCCTTTTAATAATTATATTATAGCCCTTTCCAGCTGGTTTATCAAAGGATTTCAGCGAAAATGAGCGCCTAAAGCAGAGAAAAAATAACAGTTTTCATTTCAGGAAGCCCATCGGATCAACAGCTTTTCCGTTTACACGGATTTCAAAGTGGCAGTGGTTCCCGGTGGATTCTCCGGTGCTTCCGACCAGGGCGATCACCTGCCCTTTCTGTACGGTTTCTCCCTTCTTCACAAGAAATCTAACTGTACCCGTTCTCATTTGGTTTACTTGAAATTTCTGATACTCACTAAACAAGTCCGACCCTTTGGCCGTCCATTCCTTCTGAATTAGCTTATAATCCAATTTTCTTAGGATCGTATTCTTCCGGAGGCTTCTTCAAGAGTATGCTCTTTTCATAGGGCACCGATATTATAAATTCATTAAATAAAAAAATTGTGACCCTGATGTGTATGGTCGGAATACTGAACCATTGAAATGGGACAGACAATTGTTAAGAAAGGGCACTTGATGATTAACATCAGGCGGGCCCTTTTTGCAACAATGCTTTTTCTGATTTTTTCCGTATAGTTCTATCATTTGCCTTTGGTCAAAAATGTTCAGAGAAAAAAGCAGACAGTTCTTCTTTAAGGGTTTCTTCCTCCGGTCCGTCTATCTCAATTGTGACGGTCTCTCCCTGCTTTACGGCCATGCTCATGACAGAAAACAGTTTTTTGGCATCGGCGCTGCGTTCACCGCACCGGATGATGACCTGTGCATCCAAAGGTTTCAGCCGCTTTACCATGATCCCCGTAGGCCTTGCGTGAAGACCCATGCTGCTTTGTATCTTGTAATGAAAGCTTGTCATCACGATTCCTCTTTCAATTTCTTTTTTCATAGCTGCACTTTTCTGGACGGCACACCTCTCAGAGAATGCCATCCTTGCTTTCTGTGGGAAAGTGCTGTTTGTTTTACCATCCGTATCTTTGGGGGTCCCACTCGGTTTCCGCCGTTTCCTGTTTAACCAACACCATTTTATTATCCGGGATATCTTTATTTACGACAAGCCCCGGCCCCAGAGTGGAATTCGCGCCTATTCTTACGCCTGGCACAAATAAATTCCCTATACCCGTCCGGCTATGGTCGCCGAGGAATATGGCGTTTGTATTAATGCCCTGGTATGTTTTTACAGGGGCTTTTTGAGCGCCTGGCATATCGTCAAAGCGCAGGATGGCCATCGTGCAGCCGGCAGCAATGTCGGTGCTTCGGCCCACCACTCCATAC
>JAEWRW010000026.1 GCA_023398815.1 Bacillota bacterium
TCCGCTGCCGGGGTACTACAAGGGCCGCTCGGCCCGGGCGCTCAGCACCGACGCCGCCACCGCAGGGTAGGCTGCCGGGCGCGCCGTCTCCTCCGGCAGGAAGGCCCCGCCGTCGCTGAGGATGTCAAAGAAGTGCCGCACGGGGATGACCTGAATGCTCATGGTCTCAAAGTTCTGCTGCCAGTTGGAGGCCGGGATGTAGGCGCGGGTGGCCCCGGCGGCCTGGGCCGCCTTGAGCTTGGCCGGCACACCGCCCACCGGGTACACGTCGCCGCGGATGGACATCTCCCCCGTCAGCGCCAGCAGGTTGTCGACCTTGGCCCCAGTGATGGCCGAGTAAAGCGCACAGGCGATGGAGAGCCCCGCCGAGGGGCCGTCCACCGGCACACCGCCGGGGAAGTTGATGTGGATGTTATAATCGGCGGTGTCGATGCCCACCGTGGAGCGCAGCATGGTGCAGACATTCTCCACACTGGCACGCACGGCGCTCTTGCGGCGCACCATGTGGCCGGGGGATCCCATCTCCTCCTCCTCCAGCACGCCAGTCAGGCTGAGGTGCCCCGCGCCAACCGCTGCCCGGGTGGCAATGGCCTCAATGGTCATGACCGCACCCTGCTGGGGCCCGCAGACTGCCATGCCGTTGACGACGCCCACGGCTGGCTTCTTGGGCACCCGCACCTTTCGGCTGGGGCTGTAATCACCGTTGTTCAGCACCCACTCCACATCGCCCATGCTGATGGCCTCCCGCCCCTCGCTCATCGCGAGCCCCGCTGCCATCTGCACGATGTTGACCGCGTCACGTCCGTTGGCAGAGTACTGCCCCACAGCATCGGCACAGCCTTCCTCCAGCGGCACGGCGGCCTTGGCCGACGCGCCCCAGGCGATTTGAGAGAGCTCCTCGGCCTCCAGCGGGCGGAAGAACACCTCCACACACCGGCTGCGGATGGCGGGCGGCATGTCCTGTGGGTTGCGGGTGGTAGCACCAACCAGGCGGAAGTCCGCAGGCAGGCCGTTCTTGAAGATGTCGTGGATGTAGGAGGGAATGTTGGTGTCACTCTCGCTGTAATAGGCGCTCTCGAAGTACACGCGCCGGTCCTCCAGCACCTTGAGGAGCTTGTTCATCTGGGTGGGGTGCAGCTCGCCGATTTCATCGAGGAACAGGATGCCGCCGTGGGCCTTGGTGACCGCGCCAGGCTTGGGCTGGGGCACGCCCGCCACGCCCATGGCCCCCGCACCCTGGTAGATGGGGTCGTGCACCGAGCCAATGAGCGGGTCGGCAATGCTGCGCTCGTCAAAGCGCACACAGGTGGCGTCCATCTCGATGAAACGGGACTCCCGCCCGAAGGGCGACGCACGGTTGGCCCGGGCTTCGCTGAGCACCAGACGCGCGGCACAGGTCTTGCCTATCCCGGGCGGGCCATAGATGAGCACGTGCTGGGGGTTGGGGCCGCAGAGCGCCGCCCGCAGGGCCTTGATGCCCTCCTCCTGGCCGATGATCTCCTGCATATGCTGGGGCCGCACCTTCTCGCTCAGGGGCTTGGTCAAGGCGATCTGCCGCAGGCGCGCCAGTTTTTCCATCTCCTTGCGGCTGTCGTGGGTCACCGCCGTGCGGGTGCTCTGCTGGCTCTTGAGCTGAAAGAGAAAATACACACCGATGACGATGCTGAAAAAGAGTTGTACCGCGATCATGAGCACTTCCATGGGCATTCCTCCGTACCATCTGGCGACGATAGTATGTGTGCCGACCCTATGGAAAACACTTTCGGAAACTGGCTGTGCTGGCGGAATTTGGTTGAAAAGGCTCCCGAGGCTGCCCCGTCCCCGCAATGGTATTGCATGTTCATTTCCGATCTGCTATACTAAACGCCCTTTCCAAAAAATGACAACCAAATACAGGCCATGGGAGGTGCTTATGCCACAGATTGAGGTGGACGGCCTCAGCATGCAGTACCGCGTGCCAGTGCGGCCCGCGGGGCGCTTGGGCGCGCTGCGGGGGGTGGTGCGGCGACAGGTGCGCACGGTGGACGCCCTGCGCGACGTGAATTTTTCCATCGAGGCGGGCGAGATGGTCGGCTATATCGGCCCCAACGGTGCGGGCAAGTCGACGACGGTCAAGGCCCTCTCTGGCATCCTCACCCCCACCGGCGGGCAGGTGTCGGTACTGGGCCGCACGCCCTGGCACCAGCGGCGGGAGCATGTGGCCCACATCGGCGTGATGTTTGGCCAGCGCACCCAACTCATGTGGGACTTGCCGGTGCGCGACAGCTTCGACCTGCTGCAACACATCTACCGGGTGGAGCCCGACCGCTACCGGCAGCGGCTGGAACGGCTGACGGACATGCTCGCCATCAGTGGGACGCTGCTCTCCCAACCGGTGCGGCAGCTCTCCCTGGGCCAGCGGCAGCGGTGCGACATCGCGGCAGCACTGCTGCATAGCCCGTCCATCCTGTTCCTGGATGAACCCACGCTGGGGCTGGATGCCCCCAGCCGGCTGGCGCTGCGGGCGTTCCTCAAGGAGCTCAACCGCGAGGAAGGGCTAACGGTACTGCTGACGACCCACGACATGGACGACATCGCCGCGCTGACGGGGCGTGTCATCTTCATTGCCCAGGGGCGGCTGTTGTTTGACGGCGGCTTTGGGGAACTGAAGCGCACCGCCGGGGCCCAGCGCCAACTGGTGCTGGAGGATGGTGCCTTCCCCCACTGCCCCCTGCCCGCCGGTGCGGCTTGGAGCGATGACGACCTCCCCACCGTGCGCTTCGACCCCGAGCAGCTCTCGGCCGGTGCGCTGCTGGAGGCGCTGGGCCACTACGGCTCCCCTGGGCAGTTCCGGGTGGAGGAAGGCTCGGTCGATGAGATCATCGCGCGGCTCTACGCCCGGGCCGCGGGGGGTGAAGCGTGAGCCCGTCGGTGGCCGCCGCCTGGTTCGTGGCCCGGTTCCGCGCGGGGTTGCAATACCGCGCCGCGGCCTGGGCTGGCGTGTCCACCCAACTGGTCTTCGGCTTCGCGCGGGTGATGATCGTACTGGCGTTCTTCCGCGCAGGCAGTGCCGACCAGCCCATGACTGCCGCCCAGGCCGTCAGCTACATCTGGCTGGGCCAGCTCTTTCTGCGGCTGATGCCCTGGGGGCTGGAGGAACTGGACGCCGAGGTACGTACCGGGCAGATCGCCTACAACCTGCTCAAGCCCACGTCTCTGCTGGGGCAGTATTTTGTGCGGTCGCTGGCGGCCTGCGCGGCGGCGGTGACGCTGCGGGCGCTGCCCATGCTGCCGGTGACCATGCTGCTGCCGGGGGCCTACCGCCTGCTGCCGCCGACGCCCCTGGGCGGGTTGATGTTTGCCGTCACCATCTTGGGCGCGGCGGTGCTGTCATCAGCCATCAACTGCGTCCTGGCCATGGTCTGCTTCCGCTCCGTCACCGGCGATGGCATCCGGCTCATGGTGCGCACGCTCACCATGCTGCTGGCCGGCAACATCCTGCCGGTGCCCCTGCTGCCCGATGGCCTGCAGACGCTGTTGTTCCTCAATCCCTTTGCCGGTCTCTCCGACCTCCCCTGCCGGCTGTGGACTGGCGCGCTGGCCCCTGCCATGGGGCCGGTGGTGCTGGCACTGCAGCTGGGGTGGACGGTTGTCTGCCTGGGGCTGGCCCACTGGGTCATGACCCGCAACCTGCGCTCGCTCTGCATCCTGGGAGGATAACGATGGAAAGTCTTCGCATGTACTGGATCTATCTCAAGCTCTCTGTCAAGTCTCAGTGGCAGTACCGGGCTAACTTCGTGCTGGTGTCGGTGGGTGTGTTCCTTGGGAACATCCTGGACGCGCTGGGGCTGTGGGCGCTCTTTGAGCGCTTTGGCGCCATCCCGGGCTGGACGCTGGCCGAGGCCATGGTGCTCTACGGCCTGGTCAATGTCACCTTCGCGCTGGCTGACACGCTCTGGCGCGGGTTTGACATCTTCAACCGGTTCATCCAAAACGGCGAGCTCGATCGGATGCTGCTGCGGCCCCGCCCGCTGCCGCTGCAGCTGCTGGGGGCGGAGTTCCGCATCAACCGCGTGGGGCGGCTGGCACAGGGCGTGCTGGTGCTGGCGCTGGGCCTGGCGGGGGTACATGTGGCCTGGTCGGCGGCCCGGGTGCTCCTGCTCCTTTGGGCGGCCTGCGGCGGCATCCTCCTCTTTGGCGGCATGTTTGTGTTGCAGGCCACCCTCAGCGTTTTCTCGGTCGAGTCCATTGAGATGGTCAACGCCATCAGCTACGGCGGCGTCTACATCGCCGGCTACCCCATGGAGGTCTACGGCGATACCTTCCGCACCTTCTTCACCTATGTGGTGCCGCTGGCGGCGGTGGTGTACCTGCCGGTGTGCGCGCTGCTGGGGAAGGGCGTGACCCTGGGGGCGGCCTTCCTGTGGCCGCTGGCCGGTGCGGCGTTCCTGGCGGTGGCATTCCTCGTCTTCTACCGCCTGGGGCTGCCGCGCTACACCTCCGTTGGCGCATAAAGGGCACACGTTGTGGCAATATTCGCGCAAAACCATTTGAACCAATAAAATCGGGGTATCTAGTAGTTATCAACCCCGAAGAAAGTGTGATAGCATGGCCGTTCGCCCAAGGTTCTTAGGGGAAATGCTGGTGGATGCCCGTCTCATCACCCGCGGTCAACTGGACGAGGCCCTTGCCCTGCAGAAGGAAAACGGCAGGCGCATCGGCGACATCCTGAAAGAGCGCCAGTGGGTGACCGAGCAGCAGATCACCGAAATGCTGGAGTTCCAGCTCGGCATCCCCTACATCGACCTCAATACGGTTTCCATCCCGGCGGAGCTGGAGCAGCTTGTGCCCTCGCAGATTGCCCTGCGACACACGCTGGTGCCCGTGCGGCGGGAGGGAAACCGGCTCTTTGTGGCCATGGAGGATCCCCTCTCCATCGTGGCCATTGACGACGTGCGAACGGTCTCCGGCCTGGAGGTGCAGCCCATGCTGGCCCGGGGGCCGGCCATCGTGACGGCGATGAACAAACTCTACGGCAGCAAACAGGCCACCCGTGCGCTGGAGGACTTCGTGCGCGAGGGAACGCCGGATGCGGCCGACCTGGGCAGCACCGCGGATCTTGCCGACGGCGTCAACGCCGCCCCCATCGTGCGGCTGGTCAACTCCCTGCTGGAGCAGGCCGCCAACGCCCGCGCCAGCGACATCCACATCGAGCCGGGCCTGACCGAGGTGCGCGTGCGCTTCCGCATTGACGGCACGCTGGTGCAGGCGCTGACCACGCCCATGAACGCCCACCCGGCTATGATCGCCCGCATCAAGATCATGAGCAACCTCGATATCGCCGAGCGCCGGAGGCCCCAGGATGGGCGGTTGGAGCTCAACCTGGCGGGGCGCGCCATCGACGTGCGTGTCTCCACGGTGCCCACCATCCACGGCGAGAAGGCTGTGCTGCGCCTGCTGGACCGCGCCTCCTTCCTGCTGCCCAAGGAAGAGCTTGGCATGACGCCCGACAACCTGGCCCAGTTTGCGGCGCTGCTGCGCAACCCCCACGGGATCCTGCTGATCTCCGGCCCCACGGGCAGTGGCAAAACGACGACCCTCTACACCATGCTCCATGAGCTCAACGAGCCCAGCAAGAACATCATCACCATCGAGGACCCGGTGGAGTACATGCTGACGGGCATCAACCAAGTGCAGGTGAACCCCAAGGCGGGTGTGGACTTCGCGGCGGGGCTGCGAAGCGTGCTGCGGCAGGACCCGAACGTCATCATGGTGGGCGAGATCCGCGACGAGGAGACGGTGGAAATCGCCATCCGCGCGGCCATCACCGGCCATCTGGTGCTCTCCACCATCCACACCAACGACGCTGCCAGCGCCATCACCCGCATTGAGGACATGGGAATCCCACCCTTCCTCGTGGCAGCGTCACTGGCCGGTGTCATCGCCCAGCGGCTGGTGCGGTGCAACTGCCCCCAGTGCGCCACAGCCTACAACCCCGACCCTGAAGTCCTTTCACTGCTGGGTCTCCCGGCGGATGGCGAGTACCGTAGGGGCGGGGGGTGCCCTGCCTGCGGCGGCACCGGCTTCCGCGGGCGACAGGCGGTGTTTGAAATCCTGCCCATCGACCGCGCCCTGCGAGACATGATCCACCAAAAGGCATCGCTCACACGGATGCTGGACCACGCCAAAGCCCGTGGCATGCGCCTGCTGGGGCAGGAATGTGCGCGCCTGGCTGCCGAGGGGGCCATCAGTGCCGAGGAAGCGCTGCGCGTCGCCTACCGGCAGGACGGCTGAATGGAGGAGAGATGGAGTCCAACAAACTATTGGAACGAGTGGTCGAGCTCGACGCCTCCGACCTGCACATCACGGCCGGCGCGCCACCCACCTACCGGGTCAACGGCCGGCTGGTGACTGAAGGGACGGCACTAACCAGCGCCGAGACCGAGGCATTCGTGCGCCAGATACTGACGGAGAGCCAGTGGCAGGAGTTCTGCCACCGGGGGGAGCTGGATTTACCGCTCTCCACCCGCATGAGCCGCTTCCGCATCAATGCCTACCACCAGCGGGGGGCTTGCGCCGCGGCGCTGCGGTCCATCACGCCTGGCATTCGCTCCCTCGGTGAGCTGGGGTTGCCGGCCATGCTGGCTGAGCTCAGTCTGCTGCCTCGCGGCCTGGTGCTGGTGACCGGCCCGACCGGCAGCGGCAAGTCCACCACCCTGGCGGCGATGATTGACATCGTGAACGAGCGGCGGGACTGCCACATTATGACGCTGGAGGATCCCATTGAGTACCTGCACCGTCACAAACGGAGCATCGTCAACCAGCGGGAGATCGGCAGCGACACCGAAAGCTATGCCACCGGTCTGCGCAGTGTGCTGCGGCAGGACCCGGATGTCATCCTCATCGGTGAGATGCGCGACCTCGATTCCATCGCCATCGCGCTCACAGCGGCTGAGACCGGGCACCTGGTGTTCTCCACCCTCCATACCATCGGTGCGGCACAGACGATCGACCGCATCATCGACGTGTTCCCGCCCTACCAGCAGGCACAGGTGCGGGTGCAGCTCTCCACCGTGCTGCAGGGGGTCATCTCCCAGCAGCTGCTGCCCGACGCCGGTGGCCACGGCCGTGTGCCGGCGCTGGAGATCATGCTGGCCTCCCCCGCCATCCGCAACCTCATCCGCGAGGGGAAGACGCCACAGATCAACAACGCCATCCAAACCAGCGGGGCAAGCGGCATGATTACCATGGACATGGCGCTCGTGCGGCTCTACCGAGCCGGGCGCATCACCTGGGATGCGTGCATGGGGTACTGCGTGGACCCGGAAAATTTGAGACGCTTGGTAAACATGTCGTAACTTGTACTATATTTGTGCTAAAATGTGGGTATCTACAAGATACTCAATCGAAAACAGATACAAGCAAGGCACATGTGGCCGATATACCTGGCTGGCGTGACGGAGGAGTCGTAACGTGGCTAAATTCCAATACACAGCGACAAACGTAGCGGGGCGGACGATCGACGGCCTTTACGAGGCGCAGGATCGCCGCGGCGTGGTGGACATGCTTCGCGCACGGTCCTACTACCCGCTGCGCATCGCCGAGGTAAAAACCGGCCAGGGCCTGAACCGTGAACTGGGGCGAAAAATCCCGCTCAAGGATCTCTCGCTCTTCTGCCAGCAGTTCTCCACCATCCTCTCCTCCGGCATTGCCGTGGGGCAGGCGCTGGATATTTTGGCCCAGCAGACCGAGAACAAGCGCCTGCAACGCGTGCTGCGGGATGTGTATGAAAAGGTGCTGACCGGCCGGAGCCTGACCGATTCCTTTGAGGAGCACGCCGACCGATTCCCCAGCGTGTTCATGAGCATGCTGCGGGTGGGCGAAGTCTCCGGCACGCTGGAGGGCAGCCTCAAGCGCCTGCATGGCTACTTCCGTCAGGAGTACAACCTGTCTCAGAAATTCAAGACCGCCATGGTATACCCCGCCATCGTGAGCTGTCTGGCTCTGGTCATCGTGACGTTTTTATTGATCTTCATCGTGCCCACCTTCCAGGGCGTGTTTGAGAATGCCGGGGCGACGCTGCCCAAACCCACGCTCGTCCTGCTTGCCATGAGCAACGGCCTGCGTCACCATTACCCGGTTGTCATTGCCTTTGTGCTGGCCGTCATCGTGCTCTTCTACGCCTATCAGCGCTCCCCCGGCGGCAAAGTGGCGCTGTCACGGCTGTCACTGGTGGTTCCGGCCTTCGGGCCCCTCAACCGGAAGCTGTTGGTCTCACGCTTCACGCGCACCCTCTCCACCATGACGGCGTCGGGCGTGCCGCTGACACAGGCGCTGGACATCACCTCCCGGGTGGTTGCCAACCCCTATGTGGAGCAGGAGCTCAAGGCGGCCCAGGACGCCATACAGCAGGGCGTGCCGCTGTACCGGCCGCTGGGGGCCATCGCCGCCTTCCCGCCCATGGTCATCCAGATGACACGCCTGGGCGAGGAATCGGGCCAGCTTGATTACATGCTGGAGCAGACCGCCGTCTACTACGACAGCGAGACCGAGACGGCCATCGCCCGGCTGACGGCGGCCATCGAGCCGGCCATCATCATTGTGCTGGGCGGCATGGTGCTGTTCGTGGTGCTCTCCATCCTGCTGCCCACGTTCCGCATGGCCAGCCTGGTGGGCGGCTTGGGCTGAAAACACAATTCCCACGCCAGGGATCATTTATTGCGCAAGTGATAGCGAAACGCTATACTAATAAAAACCGGAGGTGCCCCCCATGTATGCCCTGATGCACAAGAGGAAGAACAACAAAGGCTTTACCCTCATCGAACTCATCGTCGTCGTCGCCATCCTGGCGATCCTAGCCGCCGTGGCCGTGCCCACGTTCCTCAACCTGCGCAGCGAAGCCAGCAGCAGTATTTTTGACAGCGACGTGAGCACCCTGTGCGGCGCCATCAACGTCTACAACGCCAGCAACGATGGCGGGATCACCGATGCCACCGCTGCGGACGCTGCAGAGACCGCCCTTTCCGGTGCCGGGCTTTTGCCGGTGTTTGACAGCAACAACTTCAACACCGTGTTTGATGCGGTGCAGTGGGTGGACGGCGTAGCCGTGGTGCACGCCCCTGCCGCGGGCGGCTGACCAAAACAACCTGTGACGACAACCGGGGGAACGGAGCGCTTCGGCGTTCCGTTCCCCTCCCTCCATCGACGCAATAGGTGAACGATGCAACAAGGCTGGCAATGGTGGTATTTCGCTCTTTGGGTGTATGTGCTGGGGCTGTGCATAGGCTCGTTCCTCAACGTCTGCATCTGGCGCATCCCACGCAAGATCTCCCTGCGTAAGCCACCCTCCCACTGCCCGGCCTGCAACGCGCGGCTGACGGCGCGAGACCTGATTCCGGTGGTCAGCTACCTTGCCCTGCGTGGCCGGTGCCGCCACTGCGGCGCACCCATCGCCCCGCGCTACCCCACGGTGGAGCTGCTGACGGGTCTGCTGTACCTTCTCTGCTACTGCGTGCTGCCAGAACTCCGGCAGTTGCTGCCCGCCCTGGTGCTGGTGTCCGTGCTCATCCCGGTGGCCTTCATCGATGCCGAGCACAGCATCATCCCCAATGGGCTCATGCTCTTCGGCCTAGCGGCGGGCCTTCTGTGCCTGGCCTTCTTCCACCCCCAAACCTGGCGCACCGATCTGACCGGGGCGCTGGCGGCAGCGGGGCTGCTGTTCCTGGTGGATGTGCTCTCCCGCCTGCTCCTTCGCAAGGAAGGCATGGGCGGCGGGGACGTGAAGCTCATGGCGGTGGTGGGGCTCTACCTGGGGCTGCGGCTGGTGCTGCTGGCGCTGCTGCTGGCGGTGGTGGCTGGGGGCCTGGTGGGTGGGGTGCTGCTGCTGACAAAGAAAGTGAAGCCCGGCGGTTATTTCCCCTTCGGCCCGTTCCTGGCCGTCGGTTCCTTCGTGGCCCTGCTCTTTGGCGAGGAAATCCTCGCCGGTTACGCACTCTGGATTCAAATGCTGGTAGGATTGATGATCGGCTCATGAAAAGGCTATCCCCCCTACAAAACGAAAAAGGCATGACGCTGCTGGAGGTGCTGGTCGCCGTCTTCATTCTGGCGATCATCGCGCTGCCCCTGCTGAACCTGATGGCGGCCAACATCCGCACGACCCAAAGCGCTGAACAGATTGTGGGCAGCGCCTATACCGCGCAATCTCTGGCGGAAGAGCTGTATGCCAAAAGCTACACGGAACTCTTCGCCTCCCAATACAGCAAACAACCCTACCACGGCAAGTTTGCCTCGGTCAAAGTCGTGCCCTCGGGCTCCTACCCCGACCTGGTGGGCGGCGGACAGGCCTGCTACGCCCACCTGATCTTCCAGGGTGGCAGTGCCACCTTTGTGGGGCCTGACGGCGTGCTCAAGACCGGCTCGGCGGGCAACGTGTCGCTCTCCGTCTCCGGCACGGGGTACTCGGTGTCGGGCGGTGTGTCGCTGAGTGGTACCAAGCCCGGCAAGCCGCTGGTGCTCATCGTCAACACCGGTTCTGCGGCGCTGCCCGGGGCCTTCACCATCACCGTGAGCGGCGCGGCGTGTGCGCTCTACCGCGCCCCCAGCCAGGAGGTCACGGTGGATGGCGCGTCCCACTTGGCCGAGTATGCCAATGACACGCCGCCCAAGACCATGATGGTCAGCGCCGTGTGCATGGTGTATGACAGTGCCGGCAGCGGCAGTCCCTCCAGCGCCGCCGAGCCCAGCCTGGAGGTGACGGTACGATGAGAAACTACCGTCTCAACCGCAAAGGCGTGACGCTGGTGGAGCTGCTCATTGCCGTGGGGCTGCTGGCGGTGGTCATCACCGGGGCCTACTCCCTGCTGACGCTGGGCATCAAAAGCTACAACCAACACACCGAATCCTCCGTCAGCCAGACCGCCCTGCGCGAGGCGGCGCTGCACCTCTCCAAGGTTGTGAAGAACGCGCCGGACGGCTCAGTCTCCACCGATGGGGCGACGGTAACGGCCGATGGTGGTGTCTACCGCGTGTCCGGCGGGGCGCTGTACTACGGCAGCAGCCTGGTTGCCCGCAACATCACCTCCCTCACGGCCACTCTCACCGATACCATCCTCACCGTGACGCTGACAGCCGACGACGGCCAGACACTGGAGACGTCGCTGCACACCAGCCCCTGAAAGGAGCATGGCCATGAACCGCAAACGAAATGCAACCGTTCTCATGAACAACCGTGGCTCGGCGCTGCTCACGACCTTTCTGGTGCTCATCGTGCTGGTGGCGCTGGGGCTGGCGATGACCACGCTGGCGGTGGCAAACTACCAGCAATCCACAACCATCGACAACTACGAGCGCAACTACTACTCCGCCGAGGGCGCGGCCCAGCTGGCGCTCGATAACCTCAAGCGCGAGGTGCGGGACTATTACAACGACATGGCCATCGCCCGCGCCAATACCGCCAACCTGACCGAATACAACGTGCTGTACGACAACTTCTTTGCCAACATCCGCAGCAACGCGGCGGCTTCCTTTGCCGACCCTGAGGTGGCTGTGTACGCCGGTGTTGGGCCCGACACCGTCTCCACCACCTACCTCACGCCGGCCAAGATTGACAGCGACACCTACCGGTTCACCATCGAATCCACCGCCACCGGCGCCCGCGCCGCCCGCACGGTCACGGCCTCCATCGTCATCAAGCGCAACGGCATCACCTACATCCCCGGCAGCCTTCCCCCGCCCTACGGCGAGCAGTCGCTCATCGCGGGTGGGACGCTGGACTTGACTTCTGCTAGCGCTGTACACATCAACAATTCATTGGGCACTGGTAACGGCTCCATCTTGGTGGGCGACTACAAGAGCAGAAATAGCGCCATTACCACCCCCGAACAGGCCTACGCCGCCGAAACCTGGCGTGATGGTCTCTATATGAACAATCGCTCGGCCGGTGGGTGGATTGACCCAATGACGATCATGGGCATCGCCTGGAACGAGAGTTACCCGGGCTTTACCAAGCCCGCGCCAGCCGTGGTGACGCCGTCCATTGCGGTCATCACCAATGGTCAAACTGTAACGGACAGCAATTTCCCCAAGGATAAGAAAAACAAGCCCATTATTCCCTCCCCGCTCTATCTGGAAGGCGCAGCCGGTGCCTTCTACACCGTGAGCGGTATGGACGTGACCGGCGGTGGGCAGTTCGTATCCGACAAGGCGTTGACGCTGACCGGGGGCAGTGGCTACAAGGGTACCTCCGGCAACTGGCTGACGCTGTACGGCGGCGGGAACGTGAACATTGGCAGCACGACGATTGGCTATGTGCGCCTTTATTGCGATGGGGATTTCACCTGGGGTGGCTCGGCCAGCGGCCCAGTGGAGGTCTACTGCAAGGGCAATGTGACGATCAACGGCATCGTGATGAAAAACTGCAAAATCGTCTGTGGTGGCAATGTGTCCATCTCCGGGGGGAATTCTACGGACGTCACACTCTACTGCAAAGGCGACCTCAATGACAGCTCCACCAACCGCACCAACGCACAGTATTATGTGGGCGGTGAATACAAGATGACCGGCGGCAACTTCATCGGTGAATCACTGGTGTATGCAGAGAAGAAGCTGTCCCTGGAGAGCACCTGTAGCGGCTTCTTCTACACCAACGGCGATGCGGTCATCTATTCCGGCGCTGGCATTACCGGGCAGTTGGTGGCCAAGGGAAATGTGAAAGTCAACGGTTCCTTTGACTTCAAGTACGACGGGTCCATCGTCAATGCCGCCTTGGACAAGCTGGACGGCACACCGCTGGATACCTCAGGCACTACCAGGGAGCCCCAGCTCATTCAGCCGGTCAACGGTGCCATCTTCATGAGTGAGACCGACCCCAAGGACAAGGATTAACGCATCCGAGAGGAGCTTCCCATGCAGATCCAAACGAAAAAGCTCATCGGCGTCGACATCGGCTCGGCCGCCGTGAAGGCCGTGCGCAGCACCGGCGGTGCCCAGGGCTGGCGCTTCGGCTGGGCCACCATGCCCGAGGGCGTGCTCGTTGGCAACCAGATTCAGTCCCCCGCCCTGCTGGGGCAAGCCGTCAAGCGGGCCATTGCCGACGGGCGGCTGGGCGGCGGCCCGGTGGCGCTGACGCTGAGTGGCAACGACGTCATCATCCGCCACACCACCCTGCCCAAGATGACGCCCGAGCAATTGCGGCAAAACGTGATTGACGAGATCTCCGGCTATCTGGCGGTGGACCCCACGCTCTACACCATCGACTACAAGGTGCAGGACGTGCTGCAGGAGGGCGACGCCACCCAATACCGCGTGATGATTGTGGCGGTGCAGAACAGCACCCTGGCCGCCTATGTGCAGGCCCTCAAGACGGCGGGGCTGCGGGTGGCGTCGGTGGATGTATCCGCCAACGCCAAGGAGAAGCTCGTGAACCTGCTGACCGGCCAGCCGCGCAACTGCGTAGTGATGGACCTAGGCATGCAGAGCACCACCACCGATACCTACCATCAGGGGCGGTTCTACGTCAACAAGATCAGCACCGTGGGGCTCAACACCGCGGTGAACACCCTGGCTGCCACCCTGCAGACCGACACCACCACGGCCTGGGAGCGGCTCCGCGCCGGCGACCCCAGCCCCGAAGCCGTCGCCGCCCTGGGCGACTACCTGGAGCAGATGCTCTTTGATTCCCTTCGCGTCATTGATTACTTCCGCTCCCGCAATGGCATGGCGGCCATCGACCGGTTTTACCTGTGCGGGGGCGGCGCGGCCATCCCCGGCATCGCGGGCCTGATTGCCGAGCGCGCGGGGCAGGCGGTGGAGCTGCTGACCCAACCGCTGTCCCCCTTCTTTGGGGCGGGCGATAGCGCCAACCCCTGGTTGAGCGGTGCGGCAGCGGCGGTCGGCGCAACCCTGACGGAGGTGGAAGGCTGATGAGCATGCAATCTGTGACACCGCCCCGGCGGCAAACCTCCGGCAGTTTCCGCCTCGCCAGCTCCACCACCCTCAAGCGGGATATCAACCTTGTCTCCAACGAGGCAGCCAAGGCGCGGGCCAGCCGCCGTGTGGCCTTCCTGCTGCTGGGGCTGTTGGTGGCGGCTCTGGTGGGTTACGTGGCTTTCGCCGTACCGCTGATGCTGGAGCGGAACCTCAACCGTGAGCTGCAGCAGGCCCAGAGCCAACTGGACGGCACCGCGGCTGACACCCAATTCACCGACCTCACCGCCCAGCGCGACCAGGTCAAGGCGATGGTAGCCCTCTTCGCCACCCTGGAGAGTGAGGATGTCTCGCCCGCCGAACTCTTGACCCTGCTGCAGGGTGTCTGCCCTGAGAGTGTCACCCTGCTGAGCGTCTCCATGACGACCGACGGCATCCAGCTCATCGGCCATGCCAAGGCTGACCGCGACGTGGCCCAGGTCGTGGTGAACCTGCAGCAAAGCGGGGTGTTCCAGAGCGTTGCCCTCCTCTCGGTGGAGGACGCCGAGCCGCTGCAGAAGATGGCAGCCGATACCGCTGCCACCGACGCGCCCGCCGCCACGCCCCAGCCCATCCTGCGATCGTTCACGGTGAGTGCGGCCTTCCCCCCGCGCACCAACCCGCTGACCGCACCGGTGGACAGCGCGGCACCCACCGCCACCACGGCGGAATCCACCCAAGGCGGTGACAACCCATGACACTGAGCAAACGCGAGAAATATCTGCTAATCTTTGGCGGTCTCTTCGTGGCCATCGTGCTCTACGCGGTCTACTTCCTGCTGCCTTGGGTACAACGGCAGCAGCTGAGCCAGCAGGCGCTGCAGGATGCCAAACAGCAGGCGCAGATTCATGAATTCCAGGCCCAGGCCCAAAGCAAGGTGCAGACGGAACTTGAAAGCCTGAACGCCGAGTTGGCCAGTGAGACAGCGACGGTACCCACCGGCATGGACAGTGCCCGAATGCTGTTGTACCTCAATGAACTCTTCGACAGCAACGCGTCCGATGTGCAGTACACCTTCGACGCCGAGGAGAAGAGCAACGGTTCGGTGCTCTACCAAACCGTTGCCGTCGACTTCGTGGCCACCGAGGCCAACCTCAACAAGATACTGACCACCCTGGCGGAAGAGAAGCTCTACAACAAAGTGCAGGTCTTCCAAACTACCTACCGTACCGACCTAGGGGCCGAGGAAGCTGAGCAAATACAGACCGGCGGCAAAGAAGCGATGGACAAGCCCGCCGCCACAGCCACGGTGGAGCCCCTGAAGGTGCATTTGGAGACCTACTTTATCGCCCTGCCGGCGGCGGAGGGGCAGACGGCCGAGCCGGCACTGACCCCTGGCAGTGAAACGCGGGATGGGGAGTTGTTCCCAACGGATTGAGCATACTTCCGCGGCTGTCACTGTTGCGACAGCCGCGATTCAGACAGCTTGTTCTCGCTACTGCCAAATCGCCGTTCACGCCTTACGCGCCGTCCTGGCGCTAAGGCATTGCGTTGCAATGCCTTCACGGCGTGACGGTTGGACACGCATCCGGCGTGTCCGATTCGCCGCACATGTCGCCGACTCTCAGTCCCGCGTTGCGGCAGACGATTCATCAGAATCGTTGAGAGCAATGCGAGCAATACGAAGTATTGCGATGGACCGACCGCAAAATACAGCGCTCATGCAGGTTACTAGGGGTACGTTACGTCTGCGGGCGGGGTTTTCATATCTGCTCGTACCAGCGCTTTCTTTCCTCCCGCCGAATGAATCGGCGGGAGGTTCGCTGCCCACTGCTCATTCTAGTGGGTTTGTTGACACTCTAACGGCCGGGCATGCGCCCGGCCGTTTCCTTTTTCTCAAGTTGATAAGCCCAGTCCGTCTACTGCAAGGCGCGGATCTCGTCGGCCAGCTCCTGCCGCGGGGGCACACCGATGCTCGCGCCCACGAACCCATGCACCGCGCGCAGCGTGCCGCCCCGCGCGGCCACCCAGCGGCGAAGCCGCTCCACCGCCTTGGGCGCGCTGGCGCTGGGGTCGGCCTGCACGGTGTAGAGCACAACCTCCCGCCCGGCGAGCGACGCGCGCCGCAGGAAGCTGTGCACCGCCGGTGCTGGCTGGCCCGCCCAGATGGGCGTCAGCAGGTGGACGACCTTCGCATCTCCCAGTTCGTCCCAGGGTGCGCCCGCCAACCGGCTGCCCAGACCCAGCATCGCCGCCATGGCCCCACGCATCACCGCGCCGTTGTCGGTGCCACGGTGCTTTGTCTCCCGCAGGGCGATTATCCGCCCCCCGGTGGCCTCCGCCAGGGCCTGGGCTGCCAGGGCACAGTTGCCGCCGAAGCTGTAATACACGACGACTGAATCCATATCTGCACACTCCTTCTCTTCAGGACGCCGCGCCTTTTCAAAACGCGACCGATTGTATATACTATACGCATAAGTATATCATGATGCTGGAGAATGATCTATGCTGACGCAACAGGATGCCGCCCAAGGGGTGGAGCGGCTGCTTCAATATGGCCTGCGGGTGGGGATGCTGACGGGGCTGGACGTGCCCTTGGCGCGAAACGCCCTGCTGGATGCCCTGCGGCTACCCGAGCCCGCCACTGCCCCCCGCCCCGACGACCCGCAGGAACTGGCCGCCGTGCTGGACCCCCTGCTGGCGTACGCCGTGCAGCAGGGCATCATCGAGAACGACACCGAGACCGAACGTGACCTCTTTGACACCCGCCTTATGGGCTGCATGATGCCCCGCCCCTCGGAGATCAGCGAGCGCTTTGACGAGATTGAGGCCGACCAGGGTGTCAAGGCCGCCTGCGACTGGTTTTATCAGTTCAACATCGACAGTGGCTATATCCGCGCCGACCGTGTGGCCCACAACATCGCCTGGACCCAGGACAGCCCCTACGGTGCCATGCAGATCACCATCAATCTGAGCAAGCCCGAGAAGGACCCCCGCGAGGTGGCCCGCTTAAAGACCCTGCCACAGGTGGGCTACCCCAAATGTATGCTGTGCGTGGACAACGTGGGTTACCCCGGGCGGCTGAACCACCCGGCCCGCCAGACGCTGCGGATGCTGCCGCTGCGCCTGAACGACGAGCCTTGGTACTTCCAGTATTCCCCCTATGTCTACTACCAGGAGCACTGCATCGTGCTGCGGCAGGAGCATGTGCCCATGCACATCTGCCGGGAGACGTTCGTGCGCCTGCTGGAGTTCCTGCAGCGCTTCCCCCACTACTTCATTGGCTCCAACGCCGGCATTCCCATCGTGGGCGGTTCCATCCTGAACCACGACCACTTCCAGGGTGGGGTGTGGACAATGCCCATGGCCGAGGCTCCCATCGACCAGCCATTGCAGACCGCTGGCGTTGCGGGGTTGACGGCGGGCATCGTGCGCTGGCCCATGTCGGTGCTGCGGCTGCGGCACGCCGACCCGGCGGTGCTCGTCGACGTGGCCGACCGGGTGTTCACCACCTGGCTGGGATATGACGACCACGGGCTCGAGATCCATGCCCACACCGGCGATACCCCGCACAACGCCATCACCCCCATCGCCCGCATGCGGGACGGCCAGTATGAGCTGGACCTGGTGCTGCGCAACAACCGCACCAGCGACGAGCACCCGATGGGCATCTTCCACGTGCATGGCGACCTGCACCACATCAAGCGGGAGAACATCGGTCTCATCGAGGTCATGGGCCTCTTCATCCTGCCTGGACGCCTGCAGGAGGAGTTCGACGGCCTGGCGCGCATTCTCTGCGGGCAGGATGCCCTGGACAGCGCGGCGCTGGCCGACGAGACCCACCCTCTGCAAAAACACCTGCCCTGGCTCACACGAATGCTGGCCGAGGGCGAAGCCGCGAGCTACGACGAGGCGATGGAGCGCATCCGCACCCAGTGCGGGCAGTTCTGCGTCCGTCTGCTGCACGACTGCGGCGTCTTCAAGGACGACTCCGCCGGCCGGTCGGGATTCCTGCGGTTCCTGGGTTCGGTCGGGTTCACGTCCTGAAGCATTCCTTTCGCATCCGCCGCTACAGTGACGGACGCATTTTGATGGCGTTGGCCATACGGCAGGGGCGGGGAAATCTCCGCCCCGGTTTTGTCTTTTGTGTCGGATTGCATTTTCCGCATCTGCAAGGTATCATCAGGAAAACGATGGCAAGGGGAAACGCGAGATGATACTGTCCGGCTTGGAGATTGCCCGGCAACTGCGCCTGGGCACGATTGACATCACACCCTTTGACGAGCGATACCTCAACCCCAACAGTTACAACCTGCGGTTGCACAACGAGCTCCTGGTCTACACCGATGACGTGCTCGATATGAAGCAGCTGCCGCACACCGAGACTCTCCTCATCCCCGAGGAGGGGCTGGTGCTGCAGCCCGGCAGGCTCTATCTGGGCCGTACACACGAGCACACCACCACCAACGCCTATGTGCCCATGCTGGAGGGCCGCTCGTCGGTGGGGCGGCTGGGGCTCACCATCCACGTCACTGCGGGCTTTGGCGACGTGGGTTTTTCCGGCTTTTGGACGCTGGAGATCCAGTGCATCCAGCCGGTGCGCATCTACCCCATGGTAGAGATCTGCCAGATCTACTACCATACCATTGAGGGGGACTACGTCCCCTATCGCAGCGGAAAATACCAGGGCAACGATGGCATTCAGCCCAGCCTCCTATACCGCGACTTCGCTGACAACCTGAACGACTGACGCCCCACGGCGGCATAATACGTCCTCCGCGCTCATAGAATGCACCGGTGATGGTGATGAGCAACAGCAAACAAGGACGGACAACCCTGCGCCCGCTGCCCGGCCCCCGGGCGACCGGCGTCTGCCTGCACACGGTGAGCGACGGGCGGCTGGAAGCGGTGGTGTCGGCCCAATCGATGGCCAAAGGCGCGTCGCTGACGGCCCTGCTGCAGTACGGGCCCATGGAGGGGTACCGGTGCCTGCCGACCCAGCCATTGGAGCAACCGCTGGAGGCCAAGGGCCTGCTGCCTGCTGCCGTGTGGGTGCTGGATCGTGGCACCCCGGTGCTGTGGGCACCGCTGGCAACCGGCCCCTTTGAGCTGGAGGTGGCCCGGGCACGGCTGCTGCAACCGGTGGAAGCCGAGGGCCGCAAGCGCGTGCAGCCGGTGGCCCACGAGGCCAATGTGCCCGAGGACAGTGCCCCTGCCCCAGCAGCCACGCAAGAAGCACTGGCCCCGTCCACCGCAGAGGAGGACGAGGTGGCGGCGGCTCGGGACTTGCCCGCCGAGGAACACCCCGAATGGAACATCCCCGCCGTCAAGCCCCCCGAGAAGGAACTGCCACCCGAGAATGAGGACAACACCAAGGCCGAACCGCCCAACGAGGACATGGAGAAAGGTGCAAGCGGGATGGAGGAAGCCGCCTTGGCTCCCCCGTGGGACTCCCCCGCGCTGGAGGCGGACATTGCCTTTGCCCCGGCGGTGGATCCCGCCTTTGTCCCCGCCGCCGAGCCCGACATCCACTGGACGCCCCAACCACTGGTCATCGAGCGCGCCCCTCGCCCCGGCCCCCCGGCACCGGTCTACTCCCCCCTGTGGGACGATGTGTCTGCGGAGTTTGAGCGAATGCTGGATGCCCTGCCCACTGCCCGGCCCTTCCACAGCAGGGCCAACGAAGATGCACAGTTCGCCCAACTGCCCCTGGGCGGCGAGGTGCAGTGCTACATCGGCTCGGTCGTCATCGAGGGCAGGCATGTGTTCCTGCAGGCCGTGCCCAGCCGCCCCTATGGCCGCCCGGCGGGCTTCGACCACACACTGGTGGCGCGGGATGGCACCTGCTACTGGGTCAAGTATTTCATTGAGGAAGAGTGACGCTGCTTCGGGTGATCAATGAAACGTTGTAAAACGCAGGCCGCCGAATGAATCGGCGGCCTGCTCTTGCTACTGTGTCCATGTATCCGTATGGCTAGCCCATCGCAGACAGGCGCGGTTGCTTATGCTATACTTGCGGCATGGAAACATCAGTGCCCAACGCCGACTTCTACCGTCGGCTGTATGAAGAAATCGGCACGGAGACGCCGCTGCGCTTTGATTGTGGGCGGCTCTGCAGCCATGCCTGCTGTGCCGTTACGCCCGACCTGCCCGGCATGTACCTCTTCCCTGGGGAGGAGGCACTCTATGAGGGTGTGCCCGGTTTTTCCGTCACCCCCTCCACCCTGGCGGGCTACGGGCCGGTGGCACTGCTGAGCTGCAACGGTGCTTGCGACCGCGAGCGCCGACCACTGGCCTGCCGCATCTTCCCCCTGGCCGCGCGGGCGACCGCCGATGGCTTGCGCTTGCGCATGGATCGGCGGGGCTTCGGCCTGTGCCCGCTGTGTGCCGAGGGCAAGGCCGGTCTGTGCGAACCCTTTGTGACAGCGGTGGAGCGCGCGCTGCAGGCGCTGTGGCGGGAGCCCGAAGGAGAGCGGTTCCTGCGGGCGCTGTCGGCGCAGCTGGACGCTTTCGAGCGGCAAGGGCTCTAGGCAAGGTCTCTCTGCGGTTGCCCAACCATCATTAGATCATAAAAAAACGGGGAAAGCATCTTGCTCTCCCCGTTGTTTATACTGCGCGTCAACCCTTATAGACGACCCACTTCCTCCACAATGCGGCCAACGGCCTGCTCCACCAGCGCGCGGCGAGTGGCCAGGTTCAGCCGCACAAAGCCCTCGGCCTCGTAGGGCTTGCCCATGGTGGGGTACACGCCACAGCGCTCCACAAAGAACCGCTGCAACGCGGCGTCGGTCATGCCGAGGCTCCGGCAATCCAACCACAGGAGGTAGGTACCCTCAGGCTCGTTGGGCACGATGTGATCCTGCCCAGAGAACATCGCCCGCGCACGGTCGCAGTTGGCGGCGACGTAGGCATTCATCTGATGGAGCCACCCCTCCCCCTGCTGCCAAGCGGCCCGCTGGGCCAGCATGCCAAAGAGATTGGGAGAGCCGTGGTTGGTGCGGTAGAGCTCCTTCTCCAACCGGCGTTTGAGCTGCGCGTCGACAGTAACGGCCACCGAGTTCTGCAGGCCCGCCAGGTTGAAGGTCTTGGTGGCCGAGAGCAGGGTGATGACCCGCTCCTCCATCCCCGGCAGCGCACCCAATGCCGTATGTCGTTGGCCGGGCCGCAGGATGTCGCAGTGGATCTCATCGGCCACAACCAGCATATGGTACCGCTGGCACAACGCGGCCAGCTGCGTGAGTTCCTGCGGCGACCAGATGCGGCCCACCGGGTTTTGGGAGCTGCAGAGCATCAACAGCCGCGCCCCATCGCGGAAGCACTCCTCCAGGTGGTCCAAGTCCATCCGCCAGCGACCGTCCGCCCCCTGCTTCAGCGGGTTGCGAACGACCTGCCGACCCAGGTCGTGGGTCAGGCGCATAAAGGGCGGGTACACAGGTGGCTGCACCACCACCTTCTCCCCCGGTTGGGTGAAGGCCAGCACCGCCGCTTTGAGCGAACAGACGACGCCGGAGCTGAAGGTGATCCACTCTGGCCGGAGGACTTGCCCGCAACGGGCCTGCCGCCAATTAACGACGGCGGCGTAGTCCTCCTCCTGCGCGAAGGTGTAGCCGTACACGCCGTGGGCGACACGCTCAGCCAGCGCCGCCGATACCTCCGGCGGGGCCATGAAGTCCATGTCCGCCACCCACAGCGGCAGGGCGTCGGGTTGGCCCGGATAATGGCCGTCCCACTTTTCGCAGGCTGTGCCACGCCGGTCCACAACGGCATCAAAATCGTACGTCATATCAATCAAACATGAGCTCAATGAGCCCCGTGGCCGCGCCGGGTGCACAGGGCAACGACTGCCCACGGGTCTTGAGTGTCCTCTCCAGGTTTTTCACGTCCTCGCGGGGCAGCTCCCGCGCGCCACCCAAGGCAATGGCCACCACAAGAGACTTGGCCTGGGCCTCCACCATCTCTAAGAGTTCCAGCGCCCGCTTGGCGCTCTCGGTGGAGCACATCAGCGCCCCGTGGTTCTGCATCAGGAAGCCGTTGGAGCGGTCGATGACGGCGTCAAAAGCGCAGGCCAGCTCGTCAGACAGCGGCTCGGCGTAGGGCACCATCACCAGGGGGCCGACCTCCAGCACCGGCTCAGGCAGGTAGGGCTTCCGCAGCCAGTCACCGCCATTGATGGCAAAGCCCGTCAGCACCGGCGGGTGGGCGTGCACCACGGCCTTGAGGTCGGGGCGCTTGCTCAGGATACGCAGGTGGAAAGGCAGCTCGCCGGTGGGCTTGCCGCCGACCGGCGCGTAGAGCGTCTCCCCTTCCTCGGTGACGACGCAGATGTCATCGAAGCATAGGTCGGCCTTGTTCTTCTTGGTGGGGGTGATGAGCACATGACCGTTGCCCACGCGCTGGGAGAGGTTGCCGCCCTGGCTCTGCACATAGCCCAGCGCCGCACAGCGGCGACTGGCGGCCACCAGCTCCTCAATCATCGGGGCATACTGCCGTTGCAACTCGTTCATACAAGCATCCTCCGTACGTTAATCTACCAAAGAAAGGGAAACAGACGATAAGGCACCTCGATGGTGTAATCGAAGAACCACTCGTATTCCTCAAAGCGCCAGTTGTCCTCGGCGTTGACATAGAGCACCAGGGCGAGGAGCGTGACGGCCAGCGGCGCAAACCCTACGCCGGAACCCAAAAACAGCGGAATGGAGAGACTCCCCAGCAGCACGGAGAGCATCACCGGGTGGCGCACGGCCTCATAGGGCCCACGCTCATGCAGGGTGCCCGCCTGCTCGCCATAGCTGTCCGCCCCGTGGGGCGGCTTGGCCTGCAGCGCCTGGGCATTGATGAGATAGGCCGCGATGAGAAACGCCACCGCCAGCAGGAACGTCCACCCCGGCAGGGAGGAGACCTTCCAGCGCATGGTGTCACAGGCCGAGACGAAGGCCGACGACGCCGCGCCCAATACCATGAGCGGAATGAGCACACGCTGCCACCAGTGGCCGCCGTTCACCCGCCGGCGCAGCAGATGGGGCCTTGTGAATGCCAGCACCACCAGCTGGGTTGCCACGGCTACCGCATTGATGAGCACAAAATACAGCCCCCAGGGCCACCCTGTGAGCGTGCCGGCGCCCAGCGGCACTGCCGCGCACACAACCCCCATGCCCACCACGAACACCAGCCAGACCGGAATGCCGTTGTTCATCGTACTCCCCTTCCTGCTCTTCTTTGGTACAATAGTCTCATTATACCAGCCAAGGGCTGCTTTTCAAGCGAAATGCCCCGAACCACACGTTCTTTGTGGCGGCCCCCTTGACAAACCGGAAGCCGGTGGTAAAATAATGCCATTATAGCAGCGTTGAGGGAGCAAAGGGTTCGGCACAGCGTGCAGAGCGAGCCGGGGGCGGTGGAAGCCCGGCGGCGCGGCGGACCGTTGGCACTCCGGAGCGGCAGGCAAAGAGTGGGCCGCAAGGCCAAAAAGGGTGGAACCGCGAAAGCAAGCCTTTCGTCCCTTTGGGGGATGAGGGGCTTTTTTGTTTTCAGCAAAAAGGAGGGTTTGCAATGGCACTCAACGACATGGAAAAACTGGTGGCCCTGTGCAAGAACCGGGGTTTTGTGTTCCCGGGCTCGGCCATCTACGGCGGCCTTGCCAACACCTGGGATTACGGCCCACTGGGTGTGGAGTTCAAGAACAACGTGAAGAAGGCCTGGTGGCAGAAGTTCGTGCAGGAGAGCCCCTACAACGTGGGCATGGACAGCGCGATCCTGATGAACCGCGAGGTTTGGGTCGCGTCCCAGCACGTCGTCAACTTCAATGACCCGCTCATTGACTGCAAGGCCTGCAAGATGCGCCATCGCGCCGACAAGCTGGTGGAGGATTACAATGCCGAGCACGGCATCACCATGCAGGTGGACGGCATGAGCAACGATGCGCTGACCGCCTACATTCTGGAGCACAAGGTCACCTGCCCCGGCTGCGGCAAGTCCGACTTCACGCCCATCCGCAAGTTCAACATGATGTTCAAGACCCATCAGGGCGTCACCGAGGACAGCCAAACCGAGGTGTACCTTCGACCGGAGACCGCCCAGGGCATCTTCGTCAACTTCAAGCACGTGCAGCGCGCCAGCCGCAAGAAGATCCCCTTCGGTATTGGCCAGGTCGGCAAGTCCTTCCGCAACGAGATCACCCCCGGCAATTTCACCTTCCGCACCCGGGAGTTTGAGCAGATGGAGCTGGAGTTCTTCTGCAAGCCCGGTGAGGACCTGGAGTGGTTCGCCTACTGGCGCACCTTCTGCCACCAGTGGCTGCTGAACCTGGGCATGAAGGAGGAGAACATCCGCCTGCGTGACCACGCCAAGGAGGAGCTCTCCCACTATTCCAAGGCCACCACCGACTTTGAGTTCCTCTTCCCCTTTGGCTGGGGCGAGCTGTGGGGTGTGGCCGACCGCACCGACTTCGACCTGAAACAGCACGCCGAGCACAGCGGTGAGTCGATGGAGTACATCGACCCGGTGACCAACGAGCGCTTCATCCCCTACTGCATCGAGCCCAGCCTGGGGGCCGACCGCGTGGCGCTGGCCTTCCTGTGCAACGCCTACGAGGAGCAGCAGCTCGAGGGCGATGACGCCCGCACGGTGCTGCACCTGCACCCGGCACTGGCGCCCTTCAAGGCCGCTGTGCTGCCCCTGCAGAAGAAGCTGGACGAACCGGCCAGCGCGCTGCACCAGCGGCTGCTGAAGCGCTTCGCCATCGACTACGACCTGACGGGCAGCATCGGCAAGCGTTACCGCCGGCAGGACGAGATCGGCACCCCCTACTGCATCACCTTCGACTTCGACAGCCTGGAGGACAACGCCGTCACCGTGCGTGACCGCGACAGCATGCAGCAGGTGCGCCTGCCCATCGAACAGATCGAGAATTATCTGGCAGAAAAGCTACAGTTCTAGGCCCCCGCACAAGCGCGGCCCGCGATACCTGTCGCGGGCCGTTTTGTTGATGATTGTACCATTTCACACAGCGGCGGAATTCCCGTGTCAACACTCCCACACCACAACCGCTTTTACCCAACCACACAAAAGGCCCGCAGGAAATCCTGCAGGCCCTGTCGTTTTGCTTCTCAGTCGATACCATGCTCCTTCTTGTAGGCTTCCCACTTGGCCACGTTCCGGTTGTGCTCCTTGAGGGTCTTGGCGTAGGCCAGTTCGCCGGTCTCGGAGTTGATGAGCACAAAGTATAGGTACCCGGCCTTGACATACTTGGAGCTGGGGGTGATGGCGGCCTTGATGGCATCCTCCCCGGGGTTGGAGATCGGCCCCAACGGCAGTCCCTTGTATTTGCGGGTGTTGTAGGGAGAGTCGACGTTCAGCTCTTCCGTCGTGAGGTTCATGGTGCCGGTCTTGCGCAGGGCGTAGAGCGCTGTCACGTCGGAGCCGAGGTTCATGTCCTCATCCATGCGGTTGTGGAACACCGCAGACACCTTGGTGAAGTCCTTGGGTTTCGCCTCCCGCTCAATGATGGAGGCCAGTGTCAGCGCCTCGTCGGGCGTCATGTCGGCCTTCTCGGCCTTGGCGATCAGGTCCTTGTTCATGACGGTCGCCATCTTGTCGAGCATCTTGCCGATGACGACTTCCTCGCTGGAGCCGGCATAGATCTCGTAGGTCGCCGGGAAGAGATACCCCTCCAGCAGGTAATAGCGCTTGGCGCTGTCACGGGTTTCCTTGGCCTTCTTCACCAGCGGGTAGTCCTTGGCAAAGTCACCGCCGGTGCGGCACAGCTCCAGGAAGCGCGTGGTGTCATTGAACACGTTCTGCTTTTTGAGCTGGGCGGCGATTTGCTCCACCGTGCTGCCCTCGGTGATGTAGAAGGTCATGAGCTTGCCATTCTGGTTGCCCTTGGCCAGCTTCTTCATGATGTCCCGCATGGGCATGGTGCCATTCAGGGTGTAGGTACCGGCCTTGATCTTGTTGCCATAGCCGGAGAAATCGACGTAATACTTGAACACCTTGGCATTTCGCACCAAGGCCTTGTCCTCCAGCAACTGCGCGAGCTTCGTGAGCGACATGCCACGGGTCACGATGATCTGCTGGGCCATTTCACCCTCTTCGCCGGGCGGGGCAAAGTAATGCTCGTCGGCATAGCCATACGCAAAGAGACCCACGGCCAACACGACCAGCGTCGCACACAGGAAGATAAGCGCCGCGCGTGCCACACCCCAGACGCCCAACAGCCCCGTGCGGGTCAGCGGCCCCCAGCGGGTCTCGGTGTTCTGGTAGTCCATTTGCGGTTCCATATGACTAGCGTTGTGCTGCATCAATTCACTCCAGCGATCATGAGTATTGCCGAAAGGGCGAATGGTACCATCATGCTCAGTATAACACCGGTGAGGAACGAATGTATAGCGTATTCGGCCCCCGATGACTTTACAACAACTGGCAGCGTGGTGTCCATGGCCGTGGCCCCACCCGCGGCGATGCCCGCCCACGGGTGCAAAAACCTTGCCAGCAGCGGGATCGTCAGCAGCGACAGAATCTCCCGCAGGACGTTGGAGAGGAACGCCTCGGCACCCAGCACCGCGTCGATCTTCCCCAGCACGATGCTGCTTAAGGAATACCACCCGAAGCCCCCGCCCACGGCCGCGCCCTGCCACAAGTCCATGCGCAGGAGGAGTCCGCCTGCCAACCCACCCAGAACACTGCCGATGGCCACCACTGCCGGTAACCCCAATGCGTCCACCCCGATGCGGCGAATCTGTGCCCGCAGGTTGCCCTGCAGCCCCAAATCCAGCCCAACCAGGAAGAGCATGACGTATAGTAAGACGCTGATGGCGGCGTCGGCGTTCCCAGTCAGGGCCGGGAATGGCAAAAATGACCCGACGGCGATGCCAAGGAGCAGGCAGGCCCCAATGAAAACCGTACTCACTGGCCCTCTCCCTTCCCGCGGCGTCGCAGCAGGCGGTAGCCCATCGCCAGCAGCACACTGCCGCCGGTGGCGCACACCGCCAGCACCAGCGCCCGCAGGCCGATGGTGCTGGCCTGCCGCAGCACATCGGCGTTGGCCCCCAGCTTCACCCCCAGCAGGAACACCATGACAAACAAACAGACGGACAGGCCCACACCGGCGGCTTTACGCCAACCGCCGGGGAGCTTCAAAAGCTTCCCGGCGGCGAAGCCCGCTGCTAAACAGGCCAAAAGAGTCAGATAACTCATCACATGTCGATGATGATCGGCAGGATCATCGGGCTGCGCTTGGTCTTCTCATAGATGAACTTCCTGAGGTCGTTGCGGATATCGGCCTTGATGGTCGCCATCTCCGGCAGCTTCTTCTGGTTGGCTTTGTCCATATACCGAAGGATGATGCGCTTGATGTCCTCCATCATCTCGTCGTTTTCCTTGACGTAGACAAACCCGCGGGAGATGATCTCCGGCGTGGAGACCAGCAGCCCCCGCTCGCGGGAAAGTGTCATCACCACGACGACCAGGCCATCCTGCGCCAGGTGCTTGCGGTCGCGCAGCACCACGTTGCCCACATCGCCAATGCCCAGGCCGTCCACCATGATGCCACCGGCCTGCACCGGCTCGCCCCGGCTGGCGCCACGGGCATCGATCTCAATGACCTGGCCATTCTCGGGGATGAAGATGTTCTTGCTGGCCATGCCCAGCGACTCCGCCAGCATGGCATGCTGCTTCAGGTGCCGATACTCCCCGTGCATGGGGATGAAGTACTTGGGCTTGATGAGGGTGTGGATGAGCTTCAGCTCCTCCCGGCAGGCGTGGCCGGAAGCGTGAATCTCCGCCATGGTGTCGTAGATGACGTTGGCCCCGATGCGGAACAGCTGATCGATGATGCGGCTGACGTACTTCTCGTTGCCGGGGATGGGCTTGGCCGAGAAGATGATGGTGTCGCCGGGGTTGATCTCCACCTGGCTGTGCTCGCCGTCTGCCATGCGCACCAGGCCCGACATGGGCTCACCCTGGCTGCCGGTGGTGATGATGACAAGTCGCTTGTCGTTCTGGCTCTTCACCTTCTCCAGCGGCATGATGCTGTCGCCGCGGATCTTGAGATACCCCAGCTCCTGGGCCATGCCGGCAATCTTGACCATGCTGCGGCCAGCGAAGCACACCTTGCGGCTGTAGTGCTGGGCCGCGTCCACAATCTGCTGGATGCGGTGGATGTTGGAGGAGAAGGTGGAGATGATGATGCGGCCCTTGACGTCACGGAAGATGGCGTCCAGGTTGCGGCCAATGACCTTCTCCGACAGGGTGTAACCGGGGCGCTCCACGTTGGTGCTCTCGCACATCAGCAGCAGCACGCCCTCCTCCCCCAGTTGGGCGAAGCGCGCCAGGTCCATGACCTCGCCGTCGATGGGCGTGTAGTCCACCTTGAAGTCGCCGGTGACGACGACCTTGCCCACGGGGGTGGTGATGGCCAGGGCCACCGAGTCCATGATGGAGTGGCTGGTCTTGATGAACTCCACCACAAAGCAGCCGAGGTTGATCTTCTCCCGCGGGGCGACCTGCTTCATCTGGGCATTGGTCACGCCGTTCTCTGCGAGCTTATACTCCGAGAGCATGATGGTGAGCTTGGTGCCGTAGACGGGCACATTGATGGACTTGAGCACATAGGGCAGAGCGCCAATGTGGTCCTCATGCCCGTGGGTCAGCACGATGCCGCGCACCTTCTGCCGGTTCTTCTCCAGGTAGGTCGTGTCGGGGATGACCAGGTCGATGCCCGGCATTTCCTCCGTCGGGAACGAGAGGCCCGAGTCGATCACGATGATGTCGTTGCCGTACTCCAGTACGGTCATGTTCTTGCCGATTTCCTCCACGCCGCCGATCGGTATGATCCGCAGCTTGGTGCCGCTGTTAGTTTTCTTTCTTGCCATGATGGTTCCTCCAATGATGCTAGGTTGATCGAGTACGCAATGCAGTGCGGCCATCGGCAAGATTGACAAACCGGGGGATGAAACCATCCGGTTTTGCGCTTGCTCCAATGGTTCGCCGCCGAGACACACAGAGAATTGGCATCAAAGGGAAAGAAAGCCGACCGCTACACCCGGGTTCGGTGAGAAAGATACCCGTATTCAGTCGTCATGCAACCAGAAACCCCAACAAACCAAGCCCAAGGTTTGCCGGGCTGCCAGTCTCCATTCGTAGCCACAGGACGCGCGGACGTTCCTTCGCCACCCTGTCACAGTGGCCCCGGTTCGCCCAAAGCGTTGCTCCCTGTGCGCCTTTCGGCGCTTCTATCGTCTGCCTTACGGCAATCGTCCATACTCATGGTCCGCCGCGCCACGCTGTCCGTCACAGTGACGGCCGCGGCTGCCGCGTCCCCGCCCCGCAGGGCGTACATTGCTTTATCTGGTTAATAATACTACATCTTGTGCGCTTCGTCAATAGGGTTTGCAAATGCTGTGGTAAAATGCGGGGTGTGCAATGCGACCCGTGGATATTTCACCATCACGCAGGAAGGGGTGCGCATTCTGGAACGCAAAACGCCGAAAAGGGTGGAACACTATTATTGGTATAGCAGGAAGTGCTCCTTCCATCTACAGACAGCGTTCCCTTCAGAAAAACTTGCATGAGAAGGTCGGTTTCCCGTCGCCCGGCGACATGCGCGGCGGACGACGAACCTGATACGATCACAAGTACATCCCTTTCGCCTTCGGCGTGAACGCGACGAAGGCGAGCGTGCCGCCTTTGTCGACGCAAAAGACTCCCGCCATGGGCGGGAGTCTTTTTGTACTAAAAACGCTGGTTAGTCGATGTAGCGGGTGCGAGCCTTGTAATGGGTATGCAGCAGCTCGTGGGACTTGTGGCTGCCAGGCTCGCCCAGGAACTCCTTGTACAGCTTCTGAATCGAGGGGTTCTCGTGAGACTTGCGCAGCGGCAGCGACTCGTCCTCGGCATAGATGGCCTTGGCACGCTCCACCCGCACGTCGGTGTAGTACTTGACTTCGTCGCTCACCAGCGGCTGACCGCCACCGGTGACACAGCCGCCGGGGCAAGCCATGATCTCAATGAAGTCATAGCTTTTCTCACCGCTCTTGATAGCGTCGAGAAGCTTACGGGCGTTGCCGGTGCCGTGGGCCACGGCCACACGCACGTTCACATCACCCACGGCGATGGTGGCTTCCTTGACGGATTCGATGCCGCGCACCTGGTTGAATTCGACCTTCTCCAGCGTCTTGCCGGTGACGATCTCATAGACCGTGCGCATGGCCGCCTCCATCACGCCGCCGGTGGCACCGAAGATGACGCCGGCGCCGGTGGAATCGCCCAGCACTTCGTCGAACTTCTCCTCCGGCAGGCGGAGGAAGTCAATGTTCTGCTGGCGAATCATGCGCCCGAGCTCGCGGGTGGTGATGGAGATGTCGACATCCGGGTACCCGGTGCCCGAAAGCTCAGGACGGCCGACCTCGAACTTCTTGGCCGTGCAGGGCATGACAGACACGACGACGATCTTCTCGGGGTCGATGCCCTCCTTCTGGGCAAAGTAGCTCTTGATGACCGCGCCCATCATCTGCTGGGGGGACTTGCAGGTGGAAAGGTTACCGATGAACTCCGGATAGAAGTGCTCGCAGAACTTGACCCAACCCGGGCTGCAGGAGGTAATCATCGGCATGGTCTCGCCGTTCTTGATGCGCCGCAGCAACTCGGTGCCTTCCTCCATGATGGTGAGGTCGGCGGCAAAATCGGTGTCAAACACCTTGTGGAAGCCCATGCGGCGCAGGGCGGCGACCATTTTGCCGGTGACGCGGGTGCCCATGGGCAGGCCGAACTCCTCGCCCAGGCCCACGCGGACGGCCGGAGCCGTCTGCACTACAACGACCTTCTCCGGGTCGGCCAGCGCGGCCCACACCTCGTCGGTGCTGTCATGCTCATAGATGGCGCCCACCGGGCAGGCCTGGATGCACTGGCCGCAGTTGATGCAGGGCACGCTGCCCAGGCTCATCTCAAAGGCCGGCTGCACGATGGTGTTGAAACCGCGATCGGTCGCGCCGATGACAGACACGCTCTGGATGCTGTCACAGGCGGCGATGCAACGCCGGCACAGGATGCACTTGTTGGGGTCACGCACGATGGAGGCCGAGGACTGATCCTTCTTATACTCCTTGGAGGCACCCTCAAAGCGGATCTCCTCCACCCCCAGCTCGCTGGAGAGGCGCTGCAGCTCACACTTGCCGCTGCGGATGCAGGTCAGGCATCGCTTGTCATGGTTACTCAGGATGAGCTCCATGTTGACCTTGCGGGCCTGCTTGACCTCGGCGGTGTTGGTGCGCACGACCATGTTATTCTCCGCCGGCAGCACGCAGGAAGCCTGCAGCGAGCGGGCCCCGGTGTCTACCACGCAGATGCGGCAGGCGCCGATGCAGTTGACGTCCTTCAAATAGCACAGGGTGGGGATGTAGACGCCGGCCTTGCGGGCGGCTTCCAGCACGGTGGAGCCGCGCGGAACCTCTACCTTGATGCCGTCTATGGTTAAGGTGACCATTTCCATTCCGTTCACGCTCCTTACTTCTTGATGATCGCCGAGAACTTGCAGTTGTCCACGCACACGCCGCACTTGATGCACTTGCTCTGATCGATCAGATGGGGCGACTTCCGCTCGCCGGAGATGGCGTTCACGGGGCAATTGCGGGCGCAGAGCGTGCAGCCGATGCACTTATCAGGAAGGATGTGGTAGCTCAACAGCGCCTTGCAGTGGCCGGCGGGGCACTTCTTGTCGCGGATGTGGGCCTCGTACTCATGGCGGAAATACTTGAGCGTGGAAAGCACCGGGTTCGGGGCCGTCTGCCCCAGGCCGCAGAGCGCCGTCTTGCGGATGCTGTTGGCAAGCGCCTCCAGCTTCTCAATGTCGCCTTCCTCGCCCTTGCCCTCCACAATGCGCTCCAGAATCTCCAGCATGCGCTTGGTGCCGATGCGGCAGGGTACGCACTTGCCGCAGCTCTCGTCCACGGTGAAATCCAGGAAGTAACGGGCGATGTCCACCATGCAGGTGTCCTCGTCCATCACGATGAGACCACCCGAGCCCATCATGGAGCCAATGGCCGCCAGGGACTCGTAGTCGATCGCCGTATCGAGGTAAGCCGCCGGGATGCAACCGCCGGAAGGACCGCCGGTCTGGGCCGCCTTGAACTTCTTTCCCTTCGGGATGCCGCCACCGATTTCCTCGACGATCTCCCGCAGGGTGGTGCCCATGGGCACCTCGACGAGACCGGTGTTATTGATCTTGCCGCCCAGGGCGAAGACCTTGGTGCCCTTGGACTTCTCGGTGCCCATGCCGGCGAACCACTGGGAACCATTCAAGATGATCTGGGGGATATTAGCCAGCGTCTCCACGTTGTTGATGATCGTCGGCTGACCGAACACGCCCTTGTTGGCCGGGAACGGCGGCTTGGGCCGTGGCTCACCGCGGTGGCCTTCGATGGTGGCGAGCAGTGCCGTCTCTTCGCCGCACACGAACGCGCCAGCACCCAGGCGAATCTCGACGTCGAACTGGAAGCCGGTGCCGAAGATGCCGCTGCCCAGCAGGCCATAGTCACGGGCCTGGTTGATGGCGATCTGCAGGCGCTGCACGGCGATAGGATACTCGGCACGCACGTAGATATACCCCTGGCTGGCACCGATGGCATAACCGGCGATGGCCATGGCCTCCAACACGGCATGGGGGTCACCCTCCAACACCGAGCGGTCCATGAACGCGCCGGGGTCGCCTTCGTCGGCGTTGCACACCACGTACTTCTGGTCAGACACGGCACGGGCGGCGAAGTCCCACTTCATGCCCGTGGGGAAGCCAGCGCCGCCGCGGCCGCGCAGGCCCGATTCCTTCATCAATGTGATGACGTCCTTGGGCTGCATCTCGGTCAGCACGCGGGCCAGGGCCTTGTAGCCGTCCAAGGCGATGTATTCGTCGATGTTCTCCGGGTCGATGACGCCGCAATTGCGCAGCGCAATGCGCTTCTGCTTCTTGTAGAAGCCGATCTCATCGAGGGAGTTGCTCTGCTCTACCACGTTGGGCTCCTTGTAGAGCAAGCGCTCCACAATGCGGCCCTTGACGAGGTGTTCGCTGACGATCTCATCGACGTCCTCGGGCTTGACGCGGCTGTAGAACGCGCCCTCCGGGTAGACGATGACGACCGGGCCGGACTCACACAGGCCGAAGCAACCGGTGCGCACCACGCGCACCTCTTGCTCCAGGTCGTGGTCCTTCAACTGCTTTTCAAACCGGGTGATGATCTGGGCCGAATTGGCGGAGGTGCAGCCTGTCCCGCCGCAAACCAGCACATGGGCTCTTTGAAAATTCATACCTTGCTCCTCCCGCCTTATTCTTTGTGGGCTTCGGCGTAGCCGATCGTCAGCTCATGGACCGGCCGGCCGTTGACCACGTGCTCGGTAACGATTCGGCTGACAACCGCCGGATCCACGTTCACGTAGGTCACCTTGTCCTCGCCGGGGCGATAGACCTCGACGATGGGCTCCAACCGGCAGACGCCGATGCAGCCGGTCTGCGACACTGTCACGTCGGCAAGGCCGCGCTTGCTCACTTCATCCATCATGGCCAGCAGCACGGGCCGCGCTCCGGCGGCGATGCCGCAGGTGGCCATACCCACCACAATGCGTGTGCCGCCGCTGCGATCCCGGCGCAGGTTGACGTGTTCCAACGCCTTCTTGCGGATTTCCTCCAACTCCTGAATGCTCTTCATCGTTCCCTTGTCCCTCCCGCTACGTCTTGTTCTCCCTCAATCAGGTGCTGCCGCAGCCAATCCCGCACATCGGGGTGGTCCAGCGGCACGCCGTCCAGGATGGCGCGAACCTGCGCCGTGTCAAAGCCAAATTCCTTCTCCCCCACCCGGTGCCGGTAGCAGAGCTCCAGCGTCGGGTTGGTCATGACCAGTGTGAACACCGTGCCGGCCATGTCGCCCAGTGGCGGCCGGTCGATGTGGGGCAACTGCCAGCGGCAGGTCACCGTGGTGCCCTGCCGGGGCCGGCTCTCCAGTGTGAGGGTGCCCCCGGCGGCTTCACAGCTCGCCTTGCACAGGGGGATGCCCAAACCGACCTTTCGGGTGGTGCGGGTGGTGGTGAACGGATCCTGGGCCCGGTGGGCCATGTCCTCGTCCATGCCGCACCCATCGTCGGCGATGCGCACCGTCAGCCACCCGTCGCTCTCCTCCACCTCCACCGTCACATGGGCCGCGCCCGCGGCGATGGAGTTCTGCACCAAGTCCAGAATGTGCAGGGCGATCTCGTCCATGTTACCGGTACTTTTTGAGGATCGCCGGCACTTCGTCGGGCGTCAGCCGCCCATAGACGTCGTCGCCGACCATCATGACCGGAGCCAGACCGCAGCAGCCAAGGCAACGGGTCTGCAGCAGGGTGAAACGGTTGTCGGGCGTGGTCTTGCCGGGCTGCACGCCCAGCTCCAGCGCCAGGCGGTCCAGCACCTTCTCAGCGCCCTTGACGTAGCAGGCGGTGCCCATGCACACGCTGACCACGTGCTCGCCCTTGGCCTCCAATGAAAACTGGGAGTAGAACGTCGCCACCCCGTACACCTCGGTCAGCGGCACCTCCAGCCCCTCGGCAATGGTGTTCTGAACCTCCAGCGGCAGATATCCGAAGATGTCCTGCGCCGCCTGCATCACCGGCATCAGCGGGCCGGGCTTCCCCTTGTGCTGCGCAATCACCTCGGCCAGCTTATCCGCCTTGGCCTTGTCCTTGAGAGCATTCATCCGATTGCCTCCTCCTATCGCCTGTTTGTCGTGGCATGCACGCATTGTTAAATCGTTAACACATTTTGATATTGTATCATAATTGATACGGTTCCGCACCCCATTTGACAAAAAATCAACAGAGTGCTTTTGTCGAAATTTATGTGCGGTTTTTGTTTGTTGTGAACAAAAGGTGTGTCGAAATACTAGTAATTTGGTAGAATATCGTCGACAAAACTGTCATGAAATCGGGGTCAGCAGGGCATCCACGATGGCCTGCGCGGTGCAGGCGGCGGCCTCCAGCGGGAAACCGGTCTCCAACAGGTTGCCCAGGTCGTGGGCATCCGACGAGCGGATGGCGCGCAGCCCTTGCGGCGGCGCGAAGTCGCCGGCGACCTCCACCGTGCGGGCGAGCAGCGATGGCGGCAGGAACCCAAGGTTTGCCAACACGCTGTTGCTGGGGCGGTTGATGTGGGCGGGCACCAGTACGCCGCCCCGCCCCCGAGCCTCGCGCTCCATCTCCTCCAACCCCAGGGCCACGGGTTGCCCCAGCCACCGGGGGCAGCGCCCCACCTCGTTGTCCCACTCGTCCAGAATGAGCTGCTCGCCAAAGAGATCGGGCCGGTTGGCCAGCACCGGTTGATGGGCGGCCAACAGGGCGCAGAAATCCTCTGCCACCTCCCACTGAGGGAAGTAGCAGAGGGCATGCACCTCTTCTATGGTGGTAGCCTCCACCCCGGGTACGACCAAAACGCCGTTTCGCTCCCCCGCCCGGGCACAGGCCCGGCCGTTGAGGCAGGCGTTGTGGTCGCACACGGCAATGGCATTGAGGCCCTTGAGATGGGCCATCATCGTCAGGTTGTGGGGGGTCATACTGTCGTCTGCGCAGGGCGACAGGCAGGAGTGGATGTGCAAATCCACCGCCAGTGTCATTTCCCCACGCCCAGGGAATAGAGAAGCCCGCTGGCCGCAAACTCCGAGGCCGGAGCCCCCAACACCGGCACGTGCTCGGCCTCGGCCTTTTGCAGCACTTCCGGCGGCATGGTCGCCCCCTCGGCCAGGATGACGCAGGCAAACTCGTGCAGCGAGGCCACCGCCACCACGTTCATGTGGGTCTGCACGGTGATCCACGCGTTGCCAGGCGCACCCTTGGCAATGACCCAGCTCAGCAGGTCACAGCACACGCCGCCGGTGACCTGGGCATCCAGCGGGCAGTTCTGCGTCAGGACGGAAAACCCCGTCCGCTCCACCAATTCCCCAATCGTCATAAGTCCTCTTTTCTCCTTACCTCATGTCGCTTAGGTCTATCATTTGCTGGGCCAGCATCTTCACCCGTTCCTTCAGGTTAAAGATGCAATCCAGCTCATTGGCATTGCCACGCACGATGTCCTCGGCCAGGGCTCGGCAGGTCGGCGCGCCGCAGGAGCCGCAGTCCAATCCCTTGAGTCCCTTGGTGATCTGCTCGATGCGCTCCATCATGGCCATCGCTTTCTCAATGTCGTCGTCCAGCTTCATCACCGGCTGCTCACTCAAAGGCTGGGTGAAGTGAATGTTGGCGACTGCAGGCGGTTCGACGCGGCCTGGCGACTCGTGCTGCATCCGCTCCACGAGCTTGCGGATGCGGTTCTTGGCCACGTAGGCATTCTCAAAGGCCAGGGCACCGCCCACACAGCCGCCCTGGCAGGCCAGCCCCTCAAAGAATTGAAGATCGGAGAGTTTGTTGTTCTCAATCTCCTCGAGCACGCGAATGACGTTGTGCACGCCATCCACCGAGAGGGAATTCTCACAGTTGACCGCGGCGCTCTCCCCGCCGGAGTTGGCCCAGCCCACCCCCACGAAGGAAGCCCGCTTGCCCTCAAAATCATCGCCCTGGTGACGCATCTGCCCCGCCAGCAGGCCATAAATCTCCAGGATGGAAATGGCCCCGTCGACGTTGGAGCGCTCCAACCCCAGGGGGGTGCGGATGCTGGTCATCTTGGCCGGGCAGGGTGTGATGAAAAACGCGCCGACCTGGGACGGGTCCGCCCCCTTCTGGCGGCAGAACTCCTCCTTGGCCAGCCGCGCGGCAATCTCCACCGGCGGTAGCACATCGACGACGTTGTCCAAAAGCTCTGGGAAACGCACCTGAATGAGGCGCACCACCGCCGGGCAGGCCGAAGAAATGAGCGGCCGATTGTCGGTGGTGGCCAGTTCCCGGCGAATCTCCGCCGAAGCGACGTCCGCGCCGATGGCGACCTCGAACACGGCGTCAAACCCCATGGCCCTAAGGCCGCCCAGGAGCGTGCCAATCTCATCGAGGGACTTGAACTGGCCATAGAGTGCCGGCGCGGGCAGTGCGATCTTGTACTGGAAGGCGGAAATGACACCGATGTTATCGGTGGTGGCGATCTTGGCGTGGTAGGGGCAGCGGCGGATGCACTCCCCGCAGTCGATGCAGAGCTGGGCAATGATGGAGGCCTTGCCATCGCGCACGCGGATGGCCTCGGTGGGGCACCCCTTCAGGCAGTTGGTGCAGCCGCGGCATTTTTCACTGTCCAGTGTAACGGAGTGAAAATACTTCATCGCTTCTCCCGTTTAGTTCAGGCGGAACGCCATGCGAATGGTGGTGCCCCGCCCTACCTCCGATTGGATGTCAAACTGGTCGGCGCAGCGGTCCATGTTGGAGAGACCCATGCCCGCGCCAAAGCCGAGCTGACGGACGCTTTCTGGTGCGGTGGAGTAGCCCTCCACCATGGCCTGGGCGATGTCAGGGATGCCCGGCCCGCAGTCTTCAGCGGTCAACACCACCCCGTCGCGGCTGACCACCAGCGTCAGGTGGCCGCCCAGGCTGTGGATGATGATGTTGAGCTCCGCCTCATAACTGGCAATGGCGACGCGCCGGACCACGGCCGTGCCGATGCCAAGGCGCTTGAGCACGCCCTTGATCTCGGCAGAGGCGTCGCCGGCTGCGTTGAAGTCGCCAGCCACAATGTCAAAGCTCTCGCGCAGGGTGGCTTCACCGGGCATCGCAAGTCCCCCCTCCCCGCAGTCCATGCTGGTAGAGGACACCGCAGGCCTCAAAGAGCGTCTGGCGCGCGTTCATCACGGCGATGCCACACTCCTGCGCCATATCCAGGATCTCCTGCGTGGGAACCTTGCCCCGTACGAAGACGATGAGCACCACATCCAGCATCTGGGCGGTGCGCACCACATGGGGGTTCAATAAGCCGGTCAGCAACACCGCATGGTCCTTCACATTGGCCAGCACGTCGCTCATCAGGTCCGCCCCGCAGGCGCTGTGCACCTCCACATCCAGCCGGTCACCACCGCAGCGCACTTCCGCACCCAGCAGGGCACCCACCTCGCCGATCGTCATTCGTTGGTCTCCCCTGTTTATTTGGCTTTCAACACATCGTTCTCAAGCGTTAATAAAATATCAATGACATTATACTTCAATCCCGTTCGCAATGCCACAGCATTTGTGGCATTGTCGTCGGCCAGTTTTGTCAGGTTGGCGGCGGCGGCCTTCTGGCAGTCCATCAGGCTTGCGATGACGACCGATTTGGTGTCTCCCACCGCGCGGGTCAGATCCTCGTTAGCGCTGGTGAAGCGATCCGCCGAGGCCCGGATAGCCTCTACGATCGTGGTTGTATCCCCACCAGCGTCCGCTTTCTTCTGGGTGTTAATGAGGGTAACGATCTCCGCCTGGAAGGCAGCGGTCGCTGCCTTGATGGCGTCAATCTGCGCCTGGCTGCCGCTCACGTTCCACTGGATGCCGGCGGTCGCCACGTTGTAGAGGCACGCGCTGCTCTGGTCCTGCGCCTTGTAAGCGTCCCGAACGGCCTTGGCGTCCTCCTGCAGGTAGTAGACCGAGTCCAGCACCCGGTACATGCCGTCTTCCTTGAGCACGTAGCCCGCCGCCCCCTTTGCACGGAAACCGGTAGCCGCCTGGGTGGCGTTGCCCTGCTCACTGAATACGCCCAGCTGCACGCCATAGAGCGTGATGGATTTGAGCGTGATGGTCTCGGTCACCTTGCCGCTGGCGGCGGTGTTGTCGGCCTTGCCGGTGTCCTTGGCGTCCGACGGCGACGCTGAGGGAACATCAGTCGCGGCTTTGGTGGTGGCGGTGGCAGAGGCCGTTGGCAGGGTGTTGGTGTTCTCGTCCTCGCCCTTCCAGCGCTCCATGGCCAGCACCGCGTAGACGGCGACGACCGCCAGCAACAGCACGACGATCAGTGCGTTCCAGCCCGCGCCGCCCTTGCTGCGGCGGGCACTGCGGATTCTTCTTCTGCGCATCGGCATTCCCTCCCGGTCAGTGATGGTAATGTATATGCGCGATGCGTGAGGGTATGTATATCCTTGTTCGTGGACGCCGCTGCAGCGACTTCCACGATTTGGACAGCTTGCCCCAGTCTCATCGAATCGTTCGCCGCACAGGTCGCCCAACGATCAACAACTGAGGTCCTCACAAGAGGTTTCTTGGGAGACAGTATGGAGACGTTTCGCCTACGGGCAGGCTCTGCCAATCTTGATTGGACAAGTTCTGAGGTTCCTCCCGCCGAATGAATCGGCGGTCGGTTTCCTGCTGCTGTACCCATGCAAGCTTCTTGACAAGCTGCCCCGGCGTTTACCGTCGCGGGCGAATCCGCTATAATGAAACAAAAACGGAGACGCGCCATGAAACTCAGCATCGACACCCTGCCGCTGTGGGACGGCTTCCGCCAGACCGATGGCTGCCCCTTCTGCCACATTGAAGGCCGGCTGGAGGCGCTCTTTTTGGAGACGTACCTGGGCGACTCGGTGATGGAGCCGGACGTGCGGGTGGAGGTGAACCACAAGGGATTCTGCCGGGAGCATTACCGGCTGCTGTATGCCCAGCCCGTCAGTAAGCTGGGGTTGGCGCTGATGACCCACACGCACCTCAAGGAAACGCTGGCCGGGGTGACCAAGCAGATGGAGGCCATCGACCGGCGCTGTGACGAGAGCACGTTCCTCAAGCGCGCCACCGGGGCGAAGGACTTGAACGACGCGCTGACGGCTGCCGCCCACTCGGTGGAGGAACACGAGGAGAGCTGTGTCGTGTGCGAGCGGATGGAGCTGCACATGGCGCGCTACTACGAGACGGCCTGCGACCTGTGGCACCGGGATCGGGACTTTGCCGCGCTCTTTGATGGCTGCCAGGGCTTCTGCCTGCCTCACTGGAGCGGCCTGCTGGCGGCCTGCGGCGGGGCGCTGGTGAGCAAGGAAAAGCTGACGTTCATTCGCCACGTCAACGAGATGGAACGCCGGGCACTGGGCACGCTGGAGGAAGACCTCGGTTGGTTCATCCAGAAATTCGACTACCGCAACACCGAAAAGCCCTGGGGCAACGCGAAGGACGCGCTGCCCAGGGCCGTGAACGCCTTGATGGGTCAATTGGTGCAGGACGAGAACGCTAAATGAACTGCTCCAGCTTCACCCCTGCCTCGTTGATGATCTCCAGCGAGAAGTCGTCGGGATAGGGGTTCTTGTACACAATGCGGGTGATGCCGGCGTTGACGATGATCTTGGAGCAGATGGAGCAGGGCTGATGGGTGCAGTAAAGCGTGCCATCCTTGATCTCAATGCCCATGCGGGCCGCCTGGATGATGGCGTTCTGCTCGGCGTGGATGGCGTAGCACAGCTGCCCCTGCTGACCGGACGGGATACCCAGCCGCCGGCGCATGCACTCCCCCCGCTCCTTGCAGCTGCGGATGCCCGCTGGGGCCCCGTTGTAGCCAGTCGTCAGGATGCGTTTGTCCTTGACGATGACCGCACCGATCTGCCGATTCTCCTGGAAGCAGCTGGACCAGCCGGCCACCAGCTCGGCCATCTCCATAAAGCGCTTGTCCCACTTGTCCATAGTAGAGCTCCCCAATCCAATATACTATATATAGTATTGTACGGATTTTTTGCGATAGTACAAGAGGAAAGGGTCGTACGATGTAAATAATAGTGTAAATAATGTTGAGTCACTCGGGTTTCGGGAAGGTGATTGGAATGCCATATGGGATTGTCCTGCTTGGCGCAAACGGCAGCGGAAAATCGACTCTCGGACGTGAACTCGCCCGCGTGCTGCATTTCACGCACCTGGATGTGGAGACCTACTGGTTCCACCCAACCTGCCCACCGTACACTTCCATCCGTCCGCCGGCAGTGCGGAACGAGATGTTGCTCGCTGACATGGAGCGGTATGAGTCATACGTAGTGTCTGGAGACATCTCCGGGTGGGGCGATGAATTTCTGACCCGGTTTGACCTCGCCATCTTCCTTGCAGTGCCCACGGACATCCGGCTCAGGCGGATCGACCATCGGGAGTACGCGCGTTGGGGGGACCGGCTTTGCCAGGGCGGCGATCTGTACGAATCGCACCAGAAATTCAGAGAGTTCGCCGCCAGTCGGGATGTTGCGTTGCTCCAACAAAGGGCATTGGCGTATCGGTGTCCGCTCCTTCCTGTTGATGGGATGGATGGCTGCCGCGAGACGGCTGCAAGCATCGCAGAATACGTTTGCACAACCCTCGATATCCCGCAGCCTTAATGCCTCGCGATCACCCCCCGTGTGTGAACCACCATCGAATATCACGGCACCGTTGCCCCCCATTTCGTGCCCCGTCTTTATAAAATTTTTACATTTCGCTGCCAATTCCCTGTTGATTTTCTGCCCCAAAGCCGATATGATAGGTCATGTGAATTTAGCACTCACCGGTTGCGAGTGCTAACAAACTTAAAGGAGGGTACTCATGAACATTAAGCCTTTGGGTGACAGGGTCGTCATCAAGAGTGTGGAGCAGGAGGAAACCACCAAGAGCGGCATCGTACTGCCCGGCACGGCCAAGGAAAAGCCCGTGATGGCCGAGGTGCTGGCTGTTGGCCCCGGTGGCAACGTGGATGGCAAGGAAATCGTCATGCACGTCAAGGTCGGCGACAAGGTGATCTACTCCAAGTACGCCGGCACTGAAGTCAAGCTGGACAAGGAAGAGTACGTCATCGTCCGCCAGGCCGACATTCTGGCGATCGTGGAATAAGGAAAGGGAGGTAAAGCATTATGGCGAAGCAATTGAAGTATGGCGACGATGCCCGTGCCGCTCTGGAGCGTGGCGTCAACGCCCTGGCCGATACCGTCAAGATCACCCTGGGCCCGAAGGGCCGCAACGTGGTGCTGGACAAGAAGTTTGGCGCCCCCCTCATCACCAACGACGGCGTGACCATCGCCAAGGAGATTGAGCTGGAGGACCCCTTTGAGAACATGGGTGCCCAGCTCGTGAAGGAAGTCGCCACCAAGACCAACGATGTGGCTGGCGACGGCACCACCACCGCCACCCTGCTGGCCCAGGCCATCGTGCGCGAAGGCCTGAAGAACCTGGCCGCCGGCGCCAACCCGATGATCCTGAAGAAGGGCATCCAGGCCGCTGTGGACAGCTCGGTTTCCGGCCTCCAGGCTATCAGCAAGCCTGTGCAGACCCAGACCGCCATCGCCCAGGTGGCGTCCATCTCCGCCAATGACGAGGAGATCGGCCAGCTCATCGCCGACGCGATGGAGAAGGTCGGCAAGGACGGCGTCATCACCGTGGAAGAGAGCAAGACCATGAAGACCGAGCTCACGCTGGTCGAAGGCATGCAATTTGACCGCGGTTACGCCTCCGCCTACATGGTGACCGACACCGAGAAGATGGAAGCCGTGCTGGACGATCCGCTGATCCTCATCACCGACAAGAAGATCTCCAGCATTCAGGAGATCCTGCCCGTGCTCGAGCAGGTGGTGCAGCAGGGCCGCAAGCTCCTCATCATCGCCGAGGACATTGAGGGCGACGCGCTCTCCACCCTCGTGGTCAACAAGCTCCGTGGCACGTTCACCTGCGTGGCCGTCAAGGCTCCTGGCTTCGGCGACCGTCGTGAGGCCATGCTGCAGGATATCGCCATCCTGACCGGCGGCCAGGTCATCTCCGAGAAGGTCGGCCTGGACCTGAAGGAAGCCACCATGAACCAGCTGGGCCGTGCCCGCCAGGTCAAGGTGGACAAGGAGAACACCACCATCGTGGAAGGCTCCGGCGATCCCTCCGAGATCAAGGCCCGCATTTCCTCCATCAAGGCCCAGGTGGAAGAGACCACCAGCGACTACGACCGCGAGAAGCTGCAGGAGCGCCTGGCGAAGCTCGCCGGCGGCGTGGCTGTCATCAACGTCGGTGCCGCCACCGAGATCGAGATGAAGGAGCGCAAGCTTCGCATCGAGGACGCGCTGGCTGCCACCCGCGCCGCAGTGGAAGAGGGCATGGTGCCCGGCGGCGGCGTGGCGCTGCTCTCCACCGTCAAGGCGCTGGACGCTCTCATTGAGGCGAGCGAAGGCGACTACCGCACTGGCCTGCGCATCGTGCGCCGCGCGCTGGAGGAGCCCGTCCGTCAGATCGCCATCAACGCCGGTCTGGAAGGCTCCGTCATCGTCAACGAAATCGTCACCGCTGACAAGGTTGGTTACGGCTTCGACGCGCTGAAGAACGTCTACGGCGACATGTTCGAAAAGGGCATCATCGACCCGACCAAGGTCACCCGCAGTGCCCTGCAGAATGCCGCCAGCGTGGCCGCCATGGTTCTCACGACCGAGAGCCTGGTCACCGACATCCCGAAGCCCGAAGCCCCGATGCCCGCCGGCGGCGCTGGCGGCATGGGTGGCATGTACTAAGCGATTCGCTTCCGGCGCGTTCGCGCCGAAAGCGAGTGGGAGTACCTGCTCGTCACAACAATTGGGGGCCCGCCACCGCGCATGTCGCTGGCGGGCTTCTTCTTTTCCTCTCTCGTACAGGATTTTCATAGAGAAAACGCGCTACGGCGAGAATTGGGAGTACCTCCCCTCCACTGCCTACTGCCGTCGCCGGATAAACCGGCTGAAGGCTACGAAGAAGGCATTATTTTCCGAACACAGATATGCACCGAAAGTACCGCTGACGCGACGGCCTCGAATGGGATGCTTCCCGTTCCATAGTTTGGTTCGTCCCCTGACGCACATGTCGTCAGGGGACGTTCTGCTTTCTGGCTCGCACCAGCCTCCATGATGAAGCGCCGCTTCGACGGGGATTGGTGAGTGTTACGTTACCTGCTGTCTGCCTCCGCCACCGGATGAACCGGCTGGCGGATACCGAGTAAAGCGCACTGTCAAATATTCCGCTCACGCGACGGCCCGAACTGGACACTCCCGTTCCCGCAAATGGTTCGCCCCCTGACGCCTGGCGTCAGGGGGCGTTTTACGCGAGGACTAGAGATCCTCGATGTTCATCTTGTCCATTTCCGCTTTCTGCCTCTCCTGCTCACGCAGTGCGGTGTTGCGTTTGTTGAAGTGCAGAATGAGAAACACCAAACCGGTGACGATGGCCGCCACCACCAGCAGCAACGCCGGAAGAATCAATATACCAATCATCATGTTCATTACAACGAGACCTCTCTTTGCTTTTTGTATTCGGCGATCAGCACCTTCGCCGTATCAAAATCCACCTTACCGGCAATGGCCATACGCTTGACCAGGGCGACATACGGTTCCTTGGCCGCCTCTTCGTTCACCTTGATCTTTTGAATCAACTTATCCAGCCGCAGCCTGACAGTGGGGTAGGTCACGCCATACTGCTGGGCAATCTCCTTGAGGGAACCAGAGGCCAGAACAAATTTCTTGACGAATGCCACATCCTCTTCTTCCAGGTTTGTCATCCAATCAGGAACGATCTCGATGGCCATGGCATGCCTCCACTTGAATTATATTAAATATAAACCGGAATTTTATTAAAGTCAATGTGCAACTATACTTTCATAAAACGAAACAAATTTCGCCCAAGTGAAAGCGGGCCGTGCCCAGGGGTGCGCAGCCTTGAGCAGGAGGCAGCAGGAAGCCGCCGCAGAATTGCGGCGGCTCAGGCTGTCGACAAAGCGACAGCCTTTCGCGTCTGCCGCTGTGGCGACAGCCGCGATTCAGACAGCTTGTTCTCGTTGTGGCCAGGTCGGTCGCCGCACATGTCGCCGACCGACCGCAAATTGCAGTGCTCATGCGGGGTTCAATGGATACGTTACGCCTGCGGGCGGGATTTTCTCTTCTGCTCGCGCTGACTTTGACTTTCCTCCCGCCGAATGAATCGGCGGGAGGTTCAGCTCTATTTGCCCGCTCTAAGGGTTTGTAGACACTCTGATCCGCCGCAGAATTGCGGCGGATCACCGATTTCCTATGGTCATTCCATCTTTGCTGTCCTATCTCAGTTCCAACACCCGCTCCGCCGACACCGCTACCAGATGATCCGGCCCGCTCTGGCAGCGCACGGCCCACACCTGCACGCCGGCGGCAATGGCTTCCCCCAGCAGGGTGGCAAACTGCGGGTCGGTCCCTCGGTTGGGCGCAAAGGAATGAGCCGCCGGGTGCTGCAGTAGAAAGAGCACGCAGCAGACCGCTCCCTCCCTCACCAGCGTCGTCAGCTCCTGCAGGTGTTTGCCGCCGCGCTCGGTCGGGGCATCCGGGAAGAGCGCGATCCCCTCCCGCACCAGGGTGGAGCACTTGACCTCGATGTAGCAAGGGCGCTCCTCCACCACACCCGCCATGTCAAAGCGGCTGTCGCCGTGGACGACCTCGCTGCGCAATCCTTTGATATCTGCAAGCGTTGGGATGACGCCGCCCTCCACGGCCTCCCGCGCCACGGCGTTGGTCAGTTGAGCGTCCACGGCCACCCAGTGGCCTTGGTGCTGCACCATGACAAGCCGCGCCTGGGTGCGCAGGCCCGGCCGCAGTGGCCGCACCCGCGCCGGCACGCCCGGCACCAGCAGCTCCCGCAGGCGGCCGGAGTTGGGCACATGGCAGGGCGTCGGAACGCCATCCAGCTCCACCATGGCCAGGAACCGATTCTCCCGGCAGAGAAACACGCCCTCTCGCAGGCCGTCGAGCCTCATCTCAACCCTCCCGCACCCAGACGAGCATCTCCCCAGGGTCACGGTTGGCCCACAGGAAGTAGGGCACGAAGGAAAGCCGCGCCGGCTCCAGCTTTGGCGCGGTGTCGGCGGCGTAGAGCGTGTCCCCCCAGCCATCGGCACTCAAGCGCAGGCCGTCGGCCTCAATGCGCGCGGCTCCGCCGAAGAACGCGGGATCCCAACATTCGGTGAGCACTGCGCCCGCCGGCAGCGACAGCGCCTGCAGGTTCTCGCCATTGTCGGCCTGCTCCAGGCAGTACACCAGCGGCCCGCGCTGGATGGCCACCCGCCCCACGTCGGCACGCACCAGCGGGTTGGCCCGCACACGCCGAGGTGCCATGGGCATGGCCAGTTCCACCGTGTCACCGGCCTTCCAGGCCCGCTCCAGGTAGGCGTAACCATCGCGCACCACGGGGGCAAGCTCGATGGGCTGGCCGTTGACCAGAAGCGCCGGCGAGGTGCACCAAGCTGGCAGGCGGATGGCGATGGTGAAGATGCCACCTGCGCCGGTCTCAACGACCAGCTTGGTGTGCCCCTCCCACGGGTAGTTTGTGATCTGGCGCAGCACGGCGGTTTTGCCGCCGATGGCGGCACGCAGCGTGCTGCCCACATAGAGATGGGTGTAGAGCGTGTCGCCCTGCACCGAATAGACGTACTGCCCCAGCGAAGACAGCAGCCGCGCCACATTGGGCGGGCAGCAGGCGCACCCGAACCACTGTGGTCGGGTCACCAGCACGTGTTGGTGGGTCTGGCGCTTCTCGCTGGCCTCTGGCAACACCTCCAGGGGGTTGACGTAGAAGAAATGACGGCCATCCTGCGCCATGCCCGCGAGCACCGTGTTGTAGAGCGCCCGCTCCATCACATCGGCGTACTCGCCCTTGGGCTCCAGCCCCAGCATGCGGTGGGCAAAGAAGATGAGGCCGATGGACGCGCAAGTCTCGGCATAGACGGTGTCATTGGGCAGATCGTAGTCAAAGGTGAACCGCTCGCCATGGGCCTGGGAACCGATGCCGCCGGTCACATACATCCGCCGGGTGGTGATGTTGCCCCAGAGTGTGCGGCAGGCCTGGGCCAGCTCCTCGTCGCCGGTGCGGGCTGCCAGGTCGGCCATGGCCGAATAGAGGTACACCGCCCGCACCGAGTGCCCCTCGGCGGTGTCCTGCTGGCGCACCGGGCGGTGGGCCTGGTAGTAATCGTCCCGGTCGCTGGGTGCCGTGGCCCCCAGCCCCTCCCAATGGAAGGTGCGGCCCCGCTTCTCCCACTCCACATCAAAGTAATACGGGTCATGTTTGCCGCGCTCGTCCACGAAGTACCGCGCCAGATCCAGATGCTTCTGATCGCCGGTGACGCCATAGAGCTTCACCAGCGCCAGCTCGATCTCCTCATGGCCGTCGTACCCGCGAAGCTGCCCCTCCCCGGTGCCAAAGACCCTGGCGATCTCCTCCACATACCGGCACATGACATCCAGAAACGTGCGCTTGCCGGTGGCGTGGAAGTGGGCAACCGCCGCCTCCAGCAGGTGTCCTGCGCAGTAGAGCTCGTGGCACTCGCACAGATTCGTCCAGCAGCCCTGGGGCTCCTTCACAATGAAATAGGAGTTGAGGTACCCATCCTGGCGCTGGGCGGCAGCCAGCAAGGCAATGGCCTCATCCAGCAATGCCTCCAACTGGGCATCCGAGTGGGTCTCCAGGCTGTAGGAAGCCGCTTCCATCCACTTGGCCAGGTCACTATCCTGGAAGACCAGGCCGACGTACTCTCCCTCGGCTTGCCCGGCGGCAATGCGCAGGTTCTGGATGCATCCGCTGGGGGCCGCACCCTCCACCCGGTCGTTGAGCGCCTCCCACTGGTAGGGCAGCACCTGTTCGCGCACCAGCCGCTGATACCCCGACCAGAACCGGTCATCGATGGCAATGGCTTTGAGCGGCAGATCGGTGGTGGATTTGGCTTCCATGGTTCTCCTCCTCGGCTATGCCTGCGGCTTGTTGCGGATGTAGACGTGCAGGATCTTTCGGCGGCTAGTCTGGCGCTTGTCGATGTCAAAGACACCTAACGACTCCACCAAGGGCATCAGCGCCCGGTATCCGTAGTTGCGGGTATCAAAGTCCGGCACCTTCTTCGCCAGAAGGCTCCCCACGTCGGAGAGCGACGCCCAACCAGATTCGTTAGCCAGGTCGTTGATGGTGACCGCAAGGAGCTTGATGAGCTTGTCGACGCTGAAGACGCCCTCCTCCTCGCCATTGTCCTCGTCCTCCGGCTCTGCCACCACAGGGGCTGGCGCGGGGGTGGGCACGGCAACCGGCTGGGGCGCGACCGCCGCGGCGGGCTGGGGCTTGGGCTGCTGCTTGCCCTGCCCGTTGGGCTGTTTGTTCTGCCCATTCTGGCCGTTGGCGGGCTGGCTCTTGGCCGGGGCGGCTGGCTGCTGGGGCTTGGCCGGGGCGGCAGCGGGCTGGTCGCCGCCGGCCATGTCCTTCAGGTTCTCAATGTAGATGAACCGCTCGCAGGAGGCCTTGAAGGGCACCGGGGTCTTTTTGACACCCATGCCAATGACGTGCATGCCGGCCTCCCGCAGGCGCTGAGCCAGGCGGGTGAAGTCGCTGTCGCTCGACACGATGCAGAAGCCGTCGACCTTCTGGGAGTACAGAATGTCCATGGCGTCGATGATCATCGCCGAATCGGAGGAGTTCTTGCCGGCGGTGTACCGGTACTGCTGCATGGGGGTGAAGGCATGCTCCAGCAGCACGTTCTTCCACCCGCCGGCAGCCGGTTGGGTCCAGTCGGTGTAGATGCGTTTGATCGTCGGTGTGCCATAGCGCGCGATCTCCGCCATGATGAGGCGGATCCAAGCGTGGGAGACGTTCTCCGCGTCCACCAGCACGGCCAGGCGCAGTTCCTCCTGTTGTGGTTTCAGTTCCATTTCCATTCCTCCAAAAAGGTCTCGTCCTGTGTGTGCGTTCTTATACTTTATCTTTTCATATGCGATTTGGGGCGACTTGGGCGTCCAGCGTGGCCCGGACGTGAGCCAAGAAAAGCCGCACCACATCAAACCCACCGATTTCATAAAGGGCCCGGCTGCCCACAGCATCCTCGATTTCGTTAAAGAGCCAACCGCCCTGCCCGTCAGGCAGGAAGTCGACGCCTGCATAGTCCAGAGGCAGCACTCCGCAAATCGCCCCCACCATGCGCGCCACCGCAGGGGGCGTGGCAACGGCCTCGGCATGGCCACCCAGCGACAGGTTGGCGCGGAAGCCCTCCCCCGCCGTGCGGCGCACGGCCTGCAGCACCTGGCCGCCCAGCACATAGACCCGCAGATCCACCCCAGGCTGGGCGCACAGCCGCTGCAGCAGCACCCGCTCCCCACCAAAGGATGCGGCGGCAGTGCACAACTCCTCCGCCGTGCGGGCCAGCAATACTTGCCCGCCGCCGTGACCGCCGGGATGTTTGACCACCACCGGCCAACCCAGCGGCTGGGCCGCCAGCGCCACCGGGGCGTTGGGCACGAAGGCCATATCCACCTGGGGCAACCCGAGCTGCCGGGCCAGCATGTGGGATCGCATCTTGTCGTTGGCCACCGCCGTCACCGCGGTGGAGTTGAAGACGCGGCAACCGGCGTCCTGCAGGAAGGCGGAAACCAACCCGTCCCGGCCGCGGTTGAGGGCAAAGGCTGGCAGCGGTTCCCCAGCTCCCTTGGCCGCGCTACCCGCCGGCAGGTGGAGCGTCAGCTCATCCACCAACCGCAGGGCAATGTCAAAGCCAAACTCCGGTCCGGCCTCCACAAACCAATCGGCAAAACGCCGGTTACGGTCGATGTCCTCCCGCTGGTAGAGGAGCCATCCCCTATCCATTGGCCATCACCCGCACGGTGTGGGCGGCGATGAGACGCGCCACGTCCACCCCCGTCGCGTGGTAGAGGTTCTTGAAGTGGGCGTTGGAGTTGACCTCGCAGAGCACCGGCTCATTCCCCTCGCCAAAGAGCATGTCCACACCGGCAAAGTCCAGCCCGATGATCTCACAGCAACGCTCGGCCAGCCGTAGGAAGGCATCGGGGGCGGCAAAGGGCTCCATGTGCCCGCCGTTGGTGACGTTGGCGCGGAAGTCGTGCTCGCTGCGGCGCAGCACCGCCGCCACCGCCTGCCCGCCCACCACCTGCACCCGCACATCCCGGCCAAAGCTGCTGGCGACAAACTGCTGATAGAGGTGGGGCGTGTGCAGCAGCCGCTGGTGCAGCGCCGCCAGTTCCTCCCGGTTGTGCACCAGGTACACCTGTGCGCCGAAGGAGCCAAAACACTCCTTGACGACCATGGGGTAGGCGAGCTCCCCCTCCACCCGCTCCAGGAACGAACCGTCGGGCTCGGGCATGCCGGGGAACACCAAGGGTGCCACCACGGTGCGCGGCATGGGCACCCCGTGGTTGGCGAGCGTGATGTGGGTGAGAGACTTGTCGTCACAGGTGGCCACCGCCCCGGCACTGTTGAAGAGCCGCAGGCCCATTGCCTCCAGCTGCAGGCCCAGGCGCACATCCTTATCCCAAAAGAGTGCGAAGTCCGGCCGTTCCAGACCCTGCCGCAGGGCTGTCGCCCCATTGGCGACCACTGCCGGCAGGGAACCACTGTTCAGTGGCAGACACTCCACCCCCTGCTCGGCATAGCTCTCTCGCAGCCATTCGGTGAGTTCGGTGAATTTATGGCTCACCAGCGACCCGTTATACACAATCCAACAGCGTCCGTTGCTCATGGCACCTCTCGCAATCAATTTATCATACCGCAATGGCGCTCTGGCGGCAAGTGTTGGCGCAAAGAGGGACGCGGGAGCGCAACAATCGCTCTTTTTATGCCCTCCTCACCATGCTATAGTGGCAGCAAGCAACGAACAGGGAGGGAATTGGTATGGCAACGTACAAGGCCAACTGGCCGGAAACCCGCCAACGTTTCACCGCCTGGTGGCAGGGCGGCGACACCGGCAGGCCGCTAATAAACCTGTGGGTGCGGCGGGCGACGCCGCTCTCCACCGCCGAGCCGCCGCCGTTTGCCAACGACGACGAGCGGTATCTGAGTGTGGAGAAGCTCACGGCCCAGGCGCTGGCGCAATTCTCCCGGTGGGAGCCCGCCGCCGAGGCCTACCCCTCCCTCAGCCTGAACCTGGGCGCGGGGTCCATGGCCCTCTACCTGGGCAGCGAGCCGGAGTTCCGCGCTGAAACCGTATGGTTTGAGGCGACGCTCAAGGAATACGGAGAGGCCCTGCGCCTTGACCCGGAAAACCGCTGGTTTGCGCGGCACCTCGCCATGTACCGGCAGGCGGCTGGCCTGCTGGCTGGCACCGACGTGGTGCTGGATATTCCCGACATCGTGGAGAACATCGACATCGTGTCGGCGCTGCGTGGGCCGCAGACGCTCTGCTACGACCTCTTTGATGAGCCTGAGGCGGTGCACGCCACCATCCGGCAGATCAACGAGGCCTACCCGCCCAGCTATGACGCCTTTGCCGAGATCTGCCGCGACGAAACTGGCGGCACGGCCTTCACATTCTTCCGCATCTGGGGCCCCGGCCGCACGGCCAAGGTGCAGTGCGATATGGCCGCCATTCTCTCGCCCGGGCAATTCCGCGATTTTGTGCGGGAACCGCTGCGCGAGCAGTGCCGCTGGCTCAACAACTCCCTCTACCACCTGGACGGCCCCGAGTGCATCGTGCATGTGCCGGCTCTCATGGAGATTGCTGAACTCAAGGCCCTGCAGTGGACGCCGGGCGATGGCAAGCCAAAATCCGGCGAGGAGTGCTGGGACGACCTCTACCGCGCCGTGCGGGACGCCGGGAAGGGCCTGTGGGTCTCACTGGAGGACTACGACCCCGAGACGGCGACGGCCAAGGCCGACCGGCTGATGCGCAAGTTTGGGGCCAACGGCTTCTACTTCCAGATGCCGCCGATGGAGCAGCACCAGGCCGATGCCCTACTTCTGCTGGCTGACCGGCACTGGAAGACCCACGGCTGAACACCCGACCACACACAGCAAAGAGCCCGCCGACGTTCCATCCGTCGGCGGGCTTGCTTGTGCTGTGGGCTCAGTCGTAGTAATTCAGGTAGTCGTCACCGGTGGCCCCCTGGCCGGCAATCGTCGAAACCGTGGGCTCAAAAGCCTCGCCATTGACCAGAATCTTCATCGTCTTGAAGCCCGAGAACTGTTCACACACCACGTTGAGGGACCGCAGGGTCATGGCTTCCAACGCCGGGGAGTCGGACACCGAGGAGAACTCGCTGGAGAACTCCACCGTCGCCACACCATCGTCGCCGAGCTTGGCGCTGAGCACCTCGCACCCCGGCGGCAGGATGGACGTGAGGCCCGTCCCCTCGGCCGGCGCAGCCATCTCCGCGATGGCGTTGGCCAGGTTCACATCGTCGCCAGCCACCCGGTACACCGGCACCAGGAGCTTGCCGGTGCTGTTGGCAAAGCAGAGTTCCAGCTTGCCATCCAGCGTGTCCGGCGCGCCGACGGGCTCCACGTTGAGCACCGGCTCGGCGTAGCTCTCGGCTACCGTGGCGCCGTTGGGCAGGGTCGAGACGGCCTGCCCGTCGATACGTACCGCCACCGTCTCCACCGTGGCGAAGCCCAGCAGCGTGTTCACCACGGCACCCACCATCGCCTGTTCACTGACCTTGTCCTTGCACTTCTCCCCCTGGCGGATGTCCACCGTGGCCTTGCCTTCAGCAATGTCCAAGTCAAAGGTCGCCCCAGCGGGTACAGGCGCTGCCACGCCCAGGGTTGTCAGCTTCTCGTCCTGGTCGGTGCCGGCCACCAGGCACTTAAGCGCCGCCTTGGCGATGCCTTCCTCCACCGGCAGTTCCCTCATCACCGGCGCCAGATAACCGCTGGCGTCGCGGAAGTAGAGTACGGTCTTACGTACGTCCGCGCTTTGCGCGGTGTCCTCGTCGGTCTGCTGCACGCTAGTCTGCACGTCGGCTTCGGTCTGCTTGCTGCAGCCCGGCACCAGGAACGCGATCACCAGCAGCACTGCCAGCCATGCCAATGTTCGGCGCGCCATATCTTCACAACCTCCTCCGAAACGTCTCTGGCTATTTCTATGACGCGCGATGTATAGGTATGATGAGGCAATGACAACCGATGGGCAATTCGTTTGTCACCGGGGGAGAAGTATACTATAATGGCTGGTGCCGGCCACCGGCCGAGCCAACCACTATGGGAGGATGCCATGCCATTTGACGGCGTTGCCATGCGCGCGACCGCCGCGGAGATCGCGGACAAAATACTGGGCGGCCGGGTGGAGAAGGTGCTGCAGCCCGAACGGGACGAGCTGCACCTTGTCATCCGCAACCAATACCAGAATTACCGGCTGCTCCTCTCGGCCTCGGCCAACCATGCGCGTGTTCACCTCACGACACTCACCAAGCCCAACCCCGACCGCGCTCCCCTCTTCTGCATGCTGCTGCGCAAGCATCTCATCGGCGGCAAGGTAATGGGGGTGAGCCAGCAGGGGCTGGAACGGGTGCTGGATCTGACCTTTGGCGTGCTCGATGAACTGGGCATTGCCAGTGAACTCACCCTGCACGCGGAAGTGATGGGCCGCCACAGCAACATCGTGCTGACCGACGCCAAGAGCGTCATTTTGGACTGCATCAAGCGCGTGACCGAGGAGAAGAGCCGCGTGCGCGAGGTGCTGCCCGGCCTGCGCTACGAGGCCCCGCCTGCCCAGGGCAAGCAGAACCCGCTGGAGCTGGACGCGGCGGCGCTGGGTGACGTGCTGGCGTCCTCCACCGACCGGCCCCTGCTGCAGACGGTTTGCGAGCGCCTGAGCGGCTTGGCCCAACCCACCGCGCGGGAGCTCCTGACGGCTGCCGGGCTCGACCCGGCCTGCAACGCCGAACAATACACACCGGAAGCCTTGGCACAAGCCGCCGAGCGGCTGGCCGAGCGCTTCGCCGCCCTGAGGGAACACCACACCCAACCCACCGTGCTGTTGCAGGGTGGCGCGGTGGTGGACTTCCTGCCCTTCCCCAGCGTGTTGGCCGCCGAGCAACGACCCTGCGCCAGCCTCTCGGAAGCGGCGGAGGCCTTCTTTGGCGACCGTGACCGGCGGGAACGCCTGAAGCAGAGCAGCGCCGGCATGGTGCAGGTGTTGAACACCGCCCTCGCCCGCGCGCGGAAGAAGCTCGAGAAGCAACTGGTCAGCTTTGACGACTCAGCCAACCTCGACCAATACCGCCTGATGGGCGAACTGCTGACGGCCAACCTGCACGCCCTGCGCCGTGGGGAGAAGGAGACCGAGGTCGTCAACTACTACGACCCCGACGGCGGCACGCTGCGCATCCCGCTGGACCCGATGCTGACGCCATCGGACAATGCCCAGCGGTACTACAAGCGCTACGCCAAGGCCAAGTCGGCCCAAGAGAACCTGACGGAGCAGCTCGCCGCCACCCATGCCGAGATAGACTACCTGGAAAGCCAGCTCAGCACCATCGCGCTCAGCGCCACCCAAAGCGAGCTCGATGAGATTCGTCTGGAGCTCGTTGACCAGGGGTACCTCAAGGACAACACCCCCCGAGGCAAGAAACGTGCCGCCCCCAGCCGCCCCCACCTCTACCGCAGCGGCGACGGCTACGACATCTATGTGGGGCGCAACAACACCCAGAACGACGCGCTAACGCTGAAGTTCGCCCGCAACGACGACCTGTGGCTGCACACCAAGGAAATCCCCGGTTCCCACGTGATCGTGCGCGCTCACGGCGGTGCCGTCTCCGACGAGGCACTGCGTGCCGGCGCGCTGCTGGCCGCTTATTACAGCCGGGCGCGCGGTTCCTCCGGCGTGCCGGTAGATTACACCCAGCGCCGCAACGTGAAAAAACCTTCCGGCGCACGCCCCGGCTTCGTCATCTACCTCACCAACCGCACCATGCAGGTGACCCCCGACGAGGCCGCCGTGGCCCAACTGACCCGGGTGGAGTGAAAAACGGCCCACCCGCACCTGCCCGGCGCATGGCATCCGTTCCCCTCGGCTGGTCATTTTGTTGATCGAGTCGCGCAGGCGTTGACAGGTTCGATTTCGGTTCTTATACTATGGATTCAGGCTAGCAATTGGAATTGGGGTTGTTTGGCTTTCGAGCAGGCAACCCCCTAATTTTTTGGGAGGTCACTTGATGCAAAGAGCCATGGTGTTCATCGACCACGAGAACTTCAGCATTGCACTGCACAACTATTACCGCAAGCGCGCGATGGAGGAAGCGACGGCCGAAGCGCTGCAGCAAGGACTCACGCCCCCGCTCACCGCGCCTTATCGTGTGCCCCGGCTGGATTACAACCAATTGCCCAAAGCCATTACGGGCCTGCTGTCCTCGGAGCACGCGCTGCTCAAGACCTTTCTGTTTGCGCCCAAGCCCGATGAGTTCCTAATGAGGGACGTGCGCCGCCAGGGTGCGTACAACTGGATCACAGGGCTCAAAAACCAGAACTACTTCACCGTGGTGGAAGGGCGGCATTCCGCCCGCCCTGTGGGGGAGCACACCTACGCCACCATGGACATCAACGACCCCACCACCTACTATGTGGAGGAAAAGGGCACGGACATCAACGTGGCTGCCCACCTCATCACCAAGGGCTTCATGAACGCCTACGACACCGCCATCATCGTCAGCGGGGATACCGACTACATCCCGGTGATGGACATCCTCAACACCATGGGCCGCACCGTGGTGATTGCGGGGGTGGTTGGGCAGAACCTATACAGTTTCAAGCACCACGCCGACCAGCAGATCATGCTGGACAATGCCTTCTTTCAAAACTGTCTGCGCGAGTAGAGTGCGCTGCCGTTTCCCCCGCCGCCTGTTTCATTAAACCGTTGCGAAAAACGAGCCAATCCTTAACGGATTGGCTCGTTTACAGGCTGTCGACAAAGTCGACAGCCTGTCGCGTCTGGCTGGTCGTGGCCTTCGGCCACTGCTCGCCCATGCAGCCTGGCCCCTGTGGCGACAGCCGCGATTCAGACAGCTTGTTCTCGTGATGGCCTAGTCGGTCGCCGCACATGTCGCCGACCAACCGCAAATTGCAGCTCTCATGCGAGTTTCTAAGGGTACGTTACGCCTGCGGGCGTATTTTCTTTTCTGCTTGTACCAGCGCTTCCTTTCTTCCCGCCGAATGAATCGGCGGGAGGTTCGTTACCCACTGCCCGTTCTAATGGGTTTGTAGACACTCTGAAAACGAGCCAATCCATTATGGGATTGGCTCGTTTATTGTGCTACCACCAGTCGATGGCACCTCAGGCACCGCTATCGGTCGGTTCGGGTTCCTGGTCCCCTTCCGGTCCGATGGTCACCGTGATGGCCGTGCCGACGGCGGTCTTGCTGCCGGCGGTCATCGACTGCTTATACACCTTGCCGGCGTATCCCTCCACATAGGCGTCACCGGTGACAAAGGTGATGTCGAAAAGCTCGAAGTAGTCGCCGTTGCGGATCTGCTCCTCGGTCATCCCCTTGAAGTTGGGCACCTTGATCTTCTCGTTGGCGGGCACATACTTCAGGGTGACGGTCGTGCCCTCCTCCACCTCGGTACCGGCGGAGATGCTCTGTGACCACACCTCACCGGGCAGGCGGCCAGACTTCTTCGCCTCCACAAACACCGGCACGATGTTGAGGGAGGCACACAGCTCCAGTGCCTTCTCCCGGGTGATGGCTTCATCATACCCCGAGCCGGAAGGGGCCACGAAATCGGGCATGACAACGACCTTGCCCTGGGAGACGGTGATGCGGATGGTGGACGACACCGAGATGAGCGAATTGGCCTTGCTCTGGGCCAAAATCTTGCCCTTGGCCTCGTTGCTCTTGGTGTAGGTCACCTTGATGCGGATGTTGGCTCCCTGGGCGTTCAGTTCCTTTGCCCAGGCGAGGATCGCGTCCTTGGTCTGGCCCACATAGTCGGCCACGATGACCTCGTTGCCCAACGAATAGGTCAGCTCCAGCACGTCACCCTTTTCATAGTTTGCGTCGGGCTCCATGCTTTGGGAGATGAACTTGCCCGCCGCCTTGCCGGAGTATTTCTCGGTGACCGTGGCGGTGATGCCCAGCGCTGAGGCCACCGAGGCGGCCTTTTCCTTGGAGTAGCCCGAGAAATCCGGCACGACGATCTCGGGGCCCTTGGAGACGATCAGCTTGATCTCGTCGCCCTTCTTGGCCTTCTCGTCGGCCTTCACGCTTTGGGAGAGGATGGTCCCCTCGGGCGCGTAGTCGTCGTACTGCTCCTCCACCTTCAGGATGAGTCCGTTTTCGTTGGCGAAGGAATAGCTCTCTGCCAGCGACTTCTCGCGGAAGTCGGGGATGGTGATGAGCAACGCCTCCTCGTCCACCGGCCCCTTGGAGACGATGATGTAGATAGGCGTGTTGCGGGTGACATTGTCCACGACGGTGTCGTCGTTGATCTCGTAGCTGATGACGCTGCCAGCGGGCACCTCGTCGCTGTTCTCGGCGGTGATGCGCACTTTGGCCATGAAGTTCTCGCTGGCCCAGGCTTCAATTTCATCCTTGGTCATGTTCATGAGGTCTGGCAGCGGCAGGGCGACGGTCAGGTCGTGCCCCTGGGAGACGACGACCTTCACGATGTCGCCGGCTTTGACTTTGGTACCATCAGCGGGGCTTTGGCTGATGATCTTGTTGGCCTCCACCTTGTCGTCGTACTCCTGATCCGTTTGCAGGGTTACGTTATACTTCTCCGCCCAAAGCTGCGCTACGGTCAGGTCCTCACCCTTAAAATCCGCCATGGGTGTGCCACGGTTGAGAAACCACAGCAGCCCCACAACTGCCAGTGCCACCACCACGACCCCGGCGATGACCGCGCCCAGCCAGGCTGGCATGCGGCGGGTGGGCCCGGCGGGTGGTGTACTGCGCTGGGGCGGCCGATACCCCCGCCGCTCCAGCTCGCTCTGGCCTCTGGCCGGTTGTATCGGGGCAGACTCGGGGGCGGAAGCCGGTTTTTCCGGCTCCGCCCCATCGATCTTGCTCCGATAGGAGTTCAAAAACTTGTTGTTGTCATCCATCGTAGGCTCCCCTTTGGTTGGTCAGTTGGTGATGTCTCGCTGCTTGAACACGACGAGCGAGGTAATGGCGCAGCCGACCGTCAACACAGCGAACCACGCGATGCCGATGAGAGGGTTGAGGGACACGCCGCCATACTCGGCCATGTAGGAATACATGTTGGTCGGCGTAAAGAAGTTATAGAGCTGCACATAGGGCACCGGGGTGTAGGCCAGCCAGTTCATCGCCTTGCTGTAGCTCAGCGTCAGCGTGGCCATGAAGCAGCCAACGAAGAGCACGATGGGCACGGCCACCGCCACGGCGGTGTTGCGCACCACTACGGAGAGCATGACCGACACGGTGAAGGCGAAGACGATCGTAATCATGCACACCAAGAGCCGCGGCAGGTAGTAGGCCAGGAAGGCCGTCTCGCCGGTGACGGAGTAGTTGGGGAAGCCAAAGTCCGCGAAGCCGAAGAGGAAGCCGTTCATCACAGCGCCCAGGAGGCTGCCGACAAGGTAGATGGCCAGGCTCAACCCCAACGCCGCCAGGAACTTGCTCACAAGGATCTTGGTGCGGGTGCGCGGGCGGATCATCAGAAGGCGGATCGTGCCCTGCTGGAACTCGCTGGCGATGAGCCAGCCGCCCAGCAGCACCGCGAACAGCGCTACGATGACCGAGAAATACAGCCCGGACGCCGTGCGATACCGCGACCCATCGGTCACAAACTTCATGTCGGGCTTTTCCGCGTTCAGGGAGTTCTTGGCCACCAGAATCTCGTTGTTCATGCGGTTGATCTGGCTCTGAATGGCCTTCTTGTACTTGGCATAGCTGCCATACTGCTGCTGGGTGCCAAGGTCCTTCTTGTAGTCTTCCTCGCTCATGATCGTGGTGTACGTGAGCTGGTTCTGGTTGTTCTCAATGTTGGTGACGGCGTTGTTCTGCCAGGAGCCGTCGCCGGGGACGATGTTCTTCTCCAACCGCATCTCCAGGATCGGGATGCTATTTTCCTCAATGCTCTTGATCTGCTTCTTCAGATCCTCAATGATCTGGTTGAGGCTTTCCTCCTGGGCGGGGTTGTCGATGATCGCCTGCTCCTGCACCTTGATGTTGTCCTGCAGGTCGGCAATCTGGGTCTCGTACTGCTGGCGCTTCACCTCCACATAGGTGGGGAAGTCCTTGGTGGTCACGATGGTGTTGATCTTGTCGAGCATGTCCTGGGCCTTCTGGGCGGCTTCCAGGCGCTGGGCCGCGGTGATGTCCAGGTACTTCTTGCGGAAGCTCGCCTCGTCCAGCCCCTTGCGGTAGGTGGACGCCTCAATGAGTGCGGCCTCCTTGGTGTTGCCGACGTGGTCGTAGATGAACTTGTCCACCACGGTGTCCTGGCCCTGCCACTCCAACTCCATGCGGAAGTCTTCGTAGGTCGAGACATTCTGGGCGAAAACCAGTTCATACTGGATGAGTTGATCGTACATCTCCAGCAGCAGGTCTACGGTCTCCACGTTGGTGTAGCTGGCGCGGTTGGCCTCAAAATTGCTGCGCTCCTGGATCATGCTGTTCAGGTTCCAGTAAAGCGGGTTCTTCGGGTCGATGGAGACGCCGCCGATGACGATGGGGTTGGTGCCATCGCCGGCCACATAGTTGCCATCCACCTGTACGGCAACGGTCGTCTCACCCGCGGCGGCAGCCATAGCGGCTTCCTTGTATACGATGACGCCGCCGCCATTGTTCTGGCTCTGCTGGCGCTTCATGATGATGTACCCGCCGACCGGCCCCAGGATGCTGATGGCCAAAGTCAAAATGGCCATCACCAGCAAAAAGCGCGAACGAAGGATGTTGCGGATCTCCACACCAATCTGTTTCAAGAATCTCATTGCCTCGTCCTCCGTCTACTATCGAATCTGGGCCTTGGACCCGGTGGTGATGGAGAGGAAGTCCTGCTCCAGCGTGCGCTGCTTCTGGTTGATGGCATAGAGATCGATGCCTTGCTCCACCAGCGAGCGTACAATGCCCGGCACATCGCTGCGCTTCAACTCCACGTCGATGCCGCTGTTCTCCAACGCGGCCTCGGCATTGATGGCTTGCAGGATCACGAGCGCCGCGTCGTTGTTGTCGGTCACGATGTGGTAGCCGTGGATCTCCTCGTCGGAGCGTTGCACCTCTTCCATGGACTTCTCGCCAATGATGACGCCGTTGTCAATGATGTAGATGCGGTCGCACATGAGCTCCATCTCCGCCAGAAGGTGGCTGGAGATGAACACCCCGACCCCGGCGTTCTTCGCCAGGTACTTGAGCAGGTCGCGCAGCTCCTTGATTCCGATGGGGTCGAGGCCGTTGGTCGGCTCATCCAGCACCAGCAGCTTGGGGTTGTGCAGCAGCGCCTGGGCGATGCCGACACGCTGGCACATGCCCAGCGAATAGGTCTTGACACGATCCTTAATGCGCCCAGACATCTTGACGAGCTTGACAACCTCGTCGATGTTGGCCGGGTCAGCGTTGTCATACATGGAGAGGAAGTACTCCAGGTTTTGCCGGCCGGTCATGCGCTTGTAAAGGTCGGGGTTCTCCACAATGCCGCCGACGTTGGCGATGGCCTGCTCAAAGTCGGCCACGTTGTCATGCCCGCAGATCGTGACCTGCCCCTCACTTTTCTTGAGCAGCCCCATCACGATTTTGATGGTCGTCGTTTTGCCCGCGCCATTGGGGCCCAAGAAACCAACAATCTCGCCGGCGTTGACCGTAAGCGACACGCCGTCGAGTATTTTTTTACGCTTGATCGTCTTACTCAGGCCTTCAATTCGTAACAGTTCCACAGCAGCACCATCCCTCGCGTTTACTCTGCCAATTTAGACGGGCGGATCACTCCGTCCGGTTCCAAGCATATATGAATTTTAACCGATGGTGACAACAAAGTAAATGAATTAAGAATATCGTAATACCTTCGTGCGCAGATTGTAAGCACTCGGGCACGGCAAAACCGCCGAATGAATCGACGGTTGCTTCCTTCCCATTTACACACATTGGTTCACAAAGACACGGAGCCGTCGGTTTCCCGACGGCTCCGCACCTGCTTGGTGGGCGTTCGCACCCTTTTGTTCAGTAGAACCGCTTGCTGGCCATGGTGCCGCGCACCTGCTCCAGCGTCTCGCCGAAGCGCTGGAAGTGGACAACCTCCCGCTCCCGCAGGAAGCGCAGCGGGTCGATGACGTCGGGGTCGTCAGCCAGGTTGATGAGGTTTTCGTATGTGGCCCGTGCCTTTTGTTCGGCAGCGAGGTCCTCATACAGGTCCGCAATGGGGTCGCCCTTGCTGGCCAGCACCGTGGCCGAGAACGGCGTACCCGACGCCGCCTGCGGGTAGACACCGCAGCCGTGGTCGGTGTAGTACCCCGCAGCGCCGCAGGCCTTGATCTGCTCGACGGTAGCGCCCTCCATCAGTTGGCGCACCATGGCACCCACCATTTCCAGGTGACCGAGCTCCTCGGTGCCGATGTCGTTGAGGGTGGCCTTGGCCACGTTGGTCGGCATGGCGAAGCGCTGGGAGAGATATCGCAGCGACGCGCCCAACTCGCCATCCGGGCCGCCATACTGGCTGATGATGGCCATGGCCATGCGCGGGTCGGGCTTCATGATGCGAAGCGGATATTGCAAATTCTTCTGATACACCCACATGTTGCCCTACCTCCCGCAATTGAGTGTGGGGTTGGCGTCCCTTTCCCACGGCCACGGGTCGTCAATCCACTGGAAGCTGTCCTTGCCGCCGGGCGCGTGGCCAAAGCCCATGAGCGGCCCGTATTTCATGTTGTACTCCTCCATGAGCATGTGATACTGGCTATGGAGCGCGTTGTATTGGCCCAGGGCCATGCTGTCGGTGGGATGGGTATCCAGGAACAGATTGAGCTCCAACAACATGAAGCCAAGCTGCTGAATCTGAAGGATGAGCATCTGCCGGTCATACATCGCAGCAGCGCCTCCTTTCATAGGGGTCGTAGAGTGACGGCCATGCCGTGCCATGGCACAACGCTTCGGCCGCCGAGTACATCGGTTCGGATTTCTGCACCGGCACAAAGATGCCGCCGGCGTAGGCCCCCGCCGTTTCGCCATTGTTGTTGCCGTTGCCGGGCATGTTGCTGTAATCCGGCAGGGTGTTGCCATTGCCGGGCTTGTTGGCGTAGTCCGGCAGAGTGCTGCCATTCCCCGGCTTGTTGGCGTAGTCCGGGAGGGTGTTCCCGTTCCCCGGCTTCTTACTGTAGTCCGGTAACGTGCTGCCGTTGCCAGGCTTGTTGGCGTAGTCCGGCAGGGTGTTCCCATTCCCGGGCTTCTTGCTGTAGTCCGGTAACGTGCTGCCGTTGCCAGGCTTGTTGGCGTAGTCCGGCAGGGTGCTGCCGTTGCCGGGCTTCCTGCTGTAGTCCGGGAGGGTGCTGCCATTCCCCGGTTTGTTGGCATAGTCCGGGAGCGTGTTCCCGTTCCCAGGCTTCTTGCTGTAGTCCGGTAACGTGCTGCCGTTGCCAGGCTTGTTGGCGTAGTCCGGCAGGGTGTTCCCGTTCCCGGGCTTGTTGGCGTAGTCTGGCAGTGCGTTGCCATTTCCAGGCTTGTGGCTGTAATCCGGCATTGTGTTGCCGTTGCCAGGCTTGTTGGCATAGCCCGGCAGGGTGTTGCCGGGCATATTCCCCGGCCAATTGCCGTTGTTGTTCTGGTTGCCGCCAGTGTTGCCCGTATCGCCCCACGGCAGCAGGAAATCGTCAAACATTCGGATTCCTCCCTCTCTCGTTTGGGATGTCCCTGTGGCATGGTATGTGCAGGCAGCCAAGTCGGTGCATCGGTGGGGCATTGGGAAAGGCGCTCTATAACGGGCCAAAAAAAGACATCCAGTAAGATAGACAATCGGCGTCATTTCTTGACTTATGCCGCCGTGTCGGTATACTTAACTGCGGGAGTTCTGTGTCTGTGCGCACACGCCATTCTCATTCGCATTTCCATTTTCAGCCGCGCAGGCCACCCCAAAAATACCAACCAGAAAGGCGGAGCCCACAGGATGGAAGTTTTTGCGAAATTGACCCAGGGGCTGACCAGCATGAACGGCGTACAAGTCGCACAGATGCTGGTGATGTTCCTCATTGGCGGCACATTGATCTGGCTGGCCATCAAGAAGGAATACGAGCCCATGCTGCTGCTGCCCATCGGCTTTGGCTGCATCCTGGCGAACATTCCTCTCTCCAGTGCCCTCGGGGAAGAGGGGTTTCTCAGTATCCTCTACAACGCTGGTATAGCCAATGAATTGTTCCCGATCTTCATCTTCATCGCCGTGGGCGCGATGATTGATTTCGGCCCGCTACTGCGCCAGCCGGTCACGCTGTTCTTCGGCGCGGCGGCACAATTTGGCATCTTCATGGCGCTGCTGCTGGCGGTGCTGTGCAACGAGTTCATGCCCGGCATCTTCACGCTGAAGGAAGCGGCGGCGGTGGGCATCATCGGCGCGGCTGACGGCCCCACCTCCATCTATGTGGGTGGCCTGTTCGCCCCCAAATATCTAGGCCCGATCTCCGTGGCGGCCTACTCCTATATGGCGTTGGTGCCGCTCATTCAGCCGCCGGTCATCCGGGCGCTGACGACCAAGAAGGAACGGATGATCCACATGGACGCCAACTTCGACATCGAGGTATCCAAGACCGTCAAGATTCTGTTCCCCATCGTGGTGACACTGGTCGCCGGGCTCATCGCCCCCATGAGCGTGGCGCTGGTCGGTTCTCTCATGTTCGGCAACCTGATCCGCGAGTGCGGCGTGCTGGAACGGTTGAGCATCTCGGCCCAGAACGAACTGGCCAACCTGGTGACACTGCTGCTGGGCATCACCATCGGCGCAACGATGGTGGCCAAGGACTTCCTGACCTGGCAGACAGCCCTCATCTTCCTCATTGGCATTCTGGCCTTCGTGTTTGACACCGCCGGCGGCGTTGTCTTTGCCAAGTTCATCAACCTGTTCCTCAAGAAAAAGGTCAACCCGATGATCGGCGCGGCCGGCATCTCGGCCTTCCCCATGTCTGCCCGTGTCATCCAGCGGATGGCCCAGCAGGAAGACCCGTCCAACTTCATCCTGATGCAGGCCACCGGCGCCAACGTTGCCGGACAGATCGGTTCGGTCATCGCCGGTGCTATTATACTGGCGATGCTGGGCTGACACGAGGAGGTAGAAACGATGGAAACCAATGCCATGATACTGGAAGCGTTCAAGCTGATGGGCGTGGGCGTGGGCTCGGTCTTTGGCGTGCTCATCATCTTCTTTGGCACCATCAAGCTGCTGATGCGCATCTTCCCCGCCCGTAAGAGCGAGGAGGAATAACCCTCCCCCGACACACAACCAACGGGCCGCCTTCGGCAGAAGGCGGCCCTTTTCTGGCTGTCGACATAGTCGACAGCCAGTCGCGTCTGCCGCTGTTGCGACAGCCGCGATTCAAAGTGCTTGTTCTCGCTTTGGCCAGATCGGTCGCCGCGCATGTCGCCGACCGATCACAAATTGCAGCTCTAATGCGAGTTTCTAAGAATACGTTGCGCTGGCAGGCAGGTTTTCTGCTCGTACTAGCCTTTCCCTTCCTTCCGCCGAATGAATCGGCGGTCGGTTCGTCCATAAGTCGCTCGTTCTAATGGCTTGTTGACACACTAAGCGGGCCGTCTTCGGCAGAAGGCGGCCCGCGTTTTCAATGCGTGTAGCTATGTCAGCGGCGGAACAACCGCTTGTGGGGCCTCTCCCGTCCGGGGTCACGCAGGGCTTCGTCGAAGAAGCGCAGGCGACGATCAGTGTAGGGCGGCGGCAAAACCGGGCCCCGTTGCCGGGGGCCATGGACAGGAGCCAATTCCTCCCGCGTGAGAGGCTCCCGCTCATCGGCATGCAGGCCGCGGGTATGCTCCAGCATCCGGGCCAATGCCAGCCGCTGGCCCCAGTCCGTCGGTTGGCTGTCGCCGGATGTGTGTTCCACCCGCCAGGCCAGCCGCTCGGCCAGCTGCAGCAGGTTGTCAGTCACCTGCAGGTCCTCAGCGGCCTCGTCGCTGGCCATGCCAACGAGAGCCAGCCCCTGTGCGCCACCCACGGCCTGCAACCAATCACACAGCGCACCCTCCCGGCTGAGAGCCCCGGAGAGCAGCCAACCGGCGGGTTTGCCGCGGGTGGCCTCCCATCGGCCGGTCATCAGCAGGCGGTCAAAGATGACCTTCCATGCGCTACCGATGAGCCGCCCGGCCACCGGCGCGGCAAAGGCCAGCGCGTCGGCTGGCTTCAGGTGGTTCTCAATGAGATCCTCAAAGCCATCCGCATGGATACACCGGCGGCTGTGGGCACAGCGGTTGCAGCCGATGCAGCCCCGTGCGCCATAGAAGCTGGAGATGCTGACCTCCCGTATGGTGAGGGGATACAGCAGCTTAAAGGTGTTGATCATACTGCGCAGGCTGGCATGCTCCCGCTCACAGTCCGTCACCAGCACAGTGCTGCGGCCGGTGGTCTTGCTGACCTGGTCGGGGATGCCCAGCCGCGCACTGCCGGTGGGTGAATAAACATAGCCGCTGGGTTCGCCGCCTGTGGCGGCCTGCCCCATGCCGCGCTCCACCGCCCAGTGCAGCTCCTGCCAGAAGGCCAGCAGACGGCCCTGTCCCTCCGGTCGGAGAAAGCCGTCCGGCTCCCCTGCCCACTCGCCCACCGGGAGACACCCCCGCGTCTCCAGCGCGCCGCGCAGGCTCCGCAGGGCCAGCGGTATGCCAAAGCCCTCGCCGGTACACAACAGCGCAACGGGCTTGCCGCGCAGGCAGTCGCCCCCCTCGGCTCGCAGGCTCTCCAGCAGCCGCACCAATTGGGCCGGGGCCATCGCCAGGTAGACCGGGAAGCACACCAGCAGCAGGTGAGACTGGGCAATGGTATCCAGCAAGCGCTGCCAGGCCTCTCCGGGTTGGCAGTAGGTCTCGACCTCGCTGCCCACATGCAACACACGCACCTCGTCCCCCGGTGACCGGGTGGCCAGGAAACGGACATGCTGCAGTGTGGCGCTGTACTCGCCATGGGGGCTGGCATTGAGGACGGCAACGATCATAGGCTGACCCGCCGACAATAGCGCCCGATGAGACGAAGGACGGACTGTACCTCGGTGTTGGTGGGGTCCTCCTGCAGGCGGGCAGCGGCCACGAAGGGCAACCATGCCCGCACCCCTGCCGGCCGTACCGCTGCCAAGCGCACCATGTGCCCCAAATAGAGCCGCGCCGCCAGCCAATGGGTGGCGACGCGCGTCGCCGTCTCCCACCAGTGGCGGTCGTCCTGCTGGGCGGCATAACGCAGCAGAAAGTACGTACGGGCCACGTCAGCCTCGGGCTCGCCGCGGTTGGCGGATACCCAATCGATGGCGCTGGGCTGTCTTCCTTGCATCACAATGTTGTAGGGGTGCAGGTCGCCGTGCAGCACAGCGTCGCCCTCCGGCATACACGAAAGGCCTGCCAACAGGCAGCCCCGTTCAAACTCATTGAGATAGGGAGCGTTTTCAATGCGATGATGAAGGGAATTGCGCACGGACGGCAACTCGTCGCCCACGCCGCGCAAAATGGGTGCGTGACAATCGGCCAACAGCGCCATGCAACGCGCCAGCCGCAGGGGACTTCGCTCCAGCCAACGGCCCAAGTCCTCCCCCGGCACATAGGAATAGACGATGGCCTCCTGCCCGCCCACCTCCAGACACTCCAGCGGTTGCTGAGAGGAGACGCCGGTCTGCCAGACCTGCCTCACCTGACGGTATTCATGGGCGGCTTCCCCCTGGCGGTGGAAGACCTTCAGCACGCGCTCACCATCCAGCCGATAGACCGTGGCAATGCGGCCGGACCCCAGGACTTCCAGTCCCGTTAAGTCGTCTGACATGGGGTGCCTATCACAACCTTCCCACACAAATGATGTCATAAATTATATACGCTGCAGGCCCGTACCGCAATCCCGTTCCACCGGGCAATCTTCCGTATCAGAGCCGCCAATGGCTCAGACGGCTTCAGGATCCACCGGCAGCGCACGTACCCGGGCGAACAGATCATCGAGGTAGCGGTAAGCCACGAACTCCCCCCGCTCCACCAGGGCGCGGATGCCTGCTTCGCTCTCCCACCGGGCGTCACAGACCTCGCTGGTCTGCAGTGTCAGGGCAGCCGGGTCGACTTCCACTTCGGCCAGCCACAAGTCGGTGAAGAACTCCGAACGGCGAAGGCGATCCAAGAGAATGGGCTCGCATGCCAGAGTCAGGCCCAGTTCCTCCTGCGTTTCACGGCGGGCGGCGGCAAGGCTCGCCTCCCCGGAGGAGACGCACCCACCGGTGGTCGCCCACTGCCCGGGCCAGGGCTCCTTGTGGAGGGCGCGGCGCTGGATGAGGAACTGCCCTGCGCGGTTGCGAATCCAGATGTGGACGGAGCAATAATACTCGCCGGGGGCCAACGCCGCCCCGCGGGGCACGGTGCGGCCCGTCAGCCGCCCGTCCCCATCGTAGATATCCAGCAGTTCCATCATTACAGTACGGTCTTGAGCTCGTAGTCTTGCGTGCCCAGACCATAGCCCTCCAGCGCATCCAGCTGCACAAAGGGATTCTTGCCATGCAGGCGCTCAAAGAGGTGGCCTTCGCCGCTCATCTCATGCCCCTGAGGGATGCCCTGGGGGATGAGGTTCTCCACCTTCACCGCGTCGATGGAAGCGCGCTCCACCGCCACGATGTCGCCGGAGGCCATGATGCCGATGTCCGGCACCAGCGAGGGCGTGGTAAGACCCCAGCAATCGCAGAGGGCCGTGATGTTGGTGAGTACATTGATGAAGTAGGTGCGCCCCGGCGCAAAGCGATCGAGCACCGTCTTGGTGCACAGGGCCATGCCTTGCTGGAAGTCGCTGTAGGCGTTGTTGGTCATGGTAATGGCATCAACAGGGCAAACCTTGACGCAGTGCTGGCAGAAGGTGCAGTGATGGTAGTTGACCTCGTACTTGCCGTCCTCGTCAAAGCAGTTGGCGTTGTGGTTGCAGGCCTTGACGCACTGCTCGCAGTGAATGCAGAGGTCCTCATTCCACACCTGCCCGCCCTCCAGCGCGTGAATCTCCCCGCGGGTACGGTCAGTGACACAACCCATGGCGATGTTCTTGCAGGCGCCGCCATAACCGCACGCGCCATGGCCCTTGACGTGAGAAAAGTCGATCATCACGTCGGCGTCGTAAATATGTCCAGCGATGTCCACGTGGCGGAAGGACTTGTACTCCACCTCCACCGGGTAATAATATTTGCCAAAGAACCCGCAGTCATCAATGACCGGGCAGCCCAGGATCTCCTCGGTGTAGCCGCGATCCTGCGGGCGGCGGTGGAACACGCCATGGTCGGTGAGGAAGCACGTACCGCCCCACTCCTTGATCTTGGCAACCAGCTTGCGCACAAAGATCGGCGAGATCGTGCTAAACGAGATGTTGCTGCCCACGTGGAATTTAATGGCGACCGTCTTGCCGGCCACAATATCGGCCAGACCCGTCTGGTCCAGCAGCCGGTCGAACCGGGCGGGAAGGGTTTGATCGGCATCGTAGGCCTGATAAGTCATGGGCGCAAAGAGTACCTGGGACGACATGGCGATTCCTCCTGTGTGGTTGTTGTCAAACGAGTTTCAGTGTAGCGCAACCGGCGGACTGGGGCAACCCAACCGCCGGTGGTGTATAGACGAAAAAAATACGCCGCATCCTTGCTCAAAACGGGAGTAGTAACGTTTTGGCAACGGATGCGGTAAGAACGGAAACAGTTTCTTTGGTTGTGATGTGCTAAAATCCTAGCACGCTGACAGGGTGATGTCAATGTACTTTTGGACAGCCATTTACAAAGAACAGCAATAATCTCCAAAAACGCGTAAAGCGCATGCGTCATGCCATGCAAAAAGCTGGGCAACCCGTTGCCTGCGGGCTCCCCGGCCCAGAGTGTCCACAGATCCCTAGAACGTGTAAAGGGAGAAGAAACTCCCACCCCATCGCAACACGTTGTGCCTTCCCGGCACCTCGCCCGCATCGTGCGGGCTGTGGGACCACGGCCCCACCGGTGCCGTCGGCCTTTGGCGCATCCTGCGCCTTGGAACGCTCGCGTTGCTCCCAACAATTCTAAAGAATCGTCTGCCGCAACGTCAGACGCCCCGGAAGGGCGTCCAACCCAAGCGCCATATGTACGACGCTATGCGTCGTACTAGCCGCAGGATGCGGCGTAAGGCGCGCCGGGCGGGACTGAGGGTCGGCGACATGTGCGGCAAATCAGACACGCAGGACGCGTGTCCAACCGTCACGCCGTGGCTGGTCGCAGCCTTCGATTGCTGCTCACCCCTGCATCCGTGAAGGCATTGCTCTGCAATGGACGGCGCGCAAGGCGTGAACAGCGATCTGACTTTAACGAGAACAAGCAGCTTGAATCGCGGCTGTCGCCACAGGGGCCAGGCTGCATGGGCGAACAGTCAAAACCGCCTGGATGGCGGCAAGGCCGACGATGCCGGGGGCTGCCCAAAGGACAGCACCAGCGGGCATGGATGCCCGCGAGGCAGAGGAAAGGTGCCGAAGGCCACGACCAGCCAGACGCGAAAGGCTGTCGACTTTGTCGACAGCCTGGGCCGGGGGGCCCCCCGGGGGGGGGGGGCCCCCCGGCTGGTATTTGGTGCGTCGCCGTCAGCGGCTAACTTTGAACTGCCGGTAACCCTTGACGCCGCCGGCCTTGATGACCGCGCGGTAGGTGCCGGCCGGCACGAGCTTGCCGTCGTCGTTGCGGCCGTCCCACGCCAAGTCGGTGGCGCCGGCCTGCTGGTTGGTGGCCTTCCAAAGCGTGCGCACGGTCTTGCCCTTGCTGTTGACAATGGTGACGCGCACATCGCTGACCTCAGACCACTTGACCCGGATGACCATCTGGTTGTGTCCATTGGCCTTGAGGTTGTACGTGGAGAGTTTGCTCACGTAAACCGTGGTCTTGCGAAGAATCTTCACGTCGATGGTCTTGGCCGTGCCACTCTCCCCGCCATAGCTGGGTGTGATGCGCAGCGAATAGTCGCCCGCCGCCAGCGCGTCGCCATCCACCTTGCCATCCCACTGCCAGGTGTGGGAGCCGGCCTTCTGCTTGCCGGAGTACAGCGTCTCCCACCCGGAATCGCCCTTCTTCTGCACCTGAATCTTCACCTTGGCCGCAAAGGACAGGGCGTAGGAGACCGTCATGCGGTTGGTGCCGCCCGGCGACAATGCCGGCACACCACCCTGGGTGGGTTTGGCGCTGGCACTCTTCAGCAGCGCAGCGCGCTTGATGGTCAGGGTATAGGTACGCTTCGCGCCGCTCTGGGCCGTCACCACCACTTTGTCCGTCAGCGACTTGCCCACGGCGGGCTCGGCCACGCCGTAGCTGGCTTTACCGTTCGCCACGCCGTCATAGGTGTAGGTGGCGCCATACCCCGCCAGCACCGGCTGGATCGTTAGCGCTTCGGTCTCCGGCACGGTGATGGTATAGGCTGTCTTGGAGCCGGAAAGGGCCGGCGACACCTTGGCCCCTGCCGACAGGCCCAGGCTCTTGAACGCCGTATTGGCAGATTTGGAGCGCACAATCTTCACCGTGTAGGCCTTGTTCTGGCCGTTGCAGTGCACGGTGATGGTCGCGCTGACCGTGTCGCCTGGGTTCTTCAGCTCGAAGTACTTCCCCGCCCCGTCGCGGCAGTTCTTGCCATCGATCTGGTAGGTCGCGTCGCGGTAGGCCGGTGCAGGCACCAGGTAGCAGGTGGCACTCCCCTCCGCCAATGTCACCGTGACCGAGGACTGCGAAAGGCTGACCCGACCGGCGGTGGTATACACAGCGGCCAGCGCCGTGCTGGGCTGTGCCACCGAGCCGCGCAGGGTGAAGAGCAGCGCCAGGTCGTCGGGTGCCTCTGCCGCCGGCACGCCAAGCTGATAATCGCCGGTGGAGCCGTAGCCGTAAACCCGGTTGTGGTCATCACGGGCGAAGACGGCGTACCCCGTCGCCCCCATATCCACCACGTTGAGGTGGTGATCGTCGTAATACTCCACCTTGGTGAGGGACTTCACCTTCTTGCTGTGGCCCAGGCCCAGCTGGCCGACACTGTTGTCGCCGCAGACGTAGACGCCGCCCTGGGCCAGCACCATGGTTTCGTAGCCTTGGGCCACGATTGCACGCACCGTGCCCGCGCCGGAGGGCAACCCCATGGTAGTGGGCTTGCTGGCATTACTGGTGGAGCCATTACCCAGCTGCCCCTGCTCCCCATATCCCCAGGCATAGAGTTTACCGGTGTCAGTGAGCGCCACCACATGGGCCGCACCGGCGGAGATGTGCGCAACCGTGCCGCTAAGGGAGACCTTCTTGGGCTTGGCCGCCAGGTAGTCCCCGCTGTCGTAGTCCTCCCCGTCATCCCAGGTGTAGAGCACGCCATTGTTGGCCAGCGCATAGCAGGTCGCTTCCTCTTCCATGCCTTCGATGATGCCAATCTCCCGCGCACTGTGCACGCCGGAGGGCAGCTTCACGCTGGTCAGCGTGTCCTCAGCCAGATCGAGCTGGTACACTTCGCCCGTCATCGTCAGCACCAGGGGTCGGGCAACCATGCTGGCCACGATCTGGCGGATCGTCTTCCCATCCAGGCAGTTGAGCTTTGTGGGGGCCTGGGCATAGCCTGATTCGGAGGAATCTTGCACGCCCCACCAGTAGTAACCGGAGGAATAGCGGGCAACGTAGCAATCCTCCCCAGCCCAGAGGGCAGTGGCTTTGTCATTGTCTGGCATGTAGACGGGTGTGGGCTGCTCGGACATAGCCAATATAGCACCGTTGCCCAGCTCACCCATGATCCCAATGCCCCAGGTCAGTACGTTGCCGTACCCATCGAGCTGGGCGCTGCTGGTCATGGTATGGGCGGTCAGTGGCTCAGGCACCGTGACGGTAGAGAGCACCGAACGCTCGGCATGGAAGGCGAAGCCGTAGCCCTTGGCTTGCGCGTTGCGCACCACAAGGACATAGGTCTTGCCCGCTTCCAGTATGACGGAGAAACGGGACTCCTGGCTGCCCTGCAGCAGGTCTTCCGGGTCGCTCGTGCCGTCCCAATCCTCCAGGTCATCCATGGAGAAGCCGTCGTCGTAGTCGTCGCTCTGGCCCACCAGGCGGTAGTCAGTGCCAATGACCATGGCAAAGGGGTCGTTGTCTTTATCAAGCTCGGGGTACGTCTCACTCTCCAGCGAAGCCGTCGTCTCAAAGGTCCACTTCTCAGGCTTGGAGCCTACAACGATCTTGTAGAGCGTGGGCGCACCCTTGGTGTTGGTCAAGGGGTCCTTGTCAAACCCGCCGGAGGAACCCGCCGACAACTTGGAGAGGTTGGACGTGTTGACCTTCGCATCACCCGCGGAGACCATCGTGCAGGTGTAAGCGCTCTTCTGGTCGCCAGCGGTCACCAGCAAATAGGATTTGCCGGCCTGCAGCTGCGCCCGCAACAGGTAGTTCTGGTCCACATAGTTGTCGCTCTCAGCCAGGTAAGACGTCTGGTTGCCATCCACTAGCACGGCGGCAGTGTCAGCGCTGCCGGAGGACATCACCACGTACTCGCCGTCGGCGTCGGGCTGGAGAACGCGGGCGTTGTAAGCCGTCCCCTTGTCAAAGGATATGGTCGAGCCCGTAGAAACCGGCGTGGTCAGCCGGGCGGTGAAGGTGATGTTTTTGGCGGCGCTCTTGGCATCGCTGAGGCTTACGTCCAGCCGGTAGGTCTTATCCTTGCGCACCACGCAGGGCAGGAAAATCTCACAAAGGAGGCCGGAAGACACCGTGCCATCAGGGATCATGTCAGGCTCCGCCGCCAGGGCCGTGGCATATAGCACGTTGCCGTCCTCGTCGGTCAGCTCCAGATATGCTGGCACGTCGAGCTTGCCGTCGCCATTGGTGTCTCCGTTGACGGAGATCGTCATCGCACCCGACAGAGTGGGTGTGAGGTAGAAGCTGTCTGCGGTCTGGTAGGTGACCGCGGTGGCCTTGCCGGTGGCCACACCGTTGGTGAAGGCCAGCGATGTGCCGGCGACCGTGACACCCCGCTTGAAGATCAGCGTTGCCCCGGGGGCAAACACCGGCGGGTCGTCGTCGTTCACCAGGCCCGCGTCACAACCCAGCAGCAGCGCGTAGGTGCCGTCCAGTACGGCCTTTCCTTTGGCGTCCTTGCCGTCCCACACCACGCTGGCCGACCCGGTGCCGGTGATGGGGAGCTTTCGCACCAGCAGGTCGTTGTCGATGAACTCCTCAGCGGAGGCAAGGGTGGTGGGGTCGCGCCGGCAGATGTAGAGGGTGGCGTTCTTGGCGTTGGCGGGCACGTCAACGGCCACGGTGACGGCGGTGCTGCTCGCTCCAGTGGTGACCGCCGCGGGGATGTCACCCCCGCCCAGCGACACCCGTGGGCCATTGACCGAAGCCGCGGCGTGCTGGAAGAGCACCTCGTCACCGTCGGCCGCCTGCACCTGCACCGTGGAGCCGGCCACTGCGCCCTTGCAGTAGTAAGTCAGTTCATCGGCGGTGATCTTGTTGTCGCCGTTGTAGTCAGCCAGCAGACCGGCCTCGCCGTAAGTGGTGTGAAAGGTGACCTTGCCCACCCCGGCAATGAGCATGCCGGTAAACTCACCGGAATAGGCGCTGCTGCGCTCGGCCAGGTCAACCCCGTCCATGGTGAACAGTGGCCCAAACAGGGCGCTGAACGGAAATTCATAGGAGTACTGAAAGGCCGACGCGGCGCTGACAACGGTGTAGCCGCTGCCCGCCAACGTTTGCTTGCCGTCAAAAGCATTGGACACGCTGGTCTGAAAGAGCTCCTGCTGGGTCCGCCCGGCGGTGGGCCGGGCGCGGCGCAGGGCACTGGCAAAGAGCGAAGTGTCAGAGAGTTCGCCACCGTTCCAGGTGCTCTGCTCAGCCAGATCCTTGAGTGCCTGTGAATCGCCAAGAGCCTGCTTAAGCGCCTTGCCGGTAAGCGCCGCCTGGTCTGTGCCCGCTTTCTTCTTGTTCTCGTCCACAAAGCCGCCGGAGAAGCAGGAGTCAAGCAAGACGACCTTACGGCCGGGGATGGCGTCCAACGCGCCCTTCAGCTCACTCACGCTCAGGAAAGCTAGATCGGTACCCACCAGCTGTGCCTGTCCATTGGCCACCGAGCCATGGCCGCTGTAATAGAAGTAGCTGACGTCATTGGCGTCCGCGCCGGCAAACGCCGCGGCGATCGCCTTTTTGATGCCGCTCTTGGTCAGGTTCTTCTCCCACTTGTTGTTGTCGGGGGCAATGGTCACGCCGTCAAAGCTCATCTGCGCAAACAACGCCTGCATGTGGGCGGCATCATACTCCGGCGCCTCCAGCTCCGCGCCCTCATAGGCCGCGTTGCCGATGGACAGCGCCCGGTAGGTCACTGCCCCGTCCGACCCGGCAGCCAGTGCCACCTGGGCCGGCAATGCCGCCGTAAAGAGGGTCAGTGCCAGCAAAGAGGCGCAGACAAACGACAGTGCTCTCTTCATACATCCTCCCGCGGGGCAAAGCCCCGAACATCCGAATGTACAAATATTACCACAACAACATAAAAGGAACAACGAAAAAGGAAATGGGTGGTGAGAAATTACATCGTGTACTCCCCCGCCAGGCGAAGACGCGCGCGTCCCTCCAGCCGCAGGGGCGTGCCGCCCTGCCCGCCCACGAAGGTCAGCAGGTTTGGGTTGCGGTATTCACGGCCCTGCTCGATGGTGAGGCGACCACCGCGCCAAATGCCCCGTGCCAGCAGGAACCGCGCCAACGCCCCATTGGCCACGGGGGAGGCCGCCTCCTCCCCCAAGCCCAGGCGGGGCGAGAACACCCGCACCCGGTAATCGGAGGACGGGCGGACACGATCGGCGGTGCAGACGACGACCGAATCAAGCCGTTCCCGGTCAGCCAGGGCAGCCAGCCGCTCCACATCGGGCCGCAGGTCGCACAGGGCAGCCGCCGTGTGCATGGGCACCAGCAGCACCCGGGCTTCCCCCTCCAGCAGGGCCATGCCCATCTCCTCCTCCAGCCGCAGCGGGTCCAGGTTAAGAGCGCGCAGCACGTCGTCGGGCCAGACTGGCCCGCGGTCCACGGCAAAGGATGGCACATCCAGCGCCCAGCCGCCCGTGGGCAGCCGGTCAGCCTGATACGTCCTCCGCCCCACGCGCAGCGTCACAGTTCCGGCGGGCAGGCGCCCCTCGCCGTTCAGCGCCGTCAGTGCCACAAACGCTGATGCACCCCAAGTCACGCGCTCAGCCATCGGGGCGAAGCAACGCAGCATGAGGCCACCGTCTGTCGGCGTGGCAAAGCAGACCTCCTGCACGAAGCCCGCAAGCTCACTAGCGACGGCCTGCATCTGGCCGTCGGTCAGGGATTCCGCCCCCAAAAGCAGGCAGGCCGCCGGAACCCCGGCGGCCTGCTCGGCCGCAAAGACGTCGGCCTTCCAAACATGCAGTTTCATTTGTTGTCGGCTCTCCTCCGCCAGTCAGCGCGTCAGCCCAGCCATGGTGCCTCTCACCCTCAGGGTTTGATGCGATAGGTGACCGGCACAAACCGATTCTGGCTCGACTCGCTGTACACGTAGGTCAGTATAATCTCGTCGTCTTGATTGGACGCGGCGATGTCCGCTTCGACGATGTCGGCCACCAAGGTACTCTCCCCGCTCTGGGTGGTGTAGCGGTACAGCGCCTGGGTGTAGCTGTAGCTCGTCGGGTCATCGGGGTCGCTGTTGGTGTTCTGGTAATACTTGGTGTAGTAGAGGGTGTCGCCCTCGGTCGTCCACATCCACGCGCCGATGGCCGGATCCTCGGCCACAATCTTCTCCTGCCCGTTGGCGGCGGAGTAAGTCTTGAGCACGATGGAGCTGTCCTCGTCGTCGGCGGTCTGGCTCACGATGGCCAGCATCCCTGTCTTGCGGTTCAGGTCAAATCCGGTGCCATCACACAGGCGCGTAATGTTCATGGACGCCGGGTCAAGGCTGAAGATGCCGGACTTGCCGACGTTGTCGCTGCTCTGGGAGTAATACACCTTGCCGCCGTAGAAACCCACGTTGCCCTCGTTGAAGCTCTCCTCCACCAGGGTGTCGACCTTGTCGGGGGCGTCGTCGTCGGAAAGCTCGTATTCCATAAGCTGAAGCATCTCCTGCTCGCCGGTGATGGCATACAGGCTATGGGCCTTATCGTCGGCCCCCCAGGCAAAGTCAGCGGTGTCCACGCCAAAGCCCGAATCGGCCGCCGTAAACACTTCCTTGGTCTGGGAGTCATAGATGTAGAGCGAGCGGTTGCGCTCCCCCTCCTCCAGGAAGGCCAGGTACCTGCCATCGTCAGAGAAGGCCGCCTTGATGATGGAGTTGTACTCAAACTCGGTGAGCTGGGTGGGCGCGCTGCTGCCCTCCTCGTTCATGTAAATCTTCTGGTAGGTGGTGACGACGCCACCCTCCACCGTGGAGAGGAAGAAGGGTGTCACATAGACATAGGCCTTGCCATCGGGCCGCCAGCACAGCAGCTGCCCATTGGCCACCAGCACATCGCCGGTCTTCTCCTCGTCGTTCTGGCGGTACACCGGGGTGCTGGCATACTCCTGCAGCACACCCTGGGTGTCATACTCCGGCAGCTGGTTGTTCTTGAGCGCCACCACAGTGGCGGCTTTGCCCTTAAGGTTCGCAAGGATCGGGTCAAGCACGTCGGTCTTGTATTTCTCGGCCTCCTCCTTGGTGCCAAAGGGCTTGGAGATCATCGTCACGTTGCTCTTGTCGCTGCACAGCGTCGGGCTCAGCCCCGCGTCCTCGGGGATGTCGCCGTCGGTGTACTCCTCGAAGGCGTCGACCACGGCATAATAGTCGGTGTGCTCATCCTCGGGGATGGAGCGCAGGTAGAGCATCAGGGTGTTGTCCTTCTCCACCATCTTGTAGGCCACATCGTCCTTGAGGTTGATGAAAAGCCGGGTGGTGAAGTCGTCGTTCAGGGGCATCTGCTTGAAGACGCCCATGATCGGCGTGTCCTGCATCTCATCGGCATAAACGCGGTAATCCCAATAGGCCAGGCCGACGATGTCGATCTCCAACCGGTCGAGGCCCGGGTGCCACTTTGTGGTGTACTTAGGCACGCCGCTGGTAGCCTCCTCGGCCGTGCCCATCTGGAAGCTGCCGTATTTGAAGACCATTGTCAGAACCGTGTCGGTTTGGGTCTTGGCAATGCTGATGTCACGCAGGTTGATGTACTGCATGTCCTTGCCGCCCGCAACACTCTGATCCGGGTTGTAATAGCCGCTGATCTTGGATTTGGGGCTGTCGCCATTCTCGGCCACGGCCACGCGGTTGCTGCCACAACCCGCCAGCAACGCCGCCACCAAAAGCAACGCCGCCAACCCAATCGCTCGAATTCTTCGCTTCGTCAAACCAATCCCCCCATTGTCAGCCGCGCATGGCCGCTGATATCCGCTCCGTCTCCGCATAGATGCGCTCCAAATCAAACCCAGGCAACTTGCCATCCTCCATGAGGATGCGCCCCGCCACCATGGTGAGCCATACATCGGCCGCACTGGCGGAGAAGGCGACGTTGGCCACCGGGTCGATGCGGGGGTGCATGGCCGGGCCATCCACCCCCAGGAGCACCAGGTCGGCGGCCTTGCCCACTTCCAAGCTACCGGTTACATCATCGATGCCCAAGGCCCGCGCCCCGCCCAGTGTCGCCATCTTCAGCGCCTCATAGGCCGGCAGGGCCGTCGGGTCATTCTCCTTGATCTTGGCACACAGGGCCGCCAGGCCCGCTTCCTCCAGCATATTGAGGTTGTTGTTGCTGCTGGGCCCGTCGGTGCCCAAGGCCACGTTGATGCCCCGGCGGCGCATGCGCTCCACCGGCGCGATGCCGCTGGCCAGCTTCATGTTGCTGCCGGGGTTGTGGGCCACGCTGACGCCCCGGGCCAGCAGAATCTCCTCGTCCTCGGGCGTCACGGTGACGCAGTGAGCGGCCACCGTGGGCCGGGCAAAGAGGCCCTTGCGATCGAGCCACACCGTGGGGCTGACGCCGTGGCGGGTGTAGCAGCTCTCGGTTTCGGCCACCGTCTCCTGCAGGTGTACGTGGATGCCGCAATCGAGCTTGTGGGCCAGCTCCACGATGCGCTCGATGGAATGATCGTTGTTGGTATACTCGGCGTGGGGTGCCAGCATCACCCGCAGGCGGCCATCGGCCGCGCCGTTGAAGTCGCGGTACAGCGCTTCACTCTCTGCCAGTGCCGTCTCGAAATTTGGCGACACGCCCACAATGCCACGGCTCAATACCGCGCGCAGGCCCGTCTCTTCCACCGCCTTGGCGACCTCGTGCATGAAAAAATACATATCGAGGAAGGAGGTCGTGCCGCCTAAGAGCATCTCCGCCAGGCCCAGCATGGAGGCCCAGTAGCAGTTGCCGGCCACCAGCCGGTCCTCGGCAGGCCAAATCTTCTGCTCCAGCCAGTCCTGCAGGTTGAGGTCGCTGCCATAGCCCCGCAGAAGCGTCATGGCAAGGTGTGTGTGGGCGTTAACAAAACCCGGCAGCACCACGCCGCCCCGGGCATCAATGGCGCGCTCCGCCACAAAGCCTTCGGGCAGGGTTTGCCCGTCGCCCACATGGAGGATCTTGCCATCGGAAACCGCGACGAAACCCTGGGCAATCACTCGGTCCCAGGTGTCCATCGTCAGGATGTGTGCATTGTGGATGAGGATGTTCACAGTTCGTTCCTTCCGTTCCAGTAATCTTCCTGCTCGGGTGTCAGCCGGTCGATGGTGAGCCCCGACGCCGCCAGCCGCGCCTCGGCGACAGAGCGGTCGACCGAGGCCGGCACATCCCAGACCCGGGGTGCCAATTGGCCACGGTTGCGCACCACATACTCGGCCGACAGGGCCTGCAGGGCAAAGCTCATGTCCATGATCTCCACCGGGTGGCCGTCGGCGCAGGCCAGGTTGACGAGCCGCCCCTCGCCCAGCAAGCACAGGGTGCGGCCATCGGCCAGCACGTAGCCCTGAATGTTGGCCCGGGGCTCGGTTACCCGCACCGCCAGGGCATTGAGGTCGTCCTTATTGATCTCCACATCAAAATGCCCGGCGTTGGCGAGAATCGCGCCGTCCTTCATGCATTCTAGGTGTTCCCGCCGGATGACGTCTCGGCAGCCGGTGACGGTGACAAACACATCGCCCAGCGGCGCGGCGGCGGCCATGGGCAGCACGCGGAAGCCATCCATCTGGGCCTCCAGTGCCTTCACCGGGTCGATCTCGGTCACCACGACCGAGGCCCCCATGCCCTTGGCGCGCGAGGCCACGCCCCGACCACACCAGCCATAGCCGGCAACCACCACGGTTTTGCCAGCCACCAGCAGGTTCGTGGTGCGCATGATGCCATCCCATGCCGACTGGCCGGTGCCGTAGCGGTTGTCAAAAAGATGCTTGCAGTCGGCGTCGTTGACGGAAATGACCGGGTAGCGGAGCTTGCCCGCTTCCTCCATGGCCCGCAGACGGCGCACGCCGGTCGTCGTTTCCTCGCAACCGCCCCACACATCGCCCAACAGGCTCGCCCGGGGGCCGTGCAACAGGTTGGCCAGATCGCCGCCATCGTCGATGACAACATTGGGGCCGATGTCCAGTGTGCGGTTCAGGTGGTTCACATACTCCGCCTCGCTGGCGCCATGCACAGCATAGACGGGGAAACCCATCTCCGCCAGCGCGGCAGCCACCTCATCCTGGGTGGAGAGGGGGTTGCAGCCGGTCACGGCAATGTCAGCGCCACCCTCCCGCAGGGCGATGGCCAGGTTGGCCGTCTTCGCCTCTAGGTGGATGGACAGGGCGACACGCACGCCACGAAAGGGCTGCTCCTGCCGAAAGCGCGCCCGAATGCCATTGAGGGCGGGCATGTAGGCGGCCGCCCAATCGATGCGGCGGCGACCCTCTCCGGCCAGGGTGATGTCTCGGATCTCATGGGGCATGGCGTTGTCCTCCTGTGCGCGTTGGTGGGGTCTGCTCACATATCGATACCCGCATATGTGATTATAGCATTTTTGAATGTGCATTTGACCCCTATGGATAAAAATACCCCATGTATTATAACATGGACGATCCCATTGCCCATGCCGTTACGCTCTTAAAATTTCATAAAGGAGCGGTGGCGGAGCAATCGGGCTCTCACCAATAGCAATGGCGCTCTCCAACACCGGCACTGCCTCCCGCAGGCGCGCGTCGTCGTTAAAATACACGGTGGCCAGCGGGTCGCCGGCGGCCACCGCGTCGCCTAGGCCTCGGTGCAGCACATAGCCCACCGCCGGGTCGATGCGGTCATCCTTGGTGGCCCGACCGGCCCCGATGAGCTGTGCCGCCCGCCCCAGTTCACGCACGTCCATTTGGGAAATATACCCAGTTTTGGCACATCTCAGTTCCGTTGTGCGTGCCCCTCGGCACAGCAGCGCCGGGTTGTCTGCAAAGGCCGGGTCGCCACCCAGAGCCACGGCCATGGCCCGCAGCCGCCGCAGGCCCTCGCCTGTGGCGAGCGCCTCGCGCACGCGGGCCTCGGCTTCCTGCGGCGAGGACACCTGCCCACCCAGCCACACCATCTCCGCCGCCAGCAACACCGAAAGCTGACAGAGCCTCCCGTCGCCATGCTGACCGGACAGGATCTCCACCGCCTCGGCCACCTCCAGGCCGTTGCCCACAGCCCGGCCCAGCGGCTGGTTCATGTCGGTGAGGTAGGCCACGACCTCCCGTCCGGCGGCCTTCCCCAGGTCCACCATGGCGCGAGCCAAAGCGCGGCCTTCCTCCAAACCACCCAGGAACGACCCCGAACCCACCTTGCAATCAAGGACGATGGCGTTGGCCCCGGCGGCCAGCTTCTTGCTCATAATGGACGCGGCGATCAAGGGCAGGCTGTCCACCGTGCCGCTCACATCCCGCAGGGCGTAGAGCTTTTTGTCCGCCGGCGTCAGGTTGGCGGATTGCCCCACCACGGCCAAACCCGTCTCCCGCACGATCTGCAGGAAGCGTTCCCCGTTCTGCTCCACACGCAGCCCTGGGATGCTCTCCAGCTTATCCACGGTGCCACCGGTGTGCCCCAGGCCCCGGCCCGACATCTTGGCCACCGGCACGCCGCAGGCCGCCGCCAGCGGAGCCGCCACCAGTGTTGTGGTGTCCCCCACCCCACCGGTGGAGTGCTTGTCCACCTTCCGCCCCGGCAGGCCGGAGAGATCCAGCCGGTCGCCGGAGGCCGCCATTGCCTCGGTCAAGGCCGCCGTTTCCTCCGCCGTCATGCCGGCAAACCACACCGCCATCAGCCATGCCGATGCCTGGTAGTCGGGGATCTCCCCCCGGGTGAAGCCATCGACAAACCAGGCAATCTCCCCGGCAGTCAACGTCTGCCGGCGCTTCTTCTTCTCAATGATATCCACTGCCCGCATGGCGGTCACTCCTCCGTATGGTTGAGCTGGCTCGCCAGCCAGTCGATGAGCAGGCCCGTCTCCTCGGTCTCCCGCTCCACCCCCAGCATGACGATGCGTATGTAATAATCCCCATATTGCACGAACGTCGCCCGGCCATTGCTCACAGCCTGCACATCGGCCACCGTTGCCACCGCCATATCCGCGCCGCCCGCCGCCTTGGAATACAGCCCTTCGCTGTCCGCAGGCGGCAGGTACAGCTCCAGATACACGAGCTTGGCCGGGCCGGAGCATTCTTCCCACGCCCAGACCGCCCGCCCCGCGCGGTTGCTGCGCCGGTCACAGGCCAGCTTCATCGGCACGCCGGCCAAGTCGCTCACCACCGAAAGCGGTAGAATGGCCTCCCGGTCCAGGGCCGAAGGCATCAGCCGGTCGCTGGAAGCGCAGCCGGTCAGCGCCACCGCTACAAGCATCAAAAGAGCGAGGAGTTTCCTCATCGTGCGCACCTCCCCCACGCTATGGGTATGGGGGAAGGCGGCTGGCCATGCCAGCTTTTCGCGTCTGCCGCTGTTGCGACAGCCGCGATTCAGACAGCTTGTAGTTGTTATGGTCAAGTCGGTCGCCGCACATGTCGCCGACCGACCGCAAACGGCAGAACTCATACGGATTTCTATGGATACGTTACGCCTTCTGGCGGATTTTCTTCTATGTTCGTACTTGGCTTTTCTTTCCTCCCGCCGAATGAAGCGGTGTTACCCCCGCGCCACGGCAGACGATTCGTCAGAATCGTTGAGAGTGGTGCGAGCAACACGAAGTGTTGCGATGGGGCGGGAGCTTCTTCACCCTCTGCTCGTTCGAATAGGTTTGCAGACACTCTGCGGCTGGCCATGCCAGCCTTTCGCAGATATCGCCGCGCTGGAAATCAGTACCGGCGGTCGATCTCCTCCCGCGCGAGCTGCACCCAGCGGGCGATGCGCCAGGGCTCATTTTGCACGGTGTGGGTGTCCTTCATGATGAGCTCGACATTGCAACCCCGGGTCACATCCAGCGTGCTCACAATGTCAGCTCGGGCGGCTTCCTCCTGGAAGCCGGCACAGATGAGGGCCGGGTTGGGCTTGCGGCTGAAGACGGCCCGGCGGCCCAGTGCCTCGGCCATGGCGGGCTGGTCGCACCAGGGCGACACCGACACCCGGCGCAGGCGGGGGATCTGGTTGAGGTAGGCCATGCGCTCGTGCACTGGCTCACAGCAGCCGTAGCAATTGAGCCCGAAGCGCTCCAACAGTGGCAACTGATAGGGAAACACGAACTCGCCAAACATGCGAGGCGACACGCCCACGGTCTCCTGCGACTCGGCAAAGCCCCAAAGCTGACGGAAGGGCTGGCCTGGCACCGGCGGCAGGTCATTGGTGTAGGCCTGCCCGCCGGAGCCGGTGTAGCCGTCCCGGTTGTTGGGCACGATGAGGTCGCCCTGGGCGGCGTACCAATCGAGCATCTCTTCCTTGCTCTGCCGCAGGAAGGCCATCAGCCGGTGAAGGCCCTCGGGGTTGTCCACCATGGCCAGGAAGAGACCCTCCAGGCCAATGAGCCGGATGATGTCGGTCGTCATCCCCAGCGTCCAATAATCGAGCTCGGGGCGCAGGCGTACCTCCAGGATACCGTCAAAGAGGTCGTGTGCCTCAGCCATGCGGCGGGCAGTCTCGGCCCGGTCGTGGGTGGGCTGGGGCAGCTTCAGCTTCTCAAAGTCCGCGTCCAGGTCGGCGATGGGCGGCGTCCAGCGGTAGCTGCCGCGCTCCTCGCCATAGGTGTAGGCCACCTCCACGCCGTAGTTGCCCAGGTCCACCGCCGGGTGCACGTACCAGCACCCCTCGTGGGCGGCGTCATCGGCGATCGTCTCCATCCAGTAGAGTTTCCTACGTAGCTCCAGCTCGTACTGCCGGGCCGTCTCGTCCTCGCAGGCCAGGTTGCCCTCCCCCAGGAGTTCCGGCCAGCAGCCCTCGGGGAAGCACAGCACAATAGGCCGCCCCTCTTTGAGGTCGTTGTGGGCCGTCATGCGGCGGCGTTTCTCCTCCATGGCGGGGGCGTGGGTGTGGTCGGCCACGCGGCCAGCCAGGGTGCGCAGCGTCTCTCTCTCCTTGGCGTTCATGGCTCGTCCTTTCTCTCGCAAATGCCGCTGCAGCGACATTTGCGATCTAGACAGCTTGTTCCCGTTGCAACTCCATCGTTCGCCGCACAGGTCGCCGAATCTCATTCCCGCCCGGCGCGCCTTACGCCGCCTCGTGCGGCTATGGCGACGCAAGCGCCGCCATCACAGCGCTTGGGTTGGACGCCCTTCCGGGGCGTCTGGCGTTGCGGCAGACGATTCGACAGAATCGTTGAGAGCGACGCGAGCATTGCGCAGCAATGCGATGGAACGATGCTAGGCCGTAGCGCTCATGCGGCTTTTGTAAAGACGTTCGCCCTCGAGTGGACTTATGCCAATCTCCACCGCCCTGATTTTTGGTTCCCTCCCGCCGAATGAATCGGCGGGTCGGTTCCCGCTCTTTACCCCATGCCTGCTATCCGCTGGGTTGGAGCCCATGGTCATAGCGTATCAGTGGGCGGCGAGGAAGGCCTCGACCTCCGCCCGGCGCCCAATGGAGGGCTGGGCCCCGGCCTTGGAGGCCGTCACGGCACCGGCGGCGGAGGCAAAGCGCAGAGCCTCAGCCATGGGCATACCCTCAGCAAGCGCCACCGCCAGGGCACCTGCGAAGGAATCACCGGCGGCCGTGGCGTCCACCGCCGTGATGGGGAAGGCCGGCACAAACAGTTCCTCGGCCCCGCTGTAATAGCAACCCTTGGCCCCCAGGGTGATGAGGGCCGCCGGTGCGCCCATGGCCCTCAGGCGGGCGGCGGCCTGCCGTGCCCAGCCTACGATGTCTCCCTCGTCCACCGGAAGGCCGGTGTAGTAGGCCGCCTCGGTCTCGTTTGGCTTCACGAGATCTGCCATCGCCCAGTACTCCGCCGGGATTGGGCCCATGGGGGCAGGGTCGAGCACCACGCGGCAGCCGGCTTGGCGGGCCTTCCCCATGGCGTAGCCCACCGCGTCCAGGTTGGTTTCCAACTGGGTCAGGAAGACGTCGCACTCCTCAAAGGCCGGCTGGGCGTCATCCAGCAGCCCCCTAGTGCAGGCGGCGTTGGCCCCGGGCACGATCATGATGGCGTTCTGCCCGTCGGCCTTCACAAAGATGCAGGCAGTGCCGGTCGTCTCCCCCGGCACCCGCACCACGTGATCCACGACCATGCCCTCGGCTGCCAGGCTTGAGAGCTGGGCGTCACCCATAAAGTCCTCCCCGATGGCACCGATCATGGTGGTGCGCGCCCCCAGCCGCGCGGCCTGCAGGGCCTGGTTGGCCCCCTTGCCGCCGGTCTGCATCAGGAACCGGTCGCCCTTGACCGTCTCACCGGGCACCGGCAGCCGTGGCCCCAGGATAACAAAATCATAGTTGAGACTGCCGAATACCGTCACTCTTGCCTGCGACATACGCGCCTCCGTGTGGTTGATGGGTTCAGTATACGTCCCCTGGCGGGGCCGGGCAAGGGTGGAATGCGCCTTATCGCATATGGGGGCTAAAGCCCTCGCCCAATACCTCCTTGACATCGGAGACGATGACGAAGGCCTCGGGGTCCTCATCGCCGATAAGGCGCTTCATGGGCATGATCTGGGTGGGGGCGACGATGCACAGCAGCACATCCCGCTCGGCCCCGCTGTAGGCCCCCTTTCCCTGCAGGATGGTGACCCCTCGGTCCAGGGACTGCAGGATGCGCTTGGTGATGACCTCCGACTTGCGGGAGATGATGTAGAACGCCTTGGCACTGCGCGCGCCGATCTGTATGAAGTCCACAATCTTGGCACCGATGAACACCGCCGCCAGGGCGTAGAGCGCCTCCTTTGGCTCAAAGATGAACGCCGCTGCCGCCACAACCAGGAAGTCCACCGCAAAGAGGATCCAGGCGACCTTCATTTGCGGGAACCAGTGGTTGCCGATGATGGCGATGAGGTCGGAGCCGCCGCTGGTGGCGTTGCCGCGAATGGTGAACCCCACCCCCGCACCCATGAGGATGCCACCGTACACCGTGGCCAATAGCACGTCGTCACTGAAAATCTGGTAGAGCCAGGCCGGGAATTTCACAATGTCGATGAGCACCGACAGCAGGAACGTGGCAAAGAGGGTGCGCAACATGAACACATGTCCCCGCAGCCGCCACCCCAACAGGAATAAGGGCAGGTTGATGACAAAGATCGTCATGCCCACCGGCACGCCGAAGATTGCGTGCAGCTCGGTCGCCAGGCCCGATATTCCTCCCGGCGCGATGTCGTTGGGGATGAAAAACAGATTGTAGGCAAGGGCCGTCAGCACACTGCCTACAATCACAAGTGCCCATTCATAGGCGCGGTTCTTCCACGTTTCCTTCATTGGTAAGCCTCCGTCGTGTTACAGTTCCATGACTCCCAAACTGATCTGCAGTGCCTCGTCCACCAGGGCCATGACCTCCGCGGGCAACGCCCCCACCCGCTCGCGCAGGCGGCGCTTGTCGATGGTGCGCACCTGTTCGGCCAGCACCACCGAGTCCTTGGTCAACCCAAACTCCTCCGCCTGCAGTTCAATGTGCGTTGGCAGTCTGGCTTTGTCAATCTTCGATGTGATGGCAACCACGATGACCGTGGGGCTGTAGCGGTTGCCGATGTCGTTCTGAATGATGAGCACCGGACGCAACCCGCCCTGCTCCGAACCGACCACGGGGCTTAGGTCGGCATAATAGATCTCGCCGCGTTTGACCATTCATTCCTCACACTCCGCCAGCAGCGTTTCATAAACTTCCAGGGTTTTGGTGTCCGGAATCAGGCCAAGCTCAGCCCACTCCGCATTGATGCGCGCCATGTCCTCGTACCCACGCATCATCCGCTCCCTTATCTCCAGTTTATGCCGCTCACGAATGTAAAGTTGCATGGCCTCGCGAATGAATTGGCTGCGGGTGATGTTCTCGTGCAGGATGACCTCGTCCACCTGCCGCAGCAGCCCCACCGGCAGGCTCACCAGCACTTTTTTGTTGGTTTCCGCCATTGCGATTCCCCCTGTCCGTTCCGCCCCTGGCCCCGCCCTATGGCAGGTGGCTCACGATGTCGCCGGCGATGAGATGAGCCTGCCCCACCTCCCGCGCGGCACGGTCGCCGGCGGTGCCATGCTGCCAGCAACCGGCGCAAGCTGCCTCAAAGGCCGGTAACCCTTGTGCCAGCAGCGCACCGATGATCCCGGCCAACACATCGCCCGAACCACCCGTTGCCATGCCGGGGTTGCCGGTGAGATTGAGGGCCGCCCGCTCGCCATCGGTCACCACGGTGGTGGAGCCCTTGAGCAGCACCGTGCCGCCGTAGCGCCGGGCGGCTGCCTTGGCCACCGCCACCGGGTCCCGCTCCACCTCGGCAATGGTGCAGTCCATCAGCCGTGCCATCTCGCCCGGGTGGGGCGTCAGCACCAGCCGGTCCTGCCCGGCGGTGAGCGCGGGCTGCCCCGCCAGCGCGAAGAGACCATCGGCGTCCACTACCATGGATATCCTTCCATGGGTCAGAATATGCCTGACAAAGGCTATCGTTTCCTCCCCGCGGGAAAGGCCCGGCCCCACCACCGCCACCGTGCGGCGGGCCAGCGCCTCCAGCGCCACCGGGGCGGCATCGGCACAGAGCGCGCCGTCACGGTCGGGCAGGGCCATGGTCATGGCCTCCAGGTTCAGGGTGCAGGCCGTGTCCAGCAAGGAATCGGGCACAAACCAGGTGACCAGCCCCGCGCCGCCCCGCAGCGCTGCCCGGGTGGCCAGCGCCCCGGCCCCCAGCATCCCCCGGCTGCCGGCAATGACGGCCACATGCCCATAGGTGCCCTTGTGGCTGTCAGCGGCACGGGGTGGCAGGGTGGCGTCACCTTCCTCCAGCACGCCCACCGACCCCCGCAGCGCCGGCACGTCCACGATGCCGATGTCCGCCACAGTGAGCTGCCCGGCCAGGGCGCGGCCGGGGTGCAGGCAGTGCCCCAGCTTGCGGTATTGGAACGTCACCGTGGCGGCGGCGTGGACGGCCTCCCCCAGCACCCGGCCGGTAGCCCCGTCGATGCCGGAAGGGATGTCCACTGCCACCACCAGCTTGCCGCAGCCATTCAAGAGCCGCACGCCATCGGCCCATACGCCGGTCAGCTCCCGCGAGAGGCCGGTGCCAAAGAGGGCATCCACCGCCACAGTTGCCCCATCGAGCCAGGCCACAAAGTCACTGTAACTACCGGCGAAGGGCACGCCTACCCGACGGGCGGCAGTACACTCCAGCAGGGCGTCGCCGCCAGTCGGTTCCGCTGGTAGCCAGCAACACACCCGCCGCCCCTTAAGGTGCAGGATGCGCGCCAGCGCCAGCCCATCGGCCCCGTTATTGCCCGGCCCGCAGGCAATGGCCACCGCGCGATCATCAAACTCCCTCGCCAAGCAGTCGGCCACCGCCAGCGCTGCCCGCTCCATCAGCACCGCGCCCGGCAGCCCGATGGTCTCAATGGTGTGGCGGTCCAGCGCCGCCATCTCCGTCGGCGTCACCACAGGCAGCATGGTCAGTCCCCCTCCAGAACCACGACAGCCGCGGCCATGCCGCCGTCGTGGGTGATCGTCACCCAGATGTTGCCCACACCCAGGGCGTCGAGCTTCTCCCGCACGGTGCCGTAGGCCTGCACCACCGGCGCGCCGGCGTCGTTGCGCAGCACCTCCACCCGGTCAGGCGGGCAGCCCTTCAGGCCGCAGCCCAGCGCCTTGGCCAGCGCCTCTTTGACGGCGAAGTTGCCGGCCATGCGTTCGGGAGCCAGCGGCCCCGCGCCAATGAGGGCAAGCTCAGCCCCGGTGAACACCCGGGCACGGAAGTGCTCATTCTCCACCAGGCGCCCAAAGCGCGCCACCTCGGTCATGTCGATGCCGATGCCCTTAATCACAGGTGGCCTCCACGGCGTTGGCCACGGCCCGCGCCACCACCTCCACCGCCGCCGCGCAGAGGGTGTTGAACTCGCCGTGACGCTCCCCCACCGACACGGCAAAGAGCGTGTCACCATCGAGGCCGGTGTGCACCGGACGGATGGACCAGGCCAGCCCGTCGTGGGCCACCGTGGCCAGGCGGTTGGCCTCGGTCTTCGTGAGCGCCGCATCGGTGGCCACCACGCCGATGGTGGTGTTGGCGCCACCCCGTGGGTCGTGGAGCTTGCCGCCTACCAGCAGCGCCTGGGTACCGGGGAATGTGCCGTCGGGCAGGCGCACCCCCGCCAGTATGGTACCCGTTCGGTAGTCCACCACGTCACCGAAGGCATTGACGGCCACCACCGCCGCCACCGTTGTGCCATCACCCAGTTGGATGGACGCCGTGCCCACCCCGCCGGCCATGGTGGCCGACGGCCCCAGTGCCTTGCCCACGGTAGCGCCGCAGCCCGCGCCCACCTGTCCCTGGGCTAGCGGCTCGTCGGTTGCCCCCTCACAGGCGGCGTAGCCCATGGCGGCGTCGGGGCGGGCCTTGGGGTTGCCCACGGCCAGGTCGAAGAGCACCGCCGCCGGCACGATCGGCACCCGCGCTACCCCGGTGTCGAAGCCGATGTCCCGCTCCTCCAGGTAGCGCATGGCCCCGCTGGCGGCGTCCAGGCCAAAGGCGCTGCCTCCGCACAGGAGAATGGCATGTACACTCTCCACAGTGTTGCCGGGTTTTAGGAGGTCAGTCTCCCGGGTGCCGGGGGCCGCGCCGCGCACGTCCACCCCGGCCACCGCGCCGCCCTCAAAAACGAGGGCGGTGCAGCCCGTGCGGCCGATGGGCTCGGTGGCGTGCCCCGCCCGAATGCCTCGAACGTCCGTGATACTACCCTGATACATGTGATCCCTCCTTGGGCTTGACCGATACCTCACCGGAGACGATGGAACGCAATGTGCCGTCGGCCAGACGCACCACCAGCGCGCCGTCGTCGGCCAGGCCCACAAGTTGCCCCTCCGCCGGGCCGGCGCTCTCCAGCACCGTGACCGCCGCGCCAGCTGGTGGCAGATAGGGCCGGTAGGCCGCCGCGACAACGCCGAACCCCTCGGCCTGCCACCGGGCCATGAGGTCATAGAGTTCATTCAGGATCCACGCCGCCAGCGACGCCCGGGGCGGTACCTCCGCCCCCATGGCTTCCAGGCTGGTGGCAATGGACTCCAGCTCGCCAAACCCGCCGGTTGGTGTGCGGGTGTTGACGCCCACCCCCACGATGACATGCCGCCGACCGGCACTATCGGTGGCCGACTCACACAGAATTCCGCAGAGCTTCCGCCCGCCCAGCAGCACGTCGTTGGGCCACTTGATGGTGGGCGCAACGCCCGCCGGCAAACACCGCCCCACCGCCCGGCACACCGCCACGCCGACGGCCAGCGTCAGGCGCTGCAACTCCTCCAGCGGCAGGGCCGACTGGAACAGAAACGACAGATAGAGCCCGCTGCCGGCCTCAGACAGCCACTGCCGTCCCCGCCGACCCCGGCCCCCGGTCTGCCGGGCGGCCAGCACGGCGGTGCCGTCGGCCTCCGGCCCATCCAAAAGGCCACGGGCATAGGTGTTGGTGGAGCCCACCTCATCGAGGAACACGGCGCGCCGACAGAGCCCGCCGGGGGTGAGCGCCGCGGCAAACACCGGCTGGCACAGCCAGTCGGGCCAGCGCACCAGCGCCCAGCGGCCCTCGTCCTCAGCCCGCAACAGGCCGGCGTCCGCCAGCACCGCAAGTGCCGAGGCAAATTCCCCATTCTCTAGGCCAGCACGCGCGCGCAGCACATCCTCCGCCACGCCGTGCCCCGGCCCTTCAAAGGCTGCCAGCAACGCTGTCTGTTCCATGCTCTCCACCATCACAACCCCTCCCTGCTTAGCTTACATGGCGCGGCGGCGCAATGCAAGCGCCGGCCCGCCCCCGGCAGGCAGGAAACCGCGATGCAAAAAATGAAATATTAAGAATTGCAAATAAGCTCAACTGTACTATAATGGAATAAATTGGAAAACTGAAGACGGACGGTGATGTGCCATGCAGCAAGGCAATTCCATGTTTCAGGCCATTCGGGAGAACATCCGCAGCGTCATCGTGGGCAAGGACGAGGTCATTGAGCTTGTGCTCATCGCCCTGCTCTGCGAGGGCCACGTGCTCATAGAGGACGTGCCCGGTGTGGGCAAGACGACCCTCATCTCCGCCTTGGCGCGGTCGGTGGGGCTGGATTTCCACCGCGTGCAGTTCACCCCGGACGTACTCCCCAGCGACATCACCGGTTTCACCATGCTCAACATGAAGAGTGGTGAATTTGAATACCGCCCGGGTATGGTGATGAGCAACATCATCCTGGCCGATGAAATCAACCGCACCTCCCCCAAAACCCAATCGAGCCTGCTGGAGGTGATGGAGGAGCGCCACGTGACGGTTGACGGCACGACCTACCCCGTGCCCCGGCCCTTCATGGTGCTGGCCACCCAGAACCCCATTGAGTTCGTCGGCACCTACCCCCTTCCCGAGGCGCAAATGGATCGGTTCCTGCTGCGCGTCTCCATGGGTTACCCCAGTCCCAAGGACGAAGCCGAGATCCTGACGCGTTTCTTTGCCGGCGACCCCCGCAAGAACATCGCCTCGGTCTGCACGCCGGAGGATGTGGTGGGGCTGCAGCAGTTGACGGCCACCGTGCAGTGCGCCCCGCCGGTGCGCAACTACATCGTGCAGATCACCGCACAGACCCGCCGCAACGAGCACCTGTCGCTGGGGGCCAGCCCCCGCGGGTCGCTCTATCTCATGCGGGCGGCCCAGGCCTCCGCCGTGCTGCAGGGGCGTGATTTCGTGGTGCCCGATGACGTGCAGCGACTGGCGGTACCGGTGCTGGCCCATCGTCTCATCGTGCGGCCGGAGGCGCGACTCTCTGGCATGACGGCGGAGCGGGTCGTTAAATCCGTCCTCAACAGCGTGGACGTTCCGGTGGCAACGGTGTGAGAAGCCGCAGGATTCCATTGCTGCTGGCCATGCTGGCGTTGCTGCTGGCTGGCCTCTATTCCGGGGAACGCCTGTTCTTCGTCGGCTTTGTTCTGCTGTGCCTGGTGGTGGCGCTGGCGCTCTTTTGCCTCGTGTTCAGCGGCTTGTTCTTTAAATATCTACAGGTGCTGGATCCACAGGCCGGCGTGAAGGGCGAGAACGTCGCCCTGACGCTGCAGGTGCACAACGATCACCTGCTGCCCATCGCCCACATCAAACTTTTTTACCAGACGATTGATTCCCAGCTCACCGGCACTCCGGCCAGCTTTTCGGCCATGTTGCTGCCACGGCAGCACAGCGTGCACTCGCTGGAGATCCACTGCCGCTTCCGCGGCCGGTGGGACGTGGGCCTGACCCATGTGGAACTCATGGATCCCTTTGGTCTCTTCCGCCTACGCTTGAAGGTGAAGTGGTTCCTGAGCCACAAGGACCTGTCGCTGCTGGTGCGGCCCCGGGTGCTGCCCATCGCCTCGCTCCCCCTGCGCCAGCGCAACGACGAAGGTCCGCTGGAGTCGCTGCCCCGCCCGTCCGCTGACATTGCCATGTACAGCGACATCCGCAAATACCGCGCCGGCGACCCGCTCAAGCGCGTGCACTGGAAGCTGACCGCCCGCCAGCGGGAGCTCATGGTGAAGAACTATGAGGAAACGGCGCTGCCCGATCTGCTGCTCTACGTGGATACGAGGGCCAGCGGCCTGCCCCGGCTGGAGCAGCTGACGCTGGAGGACACGGTGGTGGAGTGCGCCACGGCCTTCGTGCACTACCTGCTCAATACCCACATGCCGGTCAGCATGATCTCTTACGGCCACGAACGCACCCAACTGCGCGGCACCCGGCCGGAACATTTCAACGCCTTTTACAACCTGCTGGGCGAGCTGCCCTTTGACGGGCAGTTTCCCGTGGTCGATGTGCTGCTCAACGACCTCAAGGCCATCACCCACGCCGGGAACCTCGTGCTCATCACCTGGGATCTGCACGACCGGCTCTATGACCTGCTGATGGTAATGATGACTTCAGGCATCCACGTCACGCTGGTGTATGTCTACCTGCATGGCGAGGACCCCACCGAGGTGGCGAAGGCCACGGCCCGTGGCCGCGTCGGCCGCATGGTGGACGCCATGCGGGCTGCCGGTATCCTTGTCATTGACCTGGAGGCCGGGCAGAACGTTGCGGAAAGGATTCGGTTGCTGCAATGAAGCGCAGTGTGTTGCAGAGGGAACGCCAGGCGGAGCCTTTGTCTGCCGTCCATCGCTCCACGATGCCATCCCCCCAAAGCGGTAGAACCACGGACGCCTCGCCGCGTTGGTTTATGAACCAGCGGCTGCAGTCGCTGCTGTTGGTGCTGCTGCTGGCGGTGCCCCTGAGCGCCCTGCTTCAGGTGTCGCTCTTCATCCACCTGCCGCTCACCTGGATCCTTGCCTTTGCCGTGGGTTCCGTCCTGGTGTTGGAGGTGGTGGGCCACAGCTGGAAGACCGCTCTTGCCACCATTGCCCCCGCCGGCCTTCTGGGGCTATTCCTCTGGCACCAGCTGGACGATGCACTAAAGGAGCGCATCCTGCGGTTCCTCACGTGGGCCTATGGGTACCTGTCGGTTGCCGACGCTCACCCCCATAGCTACGACATCCTGATGATGGCGATGGTCACCTGCCTCGTCACGCTGTTCGTTTGGTTCTTCGGCCACCGGGTCTACTTCTTCCCGGCGCTGGCGCTCTTCACCGTCGGCTTTTCGCTCTTTGAGTGGCTGATCGGCCACTTTGAAACACTGGTGCCCAGCATCGTGTCGGGCGGTGCGCTCGTGCTGCACTGGGTGAAAACCGTGCAACGACGCCACACCCGCCGCGACCGCCTGCCCATGGGGGAGAACGCTCTGCCGCTTCTCCTTTCGCCCCTCGTCGCGCTGGCGCTGCTCATAAGCCTTGGCTGCGTGCAGGCCGATACCGCCCAGCGTTGGCAGAGCCGTCGGGTCTACGACATGTTTGAGCGGGTCAACAACTACCTGGCCGACTACACCGGCTTCACCCGGCCCCGCAGCGCCTTCTCGCTGGGCCGGTCGGGCTTCATGCCCATGGGCAGCCGCCTGGGCGGCCCGGTCACCCTGTCAGAAGACGAGATGCTGCGGGTCTCCACCAAGATGCCGCTGCTGTTGCGGGGGTCCATCTACAACACCTACGACGGGGAGCGCTGGACCGACACGCTAGGCAGCCAGCGGTACCGCATCAACAACGCCAACGCCCCCACGATGGCCGATGTGTTTGACAGCGACCGCCCCGCTGTGCCCCAGGCCATGCGGGAGGAATACACCAAGTACACCGACAGCTTTGACATCCACATCGAGCCGGTTACCAATGGGCCCTCCACCATCTTCGTGCCCTACCGTGGTGTGACTGCCATCAACTCCGACGAATTTCTGGCCCTGCTGCCCTACTTCAACACCGAGGGCGAGGCCTTCAGCACCACCGACATCCGCAGCGGCTACGGCTACACGGAGTCGGTACGCTATCTCAACTACCGGATGAAGGGTTTCGACGAGCTAATGGCCAAACTGGAACCGATGGGCACGGGCCAGAACGACCTGACCGAGGAGGAACAGAAAGCCTACCTGGCGTTGCCCAGCGCCATCGACCCGGATATCTATCAACTGGTCCCCAGTATCCTTTTGGATGCCCAGATAAATGACGCACTGGGAGACTTGGATCCCATCGAAACCAGCATCCTGGAAGAGAAAGGCCAGCCTACTGTCGTCACCGCCAAGGATTCGGATGGAAAGGTGACCACCATCACACTGGATGAGGACCCCACTCCCTACACTATGGCCAAGGCAATCCAGGCCTACCTGCAGAAGAACTACGAGTATTCGCTGAACCCCTCCGCCCCGCCGGAGGGCACGGACTTTGTCAGCTACTTCCTGCTGCAGGAGCGGCGGGGCTACTGCACCTACTTCGCCACGGCCATGACGGTGATGGCCCGCATGGCGGGCATCCCCGCCCGCTATGTGGAGGGCTACCAGGTGGCCGGCACCAACAAGAACGACGACGGCAGCTTCACGGTGCTCGCCAGCGACGCCCACGCCTGGGCCGAGCTCTACTTTGAGGGCATCGGTTGGATTCCCTTCGACGCCACGCCCTCTGCCAGCGACGACGACACCTCCATCGGCGGTGGTGGCGGCACGGGCGAAGCGCCCATCCCCACCGGCCAACCCATGCCCACCGTGGACCCCGAGGATGACACAACAAACCTGCCGGTGCGCAAGCCGCTGACCGTTGAAGACCTCCTGCGCATCGCGCTGTGGGTGCTGGCGGGCCTGGCACTGGCCGCCGTGGCTTGGGTGGTCACCAAGGCGGTGCGCCACCGCCACAAAGGCACCCTGGCGTACGCGCGCAAACACCATGAGGCCCCGCGTGCCCAGTACGCCTACTTCTACTTCGACCTACTGCGGCTGCTTCGCTTCTACAACTACCCGGTAAAGCGTGGCGAGACGCTCTATGCCTTTGCCCGGCGCATCGACCGGTGGCTGCGGCTGGAGACCGGCACCTTCCTCCAGGTGGCCGAGGTCATGGCGCGGGTCTCCTACTCCGACTACCAACCCACCGAACAGGATGTAGAGCGCATCGCTGCCTTCCGGCGCGAACTGGCGCACTACACCTACCACACCACCGGGTGGTGGTTCTACCTGCGCTACGCGGTGCTGGGCTTCCCCTACCGCGCCAACCCAAGCAAGTAGCGCACCCGATAAGGAAGGGAAAAGCGGCGATGAATCTCATTCGTCGCCGCTTTCGTCGTCCTCTCCGTGTTCCAGTCCCTTCAGCGCCTGCGCGATGACGTCGCCGCCAAAGCCCTTGCGTGCTAGGCTGGCGTACACCTTGGCCCGGCGTTTGCGGGGGTCTGCTTCCCGCGCCGTCTGGGCCATTGCCCGCTGGGCCTGCTGGCGGGCGGCGTCCAGCTCCCCTTCCTCGTCATACTGGGCCAAGGCCGCCTCGGCGTCCTCCGGCGAGACGCCCTGCTGCTTCAACTCCCGGGCGATGGCTTGCCGACCCGTGCCCTTCAGGTGCACGCGGTCGCGCACCAGCATCTGGGCGTACAACCCATCGTCCAGGTATCCGTATTCGGTGAGCTTTGCCACGGCACTCTCGATGGCCTCGGCGGAAAAGCCCTTCTCCCCCAAATGCCGCTGCACCTGTGCCACGCTCCGCGCCCGGCTGGCCAGGTGACCAATGGCGCGGTCCAGCGCCGCCTGGGCCTCCTGGCGCTGCTGCATGTCCTGCCACAGCGCCGCCGACAGCAGGTCGCCGGCCTTCAAGCCCGAGCGAACCCACACCACATCGTCCACGCTGCCCAGGTAGCTGTCCTCCACATGCACCGACACGCGGCTCTTGTTCCTCTTCTGGCGTTCCACCGCCGTGACGCGTCCCAATGTTTCCATTTTTTTCCTCTACCGGTGAAAGTTGTGCTGATACCGGCCCGATTATAGCACACACTAGCGGAAGAATGACAGCAAGGAGGGCATTTCATGGCCAATTTTACCCAACCGCAACAGCAGCCGCAGATCGACGCGAAGAACCTCTCTTACCTGGAAGACACCCTCAATTATGAGGCGCTGGCCTGCAAGAAGTGCAACCAGTATGAGACCATGCTGACCGACCCGGCCCAGAAGAACATGGTCAAGCAGCTGGCCCAGCACCACAAGCAGCACTTTGACGCGCTGTTCAACTACCTGCAGAGCCACCAGTAGGAGGAGAGACAATGAACAACAACATCATGGGCGAAAAGGAAATCCTCAACGACCTGTTGAACCAGGAAAAGCAGATCATCGGCACCTATTCCACCGCGGTGACCGAATCGTCCTGCCCCAACATGCGCCAGCTGCTGCTGCGCAACATCAATGAGTGCTCAACCGACCAGTTCAACCTCTTCAGCACCATGGTCACCAAGGGATATTACCAGACCAAGGACGCCCAGGACCAGGAAGTGCAGCAGGCCAAGCAGAAGTTCCAGCAGATGCAGGGGCAGCTGATGTAACCCAGCAGACTACACGAATGCGCCGCGCCCGTATCCCGCTGTCGGCGGATACGGGCGCTTTGCATATGGGCTAGGCCTTCGAGTATGCCAAAACAGCCGCAAAGGATTTCCTTCGCGGCTGTCTGCAAGCATCAAAGACTATTCTTCGTCGTCCTCTTCTTCTTCCTCATCCACCATTGCCATGTACTTCTCGAACACAGCTTCGGCCAGGTCGTCATCGTCCACGCTGACGAGCTCCATCTCTTCGCTGTCCTCGGTGGTGATCATCTCCAGGATGACGATGGCTTCTTCCTCGTCGTCCTCGCCCACCTCGGGGGTGAGAATGGCGTATTGGCGACCTTCGTGTTCCACGGTGGTGATGAAGATGAAGTTTTCCTTCTGGCCCTCGTCGTCAACTAATTCGATGATCCGTTCCTCGTCCATGGTAACGTCCTCCTTTTTTCATAAGCCCTGGCATCCAGATAGCCCTGCAGAAAGACCACTGCCGCCATTTTATCAATGACCTTACGCCGTTTCTCCCGACTCATGTCGGCCTGCAATAGAATCCGCTCGGCGGCTACGGTTGTCAAGCGTTCGTCAAACACATCCATCGGGCAGGAGACCACCTGCTCCAGCGCCTGGCCAAACTCGGCGGTCGCTTGGCAGCGGGGGCCCTCGGTGCCGTTCATGTTGCGCGGCCAGCCCAACACGATGAGCCCCACTTCATGCTGTTTCACCAGCCCAACGATATGGGCCAAATCCTGATCCAAACTCTGACGGTTGTATGTCTCCAACCCATTGGCACCAAAGAGCATGGGGTCGCTCAGTGCCACACCAATCCTTTTATCCCCAAAATCCAACGCCATAATACGCAGCGTCCAGCCCACCTTTCCTTCTGTCGCGGCCCGGCGAGCTTGCACCTGGCGAATCCCGCCCGGTTGCCCCACCAACGCTGCATGCCAAAGCCGACACCCGCCGCCCTAGCGCAGCGGGTGCCGCACTCATTTCTTGTTCTTCTCGTCCAACGCCGTCAGGTAGAAGCGAACCAGCTCCTCCAGAATGACGTCACGCTCCAGCCGGCGGATAAGATACCGCGCGTTGTTGTGGCTGGTGACGTAGGTGGGGTCGCCACTCATGATATACCCCACGAGCTGGTTGATGGGGTCGTAGCCCCGCTCCTTCAGTGCGCCATACACGCTGGAGAGGATGTCCTGTACGGTCTCCTCTTCGCGCTCCGGACGAAACTGCATGGTCTTGTCAAAATCGAATCCCATAGTATCACCTCGCACCCAGTGCCTTGGTTCATTATACAAACATTTACCAATCAATGCAATCCAATGCATGCAAATGCTGGAAGGCCGACCCTGTCGAATCCTGCCGTCAGAAGAGCCCGGAGACCTCGCCGCTGGCGTCGATGTCGATGCTTTCGGCCGCCGGATGCTTGGAAAGGCCCGGCATTTTCAGGATGCTGCCGGCCTGCAGCACCACAAAGCCTGCCCCGGCCAGCAGCTTGGCCTCCCGCACGCGCAGGGTGAAGCCTGTGGGCGCACCCAGCGCCTTGGCGTCGTCGCTGACTGAGTACTGCGTCTTGGCCACACACAGCGGCAGCCCACCACAGCCGGCCCGCTCCAACGCATCAAGCTCGGCCTCCGCCTGCGGGCTGAACTCCACCGCCGCACCGCCGTACCAATCCCGCACCAAGCGCTCAGCCTTCTGCCGCAGGGGCAGGGCGACGTCGTAGACGAAATGGGGTTCGGTGGGCTGCGCGGCTTCCATCACGGCCTGCGCCAACCCAGTGGCACCGGCCCCGCCATCGGCCCAAGCTGTGAAGGGACAGGCCCGCACGCCCAGCGCCGCGCAGCCCTCCTCCACCGCCCGCAGTTCCTCGTCGCTATCGGTGGTGAAACGGTTGACAGCCACCACCACCGGTAGGCCCAGCCCACGCAGGTTGGCCACATGATGGGTGAGGTTGACAAGCCCCGCCCGCACTGCGTCAGCGTCGGGGGGCGTCAGATTGTCCTTGGCCACGCCGCCGTGGTATTTGAGGGCCCGCACCGTGGCCACCACCACCACGGCCGACGGCCACAGCCCGGCGGCACGGCACTTGATGTCCAGGAACTTCTCCGCCCCCAGGTCCGCGCCGAAACCCGCCTCGGTCACCACCCAATCGGCACAGGCCAGCGCCGTACGAGTGGCGATGACGCTGTTACAGCCATGGGCGATGTTGGCGAACGGGCCGCCGTGGATGAACACCGGCGTTCCCTCCAGCGTCTGCACCAGATTGGGCTGGATGGCCTCCTTCAAGAGCACCGCCATGGCACCGTCGGCTTTCAGCATGGCCGCAGTGACGGGCTTGCCCTGCACATCTCGCGCCACCACGATGGCACCCAGTCGGCGCTTGAGGTCAGTGAGATCGCTGGCCAGGCACAGCACCGCCATGACCTCGGAAGCGGCGGTGATGTCAAAACCATCCAAGCGGGGAACGCCGTTGTTGCGACCCAGACCGCTCTCAATCTGCCTCAGCTGCCGGTCGTTCATGTCAAGCGCCCGCCGCCAGGTGATCGTCGCCGGGTCAATGTTGAGCTCATTGCCCTGGAAGAGGTGGTTGTCCAGCATGGCAGCCAGCAGGTTGTTGGCCGCAGTCACCGCGTGGATGTCGCCGGTGAAGTGGAGGTTCAAATCCTCCATGGGCACGACCTGGGCATAGCCGCCGCCAGCCGCGCCTCCCTTCACGCCAAAAACCGGGCCAAGCGACGGCTCCCGCAGGGCCAGCGCCACCCGCTGCCCCAGCCGCGCCAGGCCGTCGCCCAGCCCCACCGAGGTCGTGGTCTTGCCCTCGCCTGCCGGCGTGGGGTTGATGGCCGTCACCAGCACCAGCTTGCCCTGCCGGCCGCTTGCCCGCAGCTGCTCCACCACGTTCAGGGGCACCTTGGCCTTGTGCCGGCCATAGGGAATGAGTTCCTCTGAGTCGATGCCCAGCTTCGCCGCGATGGTCTCCATCGGTTCCATCCTCGCCGCGCGGGCGATTTCAATATCCGTCAGCATGCTGTCCCTCCCATTCGTGCCACACAAAAAGGCGAATGCATCATTCGCCTTCCCCTCCGGCTGTCGACTGAGTCGACAGCCTTTCGCGCCCGCTGCTGCGGCGACGTCCGCGATCCAGAGTGCTTGTCTCTGCTTCTGCGAATCGCCCGCCGCACATGTCGCCGTGCGATGAGAAACGATAGCACCCATGCTGGTTCCATGGAATACGTTTCGCCGCGGGCGGGATTTTGCTATCCACTTCACCCTGGCGCTCGCTTCCCTTCCGCCGGATGAACCGGCGCTCAGCGATTGGCTTCGTTCCCTGTACCTGCTTTGCAGACAAGTGAAGGCGAATGCATCACTCGCCTTCCTTAGTATTGCCTTAGTATGCGCCAAAACTCAAATGTTGAGGCTCTCCACCTGCTCGGGCGGGTTGACCCACTCTTCCAGCCCCTCGGCCATCAGGTCCGGCAGCATGTCGTCGGTGTACTCCGCCAGCAACTCCGTCTCGTCAAAGACGGAGACGACGCCGTCAAAGAGCGTGGCGATGGCCTCGCGCACGTCGGTGAAGTCCTTGAGCTTCAGGTGGTTCAGGATGTCGATGACCATCTTGTGGTCGTCGATGGTCATGGCCAGGAAAAACTGCGCCGGAATGGAGACCGTAAAATCCTCGGTCACCATCTCCTCCCCCTGGGGCAGCCGCTCGCCGAACTCTTGGATTTCCTCTTCCGTCAGCTTCATATACTCGGGGTCGTAGAGGCTGGGGTGGGGCTTCTGGAAGACGCAGAGACGGTGCTTGCCAAAGAGCCGCTGGAAGAACCCGGTGTGCAACTCCACCACGCCCAACACATCCTCCATCGCGTCCACCTCACGGTAACCCACGACGTTGGAGAACTCCAAAAGCTGGTAGCGCCGTTCCAGATTGGCCACGATTGCGCGCAGCATCCGGCCGGGGAGAATGGGCCTGTCCTCCGGCAGCGTGATGAGACAGGCGTATTTCTCCATCTTGAAATCGCACTTGGTCAGCATGTACTTCTCCTGCAGAGCGATCTGAGAAATGGGCATAGTTCCATAAGGTTAATAATACCCAGCGGGTGTCGGGCAGTCAAGCATTTTGTCGCTTCGGCACGGATTGGGGCGGCGGACAGCACGACCCCGGTCACATGCGCTCCGGTGCTTCGATACCCAGCAGCCACAGGCCCCGGCGGATGACCAGGCGCACCGCGTCAGCAAGCTGCAGCTTGGCACAGATCTGTGCGGGCTCACCCTCCAGAATGCGGTGCTCGTAGTAGAACTTGTTGAAGGCCTTGGCCACCTCAATGACCTGACGGGAGACGACCATGGGCTCGTAGCGCTCGGCCGCCTCGCGGACGGCGTCGGGGAAGCCAGCCAGCTCCTTCAGCAAGCCCTGGGCCTCGTCGTTGGTCAGCACCGACCAATCCGGCGTGACGCCCTCGGGCAAGGCTGGGGCCTTGCGCCGCACGCTGCAGCAGCGGGCGTGGGTGTACTGGATGTAGGGGGCCGTTTCACCGTCGAAATTGAGCACGGCGTCCCAGTCGAACACGATGTCCTTGATGCGGTTGTTGCACAGCACGCTAAAGAGCACCGCGCCCACACCCACCTGCCGGGCGATGTCCTCCTTGCCATCGAGGTCGGGGCTCTTGACCTTGATGACCTCCAGCGCCTTCTCCCGCGCGGCGGCCAGCACATCCTCCAGCCAGATGACGCGGCCTTTGCGGGTGGACATGGAGCCGTCGGCCATGCTGATCATGCCGAAATTGACGTGCTTCATATCCTTGACCCACTCGTGGCCCATCAGCTCCAGCACCTTGAAGAACTGGGCGAAGTGCAGGTTTTGCTGGTAGGCCACCACATAGAGGCTCTTGTCGAAGTTGTACTCCTTCTTGCGCCAGATGGCGGCCGCCAGGTCGCGGGTGGCGTAGAGGGTGGCGCCGTCGCTCTTCATGATGAGGTACGGCGGCATTTTGTAGGGCTCCAGGTCGACAATCAAAGCGCCGTCGCTCTCCTTGAGTAGGCCCTTCGCCCGCAGCTCGGCGACGACGGGTTCCGTCTTGTCGTAGAAGAAGGCTTCGCCGTTGTAACTGTCAAAGGTGATGCCCAGTTGGTCGTAGACCTTCTGTACATCCACCAGCGTGATTTCCTTGAACCAATTAAAGAGCGCCAGCGCTTCCTCGTCGCCGTCCTCAATCTTCTTAAACCACGCGCGGGCCTCGTCGTCTAAGGCGGGGTTCTGCTCGGCCTCCTCGTGGAAGCGCACGTAGAGCCGCACCAGCTCGCGGATACCTCCGGCTTCCACCGCCGCGCGGTCGCCCCAGCGCTTGTATGCCACGATCTGCTTGCCAAACTGCGTGCCCCAGTCGCCCAGGTAATTGATGCTGACGCAGTGATAGCCGAGGTTCTGGAAGATGCGATAGAGCGAGTGGCCGATGGCCGTGGTGGAGAGGTGATGATGGGCAAAGGGCTTGGCGATGTTGATGGAGGAATAGTCAATGACGACTGTCTTGCCCGTGCCCTCCTGCCCCGCACCATAGCCCTCTCCCTGCCCGGCGATGGCCTCCAACACCGTGCTGGCCCACAGCCCACGGTCAATGAAGAAATTGAGGTAACCGCCCACGGCCTCCACGTGGGAGACGGCGGTGGGTTTCACCACCGCCTGCGCCAAGTCCGCCGCGATGGCCGGCGGAGCCTTTCGCAGGGTTTTGGCCAGACGGAAGCACGGGAACGCGAAATCCCCCAGCTTACTGTCCTGCGGCACCTCCAGGAAGCTCTCCAGCTCCTTGGCGTCCATCCCTGCGTGCGGCGCGATTGCCGCGGCGATTTGCTCTTTGAAATCCATCGTCCCGCTCCTTTTTCTCCATCCAATGACATATTCTTGCCTAAAAATAAATATTAACACCCTGTCCCGTTTGCGTCAAGGCGCGGGGCTGGGTGCCGGTGCATTGGGTGCTTACGGCGCTGTGGTAGGGCTGCCGGCCCAAGCCAACAGCCGCAGGAACGACCGCAGCGTCGCCCCGGTCAGTTCCTCCCCAAACTCCTCCCCGCTGGCGGCAAAGGGCACCAGCCGGTCGTCGTCAGTCAGGTAGAAGCCGAACTCCCGGCCGCTGCCCCAGTTGGTCTGGCCGTTATTGTCGAAGGCCGTCAGGCACAGCACATAGCGCTGCCCCTTCGTCATGGTATACAGGAATGCGTCATTGCGCCGGGGTACGTTCACCAGCAAAGTGTCACCCGGTGCCTTCCCCCACAGGGGGCGCAACACAGTGACCTCCATGGCACGGTACTCCTCCACCCCGGGGATCCCCTCCCGTCGCAGCTCGGTGGCATGGGGCTCCCCCGCGGGCGTCACCACGGCGATGAGGTCGCTGTCTGCCAGCGCCTCCAGCGGGATGGCAAAGGAATCCACCAGCGGGTTGGCGGGCACGGCGGGGTAGTGTTTGCGCAGTTCGTCCGCGTTCGGTTGGGTCTGAGTGGACACCAGGGTGATAGCCACCGCCGCCAGCAGCAGGGCCGCCCAGAGCATCGCCGCACGTACTCTCATCGCCGCTCCCTCCACCCTACCCAACAGTGGTTATTTCATTATAGCATGGTTCCGTTCTAGACAGCACCGCCTCCCGCTCTGCGGCCAGTTGCATCGCCTTCTGCGCTGTGATATGGTAGCTTCATCCAATGAAAACCATCGCTGGCGAGGTGAACCATGTATAAGGAAATGCGCCGAAAAGCCAACCAACGCGACGAAGCCACCGCCTATGAGTACCTGAAGGCCGCGACCTGGGGCGTGCTGTCTCTGGCCGCTGACGGCCTGCCCTATGGCGTACCGCTGAGCCACGGCCTCATCGGTAAAACACTCTACTTCCACAGCGCCAAGGAAGGGCAGAAAGTGGACTTTGTGCGCACCAACCCCGTGGGGTGGTTTACCGCCGTTCCCAGTCAGGTCATCCTGCCGGCGGAAGCCACCGTTCATTATGCGTGCGTGATGGCCTACGGCCCTCTGCGGGTGGTGGAGGACGAGCGGGAACGTCATGACGGCCTGCACGCCATCAACCTGCAGAATGGCATCACGGGCGAGGACAGCGAGCGGTTCATCGCCGCCGACGGCCCGCGAGCACTGGTGCTGGCGCTGGACATCGAACGCATTGACGCCAAATGCACCAAGAGAGAGGGAGAATGATGGATCTTACTTCACCCATTCAGATCGGCAAGTACACCGTCAAGAACCGCATCGTCGCCCCGCCGATGGTCGTGACCAAACTGCACCGCGACGGGCGCGTCACCCCAGAGCTTTTGTCGCTCTACGGCGCCTTTGCCGACAGCGGCTGCGGCATCATCGTGCAGGAGGCCACCTGCGTGCTGCCGGAGGGCAAGCTCGCCGGCGAGCAGCTGGGCCTGTGGGCGGACTGGCAGATTGACGACAACCGCCTCATCGTTGACCGTTGCAAGCCTGCTGGCGCTCTCATGCTGGTGCAGATCCACTATGCCAGCAAGCAGGGCGAGCCCGACAATGTGGTGCAGGTCGGCCCCAGCGAGTACACCAACCGCGACGGCCTACACCGGGCTCTCAGCTTTGATGAGGTCGTGCGCATTCGTGACGGTTTCATCGATGCGGCAAAGCGGGCTGAAAAGGCGGGGTATGACGGCGTGGAACTGCACGGGGCCCACGGGTACCTGCTCTGTGCCTTCACCAACGCCAAGCTCAACCGCCGCGACGACCGCTATGGCGACCGCCTGCAGCTGGTGCGGGAGATTTACGAGGGCATCCGCCAGTCGGTACGCTCTGACTTCCTGGTGACGATCCGCACGGGGGTGGACAACCCGACAATGGCCGTTGGGTTGGAGAATTGCCTGGAGTTCGACCGCATGGGGTTCGACCTGCTCAACGTCTCCAGCGGCATGGAGGCCGACGAGGAAGTCGTGCCGCCGGGGGATTTCCCCTTCTCGGCCTTGGCCTGGCGGGGTGCCTTCATCAAGAAGCAAGTCAAGGCCCCGGTCATTGCCGTGGGCGGGCTGGACGACCCGGCGATGGCCAACCGATTGGTGGCCGAGGGCTGGGCGGACTTCGCCGCCGTGGCCAAGGCCATGCTGACCGACCCCTTTTGGGCTGCCAAGGCGCTGGGCCGTGACACCATTCCCCTCATCCCCTGCCTGCATTGCAGCCGGTGCCAGTGGTTTGGTGACTACACCCGCTGCCCCGCCTACCGCAAGGCGGCGAAGAACGGTACCTATCCGCTGCAGTTCTGACCCAACGCACACAAAAGCCGCCCGAAATTATTCGGGCGGCTTTTTCGTTTGCTTGGGGGCCGTGGGATAGGCCCATCACTCCGGCTTCGCCAGCCGCGAGTGGTCGAAGGCGAAGTGCCGCGGCAGGTACTCGCCGTCGGGCACCTCCGCCCGGCCACGGATGAGGGGCAGAATGTAGGCAAGGGCTTCCCCGGTCACGCCGTTGCCGTTCTCGTTGATCCAGCCCAAGGGCACGGCCTTCTCGTGGTTGGCCACGTCCTCCAATGGGCAAAGGTCCATTTCCGACCGGTAGGGCTCGTTGGAGAGGCGGCGGATGTAGACGAGCTTGCCCGTCTCCCCCCCGAGTGCGGCCTGCACCGCTGCCCTGCCGGCCCGCGCGGCCTCCTCCCGGTCACAGGCCGAAGCCAACTGCCCAGCGCACCGCTGCAGGATGTTGAGCTCCACCGCCCGTACCTTGCAGCCGATCTCCCGCCTCACCAGGTGCTCCAGCGCCTTGCCCGCGCCGGAGAGCTGCCGGTGGCCGAAGGCGTCAACGATGGTGCTGGTCTCAATGTCACACACGAAGGTACCCTCGGCGGTGTGGATGCCCTCGGACACGGCGACGAGCACACAATTCTGCTGCGCCAGGCACCCGCGCACATCGGCCAGGAACCGGTCAATGTCAAAGGCGACCTCCGGCAGATAGACAAGGTGCGGCGCGGGCAAGCCGAAGGCCCGCGGCACCGCCGCCGCCGCCGTGAGCCACCCCACGTGGCGGCCCATGATCTCCACAATCGTCACCGCTGGCACGTTGTAGATGCTGCAATCGCGATAGAGCTCGGCCATGGTGCCGGCCACGTAGCGGGCGGCGCTGCCATAACCCGGCGTGTGGTCAGTCACCGGCAGGTCGTTGTCGATGGTCTTGGGCAGGCCAATCACCCGGATGTCCGCCCCCACCGACACGAAGTAGCCCGACAGCTTGTGGGCCGTGTCCATGGAGTCGTTGCCGCCGATGTAGAAGAAGTAACCGATGCCAAACCGCTGCAGGATGGAGAGAATGCGGGCGTATACCTCGGGCTTCTCGGTCGGTTCCGGCAGACGGTGGCGGCAGGAGCCCAGTGCCATAGACGGCGTCGCCGCCAGCAGTGCCAGGTCATCCTCACTCCCAATCTGGTCGTCCAGGCGGATGATGCGCTCCTCCAGTAAACCCTCAATGCCGTTGAGTGAGCCATAAACCCGCTCCACCCCGTCGGACGCCAGACACTGGCGGATCACCCCAGCCAGTGTGGCATTGATGGCCGCCGTCGGCCCGCCGGACTGCGCCACAAGCGCGTGTTTCATCCCCATCCTCCTGCCCTTCCCACTTCAGCATTCCCCCGCATCGCTCCACCGATGCCAGAATGGAAAAATCGGCCTTTCTCCAGCCGAATGTGTTCTTCATTATCTGATTTTGTGAAAACTTTACCGAACCAAGCGCACTACATCTAACATTTTATCAAGGCCATCATAGCACAGGACTACCCCCGATGCAAGCCATGGCCAAGGGCGTCTACCCGCGCGTTGACACCGTCCGCCCTGCCGGGTAAAATGGCGGCAGAATTACCACTCGCCCACCAGGAAAGGAGCCACCATGAACATCGTTGTGCTGGATGGATACGCCGCAAACCCCGGGGACATCAGCTGGGAACCGCTGGAGCGGCTGGGGAAACTGACCGTCTACGACCGCACCGCGCGGGAGGACATTGCCAGCCGCATCGCCGGGGCTGAAATCGTGCTGACCAACAAAGCGCCGCTGGACCGTGAGACGCTGGCCGGCGCCATGGCCTTGAAGCTCGTGAGCGTGCTGGCCACCGGCTACAACATTGTGGACACTGCTGCCGCCAAGGAGCTTGGCATCGCCGTGTGCAACGTACCCGGCTACTCCACCATGAGCGTGGCACAGCTGACCTTCGCCCTGCTGCTGGAGATCACCCACCGGGTCGGCCTGCACTCCGATGCCATCCACGACGGCGCATGGGTGCGCAGCCCTGACTTCGCCTACTGGCAGTCGCACCTGATGGAGCTGGACGGCAAGGTGATGGGCATTGTGGGCGGCGGCACCATCGGCATGGCGGTGGCGCGTATCGCCGCGGCCTTTGGCATGCGAGTGCTGGCCACCAGCCGCAGCCGCCGCACCGGCAGCGACGGGGCGGTGACCTTCGTGCCGATGGAGGAGCTGCTGCGCCGGTCCGATGTCATCAGCCTGCACTGCCCGTTGACTGACGAGACGAAAGATCTCGTCCGCACCGAGACCATCGCACAGATGAAGGATGGCGTCATTCTTTTGAACACCGCCCGCGGGCCCATCGTGAACGAAGCCGACCTGGCGGCGGCGCTGGCCAGCGGCAAGGTCGGGGCGGCCGGCATCGACGTGCTGAGTGCCGAGCCCATGCGGGCCGACAACCCCCTGCTGGGGGCGAAGAATTGCTTCCTCACGCCCCACATCGGCTGGGCACCCTACGAGGCGCGGGTGCGGCTGATGAACGAGACCGTTCGTAACGTAGAGGCCTACCTGGCTGGGGAGCTCATTCACCGGGTGAACTGAAACCTGAAGTTACAAACAGACGCCACATCCACAAGGGGGATGTGGCGTCTGTTCTACCCAAGCCCTTTCAGGCATCAAACCACAACTACGGTTCCAGGAGCCGCTTTACTCTGATCGCCTCGTCCAATACCTTTTGTTCCCACTCTGCATCGTTTCGATCAATGATCAATACCCGGAACCCATACTGCCGCCCGTTCTGCCGAACCGATTCATCGTCATCCACATGCAGCTGAAAGCCGAACTTCGGCGGATACTTTGACGGTTGTATTTCCTTCTTGTTACCCTGTACGAGTTTCTGATGAATCACTTGATTGACTACATGGCACAAATCAATTCCATACGCTTCGAAAAGCCTCCGAATGTACGAAACAGATCGTTCGGATGTAGTGTATACGCAAATTTCTAACCCCAGGCGATGTAACTCCTTGCAGAGTGCTGTGGTTCCTTTCCTCAGCTTCTCCTTGCAGAAAAGGGAATACGCCAATTTGAGGGGCGGCTCGCATTCCCCCTCATCACCAGAGAGTATGAGCGTATCGTCCAGATCAAACGAAATCTTCATATCACAATTCTATGGCAAAGCCATCTTACAAGCAATCACAGCAAATCTTGCTAGTCACCTTGCTTGGCTGTTATACCCCTTCCGTCGTTTCTTTAGAAGCGCCCCTTGTATGAAGGCCGCCTTTACTCCATGACCCGCTCCCCGTTTAAAACAATCTCCTGCTCCGGAATGCTCTGCCACGGCGACAGAGCGCCAAAGCAGTCCTGCAACTCTTCCTCCGCTGCGCTCGTGCGGTGGTACCAAAGGTTGCGTTTGGTCAGCACCATTCGGTCGCACCGCTGGATGGCCAGCCGATTGAGACGATCCCACAACTGGAAGAACAGGGCAAGGCCTTCTTCCTCATCCCCATGCACCTGCTCCAGAATCATATTGCGCCAGCCGGAAGTGGATTCCACATAGACAAGGCGAAGCGCCACAAACTCAAAGAAAAAGTGGAACGGAAGCGGAAACAGGGATTCCTGCTTCTCCTCCGCAATGCCCCGTTCATACAGCGCGATATCGTAACCTGCTATAAAGCTCTGTAAGCGTGTGAGTGCAAAGCCTTCTCCTAAATACATACCGGGGCGCTGCCTCAGCTTTTCCAGCAACTCTACAAAGCGTGCCATAACGCTACATTCCTCTCCATCGGTCGTTCCATGTCTTCCTAGCTTCGACGCGCGTGCACCCCAAACCTGTCGACTCCTGCAATTCCTTGTAATCTCCCGTTTTGGCTGGTATAATCGTCGTGCGTCATTTTCGCAGAAGCGTTCCCTTGCATGCGGGCTGACGCCTGAAGGTGGAGGAACATGAAAATTCTGCTGGTATCCGACAAGGAGGACGCCTACATCTGGGATCATTTTGATCCCGTGCGCTTTGCGGACATCGATTTCATCATTTCCTGCGGCGACATGCGCGCCGAATACCTGTCTTTCCTGGTTACCATGATCAACAAACCCCTGTATTACGTGCACGGCAACCATGACAAGAGCTATGAGCAGAAGCCGCCGGAAGGTTGCGAGTGCATTGACGGAAAGCTCATTGTCACCAATGGCCTGCGTATTCTGGGCCTAGGTGGCAGCATGCGCTACAATCCCGGCCCCTTCCAATACACTGAAAATGAGATGAACAACCGCATCCACCGCCTGCTGCCCACCATCTGGCGACACCGCGGCATCGATATTTTTGTCACCCACGCGCCGGCCAAGGGCATCAACGACGGGGAGGACCTGTGTCACCACGGGTATGCCTGCTTCCTACGCGTGCTGGAGAAGCAGAAGCCCCGTTATTTCTTCCACGGCCACAACCATCTGGATTACCAGCGCATTCCGCGCTTGAGCAAAGCAGGCGCCACCACCGTGGTGAACGCCTGCGGGTATTACATATTGGACACCGAGAAAACGCTGCTGCTATAGCTCCAGCAGGCCGGACTTGACGAGGAAATCGTCGTCCTCCTCCGGCAGCGGCGGAATGACCCCATCGATCCCCTCCACAAACCAATCCATCGATAGAATTTGCTGGGAGTTGGCCTCCGCCCCCGCGGGGATGCGCTCCTCCCCCGTCTGGTCAAAGATCGGGCCATTGAACGGGTTGTATCCGTCGTCCTGCATCAGGTGCTTGAAGAGCTGCACCAACTTGTGGGTCTCGGTCGGCACGTGCTTCTTGGCATAGAGGATGTCCACCATGCCAGAGTCCATCCCCCACCAAAACTGCATGGGCCGCCCGTCTTCGGTGTTGCGCGCCGTGCCGGAGAGAATTCTGCGCACCATCCGTTCATAAAACGCGCCCCAGTTCCACACCGGTGTGGCAATGTACTCGTCGGGCCGGCTGTCGTCGTGTACCGAGAAGAGCCCATACTCCCCCGCAAACCCCACGCCGGTGAATGTGTTTTGGTGGCAGATGAGGTCGGCACCCCGCTCCACCAGCGCGCTGGTGCAGTGGGTGTTGGCCTTGAAGAAGTCCCACTCATAGGCCCAGGACACCAGCACCTGCGCCCGCGGGTTGACGGTGCGCACCCCCAGGGCAAAGGCGTTGATGCCCGAAATGACCCCGCGAATGGGGTAGCTGCCCACGTAGCCGATGCGGTCGGCCCGCGTGAGCGACCCGGCGATGATGCCCGTGAGGAACCGCGGCTCGTAGATGCGGCCAAAGTAGGTGGGCACGTGGGTGAAGGGCTGCTCTTCGCTGCACAGATAGATAGACACCTGTGGGTGCTCCAGAGCCGTGCGCAGCGCCGCCTTGGCAAAGGCGGGGCTGGTGGCAAAGATGACGCTGTACCCATCGGCAATGAACTGGCTGAACACCTTGTAGGCCGACAGATCCTCGTTCACGTCGTCGACGTAGGTCGTCTCAATGTCTCCGCTGAAGATTTCCTCGATGTGCTTGCGGCCGTTCTCGTGAGACTTGGCCCAGTTGGATTCGGCCAGCTGACCGGAGTAGGCAAAGGCAATCTTCACCTGGCTGCGGGGGCGGCCGATGCCAAAGAGCGTGGAAATGAGCGACGGTTCGGGCGTCTCCACTGGTTTGGTATTGAGATCCACGCCCTCGGCGTCGTTGCTCTTGAGCTCCTCGATCAGGGCTTTGAGCCTCGGGCGGACAATCTCCTCGTCCATGTTCTGGTGGAGCTTGTAGATGTCAAAGTACCGCAGAAACACGTCACCTGTGGAGAGCAGCGACAACTTGTCGCCGCCCAGGTCGCGCAGGATGCGGCTGAAGGGACTGTAGATCTGGTCGATGAAGTAGCCATAGGGCTTGTCGTGGTAAAGCTCCGGCACACGGAAGGTCTTGAGCAGGTTGCTGAGCTTCCGGAAACCGCCAGGCGTGTTGATCCACACGTCCAGGAGCTTGGTTTCCTTGTAAAACTCCAGAAACTCATAATATTGCCGAATGAACTCGTTGTGCTCGTCGTACTTGGGCACCAGGCGCGTCACCTCGGCCCGCACCGACACCGCGTCAACGAACTTCAACACGCTGACGCGCTTGTTGCCCTCCACCACGTAAAACCAGTTCAGGTATTCGTAGGCCTTGATCGGGTCGTGGATCCCCTCATTCTGTTGATGGTTGTAGAGTGACATCCACTTGCTGGCAAACTCGGTTTCGGTCTTTAAGAGGGGCATGAAGTTCTCAGCAAAGGAGGAGCTGCGGCCGGAGGTCACCGTGCCCACAACCTTCTTCAGAGGCAGGTCGATGACGCCCAGGCTTTCCTTTGCCACGATCTCCACGTCAATGAGCAGGCTGTCGAGGTAAGGCAACGTGCCGGGCTGGCCGCTGGCCACCTTCCGGTTGTACACCCGCAACGCTCGTTTTCGCGCCGCAAGATATTCGTCGAGCGCGTCTGCCATCCCCTCACCACCTGTCCTCATGGATTATATACCCATATTATTGGATCGGGTTTCGCAATGCAAGGATTTATACGGGACGCGCACAAAGTTTTCCACTGACGTAAAATCGCACATCATCCTCCTGTGCGAATTTCCCGGAAAAGGCCATCCTCAAGCTCCCGCTTTGCCCGCTGCAGTCATCAGGATCAAGCAAAGGCCGTCGGCATGGCCGTAAGTACCCGCTCAGCCGGAATGCCGTCGCCCCCCCTACCCCGCCGATCCAGCAGGTAAGATTGGAACCCTAACCGGGCGGGCGTCAGCACATCCTCCAGCGGGGAGTCGCCCACAAACGCCACCGCCTGCGCTGGCAGGCCGATGCCAGCAAGCAACCCCTCATAGAACCGCCGGTCGGGTTTGTAGCAACCTAGTCCCTCGGAGGTGTAAACCCCGTCCACCTCAATACCGTTCCACCTCAGCACCGCCGCAAGCAAGTCGTCGTCGGTGTTGGAGCCGATGTAGATGCGGTAGCGCTGCCGCAGGGCGGCCAGCGCCGGCCGTACATCGGGGAAGGCATCCCGCAGGCAGGCCTCGTCCATCATGGCGTCAGCGTCGGCCCGGGCATCACGCCGCAGACCGTAGTGGTCGTAGATGCCCGCCAAGCGGGCGGTGAAGATCTCCCGCTCGGTGCGAAAGGGCTGCCCCGCCGCCGTTGCCCCGCGGTAGAAGGCGCGCCACTGCCGCGCGAAGTCGGCCTCGTCCACCACGGCCCCGCCCTCGGCCTGCAGAACACCCAGGACGGTGCGTGCCGATTTCCCCTCCGTCACCTGGATGAGCGTACCAAACACATCAAACACCACCGCCTGAATCACCGTTTTTCCACTCCTTCCACCGCAACCCCGTCGGCTTGCATTTTGAAAAGATCGTAAGCCTGCCATTCCACACAGCGCAGCCCCTCAAAGGCGAAGCGGACAACCCACGGCATGAGGCGCTGGATGGCGAGAAATTGCTCATAGCCAAACGCCGGGTCGCGCCAACGAAGCACCGTGCACAGCGCTGTGCCATGGCTGCCGATGGCGATGTTGCCGCCCCGGTGGCCCGCCAGCACCCGCAGCAGCGCCCCCACGTTGCGCTCCTGCACCTCTGCGAGCGATTCACCGCCTGGCAGCTTGAAATCAAAGTCTTGCCATTGCCGGCGGGTGTAGGCATCAAAGTCCTCAATCCACCCGCCAGGGAGCTCTCGTTCCCGGAAGTCGTCGACCATTTCTATGGGCAGCCCCGCCCCATCGGCGAAGGGCGCGATGGTGTCAACGGCCCGGCGATAGGGGCTGGACAACACCCGCACAATGCTCCTTCCCGCCAGGAACCGCGTCGCCAAATCCCGGTCTTGCAAGCCCTTCTGAGTCAACTCCCGGCAGTGGTCGTTGTGCTGCTGGCCGTTGGACTGGGCGTGACGAACGAAATATACCTGAACCATATTTACCTCTTAAACAGAACATCTGCTAACAAGCATCTTACATGCAAACGTACACGCTTGCAAAGGGCGGCTCCTCCGTCGCTTTGGCTTAACGTCAACTTAACGTATTCATAACCATGCGGTAACAGCGCCGCCGTACAATGCAAACGAAAACGAAATGGAGGAATTGTGAAATGAAACGAAACAAGGTTTTGACCCTGACGATGACCGCGGCGCTGTCTCTGGCGCTGCTGTTGGCGGGTTGTTCCGCCACCACGGCCCCTGCGGCCAGCTCCGCCGCTGCCACCACCGCTGCCGAGACCACCGCGGCTGATGAGACGACCGCCGCCGCCACCGAAGCGGCTTCGGAAGCCCCCGCCCTCTCGGGCAAGCTGGAGATCTCCGGTTCCACCTCCATGCAGGAACTGGTGGAGAAGCTGGGCGAGGCCTTCATGGCCAAGAACGCCGGCGTCACCGTGAACGTGCAGGGCGGCGGTTCCTCGGTGGGCGTGCAGAACGTCATTGACGGCCTCTCTGACATCGGCGACGCCTCCCGCGCCTTAAAGGACGAAGAGAAGGCCGAGCTCACCGAGCATGTCATCGCCCAGGACGGCGTGGCCATCATTGTGAACCCCGCCAACACCGGTGTGACCGGCCTCACCGCGGCGCAGGTGGCTGACATCTTCAGCGGCAAGGTCACCAACTGGAAGGACGTGGGCGGCAAGGACGCTGACATCATCGTCATCACCCGTGAAGCGTCTTCCGGCACCCGCGAAGCTTTCGTGAAGCTCTTCGGCCTGGAGTCGACCGACACCGCTGGCAACACCGTGGTCAACATCACTGACAAAGCGCTGGAGTGCAACGACAACGGCTCCATGATGACCAACGTCTCCGGCAAGGAAGCCGCCATCGGCTACTGCTCCCTCGGTTCCCTCAACGACACGGTGACCGCCCTCAAGATCGATGGTGTGGAAGCCACGGCCGAGAACGTCAAGAGCGACACCTACAAGTACTGGAGACCCTTCGTGATGGCCACCAAGGGCGACGGCTCCGAGCTGGCCCAGGCCTTCCTGGACTTCGTGTACGGCCCCGACGGCCAGGCGGTCGTCTCCGAGAAGTACATCCCGGTCGAGCGTTGACGAACAGCCCAACAAAAGCAACAACCGGTTCCACCCCAAAGGCTGACAAGCCTTTGGGGCGGCGCCTTGAAAGGAAGCGTTGACGATGATTCCAACCACCCCGACGGAGATGACCATGACCTCCGCTGATGAAAAGCCCCGGCGAAGGCGCAAGGCATTCCACCCGCTGCAGTTCACGGCGGAGCTCTTCTTCCTGCTGTGTGCCATGGTGTCGGTGCTGGCCATCGGCACGATCACCTTCTACATCTTCTACAGCGGCACGCCGGCCATCGCCAAGATTGGTGTATGGAACTTCCTCTTCGGCGCGCGGTGGAAGCCCGACCAGGGGCTTTACGGCATCCTGCCAATGATCGTGACGTCGCTGACGGCGACGGCCCTGTCGGTGGGCATCGGCGCGGCGATCGGTATCTTCTGCTCGGTGTTCCTGGCGGAGCTCGCCCCCCCGTGGCTGGTGCGGTTGCTGCGCCCCTGTGTGGAGCTTCTGGCGGGTATTCCCTCCATCGTCTATGGCTACTTCGGCCTCACCACGGTGGTGCCGCTCATCGCCAACCGCCTGGGCGGGGCAGGCAACAGCCTGCTGGCCATCGTCGTCATCCTGTCGATGATGATACTGCCCACCATCATCAGCATCTCGCTCACCAGCATCAAGGCGGTGCCCTCCACCTACAAGGAAGGAAGCCTGGCGCTGGGTGCGTCCCACATCCAGACGATCTTTAAGACCATGCTGCCGGCGGCCCGGTCGGGCATTCTGTCGGCGGTGGTGCTGGGCATTGGCCGTGCCATTGGTGAGACGATGGCAGTCATCCTGGTGGCCGGCAACACGCCCCAGATTCCCACCTCCCTGCTCGACAGCGTGCGCACGCTCACCATCAACATCGCCTTTGAGATGAGCTATGCCACCGGCCTGCACCGCGAGGCCCTCTTTGCCACCGGTGTGGTGCTGTTTGTCATCATCATGGCCCTCAACATCGTGCTGAACACCCTGATGAAGAGAAAGGAGCGGCAGGCATGAGCGTTTCAGTCAAGACGCGACGAAAGGCCTACGACGGCACGCTGCGGGTGCTCATCTGGGGCAGTGCCATCGCCACCACCGCACTGCTCCTGTGGATCCTCGGGTTCATCATGGTCAAGGGTCTGCCCCATGTGAACTGGGCGTTTCTGACCTCGACCTACGAGAGTGACGCCCACGGCATCTTCCCCATGCTCATCACCACGCTGGAGATCGTGGGGCTGACGCTGCTCTTTGCCGCGCCGGTCGGCGTATTCGCCGCGGTCTACCTGGTGGAGTACGCCAAGCCCGGGCGTCTCGTCAACATCATCCGCTTCACCACCGAGAGCCTGGCGGGCATCCCCTCCATCCTCTTTGGTCTCTTCGGCTTTCTGTTCTTCGTGCGGATGTGCGGGTTCAAGTACTCGCTGCTCTCCGGCGCGCTGACACTGAGCCTGACGATTCTGCCCACAATCATCCGCACCACCGAGGAATCGCTGAAGACCGTGCCGGTAACTTACAAGGAAGGGAGCCTGGCACTGGGGGCGAGCCGCCTCTACACGCTCTTTCGCATCATACTGCCCACGGCACTGCCGGGTATCCTGACGGCGCTGATTCTCTCCATCGGGCGCATCGTGGGCGAGACGGCCGCGGTGTTCCTGACGGCCGGCATGGTCTACCGCATGCCCGGCAGCATCCTCGACTCGGGCCGCACGCTGGCGGTCCACCTCTACGCACTGGCCAATGAAGGCTCATCCTTTGAGGAAAGCTACGCCACGGCGGCGGTGCTCGTGGTCATCGTGCTTGTCATCAACCTCGCCGCCAACACACTGGGCAAGCTCCTGCAGCGCAAGATGCAGGGTGCCGCCTGAGGAGGAATCATATGACAACAAACGTCATTGAGACGAAAGAACTGAACCTGCACTATGGCACGCTGCACGCGGTGAAGAACGTCACCATGGGTGTGGCCCAGCGGCAGGTAACGGCACTCATCGGCCCGTCGGGCTGCGGCAAGTCGTCGTTTTTGAAGACCATCAACCGCATGAACGACCTGGTGCCCGACGCACGGGTGGATGGCCAGATTCTGCTGGACAACGAGGACGTCTACCACCCCGGGTATGACATCGTGAACCTGCGCAAGCGCGTGGGCATGGTGTTCCAGAAGCCCAACCCCTTCCCCATGTCGGTGTTTGACAACATCGCCTATGGCCCCCGGGTGCACGGTGTGCACGGCCGCAAGGAGCTCAACGAGATCGTGGAGCGCAGCCTCAAACAGGCCGCGCTGTGGGACGAGGTGAAGGACCGCCTGCGGCACAACGCACTGGGCCTCTCCGGCGGGCAGCAGCAGCGGCTGTGCATCGCCCGCACGCTGGCCGTCGGGCCTGAGGTCATCCTGATGGACGAGCCCACTTCGGCGCTCGACCCCATTTCCACCCTGAAGATCGAGGACTTGATGGAAGAATTGAAGCGGGAGTATACTATTATCATTGTGACGCACAACATGCAGCAAGCCGCCCGCATCTCCGACAGCACCGCGTTCTTCCTTCATGGGGAGGTTGTGGAGTACAACAAGACCTCGGTGATCTTCCAAAACCCCACGGACAAGCGTACCGAAGGGTACATCACCGGCCGGTTCGGCTGAGAAGGAGAACGGAACATGGCATACCGACATAAATTCGACCAAAACCTGGAAATTCTGCGAGACATGCTGCTGAAGATGGCGTCCGACACCGAGGAGAACATTCGCCGGGCGGTGGAAGCCCTCAAGACCCGCGACCTGCAACTGGCGGCCAAAGTGATCTCCGCCGACGACGCCATTGACGAGCAGGAGCGGGCCATCGAGGCGACCTGCCTGGAGCTGATGGCTACCCAGCAACCGCTGGTAGCCGCTGACCTGCGGCTCATCAGCATGGTGCTCAAGGTCATCACCGACATTGAGCGCATCGCCGACCACGCGTCGGACATCTCGGAGATTACGCTGCGCCTGGGCGGTGAGGAGCCGATCAAGCCCCTGGTGGACATCCCTAAGATGGCCGAGATCACCTGCGACATGGTGCACAACTCCATCCTGAGCTTCATCAACAACGACATGGCCCAGGCCCTGCAGGTATGCGACATGGACGACGAGGCTGATCTGCTGTTTCGCAAGGTGATCCTGGATCTCTCCACGATGATGAAGCAGAACCCCGCGGTCGTTGACCGGGCCATCGATCTCGTTTTCGTGGCCAAGTACTTTGAGCGCATCGGCGACCACGCCACCAACGTGGCCGAGTGGGTCGTCTACAACATCACCGGCCAGCACAAGCACCTGGCACACGACGCATAAGGGAGAACACGTATGGCAAACGAACCGATGATCTACGTCGTGGACGATGAGGCCAACATTCGTGGCCTGCTGACCTTCAACCTGCAGGCGGCGGGCTTCGCCACCATGGAGTTTGAGACCGGCGAGAGCCTGCTGACGCAGATGGCACAGGCAGCCCCGCAGCTGGTGCTGCTGGACCTGATGCTGCCGGGTATCGACGGCATTGAGGTGTGCCGCCGGGTGCGCGCCACCGAGGCGTTGCGCCGAGTGCCCATCATCATGCTGACGGCCCGAGGCGAGGAGTTTGACCGCGTGCTGGGGCTGGAGATCGGCGCGGACGACTACATCACCAAGCCCTTCAGCACCCGGGAGGTCGTCGCCCGGGTGAAGGCGGTGCTGCGGCGGGCTGAGGCCCCCGCCGGCCACGAGGGCAACGTCTTTGCCGCCGGCGACCTGGCGGTCGACCTCGACCAGCGCATCGTGACCCGCGCCGGGGCCGAGGTGGCCATGCCGCTCAAGGAATTTGAGCTGCTGCGCTACCTGTTGGAGAACCGCGGCCGCGTGCTGACCCGGGAGCAGCTGCTCGATCACGTGTGGGGGTATGACTACATCGGCGAGACCCGCACGGTGGACGTGCACGTACGCCACCTGCGGATGAAGGTGGAGCCCGATCCCGAAAATCCCATCCTCATTGAGACCGTGCGCGGCATTGGTTACCGCTTCACCGCCAAGAGCACGGCGGAGGCCCTGTGAGGCGGCGCTACTTCCTCTACGCCATGCTGCTGGCCAGCGTGGTGTTGGTTTTGTTTGGCATCATTGGCGCCATCGGTGCCGAACTGTGGTACGAGCGTACCATGGTGGGCGACCTGCGCAAGGACGCCGGGCTCATCCTGAGCCAATCGGCCGGCCACAGTTCCGACTACCCCGCCTACGCGCAGGAGATGGCGGACATCCTCACCCAGGACAAGGACGCGGTGCGCGTCACCATACTGGCGGCCGACGGCACGGTGCTGGGCGACTCCGACGCTGACAGCGCGACCATGCCCAACCACAGCGACCGGCCCGAGGTGCAGCAGGCGCTTGCGGGTGGTTGGGGCGCGGCTCAGCGCTACTCCACCACCCTGAAGGTCAAAATGCTCTACGTGGCCGCCGCTGACGATGCCCGCACCCTCCTGGTGCGCGTGTCCGTCCCCCTCTATGAGATTCGCACCGTCCACTGGATGATGGTGTTATTTTTTGTCGTCACCCTGATTGCCATGCTGGCGCTGGCGGCGGTGCTGGCGCGGCGGGCCTCCCGCCGGCTGGCCCAGCCCATTGAGGAACTGACCGGACTGACCAGCCGCATCGCCGCGGGCGACTACACGCTGACCACTCCGCCCACCGACGACCCCGAATTTCAGGAGCTTTCGGAAGGCCTAGTCAAGCTCTCCCAGGACTTGAACGCCCAGATGACCGAGCTAGAGCGCGCCAACACCCAGCTGCGCACGGTGCTCTCCAGCATCAGCGAAGGGTTCTTGGCTGTGGATGGACAGGGGCGGCTGCTCTTCATCAATGGTCTGGCTTGCGACCTGCTGGGCCTGCGCAATCCCGAGGAGCTCCCAGGCCAGCGGGTCGGCTCGGTGGTGGCGGTGCGCGCCATTGCCGAGCTCATCGAGGACTGCCTGGCTCTCCACGCCCCTGCCACTGCCGAGGTCGCCCTGCCCACCGAGCCGCAGACGCTGGTGACTGCCACCGTGTCCCCCCTGCAGGCCCCGGCGGCCGGCTGCATCCTGCTCATGGTCAACATCACCCAGCTGCGCAAGCTCGAGACCATGCGCCACGACTTCGTGGCCAACGTAACCCACGAACTGCGCACGCCGCTCACGTCCATCCGCGGCTATGTGGAGACACTGCAGGCCGGTGCCCTGCAGAACCCTGAGCTCTCCGCCAAATTCCTGCAGATCATCGAGATTGAGTCCGAACGGCTGAGCAACCTCATCAGCGACCTCTTATACCTCTCAGAGATTGAGAGCGGCAACCAGGACACCGGCATCCGTCCCTTCCGCCTGGCGGAGGTGGCCGGGAGCGTGGCCGAGATGCTTGCGATGACCGCCGCCGCGCGGTCGGTCACCATCGACTGCCGCGTGCCGGAAACCGTGACGTTAGAGGCCAACCCCGACCGCATTAAACAGCTGCTCCTAAACCTCGTAGACAACGCGGTGAAGTATAACCGCGAGGGCGGCAGCGTCACCATCGACGCTGAGAAGTCCTCGACGCTGGTGCGCATCCGCGTGCAGGACACCGGCATCGGCATCCCGGAGGAGCACGCCTCCCGCATCTTCGAGCGCTTCTACCGGATTGACAAAGGGCGCTCCCGCAGCATCGGCGGCACGGGGCTGGGGCTGTCCATCGTCAAGCACCTCGTCGATCTCTACCGCGGCAACATCCGGCTCATCAGCAAGCCCGGCCAGGGCAGCGAGTTCATCATCGAGCTGCCGGCGCGGTATGAAGCAAAAAAGCGCGGGTGACCAAACCCCCGCGCCAGACAAGTGTCCCTATGAACCTGTTGTTACAGCGGCGCTGCTTCCTCTCATGGAACGGTGCCGCTCGTTGTTTCAGCAGCGCACCGCCCTTCGCTTGAAGCCAAGTCGGCCTTTCTCCTTGGCCTGTTGAATGGCCTCCCGTGCTGAGGAAAGGGCGCAGTTCCCCTGGGCGGTTGACAGTAAAACCTGCCCCATCGCCTCGGCGGTTTTGAGTGCCTCCTCGTGCAGCGGAAGGTAGGAAACGCCCACCGCGATGACAAAATTGTTCATGGCGCTACGCGTGTGGTCCGGTTGGATGTAAATCGTGTCTGCAACTCTTTCCAGCATTGCACTGAGCTTTTGCCGGTCGAAAGCATCATCCCGACGCCAGCCCAGCAGCCATTCATAGCACGCCCAACCCGCCGACATATACAGTTCCTTGCCGCTGTCAATCCAACGGTCGGCGACGCTTTGGGCGCATTCGGCTTCCGCCAGGGTGACCGCGACGACGAAATCGGAGAGCATGGGGAAATAGGCCGACTCCATCCAGCGGTCAAAGTCGGCCTCCGTCATCGCCATGGGGTCGGCAATCATTCCGGCAAAATACATCGCGTCGTAATTCCCAGTGGCATACAGTTGCTCCGCCAGCGCCTGATCCTTCTTGATCCTCCGGAACAGCGGTTTCATCGCGCCTGTTGCCACCCCATAGAGCGGTTCCCGCGCGCCCCTGCCGATGTAGAGCTTTTTTATTCTTTCCTTGCCCAGGGCTTCCAGTTCAGCCATCACTTCTTCCCGTGTCATGCTCCCATTCCCTTTCCGTTCAGTCCGGCAAGCGTTATATGGATGGGCCATCCCCCATTGCACCCGGCAAATTCCGGTTCATCTGCTTCCGGTCCGCGGCAGCTGCCGTTTCCATCGTTTGCCGCGCATGGCCGCTGCCGCGCCGCACACACTAGCGCAAAACGCGGGAGATGATACCATGTCACACCTGCACCTGCCAGGCAAGAGCTCGCCCCGGTGGCTCGCCTTCTTTGCGGGCTCAGCGCCGGCCCTCTTCATCCTCATGGCCGTCACCCGGCTGTTGCTGGGCGTCGGCTTCTCCTTCAAGGCCCTGATGGGCATAGCCACGCTGGCCGTGGTGTCGGCGGCGTTCTGCTGCCTCGTTGGCTACTGGGGCGCGCGGCTGTTGCTGCTGGGCACGGCCCTGGGCATCGCCGCCGGGCTGGGGGCCATGTATCACACAGCCCTGTGGCACTCCACCCCTGGCTGGTCGGATCTGGCCACCGTGGCGGCCTACCTGCTCTTTGCCATGCTGGGTGCCGTAGTGGGCGCACTGGCAGAAGCCATTCGCGTGGTATGGACGGCACGGGTGGGCAAGCCCGTAGGTTGATGCCCCCTACCCCCGCAGGAACACCGGCACCTCGGGCATGATGCCAAGGGCCTTGGCCACGCCCGCGTTGGTGCAGGAGCCCTGGTAGGTATTGAGCCCACGGGCCAACGCCCGGTTGCTGCTGCAGGCAGATTCCACCCCCCGGGCGGCCAGCTGCAAGCCATAGCGCAGCGTCACGTTTGTGAGCGCCTGGGTGGAGGTGTGGGGCACGCCGCCGGGCATGTTGGCCACGCAGTAGTGCACCACATTGTCCACGATGTAGGTCGGCGCGTCATGGGTCGTCGGGTGGGTCGTTTCACAGCAGCCACCCTGGTCCACCGCCACGTCCACGATGACGGCACCCTTCTTCATGCGGGAGAGATGCTCGCGGGTGATAATCTTCGGTGCCGCCTCGCCGGGGATCAGCACCGCACCGATGACGAGGTCGGCCTCCCAGAGCGCGGCTTCCAGGTTGGCGCGATGGTTGTAGAGCGTCTGAGCCGAGCCACCCATCAGGTCGTCGGCCAGCGCCAGCTTTTCGTGGCTGATGTCCATGACGGTGACCTGCGCACCCAGCCCCACGGCCATGCGGCAGGCATTCATGCCCACGGTGCCCGCGCCCAGCACCAGCACCCGCCCCTTCTGCACGCCGGGCACGCCGCCCAGCAGCACGCCACGGCCGCCATAGGGTCGCTCAAGGCAGCGGGCACCTTCCTGCACGCTCAGGCGTCCGGCGATCTCACTCATGGGCCGCAGACACGGCAGCGTGCCGTGCTCCTCAATGGTCTCGTAAGCCAGGGCGTTGACGCCGGCGGCCAGCAGCTGCTCGGTCAGCCGGAGGTTTGCCGCCAGATGCAGGTAGGTATAGAGCAAAAGACCGCTGCGGAAGTACGGCACCTCTTCCTCCAGCGGCTCTTTGACCTTGATGATCATGTGGGCGCGTCCCCACACCTCGGCAGCGGTGTCCATTAGTACGGCACCGGCCAGTTCGTACTCGTCGTCTTCGTAACCCGCGCCACGGCCCGCGCCGCGCTCCACCAACACGCGGTGCCCCGCCGCACGGTAAGCCGCCACACAGTTGGGCGTCAGCCCCACCCGGTATTCGTGGTTTTTGATTTCACGCACCGTTCCAACGTTCATCATTCTCCCCCTCACCCCAATGCCGGCTGTTGCCGGCTAATCCTCACGTTGCCCACAGCCCCAACAGAAACGGCAGCGCCGCCGCGCAAGAGCTGATTGCGTTGACCACATCGTTGTTGACCCACCGCCAACCGCCCACCAATTGGTTTGGTTGACCATCGGTCGTCGGCCGCTCGGTGGCGCGGCCCTCACTGGTGCGGTACTTGGCTTGTAGCGCCGCGCCCAAGACACTATCCAACACCGACCCGGCAAACCCCGCCAGCCAGAGGAGGACCGCCTGCGCCAGCACCTGCGGCACCGGGGCCATCAAGACCCGCAGAGCCCCAAACAGCAGGGCCAGCAGCGCTGACCCGGCAGCGGCGGCCGCCATACCCCGGGCCGTCACCCCGCCGGACATGCCGCGCTCCACGGCCCGCCCGCCCAGGATGGACACCGGGTCGCCCGGCTCCAGCTGCCCCAACTCCGACGCCCAGGTGTCCGCCGTGCAGGCCGCGCAGGCCGCGAAGACACCCGCCAACGCCCAGCCAGAACCGCTCCACCGGTACGCCAACGCCAACAGCAGTGCGGCCACGCCATTGGCGGCCACCTGCGCCACACCCCGGCGGCCGGTGCGGGCGTGCACCGCCCGCTCCAACTCTGCCTTGCGCACTGCGCCCCAGTGGGTCAGCACGGTGGAGGTGCCAAAGAACGCCGCCAAGGCGACGAGCGCCGGCCAGCCAGCGGCCCACCATAGGCCTGCCGCCAGTGCCACGGCCAGTGCCGCGCCCGGCCCCGTCAGCGCTCGCCGCCGCCAGGCGACCAATGCCACCAGCGCCGCCGCGCCCACCGGAATCACCGCCGCAAGCACCTCGTCCACCGGCTCCCCCCTTTGAGCCCATTATACCACAGTCCGCCGCTGCGGGATTACCCGATGACCCTGTCTGGTTTGCCCGTCACCAGGGTAAAGTCGATCTGCCGGCTCTGCACATCCACCCGCAGCACCCGCACCCGCACCGGGTCACCCAGGCTGATGCGACGGCGGCTGCGGCGGCCAAAGAGGCTGTAAGTGCGCTTGTCCAGTTCATAATAGTCGTCGTGCAGCTCGCCCATGCGTACCAATCCCTCCACGAGGTTTGGAAGCTCCACAAACACACCGAACTCAGTAACGCCGGACACCACGCCGTCGAATTCCTCGTCCACCTTGTCGGCCATAAATTCGGTCATCTTAAGGTCGTCCACCGCACGTTCGGCGTCCATGGCCCGCCGCTCCATGTTGCTGGCCTGCACGGCAGCTGGCTCGGCCACCAGCTCAAAGGTGCTGCCCTCCTGCCCCCGCAGCGCCGCCCGCAGCATTCGGTGCACCATGAGGTCAGGGTAGCGGCGGATGGGCGAAGTGAAGTGGCAATAGTGACGTGCCGCCAGGCCAAAGTGGCCGAGGTTGACAGTGGAGTAGCGTGCCTTCTTCATGCTGCGCAGCATGATGCGGCCGATGATGTTCTCGTGTGGGGTGTCGCGCACCTCACTCAAAACATGCTGCAGGGCCATGGGGTGGGTGTCGTTCATCAGGCCCTTGGCCCCATACCCCAGGTTTTTCAGGAAGATCGCCAGCTCCTTCATGCGCTCACCATCGGGCACCTCGTGCACGCGGAAGGGAACGGGCATGCCGCGCTCCTCCAGCCACAGGGCGACGGTCTCGTTGGCGCAGAGCATGCACTCCTCAATGAGCTTGTGGGCGCTGCCGCGGTAGCGCGTCGTCACCGACAGCGGCACGCCTTGGGCGTCCAACACGATATGGGGTTCGTCGATGTCGAGGTCGATGGCCCCGCGCACCATGCGGCGGCGGCGTAATACCTCCCGCAGCTCATCCAAAAGCCGCAGGTCATCCACGACCTCCACCCGGCGGGCGATGGCCTCTGGGTCGTTCTGTTCCAAAATGGCGTTGACCTCATCGTAGGTCAGGCGCGCCTTACTGTGGATGACACTCTCCGCCATGCGGCAGTCCACGAGGTTGCCAAAGCCATCGAGGTCCATGATGCAAGAGAGGGTCAGCCGATCCTCACCGGGGTGCAGGGAGCACAGGCCGTTGGAGAGCCGCTCCGGCAGCATGGGGATGACGGTGTTCAGGAGGTACACGCTGGTGCCGCGCTGCCACGCCTCCTTGTCAATGGCCCCGCTCATCGTCACATAGTGAGAAACGTCCGCGATGTGAACCCCCAGCCGGTAACGCCCGTCGGCCAGCCGCTCGATGGACACGGCGTCGTCCAGGTCTTTGGCGTCGGCCCCGTCAATGGTGAAAATGCGCTGATCCCGCAGGTCCAGTCGGCCCTTCAGGTCATCGGCCGCCAGGGCTACGGGCTTGCTCTCGGCCTCGGCCAGCACCTGGGGCGGGAAGTGGTCACGAATGCCCAGCGCACGGACAATGGCCAGGATTTCCGTCTCCGTCTCCCCCCGGTCGCCCAGCACCTCGGTCACACGCACCTCAAGCTCGCGCCGGTGGTCGGGGTAGCGGCTGATGGCCGCCACGACCTTGCTGCCCTCCCAAGCGCCGCGCTCAGCCCCCGCCGGCACGAAGGCCACGCCAATCTTGCGGTCGTCGGCCTCCACAATGCCGCCGTCGGGCACGCGCCGGTAGGTGCCAACGATGCGTTCGTTGGCGCGCCGCAGCACGTCGAGGACTTCCACCTCACCCTTGCGGTCTCCACGGGGCTGGCGGATGACCCGGGCCAGCACCCGGTCGTTGTGCATGGCCCCACTGCGGCCATCGGCGGGCACAAAGTAATCGTCACCGCCATCCGCCGGGGCAAGGAAAGCCGAGCCGCTGGCGGTGGCGCGCAGCTCCCCAGCCACACAACCCAGCTGACGGGGCAGGCCATAGCCCTTGCGCTTGGTGCGCATCAGCGTGCCGTCAGCCTGCAGTGCCTCCAGCGCTTCCTCCACGGCATCCGCCGCCATGCCGAGCGCGTCGCACAGGTCGTCCACCGTCTGGGGCACCCGCTCCCCCTCAATGTAGTCTACAATTCGTTGTTCGAGTTCCATTCGCTTTGGCCGCGCCGTCTTTGGCGGCCTTCCTCCTCCACTGTGTTTGATGTTATTCTCTCACCGTCGTGTTAAAAATACCGCACGACGGAACGATTTCGTGCCGGCTTCCGCCGGAAAAACAAAGAAACTCCCCATGCGGGGAGTTTGATATGCTGCTTTGTTGGCCCGTACTAGAACAGGCGGTCGATGATGACCACCGCCAGCGACAGCGCGAACAGAGCGCCAGCGCCAATCTTGGTGGCAAGCAATAGCTTGCCCTCGTAGCTCTTGGCCTTGTTCTTGCCAAAGAATGTCTCCGCCCCGCCAGCGATGGCGCCGGACAAACCCTGCGACTTGCCGGGTTGCAGCAACACAACGGCGATGAGCGCCAAGGAAACCAAAATCAGCAAGACCACCAGAACAACCAGCAACGCCTGCATGCAACTCTCTCCTTCACCATGGATAGCTTGTGTATTATACCATTCGTCGGTCGTCAATGCAACTTATTTTCCTTGATTGGGGGCGGGTCACCGCTGCGGAACTCCGCCAGCACCAGCTCGGGTCGGTTGAAGGTGCGGAGCCGGTTCCAACCGGTCTTGGCCAGCCCCCGGCTGATGTAGACCTGCGTGCCGCCTTGCTCATACAGGCCACAGTCTGCCTGGGGGAAATGGGGATGCAGGATATAGGGCAAAGCCCCAACAACCGGCAGGCGGAGAACCCAGCCGTGCAGATGCCCGCAGAGGGCGGCGTCATATCCGGCATCGCTCCACAGTTGCCCATAGTAGGGCCGGTGGCAGAGCAGGAGCCGAAGGCCATAGGCCCACGGCGGCGTGGCCGCCTGTAGCGCCGCCATCGAATCGGCCGCCGCCTCGCCGTCAAAGGCATCTTCACCGATCTCCGTCCGCCGCGGGTCGGCAGCAAACCGCTCGCCATCCTCCATGCCCGCCAGCAGCCAGCGTTCGCCCCTTCGCCCCAAGGCCACCGCCTCATTGGACAGCAGGATCGCGCCGCTGCGCGCCATGGCATCGTCAAAGGCTTGCCTTGCCTCCGGCTCTAGGTAATATTCGTGATTGCCGCGAATGCGATAGACGGGCGCAACTGCCGCCAGCGCACGCACCAACTCCACACAGGGCGCGGCCTCCGGGCGAACGCCATCGATGATGTCCCCAGTCAGCACGATGACGTCGGGCCGAAAGGCCGCGATGGGCTTCACCAGCCCCGCCTGCCCCGGCCCAAAGCGCGAGGAGTGCAGGTCGGTGATCTGCGCCACCCGCAGGCCATCGAGGCCACCTGGCAACGCCTGCACCTTCAACACCGGGCGGGAACACTCCAGCCCCCGGCTGCGCCAGAGCCCAACGGGCAGCAAAAAAGCATTGACCACCGCACAGGCCAACAACCGGTGCAGCACCACGCGCTCCCGCAGCGTTTTCGCCAGCCGCCGCACCCGCATCGTCATTTCGGCGCTTGGGGGCGGGGGCGGAAATACTCGTAATACCGGCAGCGCAGGGGGCCGTTGCGCAGCTCCCGCCGGCTGTCGGCCCGCAGGCCAAATTGGGTCTCAAACCCCTCGGCAGCAGTGATGACGTGGAACGCCCAGCGATCGAGCCGCCGGTAAGCGGTGCCCAACTCCCGGTTGATGGCCTCGGCAGCCGCCCGGTCACCCAAGCGCTCGCCGTAGGGAGGGTTGGTGATGAGGTGCCCCTGGGCCTCCGCCGGGGCAAAGCGGGCCAACGGCGCTTGCTCCACCCGCACATCCCCCGCCACACCGGCGACACGGGCGTGGTAGCGGGCCATGGAGATGGCCCCCCCATCGATGTCGCCGGCAAAGATCAGGGGCAGCGGGTCCTGCCGGATGGCGGCACGGGCACGTTCCCGCTCCGCGGCGAAGACCGCGGGGCCAAACCACGCCAGCTTCTCCCCCCCAAAGGCGCGCTCCAGCCCAGGGGCACGGTTACGGGCAAAGAGCGCCGCCTCCACCGCGATGGTGCCGGTGCCGCACAGCGGGTCGGCAAAGGGCCGGTCGCCGCGCCACTTTGTGAGCAGCACCAGGGCGGCGGCCAATGTCTCCCGCAGGGCGGCGGGGCCGTTCAACTTGCGATAACCCCGCACGTGCAGCCCCTCGCCGGAGGTATCGATGGACAGGGTAACCTCATCCTTGTGCAGATGGGCCTCCACCGCTGCCACCGGACCGGTCTCAGCAAACCACTGGGTGCGGTAGGGGCCTTTCAGCCGCTCCACAATGGCCTTCTTGGTGATGGACTGAATGTCCGACAGGCTAAAGAGCTTGGAGTTAACCGACCGGCTGTCCACCGGGAAGGCCCATTCCCGACCAATCCAATCCTCCCAGGGCAGGGCGCGGGTGCCTTCAAAGAGTTCCTCGAAACTCTCCGCCCGGAAGCGGCCCACCACCAGACGCACCCGCCCGGCGGTGCGCAGCCACAGGTTGGCCGCGGCCCCGGCGGCGAAGTCCCCCGTGAACCGCACCCGCGATGTCTCGGTCGCCGTCACCGGCAGGCCCAGTGCTTCCAATTCCCGGGCCGTCACGCCCTCCAGGCCATAGGCCGTCGTCGCAATCCACTCCACCACGTTGTCTCCCGTCGTTTTTTTCGATTGTATCACAGCGCCGCCGACCACGCCACCAGCGCCGTCCACTATTATGTCCGACGTGACAGCTCACCACCTGATTCGGCGCAGGCTACGTGTTACCATTCAAACCCATCGTGTTTCATTCTCACCAACTCGCCCATGGCACTTTGGCAAAAAGGAAGGCCCGTCAAACGACTGGCCTTCCCACACGTTGTCTACAAACTATTTCGCGTAGAAAGAACAGATCCGAGCGCCGATTCATTCGGCGGGAGGAAGACGGCGATTGATACAACAGGACATACCCCTTCCACTCACGGGTAACATTCTCTTAGGAAAACTTGCATGAGAAAGTCGGTTTTTCGTCGCTCCGTCGCATTACTGCGCAATGCTCGCGTTGCTCTCAACGATTCTGCCGAATCGTCTGCCGCAACGCGGGAGTGGGACCCGGCGACATGCGCGGCGGGTCGGACACGCCGGATGCGTGTCCAACCGTCACGCCGTAAAGGCATTGCGAGCAATGCCTCAGCGCCCGGGCTGGTCGCGGCCTTTGGCCGCTGCTCGCCCCTGCGTCCCGGATGGCGCGCAAGGCGTGAACGGCGACAAACCTGACGCTATCACAAGTACCGCCCTTTCGCCTTCGGCGCGAACGCGACGAAGGCGAGCGTGTCGACTTTGTCGACACGCAGAGGGAAGGCCCGTCAAACGACGGGCCTTCTTGAGGAGGGAGAAGAATGAAGAATCGGTTTCTGTCGCCACCCGTGGCGGCGATGCTTGCCTACCTTAAGGATACCCATTCCCTATCGGCTCAAACACCCTGTGCCAAAGAAAATTCCAGCGCCTTCGCGAAGAGAGCGGGCTGGATGTCCGGGTAGGTCAGTGCCGCCGGCAGGGCGTCGCAGGCACGTACCTCGGCAATCTCCATGGGCGGCAGGGGGCCGCGCTCCTCCACCCGCGCCAGGCACAGCAGGCCGCTTGGCGTACCCCGTTCCTCGTTCGTCCCCACGCCATAGGCACAGACCGGCTGCAGCTGCCAGCGCAGTGCGCCGGTCTCCTCAAAGAGCTCTCGTGCGGCAGCCTCCAGTGGTGTCTCCCCCGGCTCGATGTGCCCACCGGGAACCTCCCAGGTGGTGCGCTCCCGGTGGCGGGCGAAGAGCCAGCGCTCCCCTTCGCCGGTCATGATGACCACATAGCGCAGTGCAGCCGCGTCATATTGCCCCTCGTCATAAAACCACACCATTCGACCACCTCCGGCAACAGACTATTCCCAAGGCTAGCAATACTATACTATAATGAAGCAACGGGAACAACCCGCGGAGGATGGAGGCATTCCATGGCGCGCACGGCGACGTTTGACCGGTGGGAAGAGAACCTGGCGGTGCTGGTGGACGGCGAGTCTGGCCAGGCGCTGCCGGTGGAACCCTCCCTGCTGCCGGAAGGCGCGGCGCCCGGCGACACCTTGGTGCTGATGGACGGCGTGTGGCAGCCCTGCCCGGGGGAGACCGCCGCCCGTGCCCGCCGCATTGCCCAAAAGACCGCGCGGCTCCTTCGCCGCTCCCTCGGCACATCAGGAGGACCTCATGGATAGAAATCGTTTCATCTCCCTGCTGCGGCAGGGCATTCTGCTGGGCGACGGCGCAACCGGAACGGAGCTTACCCGCCGGGGCATGCCCGTGGGTGCCTGCCCCGAGCTTTGGGCTGCTGAACACCCCGACGCAGCACAGTCGCTGATGGCTGACTATGCCCGTGCCGGGTCGCAGTTTCTCACCACGCCGACCTTTGGCGGTTCGGCCATCAAGCTGGCCCGCTTTGGGCTGGCCGACCGCACCGAGGAGCTAAACGCTACCCTGGCGAAGCTGACCCGCCAGGCCGCGCCCGAAGGCGTACTGGTGGCCGCCAACATTGGCCCCTCTGGTGAGCTGCTGCAGCCCATGGGCACCCTGGGGCTCGATGAGATGACCGAGGGCTTCCGCCGGCAGGCGGCAGGCCTGCTGCAGGGCAACCCCGATTTCTTCCTGCTGGAGACCTTCATGGACCCGGCTGAAGCCCGGGCCGCGGTGCTGGCCATTCGGGAGCTTTGCGATCTGCCCTTTGTCGTGAGCTGCACGCTGCAGAATGGACGAACGCTGACCGGCGCAACGCCCGAGGCCATCGCGGTGCTGTTTACGGCGCTGGGAGCCGCAGCGGTGGGCTGCAATTGCTCCGGCGGGCCGGACACCCTCCGAGACGCCATCGCCGCCATGGCCCGGCACACCAATCTGCCTCTCTTCGCCAAGCCCAACGCAGGCATGCCCCAGGTTGTCAATGGGCGCACGGTCTTTGACATGAAGAAGGACGCCTTTGCCGAGGGCATGGGGCGGCTAATAGAGGCCGGTGCGACCCTGGTGGGTGGCTGCTGCGGCACCTCGCCAGACTATATTGCCACCCTTCGTCAAACCTTGGACGGCCTCTCCCCCGCCCGGCGCGAGCCGGTGGACACCCTGTTCCTGTGCTCCCCCCGCCGGGTGGCCGCCGTGGATAAAACTGGCCCGCTGTGCGTGGTTGGCGCGGGCATCCACCCCAGTGGGGCAGACGACCTGACCGAGGACCTCAAGGGCTGCCACGCCGATGTGGCGGTGGAACGTGCCATGGATCAAATGGCCGCCGGGGTGCGTGCCCTGGCCGTCAACGTAGCCGCGCCCGGCGTCGACGAAGCCCGGGCGATGGACGCGGTGGTGAACGAGCTTTCGGTGGCCGTGCCGCTGCCCCTGTTCATCAGCAGCGCCGATCCCGACGTTCTGGAAGCTGGGCTGCGACCTATCTGCGGGCGGTCAGCACTTGGCCCCGTTGCCCTGGGCGACGACACCGATACTAAGCTGGCCTCGGCGCACAAGTACGGTGCGGTTGCCGTCCTGGTGCCCATGGAGAACGGCCAGATGCCGATAGATTGTGCCGAGCGGGTCGCCCTGGCGGAGCAGTTGCTGGCGCGTGCCGCCGCACACGGCCTGGACCGCCAGAGCCTGCTCATCGACGTGGGTGACGATTCCCCCGTCGCCGTGGACTTTACCCGGGAAATGACGCAACGCGGCTGGCACACCATTGCCGGTGCCGCCGGGCAGGCATGGGTACAGAGCACGCTGAGCACTGACCGCCTGGCCGAATTGGCCGCCGCCGGCCTGGGCGCGGTACTGCTCCACCCCACTGACGAGGCGATGGAAGCCGCCGAGGCCTGCGAAGCCATACGGGGCGGCAACGCAGGCTGACCGCGCAACCCATTCAGCGCACCAGCAGCGGCTCGCTTTTCAGCGGGCCGCTTTTCTGCTTGGGGTGGCCCTTTTCCAACTTTCCCCTAGGAAAACGGCACGCCATCCGGTAAAATGGTATAGAGCACTTTACAAATGGGAGGTACGAGCATGGCCACCGAATACACCAAGGCAACGCACGCGGACTTTGACGAGCTGCGCGACCTGGCAAACTACGTGTTCAAGATTGACTTTGAGGACCTGCTGCCGAAGCTTTATCGCAGCGAGAATGGCACCGCGCCCTGGCACCACATTGCCAAGGAGGATGGCCGCATCAAGTCGGTCGTCGGGTCCTTCCCCATGGCACTGGCGGTGGCTGGCCACCAGTTGAAGGTCGCCGGCATCGGCACGGTGTCGGTGCACCCCTACACCCGGCGCAAGGGCTACATGAAGGCACTCATGACCCGCGCGATGGAAGAGATGGCCGCCAACGGCGTGGACCTGGCGTGCCTGGGCGGAGCACGGCAGCGGTACGCCTACTTCGGGTTTGAGCCCTGCGGGCCGCTGCTCAGCTGCGAGCTGACCCAGAACAACCTGACGCACACCTTCGGCCGGCTGCACAACGGCGAACTGGCGCTGACGCTGGTGGAGCGGGACGACGCCGCCACCCTGACCGCCATGAAGGCGCTGCACGACGCCCAGCCCTTCCGGGTGGAGCGGGGCGAGGCGCTCTTCTACGACACCCTGTGCAGTTGGAAGAGCCTGCCCTACGCCCTCACCCGTGGGGAGGCAGTCGTGGGCTACCTCGTATGCAGCGACAACCATGACGAGGTGCGCGAGGTGGTGCTGCGCGACCCTGCCGACCTGGCTGACGCGCTGGGCGTATACTTCCAGCTCACCGCCAAGCGCTACACCCACGTGCTGTGCTGGCCCTGGAACAAGCCCCAGGTGCGCTTCTTTGCGTCTGTGGCTGAGCGCATCAGCGTCATTGAGGACTCCTGCTTCGCCGTGCTGCACTACCAGGAGGTCGTGGCCGCCCTGATGGACCTGAAGGCCATGACGACGGCGCTGGCCGACGGTGCCTTCACCCTGTGCGTGGAGGGGCGTGAAAGCATCCGCATCGCCGTGCAGGATGGCAAGCCGGAAGTGACCCCCTGGGCCGGCCCCTGCGACGTGACGCTGCCGCCGCTCAAGGCCATGCGGCTGCTGTTCGCGCCGGTCACATCGGTCTATGACTTCGACCTCCATCTGCCCGCCGCCGCGCGCCAATGGCTGCCGCTGCCGCTGGGCTACCCCAAGCAGGACGGCGTGTGAGTTCGCCAATGCCGCTGCGGCGGCATTGGCGATTCGGACAGCTTATCCCTGTTGCGGGCGAATCGTTCGCCGCACATGTCGCCGAACGATGTTAAACGGCAATGCTTATGCTGATTTCATGGGATACGTTTCACCTGCGGGCGGGTTTTGCTTATGTGCATTATGCAAACACCTGCTTTCCTCCCGCCGAATGAATCGGCGGTCGGTTCCGCATTTTCTCATCAAGCCGACTCGCCTCTATTGACAGCACAATGCCCGCCACCAATTTCAGTGGCGGGCATTGTGCTGTGCGAGGAGCGGCGTTTGCCGGCGGGCTACCCCGCAAGTATGACAAAGCCGGTTGGAATGTCCAACCGGCTTTGTCCGCAATCCTTACTCCTGCTCGAACTGATCCTTGGGCGCGCCGCACAGCGGGCACACCCAGTCGTCCGGAATATCAGCAAAGGCAGTGCCGGGCGCAATGCCGTTGTCCGGGTCGCCCACCTCGGGGTCATAGGTGTATCCACAGAGCGTACAGGTCCACTTTTCCATGGTGCTGCCTCCTTGAAGTCAGAATTTCATCCCGCAGGATCTCTGCCGGAATGTGGCTGATTTCACTTTCTACCTATCATAGCGGCAATATTTGCCTGCGTCAAGCGAAATCCGGAGGTCACTCCTCGCCCAGGCCACGCATGGGCAGCAGCTTCTCGGCCTCGGTGGCGGGCAGTTCCTCCACCCTGTCCAGCCGCTTCTGAATCTGGTTGGAGTAGTTGCTGGCGTCCCGCACGGTGTTGCTGGCACGGTCGAGGTGCTTCTGCACGGCCTCCAGGCTGTCGGCAAAGCGGCCGAACTGGCGCTTGACCGCGCCGAGGAGCTCCCACACCTCGCCGGAGCGCTTCTGGATGGCCAGGGTCTTGAAGCCCATGCGCAGGCTGTTGAGCAACGCTGCCAGCGTGGTGGGGCCGGCCACGGTGACGCGATACTCCCGCTGCAACCGCTCGCACAGCCCTGGCCGACGCAGCACCTCGGCAAAGAGGCTCTCCACCGGCAGGAAGAGGATGGCAAAATCGGTCGTCTCCGGCGGGAAGATGTACTTGTCGCGGATGTCCCGCGCCTGCTGGAGGATGCGAACCTCCAGCGCGCGGCTGGCCTGGGCCAGGGCGTCGCTGTCGCTGCGCTCCACAGCATCTTCCAGCCGCTGGTAGTCCTCCATGGGGAACTTGCTGTCAATGGGCAGCCACACGGGCTTGGCGCTGTCGTCGGGGCCGGGCAGGCGGATGGCGAACTCCACCAGCTCGTCGCTCCTCGGCCGCACCTTCACGTTGGCGGCGTATTGGTCGGCTGTCAGCATCTGCTCCAGCAGCGCGGCCAACTGCACCTCGCCCCAAGTACCGCGGGTCTTGACGTTCTTAAAGATGTTCTTGATGTCGCCCATGTCCTTGGAGAGGCTCTTCATCTCACCCAGGTTCTTGTATACTTGCTCCAGCTGGTCGCTGACGAGCTTGAAGGAGTTGCCCAGCCGCTCTTCCAGCGTCTTCTGCAGCTTCTCATCCACCACCTGGCGCATCTCGTCGAGCTTTTTCTCGTTGCCCTCCTGCATCAGACGAACCTTTTCCTCCAGCGTGCCACGCACCCGCTCAAAGTGGCCGTCGTTGCGCGCGACCATCTCGTCCACACGCTTCTGCATGGCCTCCAGCTGCCGGGTCTGGGAGTCACTGAAGTCCACAATCGTCTTCATAAGCGTGATCTGAAGGCTTTCGGTGCGCTGCCCCAGCTCGTCGCGGTTCTCCTTGTTCTGCCGCTCCAGCGCCGTGCGGGTGTGCTCTGACTCGGTACGAGCGTTGCCCTCCAGCCGCACAAACTCATCCTTCAGCGCCCGCATGTCCAGGGAAAGCTGCTCCTCCCCCTGGCGGCGACCGGCACGGTGGGCCGCCACCGCCGACAAAATGACACCCACAAACGCCAGCAACACTGCCAGGCCCAGCAGGGCCAGCGGCAGGATGGCTGTCCAATCCATCGTCGTACCAATCTCGCTCATCCAAACACCTCGTCCTCTGTATACTCCACAATATATTACACCCTGACGGGTGATTTTGGTAGGGTGGGGCGAAAAATGGCGTCCCACTGGTGGTGGGCATGGGCCAACGGAACCGAGGTGGCTCGCCCTGCGTCCAAACGGAAAATACCATGGGGAAGGACGGATTGCCATGGGTTCCATCCGGCTCCGACGCCGAGTGGCGGTGGCAGCGCTGCTGGCAGCGACGTTGTTGCTGGTCGGCTACGGCGCGTTTTGCGGGCTCTCCATACGGGTGTATCAGAGTCAGGGCGTTGTGTTGCGGCTGACGCGCACGGTGCTGCCATTGCCCGACCCGCCCGACATTGCCTGCGTGCTGCGCGTCCCCTTTGACGCAGCGGCAGGCCTGGGCAACACCAATGCATTCGTCTTCCGCGGTGCCATCCGTTCCCTTCACGAGGTAGAGGTGAGTTGGTACCGCATTGGGCAAGAGGGAGCGGAGCCCCAATATCTCACCGTTTGTCATGCTGAAGTCACCAAGGTCTACACCGGTGACGCCAAAGGAGAGGGCGAGACGGTGCGGCTTTTAAGCTACCAATCGTCTCGCATGCTGCCGGATGATGAATTCCGCCTGGAGCAGGGCAAGACGTATTGTTTTGTCACCCACGCGTTTGACGCTAACGATCGGAATGAGTATCTGCGCAAGGATTACGCCCAGTTGCGGCCAGATCTGTTGGCCGACGTGCAGTTGGACAGCGCGCTCTACGATCTGATGCCGATGGCGGAGAAGACGGTGCGATACTACTTTGAGTGGCCCATCGGTGATGATGACGGACACAGCCGCTGGAGCGAACCGCCGACAGAAGACTCCAACGACCTCGCGCAACTCACCCGCTCCGCCGACCGCGAAGTCTTCGAGGAACGCTTTGCCGCACTGGTTGCGGGGTATCAAGCTCACTGAGCACAAACGACCAGGAGGACTGAACAATGTATAAAAATGGGAGCGACTGCAGCCGCTCCACCTCGTTTTGCCTTCCAGCCTCAGGCGCTGCGCACCGTGCCGTGCACCCGGCCGTGGATGCGGCCCTTGACCTGCCCGGTCACGTCGCCCAGGATGTCGCCGGTCACATCACCACAAACGGTACCGGTGAGGTTGCCATGGATCGTGCCCACCACATCGCCATCCACGGTGCCCTCCAGGTCGCCCTGGATGTCGCCATAAACGTTGCCGGTGTTGGAGAGGTTCAACCATTTTACAGGGCGCTTGATGTGGCCGCTCCGGCTCAGTGACCCGCCGATGCCGTCGTGGATGTTGCCGGTCACCACCCCACTGACGTTGCCGCGCACCCCGCCGCGGACGTTACCCGCCACGCTACCGCTGAGGTCGCGGCCGATGCCATCGTGCACGTTGCCCATCACCTTGCCCGACAGGCTCCCGCCGATGCCCCGGGGGATGTTGCCCATGACCGACCCGGAGACGTCGCCATTCACCCGGCTGACATTACCGGCCACATGCCCCACCAGGGAGCCGGTCACCGGGCCATGGACATTACCCATCACCGAGCCGGTCAGGTCACCCTCCACCGTGCCCTGAACGTTGCCCATCACCGAGCCTGTCAGATCCCCATGGATGCTGCCCGACACATTGCCCATGATCTTGCCCACCAGGGGGCCATTGATGTCGCCGTTGTAATTGCCCATGATGCTGCCACGGAACCCGGCAGGCTCCTGGGGCTGGGTCGGGTTCTCCGGCTGGGGCGGCGAAAGCGGCGTGGGCATGTCGTTGGTGTCCTCGGCGGGCGACATCCCCTCCAACAGCCGATTGGCTTCTTCGGGGGAGAGTTCGCCGTTCTGCACCCGTTCCAGTATGTTCTTTATCGAATCGTCCATTGTTCCAACCTCCGCTCATTCAAAATGATGAAGTATTGCTCCCGCAGTTCGTCGGCATCCCTGGTCGGTTTCTCCATCTGCCGCCTGCGGGCAAAGAGCGTCATGCGTCGTTCCTCCATGGCTCCTGCCCTCATGTGCGCGGGTGGCCGTGGATGGAGCCATGCACCCGCCCCAGGATGGTGCCCTTGACACTGCCCATGACATCACCCTGGATGGTGCCGACAACCGGGCCCAGCACATCGCCGCCCACGTCGCCCTGCACCGTGCCGATGAGGGATCCGTGGATGGTACCGTTCACATCACCCTGCACCGTGCCCACCACGTTGCCCCACACATCGCCCTGCACGTCGCCCTTGACCGTGCCGATGAGGTTGCCGTGGATGGAGCCCTGGACGTCGCCCTCCACCACGCCGGTCAGGTCGCGCATGATGTTGCCTTCCACGTCACCCTTGATGATGCCGTGCAGCCCGCCCATGATGTTGCCATGCACGTCGCCGTTGACACGGCCCCGCAGGTCGCCCTGCACGTCGCCTTCAATGTCGCCGTCGATGGTGGTGGCCGCCTCGCGGATGGCGGTGCGGGCGCGTCCGAAGCCCTCCTCCATGGCGTCGCCCAGCTGGCTGAAGGCCGAGCCCAGCGTCTCCCAAAAGTCATTGCCGTTGTTGCTGGTGTTGTCGTTGTTGGGGGTGTAGCTGTAAGCGTCACCCTGCTGGCGGCTTTCCTGCTTCGGTTCATCCTTGGGCGGCTCGTAGCCCAAATCCCGCAGGCGCTGCGCGCCTTCCTCGGGTGTCAGCTCTCCGCTCTTGATCTTTTGCAGGATCTCCATCACTTGCTCGTTCATCTCTCAGCCCTCCTGCTTGGTCTTCTTCCATTTGCCAATGGCGCTGGCCGCGTCGTCCAGGGAGATTTCCCCACGGCTCAGGGCTTCCAGCACATCAGCGCGATCCTCCTTGCGCCGGGCGGGGAAGCCCATCGTCTCCAGCACGTCATCCAGCTTGCCCCGCACCGTGGGGTAGGAGATGCCCAGTGCTTTCTCCACCTCCTTGATGTTGCCGCGGCAAGACAGGAACACCTCCACAAAGGCGGTCTGCTCAGCACTGAGGGTGCCCAGCCGCCCGGCACCAAACTGGCCCTCCAGCCTGCTTTTGCAACCCTCGCACTGCAATTGTGTCACAACATAGTTCCCCCCACACACCGGGCAGCGGGCGGGAACGGGCCATTTCTTCGACATCTCTGTTTGCTCCTCTCGGGCGAACCCCGTTGCGGGTTCTCTTGTTGGTTCAAAGGATACTCCACGATCTTTATATTGTCAACATTCAAAATCAATATTTTTAATTTAATACTCAATATTTTTAATTTATCATCTTGGATGTTGAATCTTCAGCTTTTTGAATTTCATTTTGGTCTCAGTGTTCATGCATCGCCACCACTCCATTCAACGACTGAGCGTCCAATGTTCAGCAATGCCGGGCGGCGTACGCAAAACAACCCATGCTGCGCGCAGCATGGCGAACTTGGATGATGGAGACAGCTGGGAAACATGCCTCGGGAAAACGGTGGTAGAAAACAAAAATGCCGGTGATCGCTCACCGGTTACCTGTGCCAGATACTAGGAAAGAAGCCCTTGATGACTTGCACCAATTATGTTTGTAGTATAGCCAAAAAACCACCGACTGTCAAGCATTTGTGCGGAAGAAGGTGGAAAAACGAGGTGGCGAGAAGCACCCCGGGCCGCGGGCATGTCGTCCGCCCAGCGGCTGTTTGCCAGAGGGAGCCCCAACGGGTATCCTTTGCTGCGCAAAGGAGGTGGGCACATGCAGATTGTGCTGGATGACATCCACAAGCGGTTCCGGGTGTACGAGCGCCCGGAGGGCAAGTGGGGCCTGCTGGGGGGGGGCGTTCCACCGCACGGTGCGCGAGGTGCGCGCGCTCGATGGCATCGGGTTCCAAATCAACGAGGGAGAGCTGGTGGGTTACATCGGTCCCAACGGCGCGGGCAAGTCGACAACCGTGAAGGTAATGAGCGGCATCCTGACCCCTGACGGCGGACGGTGCGAAATCCTTGGCCGGACACCATGGAAGGAACGCGTCGCGCACGTGTCGCAAATCGGCGTGGTCTTCGGCCAGCGCTCCCAGCTGTGGTGGGATGTGCCGGTGGCCGACTCCTTCGATGTGCTGCGAGACATCTACGACATTCCCACGGCAGATTACAAAGCGCGGCTGCACGCGTTGACGGAGACCATTGGGGTGGAGCAGCTGCTGAAAACGCCGGTGCGGCAGCTCTCCCTGGGCCAGCGGATGCGCTGTGAGCTGGTGGCCGCCCTCCTCCACCGCCCCCGCATCCTCTTCCTGGATGAGCCCACGATCGGACTGGACGCGGTATCCAAGCTGGCGCTGCGGGCATTCCTGAAGGAGGAGAACCGCAAGCACGGCGTGACGATGGTGCTGACGACCCACGACATGGACGACATTGAGGCACTGTGCGAACGCGTCATGGTCATCGGCCACGGGCGGTTGCTGTACGACGGGAAACTGGAAGGCTTGCAGCAGGAGTACGCCGCCGAGGTCGTGGTCAAAGTGAACACCGATGAGATGATTGCCCGGATGTACGAACATCTGGCGCTGGTCTAGGAGGCGTCATGAGCAACCGCGCCACCTGGAGGGCCTGCCGGTCCCTCTTCCGCATCCGCTTCGCCGAAGGTCTGCAGTACCGCGCCTCGGCCATCTCCGGCGTGTTTGTCAGCGTGTTTTGGGCCCTCATTGAGTGCCTCGTTTACACCGTCTTCTACCGTTACAGCCAGAACGCCTGGAACAACAACGGCCTGACACTGCCCCAAACAATCTCCTACCTTTGGATCATGCAGGGGTTGTGGATGTTCTTCTCCATGAGCATCGACGACGACCTGCTGGCACGCATCAAGAACGGCGACATCGGCGTGGAGCTGTGCCGACCGCTGGATCTCTACTGGCACTGGCTGGCCAAGTCATCCGCCGGAAAGCTGGGCGCGACCTGGATGCGGGGTCTGCTGACCCTCGCGGTTGGCACGGTGGTCCCCGCGCCGTATGGGTTGGGCGTGCCGGCCTCGGGGACAGGGTTTGCGCTCTTCCTGCTGACGGCGGCGTTGGCCTTCCTGCTGGCCTCGGCCTATGCCATGTTTGTCACGGCCATCCGCGTCAACATCACCTGGGGCGAGGGGCCGACCTATATTCTGCTGCTGGTGAGCGGCATACTCTCGGGCGCCTACCTGCCGCTGCGCCTGTGGCCCGAAGCCCTGCAGCCCTTCCTGCGGCTGCAGCCCTTCGCCGGGTTTGGGGACATCCCCGCCCAGCTCTATGTGGGCACCCTGCCGCCCCGGCAAGCGCTGGGGGCCATGGCGGTGCAGGTTGTGTGGATCGTCGTGTTCGTCGTGGCGGGCAAGCTGGTGCTGCGCCACCGCCTGCAGGCCGTCATCGTACAGGGAGGTTGAGGATGAAAACATTGATTGGCGAGGGAAAGCTCTACATCCGTCTGCTGCGGATGCACCTCCTCAGCGGCCTGGAGTACAAAGGCTGGTGGCTCATGCTGCTGCAGGTGCTGTTCGTCGTGGCTTCCGACCCCCTGTCCACCATCCTGTTGTTCTCCCGCTTTGGCAGCATTGGGGAGTGGTCAATGGAGCGGGTCCTCTTGGTCTATGCGCTGGCAGTCGCGTCCTTTGGCCTGGCCGAGACCTTCTGCCGGGGGTTTGACTACTTCCCTTGGCACATGCTGCGCGGCGGCGGCTTCGACCGGCTGCTGCTGCGCCCGCGGTCGCTGGTGGTGCAGGTGGCGGCGTCATTCTTCCACCTGCACCGGGCGGTGCGGCCGGTCACGGGGCTCTGCGCAGCGCTGTGGGCGCTGGGGCAGCTGGGTGTGTCACTCACCCTGCCCCGGGTGCTCGTGCTGTTGATGGCGCTGGCCGGTGGCTTTCTGGTCTATTGTGGGGTCTTCGTGCTCACATCCGGTCTGGCATTCTTCACCATCAAGGGCCTGGAATGGATCTACATCCTGACCAACGCCAGCTACCAAGTGACCCGCTGCCCCGAACCCTACCTGCCTCAGGCGCTGAAAGGCGTGTTCACCTTTCTGGTGCCGGTGCTGCTCGTCAGCTTCTACCCGGCAGCGACGGTCTGTGGGTGGGGGTACCCGCCCTGGTTGGGCCTTCTATGCCTGCCGGCAGGGACCGCCTTTCTGGGGTTATCGCTGGTCGTCTGGCGCGTGGGCGTACGGCACTACGCCAGCACCGGCAGTTGAACGGGGCTCCCGCTGACATGAAAACCGCCTGCCATCACGGCAGACGGTTCCTGTTTCCGTCGCAATTTCCTTACAACTCCCCATCCTCCGGCGGGTTTACAACCAGCCGCCAGTCGAGGTCGCCACGATCCAAGGCCTTAATGAGTGCCTCGGCCGAGGCAACGTTGGTGGCCAGCGGGATGTTGTGCACGTCACACAGCCGTAGCAAGGCCGACACGTCGGGCTCGTGGGGCTGGGCGGTCAGTGGGTCCCGCAGGAAGATGATGAGGTCGATGCGATTGTAGGCCACCCGCGCGCCGATCTGCTGGTCGCCGCCCAGCGGCCCCGAGAGATACCGGTGGACGTTGAGGCCGGTGTTCTCAGCCACCAAGCCGCCGGTGGTGCCGGTGGCACACAGCTCATGTTTGCGCAGAATGTCGACATAGGCGATGCAGAAGTTCACCATGTCGGGCTTTTTCTTGTCATGGGCGATGAGGGCGATGTTCACGTCGTCAGTTCCCCTTCCTTGAAGATGCTGTACCGCCTTCGCATGCAGACGTTCTGCACGAGGCCGATGGCCATCATGTTTGTCACCATGTTGCTGCCCCCGTAGCTCAGAAATGGCAGCGGAATGCCCGTCACCGGCATGACCCCCAGCGTCATGCCCACGTTCTCAAAGATGTGAAAGGCCAGCATGGCCATGACGCCGATGGTGAGGTAGCAGCCCAGCTTGTCAAAGGAACGCCGTGACAGCACCAGCAGGCGCAGCAGCAGCAGCGCGTACAGTGCGATGATGAACGCCGCGCCGATGAAGCCCCACGTCTCCCCAGCGATGGAGAAGATGAAGTCAGTCTCCTTCTCAGGGATGTAATCGAGCTGGCAGAAGGACCCCAGGGCGAAGAAGCCGCGGCCCGCGGCCTGGCCGGAGCCGATGGCGATCTTGGAGTGCAGGACGTTGAGCCCCGCGCCCGTCGGGTCCAGCGAGGGATCCAGGAACACCATGAATCGCGTTTTTTGGTAGTCACCCAACAACTGCCACAGGGGGTAGAGCGACGCCAACCCCACCGCCCCCAACCCCGCCAGCAGCTTCCAGTTGGTGCCGCTGACAAAGAGCAGGATGAGCAAAATGAAGATGTACACAAAGCCCGTGCCCGTGTCGTTCTGCGCCAGTATGATGGCCAGCGGGATGCCGACGAGCACCAGCACATGCAGCAGTTCCTTGAACGTCTGAATGCCGTTTGGCTTCTGCGACAGGTGGTGGGCCAATGTGATGATGAGCGAGAGCTTGGCAATCTCCGAGGGTTGTATGCTGCCATTCAATAGCCACCCGCGGGAACCGTTGACGACCTCGCCCACGACAAGTGCCAGCAGCAGCACGATGTTAGAACCCCAGTAGAACAGCCGCCACGCCGCGCCATAGGTGTGGTAATCAACAAACATGACGCCCACCGACACCGCGAGCCCCACAGCCACCCAAAGGATGGTGCGGACGACCTTCCCCTTCTCCATGGAGGCAACGACCGCCCGCCAGCCCTCATCGCGGGAGGCGGTGGGGTTGCCGGTGGCGTTTGCTATCATCAGGATACCGACGGTCACCAGTGCCATCACCAGCAACAGCAGCAGCCAGTCAAAACTTTTGATTAATTTGCGGTTGGCTTCCATGACCTTCCTTTCCAATGGCCGGGCAGGGGCTTCATTGTGCCGCTGCCCGTGCCCCAAAGAGGCTACGCACCACGCCGACGAAGCCGCGCCTCTCCTCCTGTGTCTCCCCCCCGGCAATGCGGCGGGCAATCTTGCGGTAGGCCTGCCCGGCGGGCGCCTTGCCCCCGGCCAGCGGTTCGCCGGCGTTGCCCATGCGCACCACGGCCTCGTCCTCGGGCACCACGCCCAGCAGTGCCACGTCCAGCAGGTCGTTGGCGTCGTCCACATCCATGATGTCGCCGCGGCGTGCCATCTTGGGCCGGTAGCGATTGAGCACCATGCCGGCCACCGGCACCAGCCGCTCGTCGAGCAGCGCCTTCACCCGGCAGGCATCCCGCATGGCGGTCACCTCGGGCACCGTCACCAGCACCGCACGGTCGGCACCCGCCACCGCGTTTTGGAACCCTTGTTCGATGCCCGCGGGGCAATCCACCAGTACATACTCAAACTCGGCCTTCAGCTTCTGCATCAGCAGCCCCATCTGCACGGGGGTCACCGCGGCCTTGTCGCGGGTCTGGGCCGCCGGCAGCAGCCAGAGGCCTGGGTAGCGCCGATCCTTGATGAGGGCCTGGCGCATGAGGCAGGTGCCCGCCACCACGTCCAACAGATCGAAGACGATGCGGTTTTCCAGCCCCATCGCCAGGTCGAGATTGCGAAGGCCGATGTCCGCGTCTACCAGCACCACGCTGTGGCCGTCCAGCGCCAGCGCCACTCCCAGATTGGCGGTCGTCGTCGTCTTGCCCACGCCGCCTTTGCCCGATGTGATGACCAATACCTCTCCCATAACCTTTGCCTCCTGTCACCGATATGCACGGCCCCAGCAGGCTCCCCAGCGGACTCCTCCGCCCTGTTGAAACGCGTTACTTGACCAGGGTGTTGACCTGTGGCAGCGTCTGCTGCACACTCTGTTGGTCCTTGCGATCCAGGTAATACTGCACGATTTCCCGGGCGGTGTAGGCCGACCGGATGCCCTTGTACCCATTGGGAATGTAGACAACGACGGCGATCTCGGGCTTATCAAAGGGCGCAAAGCACACAAACCAGGAGTTGTCCTCCAGGTCGATCTTGGAAACCTGCGCCGTGCCGGTCTTGCCGCCGATCTGGTCCTTGTACTTGAAGTCGGCGAAGTAGTCAGCGGCCGTGCCATCCTCGCCATTCACGACCGAGCTCATGCCCTCCTTGATGGCCTTGAGGTAGTTGGGGTTAGCGTTGAGGGTGCGCACCAACGTGGGTGCCTGGTCGCGCACCACGCCGTCGGGCGTGATGATGGACTTGATGAGGGTGGCCTCGTAGACGTCGCCGCCGTTGACGATGGCCGAGATGTACCGTGCCACGCCGATGGGCGTGAGCATGGTGACCGACTGGCCGATGCCGGTGAGAATGGTGTCGTTCGGATCCCACTTGATCTCTGTGAGTGTCTGGGCGATCGTACTGTCCAGCCCATACTTGAGAATTGTGGTCTTGGGGATCTTGAGGTCGTTGATGAGGATGGCGCGGATGTCCGGGCCCCAGTTGTTGGCGTCCATCGTCACCAGCTGCAGCATGCTGCGGGCGGCCTCGTCGTATTTGCTATCCTCATAGGTGTAGTTGAGGCCATATTTCTTGTCGGTGCAGGTATCCTTCATCAGCTTTTTGATGCTGCTGTACACGAGCGACGCCACGCCGCCCGGGCTGGAGTCGGGGTCGTAGAGAGTCAGCTGGTTGCCCACCTGGCCGGTCACCTCGCCGGGCAGCTCGATGTTGGTCTTGCTGGTCAGGCCCAGCTGGTCGGCCCAGCGGTTGAGGAGGTCGATGCCCAGCTTATCCGCCACGGTGAAGAAGTAATAGTTACAGGAATCTTTCAGGGCGCCCACGATATCTTCATCGGCGTGTCTGGCGAAGTAGGGCGCCACCCAGCAGGATGGGCCCTTCTGCCCCTCCTTGACGTAGGTGTTGTAAGGGCCTTCGTCGGTGATCTTGGTGGAGAGGGTCACCTTGCCCTCCATCAGCCCCGCCAAACCTGTGACCATCTTAAAGATGGAGCCTGGGGTCGCGCGGGACTGAATGGCCTTGTTAAAGAGGGCGTTGCCGTTCTCCTCGTTGGTCAGCTGCTCGTAAATCTCCTGCGAGAGGCCACCGGTGAAGAGGTTTAGATCGTAGGACGGATAGCTGGCCATGGCGAGCACCTCGCCGGTCTGCACGTTCATAACGACCGCCGCGCCCTCTTTGGCCAGGTTCAGCGTTTTGTCGGACCGGGCGGCGAGCTTTTCGTCGTACTCGGCCTTGTTTTCATTGTAATCCGCCAGTTGCTCTTCCTGGATCATTGCAATGTTCGCGGCCAGCAGTTCCTCCAGCTTGCTCTGGAGTTTGGAGTCAATCGTCAGCATGACGTTGTTGCCGGCGGTGGGCTCACTGCCCTCGTCGGCAAGCTCCCGGATGACCTTACCACTGCTGTCCACCTCCACCACCTTGGAACCCTGCCGCTCGGTCGTGTTGCCGGAGAGCTCCAGTTCCATCGTCTTCTCGATGCCAGACACGCCAATGAGGTCATCCTGCTGGTAGCCGGAGGTCTTCATTTTCTCAATGGTGTTCTCGTTGAGCATCCGGCTCATGTAACCGATGACGTGGGCAGCCAACGTTTTGTTTGGGTACACCCGGGTGCGGCCCTGGTTGATCTGCATGCCCTGGTAGCGGCTCGAATCGATCTCAATGGCGGCCACGGTGTTCATGTCTACGTTCTGCGCCACGGTGACGGGGTTGTAGCTGATGCTGTAGGAGACGTAGCTGACTTCCTGCCAGACGGAGAGCACCTTAAAGGCAGTATCGAAGCTGGCATCCTCGGGGATACCATAATACTCCCGTAGCTTCCAATATGTCTCCTCCGGCGTGCCCTTACGGTCATCCTGCTTCAGCACGTAGAGCACGTTGTCGCGCCAGAGCTGCTCACGCCGGGCGGCTACCTCTTCCGAGACGTCAGTCCCCCAGTAGAAGGCATAGGTACCATCAGCCTGCTGGCGCACGGCAAAAGTTGAAATCGTCTTGCCACCGTTGTTCTCCACCAGCTCGATGGTGTTCATGATGGCCTGGGTATAGGCCTTGATGTCGTCCGTCTTTTTTTTGTCGGGGTCTTTCACAAACTGCAGGTCATAGGTCGTCTTGTTGTAGGCCAGGGGGATGCCGCTGCTGTCCAGGATCTTGCCCCGCGCGCCGGTCAGACGAATGGTCTTGCGGCTGCTCTCCTGCGCCTGGGTCAGGTAATCGGCCCCATGGACAAACTGCAAGCTGTACAACCGCACCACAAAGAGCGCCAGCACCAGCGTAAAGAACACTCCTATGGCAACGGTACGGTATTTGTTGGTCATTCCAGTCTCCTTGTCGCGGCCGGCTGCCTACCGGCCGAAGGTCATCACGCCGTCCGCCCGTCGCCCCTGCCGGTTCATGATGCCATAGAGCACCAGATAGAACGGCACGGTCAAGCCGGCGGTCAGCAGCATGCTGACCAGTGAGCGCAACAAAAGCTGCGCGGTGATGGCAATCTCCATCCTCCCCAAATAGATCATGAGCGCGATCAAAATCTCCCGTCCAAGGTAAGCTGCGCCGGCCATCAGTGCCGGCAGCACCGGGTTCTCGTGGAAGTAACCACCGCCAAACTGAGCAATGGCCCAGGGTACAATGAGGTAAAACAGGGCGTACTGGCCAATGCCCTTGCCCACCAGAATATCGAGGAGCAGGCCAAAGGCCGCGCCAAAGAAGGCCGTGCCAATGCCGTTCCACAGGATGGCGCAGGGGATGAGCACCGCCAGGATGAGATCGGGCGCGATGCTGGTGACGCCCAGTGCCGGCAACACGGCCACCTGCAGCAGCAGGCAGCCAAAGAGCGTTACCCCGATGAGAATGCCACGCTTCATCCTCAGCCCTCCCCCTCATCGCTCGCCGTAGGTGAAGGTGACGCCTTGGCGCTGCCCGTTGCCGTGGGCGAGGGCGACGCGTCGGGCTCCGCGGTGTCAACATCGCCGCTTTGCTCCGCATTGGCAATGTCGTCCTCGCTTGCCACATCCTGCCCGCCGCGGATGATGAGCACATCCTCCAGGGTGGAGAAATCCACTGCCGGCTCCAGCACGGCGTAGTCCTCGGTGTTCTTGTCTCGGCTCACCTGGGTGATGGTGCCGATGAGGATGCCCTTGGGGTAGTAGCCGCCCAGGTTGGTCGTGAGAACCGTGTCACCGGGCACGATATCGGCGTCAAAGGGCAAACGGTAGACCCCGCAGGTGGCTGAGCCGCTCTCCGGGTCGTCTGAGCCCTTAACGATGCAGTTGTCGCGGGAGCGCTCCACAATGGCACTGACGGCACTGTTGCGGTCGATGATGGCCATGACCTTGCAGAAATTGAAGCCGACCTCGGTGACACGGCCCACCAATGCGTTCTCGTTGACGACGGTCATGCCCACTTCAATGCCATCCTTGCTTCCCTTATCGAGCACGAAGGTCATAAACCAATTGTCGGCCTTGCTGCCAATGACGCGGGCCGGCAGGCACTCGTACTCGGGGTACTTCTCCTCAAAGCCCAGGAGCTTGGTCAGGCGCTCGTTTTCTTTTTGCAGCTCCTGCATAAACTGGTTTTCCAGCTCCAGCAGCTGCACGCGGTTCTTGAGCTGTTTGTACTCCTTGTCCATTTCGCTCAGGCCGAAGAGGCGCTGAAAGAAGCCCTTGACGCTGCCCGTCACGGTATGGGCGGCGGATACGGCTGGGGCCACCGCGGACCCCGCTGCCTTCTCGGCCAGCGATGTATCACGGTCAGACTCCAAAATGAAAAACGTGCCGAACAGCGCCGCCAGCAACAAAACAAAAATAAGGAGCAGCACCATCCAGGGCCGTATCCGTATCCTTGGCATTCCCGTCCTCCCTTGTCAGTGTCAACCCTGCAGCATGTCGCCCAGGTGTTCCAGCATGCGGCCGGCCCCCAGTGCCACGCAGTCCAGCGGGTTCTCCGCCACCAGCGTGGGGATGCCAGTCTCCCGATAAACGAGCATGTCCAGCCCCTGCAACAGCGCCCCGCCGCCGGAGAGCACAATGCCCCGCTCCATAATGTCGCTGGCGAGCTCCGGCGGAGTGTTCTCCAGTGTCCCCTTGATCATGTCAATGATGCTCTGCACCGATTCACGCAGGGCCTCGCGGATTTCGTAGGACGTTACATCGATGGTGACGGGCAGGCCGTTGGTCAGGTTGCGCCCCTTGACGGCCATGATCTTGTTGATCTTTGGCTCCATCGCCGTCCCCAGCTCAATCTTCAAATCCTCTGCCGAGCGGTCACCGATGAGCACGTTGTGCTCCCGCTTAATGAAGGCGACGATGGCGTCGTCCATCTTCATGCCGCCCAGGCGGATGGAGCGCGCCACCACAATGCCGCCCAGAGAGATGACCGCCGCCTCGCTGGTGCCGCCGCCGATGTCCACGATCATGCTGCCGCTGGGCTCCCCCACCGGCAGGCCTGCGCCAATGGCGGCTGCCATCGGCTCCTCAGCAATGAGGGTGGAGCGGACGCCAGCACGCCGGGTGGCGTCCTGCACGGCACGGCGCTCCACGTCGGTCACCTCAAAGGGCACGCACACGACGGCCCGTGGCGCAAAGCCGACGATGCTGCGCCGCTGCAATGCCTTGCGAATGAAGTAGGCCAGCATCGCCTCGGTCATCTCATAATCGGCGATGACGCCATCCCGCAAGGGCTGGACGGCAACGATCTCGCCGGGGGTGCGGCCAATCATCTGACGGGCCTCTTCCCCCACCGAGAGAATCGACTTGGTGTTGGAGTTGATGGCCACCACCGAGGGCTCCCGCAGGACGATACCACGCCCATGCACAAAGACCAGCACATTCGCCGTGCCCAGGTCTACCCCCACATCCCTGCTTAAGGTTAGGAACGCCATAACTGCACCTCTCCCCCAGGTCCGCCGGGCCATGGCGCCAGCTGCCTGAATTCATTCTCCCCTAACGCACCGATGAGCAACCGCCGCAATGCGGAGAGCGGCAAACCCATCACGTTGTAGTAACAACCCTCAATGCCGGACACAAACATGCCCGCCAGCCCCTGAATGCCATATGCCCCGGCTTTGTCCATCGGCTCCCCGCTGGCCACATAGCTGGCGATGTCTACCTCGCTCCAGGGGTCAAAGCAAACCAGCGTGCGCTCCGCCGCCGTGTGGATGCGGCCGTCCACCGCCAGGCACAGGCCCGTCAGTACCTCGTGCTGCCGGCCGCTCAGGCACCGCAGCATAGCCGCAGCTTCCTCCCGGTCGGCGGGCTTGCCCAGGATGTCCCCCTCCACCGCCACAACGGTATCGGCGGCGATGACGAGCGCGTCGGGCTGCCCAGCCGCCACAAGTTCCGCCTTGCGCTGCGCCAGCAGGGTGACGGCCTGCGCCGGAGGCATTCCCGACGGCAGTGTCTCGTCAGCATCGGCCGGCACCACCCGGAAGGTCAGCCCCATCTGCCCCAGCAACTGGCTGCGGCGGGGGCTGGCTGACGCCAGGATCACCTGCCGCATGTCAGCGCCTCCAAAAATAAACGAACAGGCCCAGCAGCATCCCTATGGCGCTGCCGGGATTCAGATTGAGCTTCACACCAAAGGCCAACGAAATGACGTGCAGATCGAGCACCCAAGGGTTGGCCGTCGAGCCGATCTGCAGCGATACGTTCATGTCAGCGGGCAGTAGCCCCAGCAGAAGCATCCAGAGCAAGTTGCCGATAAGCGCGCCGGCCAGCAGCACCAGCAGCAGCACCCATCCGGTTTTCATCGCGTTTTTCACGGTTTTCTCCCGGTTGAATCGAGTCATATATAAATGTCATTATATCATACCAGCACCCCGGTGTATATACACCCGGGCGTTCCGTTCGCCGCTTGATGCCTGACAGCGGCGGAAATCCTTGTCATTTCATGTCCGCCCTTGGCGCGTTCTATCTCTTTGGCGATTGTTCCCTTGGACTTTGCTCCCCGGTGGAGTGAGCACCGCGCCGCCACCCCGGCGGCAACCGCCCGATGAGCCAGAAAAAGAGGCCGGTGCTCTTCATGAGCTCCCGCACCACCAGCAGCCATCCCGCCCCTGACCGGAACCAGTCGTCCACACTCAGCTCGCCAGCCGGTACCGTGCACACCACCACCCGCGCCTGGGGGAAGCAACGCTCATAAGCCCTGCGGCAGCGGCGGGCATGGAAATCGCGGCAACAGACGAGCAGTGTCTGCACGGGGACGCCCGCCTCCTCCAGAACCCTCCGGGACAGACGGGCGTTGTCCAGCGTATGGGTGGCACGGTCCTCCCGCAGGATGGCATGGGCCGGCACCCCGGCGGCCAGTGCCGCCCCGGCCATACGTTGCCACTCTGTGGTGGGGCCGTCGGCCCGCTCCAGCATCCATCGGTTGCCGGAGGGCAGCAGCAACGGCGCGGTTCCCTTCTTCCACAACTCGATGGCCAGCGTCATCGGCTCCCCAAAGGGGCAGCCAGGCACGCAGATGACGTCGGCCTTCTGGGGCGGGTCACCCTGGGTGACGAACCGCCCGATTGCAGCAATCAGCCCCACGGCATCGGCACCAGGAAGTGGTACCAATAGAGGGCCGTTTCCCCTTGGTGGGGCGTGGCAAGGTAGACGGCCTGGTCGATGCCCGCCAGGAAGAAGCCGTACTCGGCATAGAAGCGGCAGGCGACCACGTTGTTGTCCTGGGTCTCCAGGCACACGGCGGGTACGCCCCGCTCCTTGGCCCAGGCCACGGCGGCGTCCATCAGCGCCCGGCCCACGCCCCGGCGGCGGCAACCCTCCCGCACGCGGATGTCCTCCACCCGCGCAAGGCCATTCCAATGCATGGCAATGTGAATCTGCCCCACGCACTCCTCGCCATCCATGGCGAAGTAGACCGCCTGGGCGCCGCGCTCCTGCCAAGGGGCGTCGGGGTAAGTCTTGACGGCAAAAGGCTTCTGGGCAGGCTCCACCTCAAAGAGGAAGAACCCCTCCTCGTTGTTGGCCCACACCTTGCCGGTCACCTCAAAGCGCGACGGAAAGGAATTGTAGAACGCCCGGTTGGCGTCACCCATGGGGACGATCGTCACGGGCAGAGCATTATTCGAAGACATAAAAATCGCTCACCTCCGCCATGTAAAGGGTGTGGTGGTTGAGGTCGGCATAGAACTTGTCGTTCACCTCGACATTGAGGTTCATCTTCGTCATGTCATGCTTGAAGAGCACCTTGCACTCCAGATGCAGCCAAGCCTGGCCGATGACCGGCACGTCCACCGTGCGGCCCGGCACGGGGGTGAAGCGGCAGGTGGCAAACTTGTCGATGTCCCGCCCGCTGCGGGTGCCGCACACGCCCAATTCCTTCACCAGTTCCCCAGGCTTGGGGATGCTGATGGTGAAGCAGCCACTCTCCTCAATGAGTTCCCGGGTGTAGCGTGTCAGCCGCACCGGCGCGGTGACAATTCGCTTGTTCCAATAATAGCCAAGGCTCCCCCACCCCATGGTCATGGTGTTCGCCTTGCCGCCGGCTTGGGCGGTGAGGAACATGCCCGGCGTGTGCAGGTTGCGGTCAAAAGCCAGCAGCGCCTGCTCCCAAAGCTGTCGATCCACTGCCATGTCTATTCCCCCTTGTAGGGCACGCCATCGCGGTCCTGGTTGTCACGGTAGGTGATCTTCGCTTGGGCTTGGGGCCGGCAGACATAGCGCACACCGTTGCGGATGACCTGCTGTACCTCGGCCTGGTAGTAGATGGGCATCGTCTCGTGCCCGGGGCTGAAGTAGAAGACCTTGCCCATGCCGCGGGTCAGCGTGAAGCCGCTGCGGAACACCTCGCCGCCCGAATACCAGCTCAGGAAGATGAGCTCATCGGGCTGGGGGATGTTGAAATACTCGGCATAGGTCTCGGTGTGGGGGATGTCGAAGTAGTTCCCCAACCCCGCCGCGATGGGGTGAGCCGGGTTCACCGTCCACACCCGCTCCAGGTCGCCGCTCTCCCGCCAGGAGAGGAGGTTGGACGGCGTGCCGCAGACCTTCTGAAAGATCTTGGACGCGTGGCCGGAGTGCAGCACCACCAGGCCCATGCCGTCGCGGGTGATGCGGTCGAAGACCTTCTGCACTACGGCGTCGCTGACCTCGCCATGGGCCATGTGGCCCCACCACACCAGCACGTCGGTGTCGGCCAGCACCTCGTCGGTCAGGCCGTGCTCCGGCTCATCGAGCGTGGCGGTGCGCACTTCCAACCCATCGGCCCGCAGGAAGTCGGCAATCGCTGCGTGGATGCCGTTGGGATAGACCTTCACGACGGCCTCGTCGGTTTTCTCATGGCGAAATTCGTTCCAAACTGTAACCTTCATCGGATTTCCTCCCAATTCATGGCGTTCTCCCCAAAGTATACCACAGGCGGCGGCAAAATCCTGCCTGCGGCGATCGCGGCTGCCACTGCGGCGACAGCCGCGAATTAGGGGGCTTATAAAGGCCTCATCGAATCGTCCGCCGCACAGGTCGCCGGACGATCGCAAATTGAAGCTCTCACGCGAGCATCCTAGGATACGTTGCGCCTTTGGGCGGGGTTTTCTCTTCTGTTCGCACTAACCATTCTCTTCCTCCCGCCGAATGAATCGGCGGGAGGTTCTATCTTCCCTTGCCCGTTCTAGGGCGACACCGCACAAATGGAGTGGTCGGATTGCGCAGAGGATTTTCTTGTCCTGCCGGGTTGCATGGGCGAGCAGTCCAAACCGCCCGGCTGGCGGTAAGACCGACGACGCCGGGTGCTGCCCGAAGGACAGCACCAGCGGGCATGGATGCCCGCGAGGCGGAGGGAAGGTTCGCGAAGCGAACGACCAGCCAAGGCGGAGGAAGGAGCTTATGCCACAGAGCATAGGCGACTGACCGGCTGCAGGGGCGAGCAGCACACGAAGTGTGCGACCAGCCCGACAACATGGCAGGGCGAGAAAAGACCAAGCTAGACGGCCGCTGGCTTTGTGCGGTGTTGCCCTAGGGGTTTGTAGAGACGCCGAGGCATTGTTACGCAGTGCCTTCACGGCGCGACGGTTGGACACGCATCCGGGATGCTTGGGTGAGCAGCCGGAATGAATGGCCGAGCAACACGCGAAGCGTGCAACCAGGCAATCCGAAGGATTGCGACCAACCCGGCGTGTCCGAACCGCCGCACGGGTCGCCGGACGATGAGGGGCGATGGCACTCATGCGAAGTTCATGAGAGACGTTTCGCCTGTAGGCGGGGTTATGCTGTTGCTTTCACGCTGACGATCACCTTTCTCCCGCAGAATGAATCGGCGGTCGGTTCTTGGGTTTGACGCCTGTGCTGCTCTTTGGTAACAGCGGCGATGGCCTGTTCTCCCCCATCAGTTCAGGATGACACCCTCCAGCTTCCGGGCGAATTTAGCGCGGGCTGCCTCCATCAGATGCACACGTTCGTCTGCCAAGGCCGGGGTGTCGGTCACCTCCCGCACGGCGGCGTCCACATCGGCCAGCAGGCGCACGTCCCGCAGGGCACGCATCACGTGCAGGTCGATCATGCCCGACTGCCGGGTGCCCAGGAACTCCCCCGGCCCCCGGTGCTGCAGGTCGGCCTCGGCCACCTTGAAGCCGTCATTCGTCTCACACAGAGTTTTCAAGCGCCCCAACGAATCCGGCGCGGCCTGCCCAGCGCACAGGAAGCACCAGGCCTGCTGCCCGCCCCGCCCCACCCGGCCCCGCAGCTGATGGAGCTGGGCCAGGCCGAAGCGCTCGGCGTTCTCAATGACCATGATGGAGGCGTTGGGCACGTTGACACCCACCTCGATGACGGTGGTGGAGATGAGCACCTGCGTCCGGTTCTGGCGGAAGTCTTCGAGCGCAGCTTCCTTCTCGGCGGCACTCATCCGCCCATGCACCAGCGCCACCCCCACATCCCGCAGCACCCCGCCCTTGAGCTCGTGGTACAAATCGACGGCGGCCGAGGCGTCCAGCTTCTCACTTTCCTCAATGAGGGGACAGACGACATAGCTTTGCCGGCCCAACAACGCTTCCTCCCGCAGGTAGCGGTAGAGGTCGGCCTGCTTCTCCGGCGGCACCAAGCGGGTGCGCACGGGTTTGCGGCCCGGCGGCAGTTCGTCGATGACCGAAATGTCGAGGTCGCCATAGAGAATGAGGGCCAGCGTGCGGGGCACCGGCGTGGCCGACATGACCAGCATATGGGGCGTGCCGCCCTTGCCCTGCAGGGCCGAGCGCTGCCGCACGCCAAAGCGGTGCTGCTCGTCGGTGACGACCAGCCCCAGGTCGGCAAACTCCACCGCCTTTTCAATGAGAGCGTGGGTGCCCACGACGGCCTGCGCCTGGCCGCTGGCAATCTCTGCCAGCACCTGCCGGCGCGCCGCGCCCTTGATGCTGCCGGTCAAGAGCGCTACCCGCACGCCCAGCGGCTCCAGCGTCTGTTTCATGCTCTCGTAGTGCTGGTTTGCCAATATCTCGGTGGGGGCCATCAGCGCGCCTTGCCGGCCATCCTGGGCAGCGAGGTACAGCCCCGCCAGCGCCAGTGCCGTCTTGCCCGAGCCCACGTCGCCCTGCACCAGCCGGTTCATTGGCAGCTTGCCGCGCAGGTCGGTCACCATCTCCCCCAGCACACGGGCCTGGGCCCCGGTGAGGCCAAAGGACAGCGAGCCCAGGAAGCGGTCGAGGTCCTCCTGCCGGCAGGCAATGGGGCTGGCCGCGGCCCCCCGCCGCCGCGCATCCTTCAAGGACCGCAGCAGCAGCAGGAACAGTGTCAACTCCTCAAACGCCAAGCGGCGCCGCGCCCGGTCGGCGGCCTCCAGTGAGCCGGGCCGGTGGATGTTCTGCAGGGCGTAGTTGAGTTCCACCAGTTCATTGCGGGTGCGAAAACCCACCGGCAGACTCTCCTCCTGGGGTCCGGCGGTCTCCAACGCGTCAGCAACGAGGGAGCGCAGCACCTTCTGCCCCACGCTCTCGGTGATGGGGTAGACCGGCAGAATGCCGCCGCTGCCCTCCTCCCAGGGCTCAAAGCCGGGGTTTTGCAGGGCTTTCTCGCCAAAGCGGGCATCCACCCGGCCATAAAGCAGCCATCGGCTGCCCTTCACCAGCTGGTTGGCCAGCCAGGGTTGGTTGAACCAGGTGCAGACGCACCGGCCAGTGCCGTCGTCCACCGCTACTTTCACGATCTGCAGATTGCGCCGGGGGCTGTGTGCCGAGGGTTTGGTGACGACGGTGGCCGCCACCACGACCTCATCGCCCTGCCGCGCGTCGCAGATGCGGTCGGGCTGGGTCAGGTCGCGGTAGTCCCGCGGCAGGTAGTAGAGGGCGTCTCTCACGGTGTCGATGCCAATGCGATGCAGCGCCTTGGCCCGGGCCGGGCCAACGCCCTTGAGATCGGTAACGGGCCGCTGCTGCATAAAGGCCTCCTCGGTGAGTCGCGTCCGACACTGCGGTGCCGTATGCGATCCAGACTTCTTGTTCCATCTACCATCAAATCGCCGTTCACGCCTTACGCGCCATCCCGGATGCATGGGCGAGCAGCACACGAAGTGTGCGACCAGCCCGGGCGCTAAGGCACTGCTGCGCAATGCCTTCCAGGATGCTTGGGCGAGCAGCAACCCAAAGGGTTGCGACCAGCCACGGCGTGTACGATTAGGCACACATCCCGGTGCATGGGCGAGCAGTGTGCGGAGCACACGACCAGCCCGGCGTGCCCGATTCGCCGCACAGGTCGCCGGACGATCCGTTCATTTCCGTGCTCATTCCAACCTTGCAGGAAAGCGGCCCGCCCACGGGCGGATGTCGCTTTCCAGCCTGCCCCAACCAAGGCTTTCCGGCGATGAAGCGCCGGTCGGCTCATCCTTCTCCACCTGCCAAGGCCCCAGTAAAGTGGAACGGAATGCCGAAGCCCGGCATTCCGCAAATACTGATGTGTGTTGACGCGCCGATCGGTCAATGGATGAATGAATGATAGCCGTTATTCGACGGAAACGATGTAATAGTAGATCGGCTGTCCGCCTGCGTAGGCTTCGGCGTCGCAGTGGGGATAGGCCGCACGGACACGGTCGCGCAGGGCCATGGCATCGGCTTCCAGCGTCTCAGCACCCCAGTAGAGAGACACCATGCAGCTGTTCTCGTCGGCAAGCTTGCCGATGAGGTCGAGCGTCACATCAGCCACGCCTCGGCCCACGCAGGCGATGGCTTTCTCGCCAATGCCCAGCACATCGCCCTCGTGGATGTCAAACCCGTCGGCCGACGAATCCCGCACGGCGTAGGTGACCATGCCACTCTTCACCAGTGTCATTGCCTGGGCCATGCCCTCGGCGTTCTCCTCCACCGATGCCTCGGGGTTGAAAGCCAGCGCCGCCGCGATGCCCTGGGGAATGGTCTTGGTGGGCACCACGTGCACCTCGCACTCCACCAACTCCGCCGCCTGGCGCGCGGCCAGGATGATGTTGCTGTTGTTGGGCAGCACCAGCACGCTCTTGGCGTTCACCCCGCGGATGGCCGCGGCAATGTCCTCGGCGCTGGGGTTCATCGTCTGTCCGCCCTCCACGAAGCCCTCGACCATGATGTCACGGAAGATGCTCTTGAGGCCCTCCCCCGCGGCCACGGCGATGATGGCCTGCTCCTTGGGCGGGTGGTTGCGGCGGGCCTGGTCGCGCTTGGCCTGTACCTCGCGGAACTGCTCGCGCATGTTCTCAATCTTGATGGCATTGATCTCGCCCAGCTGCAGGGCCCAGCCCAGCACCCGGTCGGGGTTGTTGGTGTGCACGTGCACCTTCAGGATGTCCTCATCATACACCAGCACCACGGAGTTGCCAATGTTATCGAGCCGCCCACGCAGCCGTTCCACGGCGGCGGCGTCCACGCTGTTCTCCAGGTGCTCAATGAGGAACTCGGTGCAGTAGCCAAAGGTGATGTCCTCCAGCTCGCCGATGTCCTCCAGGTGTCGGATGTCATCGAGGTCGGGCTGGGCCGATGCAGCCGGCAGCGCCGGGGCGGCCGCCACAAGCCCGCTGCCCCGCAGCGACGACAGGAAGCCCTCATAGATGGTCAGCAACCCACGCCCGCCGGCGTCTACAACGCCGGCCTTCTTGAGGACGTCCAGCATTTCGGGCGTCTTTTGCAGGATCGCCTCACCATGGGTCATGGCGCCGGCAGTTACCAGGGTGATGTCCGTCTCCCCGGCGGCCAGGCGCTCAGCCTCGTCGGCAAAGGCGCGGGAGACCGTAAGGATCGTGCCCTCCCGGGGCTTCATGACGGCCTTGTAGGCCGTCTCCACGCCGGACTTGAGCGCCGCAGCGAATTGCTTGGCATCAAGCTCCACCAACCCGTCCACCCCGCGGGCAAAACCGCGGAACAGCTGGGACAGGATGACGCCGGAGTTGCCCCGCGCGCCCTTCAGAGCACCCTTTGCCAGGGCCTCCGCCACGGTGTGGCAGTTGAGCTCCTGCAGGGCCTGCACTTCCTTGCAGGCGTTGTTCAATGTCAGCGACATGTTGGTGCCGGTGTCGCCGTCCGGCACGGGGAATACGTTGAGCTGGTTGATCTGCGCCTTGTTGGCCTCCAGCAGCGACGCGCCGTTGAGGATCATCTCCCGAAGCAGCGCCCCGTCAATCCTGACAAATGCCAATTCCCTGTCTCCTCCGTTTCTTACACCCGCACGCCTTCGACAACGATGTTGACCTTGGTCACACGCAGACCGGTCTCCTGTTCGATGCTGTAGCGGATGCTGTCAATGGCGGATTCCGCCACGACATTGATGGATGTGCCGTACTCCACGATCACATACATCGTGACCTGGGTCTCCTCCCCGTTGGAAGTGACCTTCACGCCCTTGGCATAGTTCTCCCGGTTCAGCAGTTCCGCAATGCCGTCAGCGGCGCGCTTGCCGGACATGCCGACAATGCCGTAGCACTGCTCCGCCGCCCGCCCCGCAATGGCTGCGATGACTTCGTTGGAAATGTTGATGGTACCGTAGTTGGTGGCGATAGTTGCCATTTGCAAACCCTCCCTTTGCGTCAAGCCGCAAGGTAACACCCTATATATTACTTCATATGGTCCCGGCTTTCAAGAATATTCATTCCTGACGGTTGCGCGGTCCGTCAACCGGGCTGCCATTCTGGCAGACAACGACAACAAAAGCCAAGCCGTGACAGTAAAAAACCCACCGGCACGAGGGCCGGCGGGTGAGAATAAACCTTGTGGCAGCGTCATTTCTGGGGCTGGTAGAAGGAACCGTCCAGCATACGCCTGAGGTATTGGCCGGTGTAGCTCGCTTCGTTCTGCGCCAGCTCCTCGGGCGTGCCGATGCCGATGATCTGCCCGCCGCGGTCGCCGCCCTCCGGCCCCAGGTCGATCAAATGGTCGGCGGTCTTGATGACGTCCAGGTTGTGCTCAATGACGACGACGGTGTTTCCGCCATCGGTCAGCTGCTGCAGGATGGCGATGAGCTTCTCCACATCAGCCATATGCAGGCCCGTCGTCGGCTCGTCCAGGATGTAGAGCGTCCGCCCCGTGCTGGCGCGAGAGAGTTCGGTCGCCAGCTTGATGCGCTGGGCCTCACCGCCCGAGAGCTGGGTGGACGGCTGGCCAAGCTTAATGTACCCCAGCCCTACGTCGTAGAGGGTCTTGAGCTTGGTGTAGATGCGCGGATGGGCCTCAAAGAACGACAGGGACTCCTCCACCGTCATCTCCAGCACGTCGTAGATGCTCTTGCCCTTGTAGTGCACCTCCAGAGTCTCACGGTTGTAGCGCTTGCCGCCACACACCTCGCAGGGGACGTAAACATCCGGCAGGAAGTGCATCTCAATTTTGATGAGGCCATCACCGCTGCAGGCTTCACAACGGCCTCCTTTGACATTGAAGCTGAAGCGGTTTTCCTTGTAGCCGCGCTGCTTGGCGTCGGGCGTCTGGGCAAAGACCTGACGGATGAGGTCGAAAACGCCGGTGTAGGTGGCCGGGTTGGAGCGCGGCGTGCGCCCGATGGGTGACTGGTCGATGTCGATGACCTTATCCAGGTGCTCCTTGCCGGTCATGGCGTCGTGCTGGCCCGGCTTGGTGTGGGCCCGGTTCAGGTCCCGCGCCAGGGTCTTGTAGAGGATCTCGTTGACCAAAGAGCTCTTGCCCGAGCCAGAGACGCCGGTGATGCAGGTGAAAAGCCCCAGCGGGATGTCGACGGTGAGATCCTTGAGGTTGTTCTCCCGCGCGCCGACGATGGAGAGCCACCGGTTGGGCTGGGCCTGGCGGCGCTGGGCCGGCACCTCAATGCGCCGGCGGCCTGAAAGGTACAGGCCAGTCAAGGAGTCAGGGTTGTCGCAAATTTCCTGGGCCGTGCCCTGGGCCACCACATAGCCGCCATGACTGCCGGGGCCGGGGCCAATGTCCACGATGTGGTCGGCCTCCCACATGGTCTCCTCGTCGTGCTCCACCACAATGAGGGTGTTGCCCAGGCTCTTCAGGCGCTGCAGGGTATTGAGCAGACGCCGGTTGTCCCTCTGGTGCAGGCCGATGCTGGGCTCATCCAGGATGTAGAGCACCCCCATGAGGGAGGAGCCGATCTGGGTGGCCAGGCGGATGCGCTGGGCCTCACCGCCCGAGAGCGTCGCCGCCGCGCGGGAGAGGGTCAGATACTCCAACCCCACGTCGCTGAGGAACCCCAGACGGGTGTTGATCTCCTTCAGGATCTGCGCGGCGATCATCGTATCCTTCTGCCCCATGCGAATGGTGCCGAGGAAGTCGCGAATCTCCACCACCGCCAACTCCGACAGGTAGGAGATGGAACGGTCGCCCACGGTGACGGCCAGCGACTCGGGCCGCAGGCGCTCGCCGTGGCAGTCCGGGCAGGTCACCTTGGACATCAGGGATTCGTAGTACTCCTTCATGCCTTGGGACTTGGTCTCCTTGTAGCGCCGCTCCAGGCCGTTGAGGATGCCCTCGAAGGGCACGCTGTAGGTGCCGCTGCCGTATTCGCGGCTGTACTCCACGGTGACGCGCTTGTCGCCGGTGCCATAGAGCACGATGTCCTTGACCTCGCGGGAGAGCTCCTTCCACGGCACGTGGATGTCGAAGCCGTACTCCTTGCCCAGCGACCGCAGGAACATGCCGGCCATGCCGTCGCTGGAGCTGGTCTGCCAGCCGCCGGCCTGGATGGCCCCGTCAAAGAGGCTCTTGTCCGGGTCGGGCACGACGAGGTCGGGGTCAATCTTCATGAGCGTGCCCAACCCCGCGCAGGTGGGGCAAGCGCCATAGGGGTTGTTGAAGGAGAACATGCGGGGCTCCAGCTCGGGGAGGCTGACGCCGCAGTCGCTGCAGGAATAGTTGGCCGAGAACAGGAGCTCCGGCCCGTTCTCCACCACGATGAGCGCCAAGCCCTCGGCGAGCTTCAGCGCCGTCTCCAGCGAGTCATTGAGGCGGGACTGCAACTCAGACCGGGGCTGCACCACCAGGCGGTCGATGACGACCTCAATGCGGTGCTTCTTCTGCTTGTCGAGTTTGATGTCCTCCGAGAGATCCAAAAGGTCGCCATCGACCCGCACGCGGGCATACCCATCGCGCGAGAGGGCGTTGAAGAGCTTGACAAACTCACCCTTGCGGCCCCGCACCACCGGTGCCATCACCGAGAAGCGGGCACCCTCCCCCAGGGCCTGCACCTGGTCCATCATCTCGTCTACGGTCTGCTGGCGAATCTCCCGCCCGCACTTGGGGCAGTGGGGCACGCCCACCCGGGCAAAAAGGAGCCGCAGATAGTCGTAGATCTCCGTCACCGTGCCCACGGTGGAGCGGGGGTTGCGGCTGGTCGTTTTCTGATCGATGGAGATGGCCGGCGACAGGCCGTCGATGGAGTCGACGTCGGGTTTCTCCATCTGCCCCAGGAACTGCCGGGCGTAGGCCGACAGGCTCTCCACATAGCGCCGCTGTCCCTCGGCATAGATGGTGTCAAAGGCCAGCGAGCTCTTACCCGAGCCCGAAAGGCCGGTGAACACCACGATTTTGTTGCGCGGGATCTCCAGATCGACGTTCTTGAGGTTGTGCTCCCGCGCACCCCGGATGCGTATGGTTTCCATTACTTCTTCTGCTCCCCCATTTCCTGCCGCACACGGTAGATGCGGTCCCTCAGCCGCGCCGCCCGCTCGAAGTCGAGCTCGTCGGCGGCGGCCTTCATTTCCTTTTCCAGCTTGCGCAGCAGTGCCTTCGGGTCCATCGTCTGCTCGCGTATGATCTCCAAGTTGTCCTGCAGGGTGTCGCCCGGCTCCACCGCGCTTGTGATCTCCAGAATGTCACGGATCTGCTTGTGCACGCTCTGAGGCGTGATGCCATGCTCCTCGTTGTACCGCTGCTGAATGGCGCGCCGGCGGTTGGTTTCGTCCACAGCCTTGCGCAGGGAGTCGGTCATGACGTCGGCGTACATGATGACCCTGCCCTCCACGTTGCGGGCGGCGCGGCCGATGGTCTGCACCAGCGACGTCTCGGAGCGCAGGAACCCTTCCTTGTCGGCATCCAACACGGCCACCAGGCCCACCTCCGGCAGGTCCAGCCCCTCGCGCAGAAGGTTGATGCCTACCAGCACGTCGAACTCGCCCATGCGCAGTTCCTTCAAGAGCTTTGTGCGATCCATCGTCTCAATGCCGGAGTGTAAATACTTGACCCGGATGCCCAGTTCACTCAGGTAGTCGGTCAGACTTTCGGACATCTTCTTGGTTAGCGTCGTTACCAGCACCCGGAAACCCTTCTCCGTCGTCTGGCGAATCTCGCCAATGAGGTCATCCACCTGGTTGGTGACCGGCCGCACGGTGATGGCAGGGTCCAGCAGGCCCGTCGGGCGGATGAGCTGCTCGGCCAGCCGCTGGGCTTTGCCCAACTCGTATGGCCCGGGGGTGGCGCTGACGTAGACCGTCTGGCCGATGCGCTGCAAAAACTCGTCAAACTTCAGCGGCCGGTTATCGAAGGCCGCCCGCAGACGGAAGCCGTACTGCACCAGCATCTCCTTGCGGGAGCGGTCGCCGGCGTACATGCCGCGAACCTGCGGCACGGTCTGGTGGCTCTCATCGATGAACAGCAGGAAATCCTTGGGAAAGTAATCGAGCAACGTAAACGGCGGCTGCCCCGGCTCCCGCCCGTCAAAGTAGCGGGAGTAATTCTCAATCCCCTGGCAATAGCCAATCTCCCGCAGCATCTCCATGTCGTAGCGGGTGCGCTGCTGCAGGCGCTGGGCCTCCAGCAACTTCTCCTCCTCACGGAATTTCTCCACTTCCGCAGCCATGTCAGCCTCAATCTGCACCACACCCCGCTCAATGGATTCCTTGTTGGCCGCGTAGTGGGTGGCCGGGAAGATGATTGTATGCTGCAGTTGGGAGACGACCTTGCCCGTCAGCGGCTGCACCTCCAGGATCCGGTCAATCTCATCCCCGAAAAACTCAAACCGGATGGCCACGTCGCTGGAGGCGGCCGGGAACACCTCTACCACGTCGCCCCGCACCCGGAACGTGCCCCGGGCGAACTCCAGGTCGTTGCGCTCAAACTGGATGTCAACGAGGCGTGAGAGGAATTTCTGCCGGGAGATCTTCATGCCGGGGCGCACCGATAGACTCATGTCCAGGTATTCCTTGGGGCTGCCCAGGGCGTAGATGCAGGACACCGACGCCACGATGATGACGTCGTTACGCTCCAGCGCTGAAGCCGTGGCGCTGTGGCGCAGTTTGTCAATCTCCTCGTTGATGTTGGATTCCTTCTCGATGTAGGTATCGGTGGCCGGCAGGTAGGCCTCCGGCTGGTAATAGTCATAGTAGCTGACGAAGTACTCCACCCGGTTGTTGGGGAAGAACTCCCTGAACTCACTGCAAAGCTGGGCGGCCAGCGTTTTGTTGTGGGCGATGACCAGCGCCGGCCGCTGGGTACGGGCGATGATGTTGGCGATGGTGAAGGTTTTGCCCGAACCGGTGACGCCCAGCAGCACCTGGTCGGTGTAGCCGCGGTTAATGCCATCCACCAGCGCATCGATGGCCTGCGGTTGGTCGCCGGTCGGCTGGAACTCGGCCTTCAATTGAAACTCCGGCATGCGGCTCCCTCCTCACTCTTTTGTGAACTGATTAAGCATACCACAGACTGCCCAAATTTGCAAACAGTTGTTCGCAAAACCCGTAGAAAACCGCCGACTTTTTCTGTGCTGTTTTCATAGGATACCATGAAATTGCTGCCAGCAAACGACGACCGGCACCACTTAGGTACCGGTCGTCATTCTAGCGAAGAAAAGAGGGGGCAACCCTCATGCGCGGTTCGCCAGCACCCGGTGGCAGCCACCCGGTAAAGCCAACGCATCAGCCATCGGAGGCGTGGTGGCCTCCTCCACCCGTGCCATGCGCCAGCCCGGCAGCCGCAGCGTCGCCGTCGTGCCGGCAGGTACCTCGATGTCCAGCGTCAGGCCCTCCCCCGTGCGCTGCCAGGCGCACCGCAGGGTGCCATGGGGCGTCTCGTGCCAGGCGCGGACGAAGTCCAACCCATCGACGGGCTGGGGCGCCAGCACCGTGTGCCGGAAGCCCGGCGCGCCCTCGTCAGGGCGGATGCCCGCCAGCGTCTTATAGAAGAATGCGCCCACGTCGCTGAACATGTGGTGGTTGTGGGAGTCCCTACCCTCGAACGACTCCCACAGCGTGTTGGAACCCCGCTCAATCCATTCACCGAAGCTGGGATAGGTCGTCTGGGTGGCCAACGCAAAGGCCAGGTCGGCCCGTCCGTGGTCGCTCAGGGCCTGCAGCACGGTCTTGGTGCCCAGGATGCCGCAGTCGAAGTGGCGGTCGTAGGCCTCCACCTCCGCCACCAGGTGTGCCAGCACCTTCTCTTGCAGCTCCCCTGCCACAATGCCCCAATGGAGAGCCAGGGCGTAGACCGTCATGCAGTCGCCGGTCACCGTGCCAGTGCCCTCGTCAATGAACCGCTGGCGGAACACCCGTCGCAGCCACTCGGCCTTGGCCTCGCAGCGGGCGGCGGCCTCGTGCAGGCCCAGAACACCCGCGACCTTGGCCGCCACCACGTTGTCAGCCAGGTAATACCACGTGTCTGACACCCTGGTGGGCGTCTTGGGTTGGCCGGCAGGGCGGCCCGCCGAGCACCAGTCACCCAGGCCGAAGTCCAGCGTGCCGTCCTCGCTCATGGTGTCAAGGTACCGGAGATACCGCTCCATGGCTCCCCAGCACCGCTCCAGCGGCTCCCGGTCGCCGGTGTAGAGGTAAAGGTTCCAGGGCAGGAAGAAGAGAACACTGTCCCACATGGGGCCGCTGCCCCAGTTGTAGCCCCAGCCACCGGTGGGCACAATCCCCGGCAGCGCGCCATCGGGCCGCTGGGCGTCCAGGATGTCATCGAGCCACTTGCCATAGGCCGTGCGAGGGTCGTAGTTGAGCAGCACCTGTTCGCTGGAGAGTACGGCGTCACCTGTCCAACCGTTCTTCTCCCGGTGGGGACAGTCGGTGGGGATGCCATGGTAGTTGTTCTCGGTGGAGGCCTTCACCGCCGCGTGCAAGCGGTTGACGAGGTCGTGGGAGCATTCAAACCCACCGGCCTCCGGCAGGTCGGTGTGGGCGATGCACGCCGTTAGCGTGCCGTCGTCGGGTTCGCCGGGCAGGCCACTGACCCGCACATACCGGAACCCGTGGTAGGTGAAGCGAGGTTCGTAGCACTCCTCTTCCCCACCCTTGCAAATATAAGTATCCTGCTGGATACTCTCGCAGGTCACGTGGGCACGAATGTTTTGGTCATCCACGTCACCGTCGTCGGCCAGCAGTTCGGTGTGCTTCAGGGTAATCATCGTACCAGCCGCCGCCCGCACCCGCAGCCGCACCCAGCCGGCGATGTTGCGCCCCAGGTCAAAGACCCAGGCCCCATCGGGCAGCGGCCAGTGCCGTGCCGGGGCGAACTTCTCCACCACGCGGATGGAGGGCATTTGCAGCGACCGAAGCCTCCCACCCGGTGAACGGCAGACGATCGCCTGCGCCCAGTCGCTGTCGTCGAAGCCCGGCGCATTCCAACCCGGGAGCTCCCGCCGGGCATCGCAGGTTTCGCCCACGTAGAGGTTGTTGTACACAATCGGGCCGCGGGTCGTGCGCCAGTGGCTGCCGGTGGCGATGGGCACCGTGCCTGCGGCGATCTCCGCAAAGCCCTGCAGCAGCAGCTTGGGGTGGTGCCGCCAAGGAGCTTTCTCGAAGTCCCAGGCGTTGGGGGTATCCACGTTGTACATGCCGTTGCCCAGCACCACGGCCACCACGTTCTCGCCGGGTTGCAGGAGTGCCGTCACGTCAAAGACGCGATACAGGCAGGTGCGGTCGTAGGCCGTGAAGGGCGGATCTAACCGGGCGTCATCCACCGGCCGGCCGTTTATGGTGAGCGTGAAATACCCCAGGCCGCACACATACAACCGGGCGCGAGTGGCTGGCCCCGCTAGCCGGAAGGAGGTGCGCAGCAGCGGGGCCGTGGCATCCTCCGCAGGTGTGGCACCGGGCGGTGGGGCAATCCAGTGGGCGTGCCAGTCTTCTGGGTGCAACAGGCTCGTCTCAAACCGGGCCGGCTCGCTCCAGCTTGCCTGGTCGCCTTCGCCCCATGTCTGCACCCGCCAATGGATGACCACCCCGCTGGGCAGCGGCCCGCCGCCCCAGCGGATGTTCTGGGTGTTGCCGCCCTCCACCCGGCCGCTGTCCCACAGCAGGTCAGCCTGTGTCTCCAGCGCCTCCGCGGTCACCGCCGCCGTCACCCGCCAGGCCCGCTGCCCGCCGCACCGCCAGGCAAACTGCGGCTGCGGCGTGTCCACCCCCAGCGGATCCGCGAGGTGGTTGCAGAGCAGATGTGTCGCTTGCATGGTTCATCCTCCTCCACGCTTCGTTTGGCCCCACCATTATACCGTCTCCCGCCCGGCTGGAAACCCCATTCATCCCTTTTTATGCCATTTGTCTGCCTCTTGGTTGGCAAACAAGAACCTGAAGCATTTCGGGGCACGGCGCTGACTCCACCGGTGGTTCTTTTCGCCTTGCGCACAAAAAGGAAAGAGCGTCCCTGCCGTGGAGAGGCAGGGACGCTCGGTGTGTTCGGGTTGGTTCAGCCCACCGCGTCGGTCGGTTCCGTCGTTGGTTCGTCCGTCGGCTCCTTCTTGGTGGGGGTGGGCTTTGGCGTGGGCGTCGGGGTGGGGTCGCTGGGGTTCGGGTCGGCAGGGTTATAGTGAACCTCCCCAGTGATGGCCCGGTAATAATCCTTGTGCAGCACCACGCGGTCAATTTCCTTGCCATTCTTCATGTAGACCTTATAGGTCGTCACACGCTTGCCGCTGTGGGAGGAATAGGATTTGGTCGTCCCCTTGGGCACGGAGGAATCCTTGATGTACTTGGTCTCGCCGGGCTTGTAGGTTGCGGTTGTGACGCTGTCCAGCTTGATCGTGACCCCATCGGCCAACGGCTGCCCATAGATCTCCGCCGTCACCTTGTGGGTGCGGGAGCTGGAGTACATGATGATGTAGATGGGCATCTTCTGGTTGTTCTTAAACTTGAGATCCAACCGGCCATAGTCAACCGTGGCGTCCTGCCCAGCCTCCAGGTAGGCCAACTCATAGGTGTGCTTGGTGCGCTCCACAATCTCCAGGTCACTCATCACAACGGCGTTGAACAGAGTGCCCGACACTTGACAGACGCCACCACCCAGGCCGTTGTCCGTCTTGCCGTTGTTGATGACACCGGCGATCTTATAACCCTTCTTGGCGGTGCGCTCCCCCGTGGCGTCATTGAAGGAGAACGTCTCCCCCGGCAAAAGAACGGTGCCGCTGATGGCCTCGGTGGCCAGACGGATGTTCTCCTCCCGGTTGCTGTCGTCCTTCATGGTGGTAACCTTCTTGGCAATGAGCTGGGTGTTGTTCTTCAGCTCGTCGGCCGTCACCGCCGGGGCCACCGGTTGGGTCTGAACCTGCACGGTGCCATAGGTCTTGTTGTCAAGCTCGGCCTTGGCCGCCGCCCAAAGCTGGTCGGCATCCACTGCGGTGCCCGCCTTCTCCTGGGTGAAGGTGAAGCGCTCGTCGCCCTCCTTGTCGGGGTCAAAACTCTTAATGCCGGCATCCACTGCCGCCACGGTGAGCGAAGCAGCCACCTCCCGCACCTTGGCTTCCAGCGCGGTCGTGTCAGTGGTCATCGTCGTCGTCAGCTTCACGGGGTTCTCGGGTAGTTTCTGTATGGTCTCAAACCGGTTGAGCACGCTGCCCTCGCGGCCCTGGTTCCAAGCCTGGTCGATGATGGCGTCGGTATCAAAAGTAACGCCCATATCCGCCGAGGTATACGCCCACGTCTGGGTGCCCGAGGCCAGCGTCAGGCCCATAGGCTTCAGGCCCTCCTGCTGCTTGGCTTCCACCTTGGCCTTGGCTTCTTCCTTGGTCAGCCCACCCAGCGCAATGTCGTCCACATACACGCCGTCGTAAATCGTGTCCACGTTGACGGTCTTGTCAATGAGCTCCTGCTGCTGGCGCGCCTGTTCCTGCTGGATGTTCTGATGGGCGATGTAGGCGATGCCGCCGCCGGCCGCCAGCACCACCACGGACACCAGCACAAGGACAAGGGGATTTACCCTCCCCTTGCTTCTGCTGTTTCTTGTTTTCTTAACCGGCAAATTCCTTCCCCGCATAGTAGTTTTTCCTCCAATGAATCGATGAAAACGGTATGATTCCGTTATTCTTCCTCTGGTCTCGTCTGTGTGCAACCGTCGGTCGGTTCTCCCTCGTCCTTCAGGTCGCAAAGCCGATAGGTCAGCGCCATCAGCCCATCGGTGAGCTGGGCATTCTCCACCGCCACACCCGGTATGACGATGTCCACTGGCGCAAAGTTCCAAATGGCGCGAATTCCTGCGTCGGCGCAAAGCCGCGCCACCGCCAGCGCCGCGCCGGCCGGCACGGTGATGGCGGCGATGTCCACCTCGTGGGTTGCCAGAAAGCCCGCCAGCCCCGCACCATCCAACACCTTGGCCTGGCCGAATGTCCGCCCGATGAGATCCGGGTCGGTATCAAAGAGCGCCAGCACGTCGTAGCCCTCGGAGCTGAAGTTGGCGTAATGGGACAGCGCCTGCCCAATGTTGCCCGCACCCACCACGATCATGCGGTACTGGTGCGTCAGGCCCAGAATGTGGGCGATGTGACGGCGTAGCTCCGCCACGTTGTAGCCGTAGCCCTGCTGGCCAAAGCCGCCAAAGCAATTGAGGTCCTGGCGAATCTGCGAGGCGGTGATGTTCATGCGCCCGCTGAGTGCCAGGGAGGAAATTTTCTGCACGCCTTCCTGCTCCAGCAGCGCCAGCTGGCGGTAGTATCGCGGCAGCCGCCGGATCACCGCGTCCGAAACCTTCCTGTGCATGCCATTCCTCCCAACTGCCCATCCGCGCAAAGCACCATCGTTAGTATGTCGAACCTGCCAAGTGAATAAACACAAGCCAACCAAGAGGGTGTCCACCCACTACGGCCCGTTTATCATACCATTCTTTGCCGGGCCGGGCAATGCAATTATTCCATACACAATGCATCTCGCACCCCGGCAGGAGCCGCGTCCTGCACACTGGTCAGCCGGGCGTTCCTCCGGTATAATGGGGGACGCACACCATCGCAAGGACGGAACAATGATACAATTAACCCTTGAAAAAATAGGTAAATACTACGGCGTGGATACGGTGCTGGAAGACATCAGCCTGGCCCTGCAGGACCGGCAGCGTCTTGGCATCGTGGGGGCCAACGGCGCGGGCAAGACGACGCTGCTGCGCATCGTCACCGGGGAGCTGGCTGCCGATGAGGGCCGGGTGTACCGCTCCGACAGTCTGCGGCTGGGGTACCTGGCGCAGGAGAGCATGACCGTGCCTGACGGCACCCCGTGGGAGGAGATGCTCACGGTCTTTGCCGACGTGTTTGCCATGGAGGATCGCCTGCGCCGGCTGGAGCACGACATGGGCGAGGCCGTGAACGACGAACCTACGCTCACGCGTCTATCGAACGAATATGCCCGCCTGACCGAGCGCTTTGAAGCAGCCAACGGATACGGCTACCGCAGCGCCATCCTGGGCGTGTTGAAGGGCTTGGGCTTCGATGACGAGCAGATCAACCGGCGGGCGTCCACCCTCTCGGGCGGGCAGCAGTCGCGCCTGGGGCTGGCCAAGCTCCTGCTGCGCCGGCCGGACCTGCTACTGCTGGACGAACCCACCAACCACCTGGACATCGGCTCCATCGGCTGGCTGGAGGATTACCTCAACAGCTATGCCGGCGCCGTCATTGTGGTGAGCCACGACCGCTACTTCCTGGACGCCGTCTGCAACTCCATCGGGGAGATCAGCAACCACCGCCTGAGTCTCTACGAGGGCAACTACACCGAGTACATGATCGAGCGGGAGGAACGCATCCGCCTGCAGCAGAAGGCCTATGACCTTAACCGGCGGGAGATCGAGCGGCACGAGCAGATCATCCGCCGCTACAAGCAGTACAACCGGGAGAAGAGCATCCGCGCCGCCCACAGTTGGGAGAAGAAGCTTTCAAAGATCGAGCGCGTCGACCAGGTGCGGGAGGAAGCCACCGTTCGCTTCGCCTTTGAGACGACCCGACGCACCGGGAGCGATGTGCTGCTGGCAGAGGGGCTTGGCAAATCCTTCGGGCCGGTGCGCCTGTTTCAGAACATGGATCTCACCATCCGCGCGGGCGACCGGGTGGGCATCGTGGGCCGCAACGGCATTGGCAAAACAACGCTGCTTCGCATCCTCATGGGTGAGCTTGTCCAGGAGGCTGGGCACTTCCAGTGGGGTACCGGTGTGCAGGTAGGCTATTACGACCAGAAACAGCAGGGTCTCTCGCCCGAAAAGACCGTCATCGATGAGGTGTGGGACGCTTACCGCACCCTGGAACCCCAGAAGATCCGCGACACGCTGGCGGCGTTCCTCTTCCGCGGGGACGACGTGGACAAGCGCATCGCCGACCTCTCCGGCGGGGAACGGGGCCGGGTGGCGCTCATTAAGCTCCTGCTGGGCCGCTACAACGTGTTGCTGCTGGACGAACCCACCAACCACCTGGACACGGCCTCCTGCCAGGTGCTGGAGGATGCCCTGCTCGATTTCGACGGTACGCTGCTGTTCGTCTCCCACGACCGGTACTTCATCAACCGCATCGCCACGCGGGTCATCGAGATGACCGACGACGGCGTGACCGACTACCCCGGCAACTGGGACGCCTACCTCAACCACAAGGCGGTGGAAAACCGTCCGCCGGCCTTCGACCCCAACGAGGGGCTGACCAAGACCGAGCGCCGCCGGCAGGACCGCCAGAGCCGGGAGGCCGAGGCCGAGCTGCGCGAGCGACGGCGGGAGGTGAAGCGTCTGGAGGATGCCATCACCGCCGCCGAAGGGGAACTGGCGGCGCTGGAGGAGCAGCTCAGCGACCCGGCGGCGCTGTCGCCCGGTGAGATTGCCGCCCTCTCCGCCCGGCACGACGAGCAGAAGCAGGCCTGTGACGCGCTGGTGGAGCAGTGGGAGACCGCCCTGCTGGCGTTGGAGGAATAGCCCCACCCCGCCCCGAACTCTTGGCGCACGGATGTATTTCCGTGCGCTTTTTTCATTATTAAGTGAACCGATTTCCCCACCCGGTGCTCTAATGGGGTGCATGCATGCAAAATCCACCAAGGAGGTGACGGTTTGGCAAACGAATTGGAGTTGTCACACCGGCGGGAAGATACAACAGCCCGCGCCGAACCCCTAACCCGGGAGGCGTTTGCCCGCCTGGTGCTGGAGAACGAGCGCCTGCTCTACAGCGTCTGCCGCTCCATGACCGGCAACCATGCCGACAGCCTGGATCTCATCCAGGACACGGTGCTGGCTGCCTGGCAGTCATTGGGCAGCCTGCGGGAGCCCCGCTATTTCCGTACGTGGCTCGTGCGCATCCTCATCAACCGCTGCCACCGGTGGCTGCGCCGCCGGGGCCGCCAGCCCCTGCCGCTGGCAGACGAGCCGGTCGCCCCGCCGAGGGACGACGCCATGGCCGTGCGCCAGGCAGTGGAGGGGCTACCCCTGAAGCTGCGGCCCGTCGTGATCCTGCACTATTATGAGGACTTCGGCATTGAGGACATCGCCCGCACGCTGGCCATCCCGGCGGGCACGGTCAAGTCGCGGCTTTCCAAGGCCCGTGCACTGCTGCGGCAGAGACTCTCAGACAAGGAGGAATCGGAATGAACATCGCCTATCGGCTGAAAATGGCCCGTTACCCCGTGCCGGAGGAGTGCCACAGCGTGGTGCTGGCGGCTCTGGCCAAAGCGCACATCCAACGCCCGCGGAAGGCCATCCTCCCCCACCGCGTGCCGCTCATCGCGGCCTGCGCCTTCGTGCTGGTGGGCGCGCTGCTGGCGGTGCCGGGGGTGCGCCTGCGGGCGGCCAACGGCGTGCTGACGTTGCTGGGGCGTTTCGTCGCCCCCCAGAGCGACCTGACCAATCCCCAATCCGCCGCGCCGGGTGTGGCACTGGCCAGCCGGACGGTCACCAGCGCCCCGTCGCCCACCCCCACGTTCCATAGTTTCTTCGCCGATGTGGAAGACGACCAATATCCTGGCAAATTCGCACTGGTGGCCCAAAACTCCGCCGCCGTGGAGGCCAGCGACACCCAAGGCGGCATCAAGCTCCGCGTGCTGGAGGGCGCCATTGCCGGCGAGCGGCAACGGTTGTTCCTGGTGATGGGCTACACCGGTTTGCCGGAGCATTGCTTCCCTGAAGAACAGATTTACACCATCACCATCAACGGCACCGAACTGCCCATCAGCAGCACCCAAACTGGCACCGACGACCGCATGGTGCTGGAAACCGAGCTGCCCGGAGCCCTGCAGAACCCGACCGGCACGCTGAACGTGTCGGTGGAGACCACCGTGCGGCAGTTCCCTGACAGCGGCGAGGGCCATGGCGAGAAGCTCGCGGACTTTGCCGTGGACTTCACCCTGCCGGCCCCGGTGACGGTCATCGCCCTGCCCGACGACGTGATGAAGGAGCTCGACAAGAACGACTCTCCGCTTGGCACTCCGACGCCGTCGGCTGAGGCCATGGCTACCGGCGGAGCTGAGACAACCACCGCCCCAACACCCAGCGGCGCGGATGCATCGGCGGACGCCACCCCCAAGCCCCAGGATGTGAACACTCTATCTGAACCCGAAGGCATTGACGAATGGACAACCATAGAAAACAAAGCGCTCGGGTTGTCCTTCGAAATCCCCAAAGAGTGGGACAGCACCGACGGCGATGCAACCTTTGAAAAGCTGATCGCACACATGGATCACATGGATGTGAAGGGTGTTGCTCTAAATACCTATGCGGGGAACGGAGGCACCATCTACCTGGGTGGTCTGCAGTTCTATGGTGACAAAGGCTCCAAGACCTACAACACCTTGAGCTCCGACCTCGTCTCTCTTCTCTTTGACTCCGCCAGCCGTTCGCACTTCGAGGTGGACAAGTGGAGCATTGAATACCTCGAGGGCACCCAAGTCGATGCGGCCACCGCCGGAGGCCCCATGGCTGCCATCGTCTTCCCCACCAATGGGGATGTGGAGCTCAATGGTCAACTCTGTGACCACATTCTCATCGTCGCCCCCGCCGATATCGCCCACCACATCCTGAAGACGCTGTCGATTGACCAATAAATCTTCTCACTCCCCCAACGCCGCCGGCCCCGCGCCGGCGGCGTTGCGTTTGTAAAAAATCAGTACAGGAAACTAATTCAAGAGCTGAGCGCCCCATCTCAACACTCTCAACGATTCCAACGAATCGTCTGCCGTGGCTGGTCGCAACCCTTCGGGTTACTGCTCGCCCATGCAACCAGGGCGCGGGGGTAATACTGTATCATCCGCCGGGAGGGGACGAGCATCAGCGCAAAAACGAACACAATCAGTCCGCCCCAACCGTTTACGTGAAAACCCAAATGAGCACGATGGTCTGGTATCGTTCGGCGACATGTGCGGCGAAGCATTGGATAAAGCTCAGACAAGCACTCTGAATCGCGTTCGACGCCGCAGTGTCGGACGCGAAAGGCTGCCCACGGGTTGTACACGGTTGCGCTTGTCACCCGCCCCGCTTTATAGTACAATCGCTAAATAGGAAACGTGTGCCGTCTGGAGGTTGACCCATGCGCATCATCGGCGGTTCGCTGCGGGGCCGAGCCTTCGACGCCCCGCCCGGGCAGCACACCCGGCCCACCGCCGACCGGGCCAAGGTGGCGCTCTTTAACATACTGGCCGGGGCGGTGCGCGGTGCGCGGGTGCTCGATGGCTTTGCCGGCAGCGGTGCCCTGTCCTTTGAGAGCCTGAGCCGCGGGGTGACCCATTGCCTGCTCTTTGAGCGGGACAGCGCGGCGGCCCGGTTGCTGCGGCGCAATGCCGAGGCACTGGGCTTGACCAATGCGGTGGACGTACGGCAGGAGGACTTCCTGGCAGCGCGTTGGCTGGCAAAGGAATCGCCTTTTGACTTGGTCTTCCTGGACCCACCCTATGCCGCAGGGCTCCTGTTGCCGGCGCTCCAGTGGGTTGGGAGCGGCCTTGTGGCGGCGGACGGCATCGTTGTGGCCGAACACAGCAGCCGTGACGCCCTGCCGGACGCCGTAGGCGATCTCGTGGCCACCGACCACCGACAGTATGGCGCGGTGGGGTTCACCTTCTACAGAAAGCGGGGATCCGATGGGGATTTGGATATACCCGGGCAGCTTTGACCCGGTGACGCTGGGGCATCTGGACATCATCGAGCGGGCGTCGCACCTGTGCGACACGCTGGTGGTGGCGGTGCTCAACAACAGCGCCAAGCGGGCGACCTTCCCGGTGGAGCAAAAGCTGGACTTCCTGCGCCGCAGCACCGCCCACCTGCCAAATGTGCGTTGTGAGAGCTTCGGTGGGCTGCTCGTCGATTACGCTCGTGCCCAGAAGGCCGACGCCATCGTTCGCGGTTTGCGCGCCGTGTCAGACTTTGAAATGGAATTCCAACTGGCCACGATGAACCGGCGTCTCGCCCCCCAGGTGGAGACGGTGTTCATCATGACCAGCACCGAATATTCCTTCGTCAGCTCCTCCATCGTGCGGGAGGTTGGCCGCTATGGCGGCGACATCTCGGGCCTGGTACCGCCAGCCATCCACGAAGAGGTCAAAGACGCCCTCGCCACAAAGCGCTCTGAATAGGAGGAACCGACATGAACATCATGGGGCTTTTGGACTACCTGCAGGACGAACTGGAAAAAGCGTCCAACATGCCGCTTTCCAGCAAGGCCCTGGTTGACCGGGAGAAGTGCCTGAACATCGTGAGCGACATTCGCCAAAACCTGCCCCGGGAGATCATGGAGGCGCAAAGCATCCAGAGCGAGAAGAACCAGATTCTCTACGATGCCGAGAAGGAGGCCGAGGCCATCATCGCCGACGCCGACGCCAAGGCCCGTAAACTCGTGGAGACCGAGGAAATCACCCGCCTGGCCGCCCTGCGGGCCGAGGAAATCCTGACCAGCGCCCACACCAGCGCACGGGAGATCAAGAAGAGCGCCAATGAGTACGTGGAAGACATCCTGGCCGATCTCGAGAGCTATGTGTCCCGCAGCCTTGACATCGTCAGGCAGAACCGCGAGTCGATGCGCGGACGCTGACCAGCGCCAGCACGACAAACACCAGAAGCACAGCCGCGGCACCGCCCATAGTGACGGTGCCTACCCACAGCCCCCCCGCCGGGACGGAGACCGTCTCCGCCCCCTGCAGAGCCCGGGCAAAGGCCGGCACCAGCAGCAGCAGCCGGCACAGCACCGCCGCCACCCCAGCTTGGACAACTTTGCCCAGCAGGAAGAGCGGCGTGCGCACCCCCACCCGGCTGAGGAACAACATACTCTGCGCCTGGATGCACAGCCCCCCGAAGGACACGGCCATCGCCAGCACCACGCAGCGGTCACCGAGCGACGCCCCGGCCTGTGCCGCCGCGTTGCAGGCGTTGGACATCTCCAGCAGGCCCACGGCGAAGGCCTCGCCCAGCGCCCGTTCGAGCCCCACGAGCTGCCCCAGCGCCCCCAACGCTGTCGCCAAGGCCTGCAGGGCCCCTGCCTGCCGCAGCAACCGCACCACCACCGAGAACAGAATGATGTACCCCCCGACCGTCCAGAGGGTATCGACGGTCTTTTTTGTGGCCGAACCCAGCGATTCCATCAGCGGCACGTCGGCGGGGCCAGCCGGGTGGAACGACCCCGAAGGGCTCCGATCCCCACCCAGGGAGAAGAGCACACCCGTGAGCAGCACCGCGCCGTAGTGGCTGAGGAGAACAACCCAACCGGCGGCCACACTGCCAAGCATGCCCGCGCCCACAGCCCCCAGCAGGAAGACCGGCCCCGTGGAGGACGCCAGCACCCCGGTGCGCAAGGCGTCCCGGCGGCTCACCACCCCCGCCTCCACGAGTTCAGCCGTTACCCGTGCCCCGGTGGGGTAGCCGGAGAGCAGGCTCACCGCCAGCGCGAAGGCTGCGGCCCCCGGGCAGGCAAAGAGCGGCCGCATCACCCGCTCCAAGAGCCGCCCCGCCGCCCCCGCCGCCCCGCTGTCGATGAAGAGACACGCGCACACCATGAAGGGCAGCATGCTGGGCAGCACCACCGTGAGGAAGAGAAGCAGGCCATCGCGGGCGCTCTCCAGCGCCGCCGCCGGCTGCAGGGCAAAGCCCGCCATGAGAACGGCGGCCACCGCCGCCAGTGCCCAGTCCTTGCCCTTCATGCCATGCCTCCCGTCCCTCAGGTGTATGCAACCACGCAAACAAGCATAATCAATGTATGGTAGGAGGGTGAGGAATATGAACGAGCGGAAAAAGGTGGGCCTGGCGTTGGGCTCGGGCTCAGCCAAGGGCTTGGTGCACATCGGTGTGCTGGAGGTGCTGGAGGAACGGCACGTTCCCATCGACCTCATCACCGGCAGTTCCATGGGGTCGGTCGTGGGGGCCATCTACGCCAGCGGCACCCCGGCGAAGATGCTGCACCAGTTGGCCGCACAGATCTGCACGATGGATTACCGCAAGATCTTCGATATGACGATGCCGCGCAAAGGGCTTGTTCGCGGTGCCCGGGTGGAGACGATCATCCGTACCCTCACCGGCGACCGGAACATCGAGGACCTGAAGATCCCCTACGCTGCGGTGGCCACCTGCCTGGAGGATTGCGCCTCCCGGGTGTTCACCACCGGCAAGGTCACCGACGCCGTGCGGGCCAGTCTCTCCATCCCCGGGGTGTTTGAGCCGGTGATGATGGACGGCAAAACCTACGTGGACGGCGGGGTGCTCGATCGCATCCCCGCAAGTGTGGCGCGCGACATGGGTGCGGACTTCGTCATCGCCGTGGATGTGGGCTACCAGGGCGGCGGCCGCACCACCCCCAAGACCATCATGGATGTGCTGCTCAGCTCCTATGAGCTCATGGAGTGGGAGGTCATGCGCACGCGTCTCGTGACCGCCGACCTGGTGCTGGCCCCGGACACCCGGGGAATGAGCCTATCGAGCTTCAACCTGGTGGAGGAATTCATCGCCCGTGGGCGGCTGGCTGCACAGGCCGCCATGGAGGAGCTAGAGGGCAAGCTCGCCGCCGCCGACATCCCCCTGCTGCCCGAGGCAACTGAAGCCTAGGTCTTGTCCTGCAAGGCGGAGGAAGGAGCTTATGCCACAGAACATAGGCGACTGACCGGACGCACGGCGAGCAGCCAGGATGCAGGGCCGAGCAGTGCGCACAGCGCACGACCAGGCAGCCGAAGGCTGCGACCAGCTGACAACGCGGCAGGGCGGGAAAGGACCAAGCAAGACGCCCGCTGGCTTTGTGCGGTGTTGCCCTAGTCTTCCCACACGATCATACGCTCGGTGTAATCCCGCCCGCCCTGCCGGCTGGCGGGATTTTTGTGCGCCAGGGCGTAGAGGTCGCCGGCCCGCAGGTCGGTCTGCCACAGGCGCTCCATCGCCCCCACCTCTGGCCGGAAGGAACCGGGGCGCGCTACAAAGGGGATCGTCGCCCGCCGCCCCAGCTCCCCCACCAACCCCTCGGCCTGGCGGGCATAGCCCAACAGGCGGGCATAGACGGGCTGCTCGGCCCGCAGCAGGGCCACGTCATCGGCGGTGACGCCCAGCAACGCCAGCATGGCGGCGCGCTTGATGCGCGCCAGCGTGTAGCGGCGGCACTTGACGGCGGCAAAGAACTCCTCCGCCGTGCCGCAGGCCATGGCCGCGTGTCGCATGCGGTTATCGAGCCCCTCGGCCCGGTCGGGCAGCGGCGCGCTGGTGCGCAGGGCATAGAGTAACGCCTGCCCCAGGTCATTGGTCGCCACTGGCCCCCGCCGGTTGGCAATCTGCCCATCGACGAGTGTCGCTACTGCCTGTGGCACAGCCTGCCGCCAGCGGTCATCCCCGGCGGCCAGCGACCGCCGCACCGCCGTGGCGCTGGCGATGGCACCGGCGATGTCCTCGTCGTGGTAGGCTGCCTCCACCCGGCGCACGGGCAGCGGCTCTATGGTACTGCCCAGTTCACCCAGCCAGTGCAGATACATGGCCGCCAGCACGGCATTGGGATTCACCAGCGCCTCCGCCGACAGGCCCTGGGCCGCCGCGGCCTCGTACCGCGCCCGCGGATGGCTCTTCCCCTCCCCCAGCGCCCGCTGGATGGCTGCCCGCAGCTCGGGTGGTTCGCCCCGCCACAGCGCGGCCTGTTGGCGCAGCGTGCCGAGATCGTTGACCTCGGTGCCAAAGGCCAGTGCGTCCACCCCCAGGCCGTGCAGCACCCGCACCCCGCCGCAGGCGAACCACTCCGCCGGCTGCAGGGCATAGAACTGGGGCAGCTCAAACACGGCGTCCACCCCGCCGGCCAGCGCCATGCGGGTACGCGCCCATTTATCAAAGGCCGCCGGTTCCCCCCGCTGCACAAAGTTGCCGCTCATCACGGCCACCACAGCGTCGCAGCCAGCGGCACGGGCGGCCTCCACATGGTAGCGGTGGCCGTTGTGAAAGGGGTTGTATTCCGCAATGACGCCAGCGATGCGCAGGGGGGTTCGCCCCTTTCTGTTAGAATGGGATTATTATACCAGAGTTTGATGTCCACATCGACAGGTATGGACTCCCATAGTAAAATGAATCCATGACCGTTAAGGAGGGTTGCCCCATGCACATGGAACTCGTACCCGTGGAGCGGGAAGATAAGAGCGTGCTGCGCAACCTGCTGGAGAAGTACGAATACGAATTCTCCCAGTACGACCAGCGGGATGTGAACTGCAACGGGCTCTATGACTACTGGTACGTCGACCACTACTGGACCGAGGACAACCGGTGGGCGTTCTTCCTGCTGGCCGATGGGAAGCTAGCGGGCTTCGTCATGGTCAACGATTACCCGGAAGTGGACCTCCCCAGCGATTACACCCTGTCCGAGTTCTTCGTGGTGTACAAGTATCGCCGCAGCGGACTGGGCACCTTCGCCGTGCGGCAGCTCCTTGAGCGTTTCCACGGTGGGTGGCAGCTTAAGTACCACACCAAGAACACGGGCTCAGTCGCTTTCTGGAACAAGGTGGTGGGCGACGCCACCGAAGGTAACTACCGGGTGGTGCGCAACCACCCCGACGCTCTCTACCCCGACGGCACACCGGGCGAGGTGTTGCTCTTCACCACCTGATGGAACACACGGGGCGGCGGCATTGGCTGGCCGCCCTTTCCCGTACGTTTGGGGCAAATCGCTCCGTTTCATTTTGGTTTTGTGCGCATTTTACGGAGAATCGTGTGATAAATCATAAACTTTTGGTTTGAGTTTCACATCCGATGGGTTTATAATACCGTGTTGGCGTGACCATACACCGGAATTTGACGGTTTCCCGTCCATCATAGAGGAGGTACCCATGAAGATACTCGTAATCAATGCCGGCAGTTCGTCGCTCAAGTACCAGCTCATCGACATGCAGAATGAGCAGGTCATCGCCAAGGGTTTGGCGGAGCGCATCGGCATTGAAGGCTCCAACCTGCGGCACCGTGTTGACGGGCGGGAGGATGTGCTCATTGAGCGCCCCATGAAGGACCACATCGCGGCCATGCGCCTGGTGCTGGACACCCTGACCGACCCCAAGCATGGCGTCATTGACAGCATGGACGCCATCAACGCCGTCGGCCACCGGGTGCTGCACTGCGGCGAGCGGTATAAGGACTCGGTTCTCATCGACGAAGAGGCCATCCAGGTCATCAAGGACGTCATCCCGCTGGGGCCGCTACACAACCCCGCCAATCTCATGGGCATCCAGGCCTGCCGCGAAGTCATGCCAAGCACCCCCATGGTGGCCGTGTTTGACACCGCCTTCCACCAGACCATGCCCGATTATGCCTACCTCTATGGCATTCCGTATGAATACTACGAGAAGTACCATGTGCGCCGCTATGGCTTCCACGGCACCAGCCACAAGTATGTGTCGGCCCGCGCCATTGAAATGCTGGGCGGCAAGCCCGGCTCGAAGGTCGTCACCTGCCACCTGGGCAACGGCTGCTCGGTGGCCGCGGTCAGCGATGGCAAGGTGCTGGATACCTCAATGGGCCTGACTCCCCTGGAAGGCGTGCTGATGGGCACCCGCAGCGGCGACCTTGACCCCGCCGTGCTGGAGACCCTGATGAACAACGACGATCTCTCCATCGGTGAGATGCTCAACATCCTGAACAAGAAGTCGGGGCTCATCGGCATTTCGGGCGTCAGCTCCGACATGCGTGACGTGTTGGCCGCCGCCGACGAGGGCAACAAGCGCTGCCAGACCGCCGTCAACATGTTCTGCTACCGCATCCGCAAGTACATCGGTGCCTACGCCGCCGCTATGGGTGGGCTGGACGCCGTGGTATTCACCGCCGGCATTGGGGAGAACAACCCCCGCCTGCGCTCCCAGATTCTGCACGGTCTCGAGTTCCTGGGCATCGGCATTGACGAAGCGAAGAACGGCCAGCGCGCGGCCGAGCTCGACATCTCTGCCCCCGGGGCCAAGGTGCGCACACTCGTCATCTCCACCAACGAAGAGTTGGTCATCGCCCGTGACACGCTGGCCCTGGCAACCGGCGCACGGTAAAGAGCCGGTTGACAAGACCGGGTTGACTCACTATAATTGCTTTGTTACCGATTCGGAGGGTTCATGGTCGTCAATGTTGCTGCAGCCGTCAAACATCCCGGAGTCGCCGTCCCCTTCCACCTGCTGGAGACGGCGGAGGCGATGGAGATTGCCGGCGAGCGCCTGAATTTCCAGGAACCCATTGCCGTCAGCGGCGAGGTTCTCTCCACGGGGGAGGACATTCTGGTTCGCGGAACGGTGCATGTGTCCTATCTGGCCGCCTGCGCCCGGTGTCTCACCGATGTTCCCACCTCCCTGGACATCTCGTTTGAGGAGGAATTCGCCAGGACTGCCGACGACAACCACCCCGATCGCTACCTGTACCAGGGGGAGACGCTGACCCTCGACCAGATGGTCACCGATCTCATCGCCCTGCAGACGCCTACGAGGCATCTGTGCAACCCAAACTGCCGGGGCTTATGTCCAGTGTGCGGCGCAGACAGGAACAAGGAACCCTGCAACTGCCGCGGGGCCGACCCGGATGGCGAATCCCCATTCGCCGCAGACTGAAAAGCTCAAGGAACAAGGAGGTGTGAACCATGTCGATTTGTCCCAAAGGCAGACACTCCAAGGCCCGTTCGCGTTCGCGTCTGGCCAATTGGAAGCTGAAGAAGCCCCCGATCAATGAGTGCCCGCGCTGCAAGCAGGCCAAGCTGCCCCACCGTGTGTGCGGCAACTGCGGGTATTATGACGGTCGTCAGGTCGTCAATGTGGATGCAGCCGCGAAGGCGAAGTAATTGCTGCCAGGTATCAAGTGAGGCTGTTTCCGCAGGCGGAGGCAGCCTTTTCCTTTGCGACAAACATATCCCAAAAAGCAGATATTCCATACTGCGAATATCTACAGATGGAAGGAGAACAACGATCGGTTCCATGCTCTCGCTAAAGAACAGGTGGAAAAAAACCAGACTGCCGGAAGTGCTCATCACCCTTGCGGTGCTGTCGGCCTTTGTCAACGCCATCGCCACCGCTGTGCTGGCCATTGGCGTCACGGTCTACCTGTTTTGCAATGAGGACCGCCGGGATCGACTGCTGAGCGTTCCCCACGCCCGCTGGCTGCTGCCCTTTGCGGCGCTGGCGCTGACAATCCCCGCCCTTTGGGGCAACTGGATCGGCGTGCTCGTGGGCTTTTTGGTCGTTTGCTTCCTCTGCCTCATCCTCTACCTCACCACCCACATGACGCCCGCGTTGCAGCGGCGGCTGTTGGCCTTGGTGTGTCTGCTGAGCGTGCCCGCTGCCCTCATTGCCTTTGTGCAGCGGTACGCCCTGGGTGTGGAGCGGGTCTCTTCCCTCTTTTGGAATCCCAACTATTATGCAGCGGCGTTGGAGTTTGTGCTGCTGATTGCCGCAAACCAGCTGCTGAACCGAAAGGGCCGCTGGGAGCGGGTCTATTTGCTGAGCCTGCTCGTGGTGAACCTGGTGGCGCTCGATGCCACCGGTTGCCGCTCGGCTTGGCTGGCGCTGCTCATTGGTATGGTGGCGTTGCTGGCGCTCAATCGTAAGCCGTTGCAATCAGTACTGGTGCTGATGGGCGGCGCAGCAGCGCTGTATCTCTCCACCGTGGTGCCGGATCTGCTGCCGCGCATGGCCCACCTGGGGCCGGCTGCCGATGTCCGCGTTGACATTTGGCGGCAGGCACTCTCCTACATTCATGATAACCCCCTCTTTGGCGCGGGCGCTATGGCCTACTATGACCTGAGCGCCGGGGCATACCCCCACGCCCACAACCTGTATCTGGACATGATGCTCAACTATGGTCTGGTGGGGTGCCTGATGCTGGCCGGGTTCCTACTGCCTTTGTTCCGCGGTGCCCTGCGCGGGCTGGTCTCCACCCGCACCGCCGGGTCGCCCTACGCGCTGCTGTTTGCCGCCACCGCGGCCCTGCTGACCCACGGCCTGACCGATGTGACCATCCTGTGGCCCCAGACGGCTCTGCTGTTCTCGTTGCTGCTGTCCTGCAGTGCCTTCCAGCACATGCCGGTGGTGATGCTGCCGCCGCTGCCCCTGCCCGATGCTGCCAAGCAGACGGCCTACCGCCTTCCCCACTGAGGCCGGGCCGCACCGGCAAGGGGTGGCTGCCATCATCGCGCACCGGGATAATGAGTATCAACCGTTATCCTGCCCGCGAACAGACAGCGGCCTTGGCCCCATCAACTTGATATTGTCAGTGGGTCGGTAGCCATCGTCACGCGTCGATCCGAGCAATCCCACGGCCCTGCCACCACTACCGGGCTGATTCAACAAAGTATGCAACACCGCGGAAGCAACTTGCTTCCGCGGTTCGTCGTCCATATTGGGGTTACTTCCTACGCTTCCTCCAGGAAGCGCTCCATCTTGCGCTTCACCCGCTGCAGGGCGTTGTCCACCGATTTGACGTGGCGGCTGAGGTCGTGGGCAATCTCGTGGTAGCTCTTGTCCTGCAGGTAGGAGTTGAGCACCTCCCACTCCAAGTCCGAGAGGGTCTCGTCCATCTTTCGGTTGAGGTAATCGTGCTTCTCCCGGTCAATGAGCAGATCTTCGGGGGAGCTCACATACTCCATCGGCACCACGTCCATCAGCGTCCGCTCGCAGTCCTCGTCGTACACGGGCTTGTTGAGGGACACATAGGAGTTGAGAGGGATGTGCTTCTGCCGGGTCGCCGTTTTGATGGCGGTGATGATTTGGCGGGTGATGCAAATCTCCGCAAAGACATGGAAGGACGCGGCGCGGTCGGGCCGATAGTCCCGCACGGCCTTGAAGAACCCAATCATCCCTTCTTGGATGATGTCCTCCCGGTCAGCGCCCACAAGGAAATAAGAGCGCGCTTTGCTGCGCACAAAGTTCTTGTACTTATAGAGAAGGTAATCCAGCGCTTCGGAGTCGCCGTTTTGCACAAGGGACACAGCCTGGTCGTCCTCCAGGCCATCAAAGCGTGTAAAGCGCCCGTTCACCGCATACTCTGACAGGACTTGTTCCACCGTCATCATGGCATGTTTTCCCTTCGTATGCATATAAACCTATTCAATTATAGAACTGAGCTTCGCCAGCGTCAAGGGAGGTTATTGGTGAAAACTGCCTCCATTGCGTGAACTTTTTGTGAAATTGGCACAAAAGGAAAGGCCGACCCCGCATTCGGGCCGGCATCTCGGCTTGTCAGCAGATGCTGTGTACAGCAACACGACCGACCGACCAAAAACTGGCCGGAACCCTAGTTTACTGCCACAAATCCCGCAGGAAGTCTCCTGCCAAATCCACCCAACGGCGGATCTGGGGCCAGTCGGAGGCCAGACTCAACCCATGTTGACCCTTGGGGAAGATGTGCAGCGCCGCGGTCACGCCCCGGTCGCGCAGGGCACGGAAGAGAAGCTCGCTGTTCTGGCAGGGCACGGCGTCATCCTCCGCTGTGTGCCACAGGAATGTGGGGCTGGTGCACTCGGTCACGTGGCGTGCCGGGCACAGTTGGGCGCGCAGTTCCATGTCGCCAGCCCGGTCGCCCAGCAGGCTCTGGGCACTGCCCTCATGGGCGTAGGGGCCCATGAGCTCAATGACCGGATAGCAGGGCAGCATGGCGTCCGGGCGGCTGGAGAACCGCTCCACCGGGTCGGCGGCGTCGGGGTCGCCCTCGTCCCAGAAGACACCGGTGCAGGCCGTCAGGTGCCCGCCGGCCGAGAAGCCCAACACCGCGATGCGATCGGGCCGCACGCCATAACGCGCCGCGTGGCAGCGCACAAAGCGCACCGCGCGGGAAGCATCCATTTGGGGCAGCGGGTACCGGTAGGGGCTGACGCGATAATCCAGCACAAAGGCGGAGAAGCCCTGTGCGTTCATCGCCTGGGCCACGTTCTCGGCCTCGTGCATGGCCTTCATCACATACCCGCCGCCGGGCAGCACGATGACGCAGCCATTCCCCTGCCCCTCCAAAAGGTAGGGCGTCAGGGTCGGCTCGTCCTGGTCAATCATGGGGTCGTAGCCCGGGGTCTGCTCCCATAGCTTGATGGGGTGCTTCTCCGCAAAGGCACGCCAGGAATCAATCTGCATGGTTCGTTCCTCCCGTGGTTGCGTATGCGTTCAACGGATGTAGGGCACGAGGTCCGCCAACCGTTCAAAAACGAGATCGGGCTGTATGGGGCTGGCGTCGATGTCCTGGGGCGTGGCCTCGCCAGTCAGCACACACACAGAAAGGATACCGTTGCGCACACCGGTAGCAATGTCAGTGTAGAGCCGATCCCCGCAGATGGCGAGCTCCCCCGGTGCTAGGCCCGTGCGCTCCAGAAGCCCGCGCACGATCTCCGCATGGGGCTTGCCCACGATGCAATCGGGTTCCCGCCCGGTGGAAGCCTTGATGTAGGCGATTGTCGCGCCGATGTCGGGCACAAAGCCGGTTTCGGTGGGGCAATTGAGGTCAGGATGGGTGGCGATATAAGGGATGCCGCTGCGCACCATGTCACACACTCGGGTGAGCTTGCCATAGTCCAGCGTGGTGTCAAAGCCGATGACGATCACGTCGGCGTTGTCCACGGTGAGCGGCACACCAAAGCGTCGGAACTCCCCCTTGAGATAGCGGTTGCCCAGCAGGTAGACCTTCTTGCCGGGCATAACACGGTTCAAATACTGACACGTCGCCATGCCGGAGGTGTAGATGGCCTCCTCGCCCGCCACGCAGCCCATGCCGCGCAGTTTCTCCGCGTAGTATTCGCCGTCACGGCTGGAGTTGTTGGTGAGGAACAGCACCCGTCGGCCCCGATTGAGGGCGTGGCGGTAAAAATCCAGCGAACCCGCCAGCAGCCGGTCGCCCAGGTAAAAGGTGCCATCCATATCCAGCACGAAGCACCGCACCCCCCGCAGGCGGCGCAGCGCTTCCTCCTTATTGGCAAAACTCATCGGCAACCTCCTCCACCAAGCGATCCAGACAACCGCACAGCCAGCACAAGCGCAGGATGGTGAAGCGATCCCGCACCTCCACGGCCCAGCGCAGGGCGTCCAGCGTGTCCTGCCGGTCATAGCCCAGGTCAGCCGGCCGCACCGGGGCGCCCATAGCCCGCAGCGCCGTCTCCCCCTGGGCGCGCAGCACCGGCAGGCCGTCGGCCCAACCGCGTAGCGCCTGCCAATGGGCAGTCGTTTCCCCCAGCACCTGGCGGCGCCAGACCGGGTCGAAGTGCCGCTCGGGCGCCTGGGCCAGGATGGCCGGGGCCAACGCGCCATAGGCTTGCCGCAGGCCCTCCTCCCAGTCCGCACGGGAGGCCGCCTGGCCTAGGGGCGGCTGCTCCGCGGTCAGGAATTTCTCATACAGCCGAAGTGTTAACAGCGTCGCCACGCCCACCTTATCGCCATGCAGGGTGGAGCGTCGCCCACGCGCCAGGTCGCGCATCTCCCAAAAGTGGGAGACGTGGTGCTCCGCACCCGAGGCAGGACGGGAGTTGCCCACCATCTGCATCGCCAAGCCCGACAGCACCAACCCCTCCATGAGCCCGCCCACGGCGTCCATGTCCCGCTGGGGCAAGCCAGGCGCAGCGGTCAACGCGGCGCTCACGGCTCGATCCACTTGGGCGGCCACGGTCTCACAGTGATATTCGCCGGTCAGGGTGTGGGCCAGTTTCCAATCCAGGGCGGCGTTGACCTTGCCAAAGAGATCGCCAAACCCGGCGGCCAACAGGGGCAATGGAGCCCCCGCCAGCACAGCGAGGTCACCCACCACCACCTGGGGGGCTACTCCAGGGTAGGTCACTTTCAGGCCGGCGCGATTGACCGGCGTCACATCGGAGGCATAGCCGTCCATCGACGGGGCGGTGCCCACCACCAGATAGGGTAAGCCCGTGCGCTTGGCCACAAAGCGGCAAGCGTCGTTGATGGTGCCGCTGCCCACGGCCACAATGCGCCCCACGGCGTCATCGAGGGCCATGAGGATGGCACCCACCATGCGCTCATCGGTGTGCAGCTCCCCTGCGGGGAAGACCTGCCGCCGACAGGGAATGCCGGCCTCCAGCAGCGACTGCGCCACGGCTTCGCCCGCCGCCTGCCAGGTATTGGCGTCGGCCACCAGCAGGATGGGCTCCCCCCAGCCCGCCGCCAGCAGCATCCGCCCCAGGCGGGCCGCTGCCCCCACGCCAATCTCCGCGCGGGTTACCACCCGGTGCTCCCGTCCGCAGGGGCACAGGCCGTTCTCCATACTCATTCCGCCTCTCCTTTGTGCCCCATCATAACACATCGCTCCAGCGTTGCAAAGTAGAACACCCCCTCCCGCTGTGGTACAATGGGGCTACAACGAAGGGGGCGAAGGCCATGGCATTTCGGATTGGACTCATCGGTTGTGGGGGCATCGCAAAGTCGGCCCACGGGGCCATGCTGGCGCGTTATGCGGCGCTGCGGGTCGGGGTGGAACTGAGTGCCTGCTGCGACCTGCGGCGGGAGAGTGCCGAGGACATGGCGCGGCAGAACGGGTTTGCCCAGGTCTTTGATGACCCCGAGCGGCTGCTGCGCGAGGCGCGCCCCGACGCGGTGCTGCTGGCCGTGCCCATTGAGCGCACGGCACAGGTGGCCCAGCAGGTGCTGGCCCATCGCATCCCGTTGCTCACAGAGAAACCGGCGGGGCTGACCACCGCCGAGAACGACGCCATCGCCGCTGCGGCCCGGGCGGCTGGCGTGCCGGCCTGCGTGGCCCACAACCGCCGCCACATGCCGTTGGTGCTGGCGCTGACGCAGGAGCTTGACAGCCTGCGGGCCCAGGGGCTGCCGCCCACCAGCATACAGTTGGATTTGGTGCGCGTAGGCCGCGCTGACCCGGATTTCGCCATGACGGCCATCCACGGCATCGACCTGGTACACCACCTCTATCGGCAGGACTACGAGGAGGTGTTCTTCCAATACCACGAGCACCCCCAGAGCCAGCCAGCCGGTGACATCCGCATGCTGGCGCGCATGGCCGATGGGGCGTTGGCCCAGTTGAGCTTCTGCCCATTGGGCGGCGCGGTGACCGAGCGAGTGGTCGTACACGTTCACGACCACACGTTCCTGCTGGAGCTGCCGGTCTGGGGCGGCTCCGATGTACCGGGGCGGCTGCTGCATATGGTGGGCGACAAGGTAGTGCGCACACTGGACGGCACCACCGCCGCCGATGGCGATTCCTCAATGGGCGTCACCAATGGGTTCTTCGCCGAAGCCGCCGCGTTCTTCGATGCTCTGCGACAGGGGCGCACCCCTGGTGACCCGGTGGAGAGCGCCCGTCAGTCGGTGGAGGTCGCCAGCTGCATCAGCCGGCGGGAGACCCAATACCGCCGGGCAAACGTCTAGCGAGCGGGTTCTTCGCCCCGCCGCTCAATGCGCACCCGGGCCTGGAAGGCCGTCTTACCGTCGGGTTTTTGCCCGGCGATGGAGACGGTGCCTTCCCCCGCCGCGGACACATCCCGCAGGAGCTCGATCGTCTCCCCCGGCAGGGCTTCGTTGAGGTAGCTGATCTCCACCGAGCGTACGCCATACTGCCGGTGGCTCTCCAGCGGGAAGCAGTCCATGCAGTAGTCCAGGTAACGCGTGTTGTTCACGTGGCCGTTGAGGTCGACATCGCTGTACCCGATGGTCTTGCGGTAGGCCGTCTCCGGCGCAGCCAGGTCGGGCAGCTTTCGCAGCTTCTCCCCCAGTGCCCGGTCGGTGCGGAAGGGAGGGTAGTCAATAGCGATGGTGTCACACTTGCGCAGGCGGCGGCTGGCGATGTCGAAGACGACCCACACCGAACTCGCCCGGGCAATGACCTCACCATGCTCATCCCGCAGCAGGAAATCGCGTTCAAACTCCAGCAGCTGTGGTGGCAGGGGCCAGGTCTCCACGGTGACCTGCTCCATCCACAGCGGGCTGCGCAGCAGCTCCACCCGCATGCGAAGCAGTGCCCAGGCCACTCCATGCTCCCGCTCCAGCGCGGCAAAGCCGATGCCCAACTCGTCCACCGCCTGGGATGCTGCCTCTTGGAAGTAGCCAAACAGCGCACTCAGCTTGAGTTCCTTGTTGAAGTCCACGTCTCGCAGATCGATATGGAACGATGTTTGAAAAACGGAGGTATCCATACGCTCCTCCCCTATCCTGTTATATATGGTTTATTATACCATATACGGCGGTTAATCACACCACTTTCATCCAGATTTGACAAACCGGGCGACTTGTTGTACGATGCCGCGAAACCGGAGGAGGTCTGCCTTTGTACAAGCTGATCGCGTTGGACCTGGATGGCACGCTGCTGACCGACGACAAGCGCATCACCGACCGCACGCTCCAAACCCTGCGCCGCTGCCAACAGGCCGGTGCCAAGGTGGTGACCGCCTCCGCCCGGTCGGTGGGGTACTCCCGCGAGTACATCGACGCCGTGCGGGCCGATGCTGTGGTCGCCTGCGGCGGCGCGCTGGCGCTGGTTGGGGAACGCGTCGTCTACCGTTGTCTGCTGTCGGCGGAGGATTCGGCGCGCATCACCCGCCTTGCATTGGCCAGTGGTGCCGGCCGGGTTCTTTTTGATGGCGAAACCGGCTTCTGCCACAACGACGATACCCTGACCGACCCTTTTGGCGTGGAGCACTTTTGGGACTTCTCCAGCATTCCATCCGACGCGACCTATAAGATCAATGCGTCCTTCCCCTCCCCCGAGCCGGCGCTCGCCATCGCGGCGGCCGTGCCCTCTTGCTCCGCCATTTGCTACGCCGGGGAAGATCACTACCGCTTCGCCCACCGGGATGCCACCAAGGCCCACGCCCTGCGGGCCGTGGCCGACGCATTGGGCATCGCCCCGGCGGAGGTGGTAGCCTTCGGTGACGACGCCATCGACCTCGAAATGCTGCACTTTGCCGGCCTTGGCGTGGCCATGGGCAATGCCGTGGACGAGGCGAAGGCAGCCGCCGACGCCGTGACCCTCTCCAACGAGGAGGACGGCGTGGCCCACTGCCTGGAGGGGATGCTTGCCGCCGGGCTCATCGGCGGAGCAGGTCAGTAGTCGCAGCACTTCCCACCGACCTTCACCGCACAACCGTACAACGCCCCCTTTCTCCTTACGACCGCGCAGGCGGTTCATCCGCCCGCGGCACGAAACAGTCGAATAGAAGTACGTTTCTTCCCGCCGCAGCGCGTCTCCCTCGTAAAACCCGGCACGAGCCAGATAAACAAATGCCCCGCGGCGACATGTGCGGCGCGGGGCAAACCAATACCTATAACGAGTCCTCCAAACTCGCGGTGGTCGCGCCAGCGGCCGCCGCGAAAGCGTAGCGCCAGCTACGCGCTCTCCTCCCCCGCCTTCTCAATGCCGAGCAGGCGGTTCTCGGCCTCCTCCTTGAACTGGTTGGTGTAGAGCTCATAGTAGTAACCGCGCAAGGCCATCAGTTCCTTGTGGGTGCCCTGCTCGGCCACCTTGCCCTGTTTGACCACCAGAATTCGGTCGGAGTTGCGGATCGTCGAGAGTCGGTGAGCGATGATGAAGCTCGTCCGCCCGTGCAGCAGCACGTCGATGGCGTTCTGTATCTTCCGCTCGGTCTCGGTGTCGATGGAGCTCGTCGCTTCATCGAGCACGAAGAGCGCGGGACGGGCAATGATGGCCCGGGCAAAGGAGATGAGCTGCTTCTCCCCGGTGGAAAGGCGCCCGCCGCCCTCGCCGACCTCGGAGTCATAGCCTTTCTCCAGCTTCATGATGAAGCTGTGGGCATCGACCAGTTTCGCGGCCTCCTCTACTTCCTCGTCGGTGGCGTCCAGCTTGCCATAGCGGATGTTCTCCCGAATGGTGCCGGAGAAGAGGTGGGGTGACTGCAGCACGTACCCGAGATTGGAGTGCAGCCAGAGCTGGGAACGCTCGCGGTAATCCACGCCATCCACCAGGATGCTGCCCTCAGTTGGCTCGTAGAAGCGACAGATGAGGTTGACGATGGTACTCTTGCCGCTGCCTGTCTCACCCACCAAGGCGATCTTCTCGCCGGAGCGCACGTTCAGGCTGAAGTTCTCCAGCACCTTCTGGCCGCCCTTGTAGGTGAAGGAGACGTCCTGGAACTCGACCGCCCCGCTGATGGCGGGCCAATTCTCCCGCTTGGCGGTAAAGGCGTCGCCGAACGCCTCCACGACCTCGGGTTTGTCCTGAATGTCCGGCTCGGTGGTGAGCAGGGTGATGACACGCTCCACCGCCGCCTGGGAGCTCTGCAGCTCCGCAAAGATGCCGGTGGCCGCGCGGATTGGCTCAAAGAACCAGGAGGTGAGGTTGATAAAGAACGCCAGCTCGCCAATGGTAAGGCCGGCAATCTTGACGGTCTCGCCACCAAACCACACCACCAGACCGGTGGAGATGGCACCGATGGTCATGACCATGGGCGTGAAGAGCGAAGTCATGGTGGCCGCGCGCACAGCTTTGCTGCGCATGAGGCCCGTCAGGCCCTGGAACTCCTTGAAGTTGAGCTCCTCGCGCACCAGGGTCTTGGTGGTGCGGGCACCCATGATGCCCTCGTTGAACGCGCCGGTAATGCGGGAGTTGGTGCGGCGCACCTCCCGCTGGGCCTTCAGGATGTGGCGCTGGAAGTAGATGCTGATGAGCGCAATGAATGGCACCGACGCCAGCACTAGGACCGCCAGCTGCCAGCGCATCAGGAACATCCCGACGAGCGCCGCAATCATGAAGGTAAAACCCCAGCACTGGTCGACCAGCGTCCACGCGATGGTGCCGCCCAGGCGGTCGGCGTCACTGGTCATGCGGGCCATGATGTAACCCACCGACGTGTTGTCGTAGTAGGTGAACGACAGCTCCTGCAAACGTTTGAAGCCGTCGCGGCGGATGTCGTGGGTAATGCCAGATTCCACAAACCCGGCCATGCGCACGAAGGCGAACACAACACCCGCCTGCACGATGAGCAGGCCCACGCTGGCCGCCATCATGATGAGGATGCCGTCCCACTTGCCCAGGGAGACGAAGTTGTCGATGACCCACGCCGAGATGCGTGAGAACAGCACGTCGCCAGTACCCGACACCATCATACAGCCGATGATGCTGAAGATCAGTTTCTTATAGGGACCGGCAAACTCCACAATGAGCTTGCGCCACATACCGAAGTCTACCTTTTTGTCTTGAAATTCCTCTTCCTGCAGGACGCCCATTACACCAACTCCTTTTCACCGGGCACCGGCGCGAAGGCGATGTCGGACTGCATTTCCTCCTCCAGCGCGTTCTGGATCTGCCAGATGCGCCGGTAGAGGCCGTCCTGTTCCACCAGCTCCTCGTGGGTGCCGTTCTGGGTCACGGTGCCGTTCTCCAGCACCAAAATGCGGTCCGCCTCCGACAGGGTCGAGATGCGGTGCGAGATGATAAACGTTGTGATTCCCTGGCGGCGCTTCTTCAGGGCCTTGCGGATGGCCGCGTCGGTCTCGGTGTCCAGCGCGCTCAGGGAATCGTCGAACACCAGAATGTCGTTATTCTTCATGAGCGTGCGCGCGATGGCGACCCGCTGCTTCTGCCCGCCGGAGAGCGTCACGCCCCGCTCACCCACGATGGTGTCATAGCCCTTCTCGAAGGAGGTGATGACGTCGTGGACGGAGGCGACGCTGGCGACGGTCTCCACCTCGCCCTGGTCGGGCTTTTCGTGGATGATGCCGATGTTCTCCCGCACGGTCTTGCCGTAGAGGAATGGCTCCTGCAGCACGATGCCCACATGGCTGCGCAGCCAGTGCTTGTCAATGGTCTTGAGCTCCACCCCGCCAATGGTGACCGAGCCGTCCTGGTAGTCGTAGAGCCGCTGCAGCAGGTGCACAAGCGTCGACTTGCCGCTGCCGGTAGCGCCGAGGATTGCCACGGTCTCCCCCGCCTTGGCGGTGAAGCTCAGGTTTTTCAGCACCGGCTGGCCTTCGTCGTAGCGGAAGGTCACGTTGTCAAACACGATGTCGCGGTTGAGCGTTGCCTCCACCGGGTTGGGGCCCGAGTCCTCGGCCTTCTCCACCAGGATGTCATTCAAGCGCCCAACGGCGATGAGCATGCGGCCGAGGTCAGCCAGTTGCCGTCCGAAGTTGCGGAACGGCCACAGGAACATGCCCACGTAGGAGTTGAAAACGATGAACATGCCCAGCGAAATGGTGCCATGGACGGCGTACCACGCGCCGAAGTAGAGCACCAGCACCTGCTGGAGGATGGTCACAAAGTCCGCGAAGCTCCAGAAGGTCGCGAACATCAGCGTCAGGTGGCGCACACGGTCACGCAGGGTGGCGATGTGGCTGCCGTACTTCTCCTTCTCAAACCCCTCACGGCCAAAGGCACGCACCACGCGCACGCCGGTCAGGTTCTCTTGCAGGGCGGTGGACATGGCGCCGTCCGCCTGCTCCACGATGGTGAACTGCCCCTGTATCTTCTTAAAGTACAGAAACGAGAAGGCCACCAGCAGCGGCACCAGACACATGGAGATGAGCGTCAGCTTCCAGTTCAGATTGAGCAGCACCACGAGCGACGTCACCAACACCACAAACGCACGAAACAGCTCCGGCGACTGGGAACCGATGAACATGCGCGTCGTGTCCACGTCGGTCGTACAACGCTGGATGAGGTCGCCGGTCTCGGCCTTCACATGGTAGTCAAAGGGAAGGCTCTGCAGGTGATTGTACAGCCGCTCCCGCACATTCTTCGCCACACCCTCCGATGTCTCACTGCTCATGCGCCCCTTCAGGAACATGAAGAGGCCGCGGACAACCATGATGGCCACGATGATGAGGCAGCACACCCACAGGTTGTTTGCCACATAGGTCTCGACATCCTTGCCCAGGCCCAACAGCTGACCGATGTTGACGCTGCCGGAGTTAACCTTAGGTTTCGGGTTTAGAATGCCATCCACCAGCCACCCCAGGATGAGCGGCCAAAGAAAATTGAGAATCACGTCCATGAAGACGCCCAACAGCGACAGCAGATACTTGCCGCGGAAGCCCTTGGTGAACTGCCACAGCCGTTGGAATCGGATCCGGTTCAAATGAATTCCCCCTTACCACCCGCGGTGTACAAAAAGCCGCGGGATTCTCCCGCGGCTTGGATTACAACGAGTGCTCCGCGGGGGTGCTGGCCCGCGGCGTGCCCTGTTTAGAGCATGCGTTCGGGCCGGAAAATGGCATGATCGTCCCATGCGAACCCAAAGGTAACGCCTGCGAGCGCTGCATTGCCGTTCAAACGTGCTTTTACCATTTTCGGGCCTCCTTTCCTAAAGTCGTGAGTGATGGGCCACTTTCGCGCCTGTTCTCTCACGTAAGCAAGGAGTATCTTACCAGATGGTGGTACGTTTGACAAGGGGGTTTTTTGAAAAAACTGGGCTAAAAAGCAAACACACATTCGCCATCCAAACCAATTGCACACAACCAGCCAGCAAGGCCGCACCAGCATCTCGAAGCAAGCGCAGCAGAGCTCGCGCAACCCGGATGCAGAGAGAATGGATGTGCTTCCCTTACACAGGAGAGATTCCCCCTAGCTCCATACCGGGAACGTGATGCAAAAACGCAATGACTATTGACAACAGAATGACAGACGCATATGCTTTGAATGAACATTCATTCAAATTGGAGGACGCATGAGCGACCAAGGAACCGCCCTGTTGCGGGCCATCGAGGAAGGCTTTGAGGCTGACGTGCCTGACGGAGGAGCGCGGCGCATCCTGCTGGCGTCGATGGAGGTCTTTGCCCGCAAGGGGTTGCACGGCACCAAGATTGGGGACATTGCCCGGCACGCCGGGTTCAGCCAGGGGTTTGTGTACCACTACTTCCCCACCAAGGACGCCATTTACCAGCGCATCCTTGCACTGGCTGCCGATGGCGCAGCCCGGGCCGTGGGGCTGGCCATGGCGCTGGAGGGCACGCCGGCCGATCGCATCCGGTGGCTGACCGAGGCGCTGCTCTGCCCCGACAGCCTCTCCACCCAGCATTGGCGGCTGTTGCTGCTGCAGGCCTCCATGCCCGATGCCCTGCCTGCCGATACGGCGGAGGAACTGCGCCGCCGCAACGCGCAGCTGGTGCTGCAGTTTGCAGAGCTTCTACAGGAAGGCCAACAAGCCGGTCAGATTGCCCCGCTGGAACCGTTGACGCTGGCGGTTACCTATTTTGCCGTGATGCAGGGGGCGGGCATGATGCTGGCGCAGAGCACGGTACCGCTGCCCTTCGTTCCCATCGATCGATTGCTGCGCTTCCTGTGGTCGGAGGAGGGCCTGAACAATGGTTAAGCTGTATCGAAGCAAACGAGGCGAGCAGGCGCTGCTGGCGTCCTACGACCGGCTGCTGGGCCAATGGGGTGTGCCCGTGGAGGAGCGGGACATCCCCACCCGCTACGGCACTACCCATGTCCTGCTTGCCGGGGACGCCGGGCTGCCGCCATTGGTTCTCTTCCACGGCGTGGGCGATGACGCGGCGTTGATGTGGGTTTACAATGCCGCGGAACTCTCGAAGCACTTCCGCCTGTTCGCGTTGGATACCATGGGCGGGCCGGGCAAGAGCCGCCCCAATGCACAATACGGCAAGGGCTTCCTGCAGGAATGCTGGGTTGATGACGTGCTCGATGGCCTGGGGTTGGGCGCAGTGCTCGTCGCCGGCACCTCCAACGGTGCCTACCTGGCCCAGCGCTATGCCGCCCGCCGGCCGCAGCGGGTGTTGCGGTGCGTCTCGATGGCCGGCAGCCTTGCTGCTGGCATCGGCAGCCCCATGGGTAAGATGATGCGCGTCTTTCTGCCGGAAGCCCTTCTGCCGACAAAGCGAAACGTAGGAAAACTGCTGGCCAAGATGATCGGGGAGAACATTGCAGTTTTCACCGGCAACGATGCGCTGATGGAGCACTGGACCCTGCTGCTGCGCCACTTCAACACCATGGCCATGGGCTTCCACCGCATTGAGCCGCTGAACGCGGAGGAGGTTGCCGCCCTGCGGGGCAAGACACTCTTCCTGCTAGGCGACTGCGATCCCCTCGCCTACTCTGCCGCTAGTGTGGAGACACTGGCGCGCGAAGGCATGGAACACCGCATCTACCCCGGTGTGGGCCATGGTATCAACCACGAGCGGGCGGCAGAAGTCAACCGGGAGCTCATCAACTTCTTCACACGGCCCTGACACCACCACAACGGGATCGCCCCCAGGGGCGATGGCAAATGGCATGGAAAGTGCCGGGCATCGAGCGTTGTTCGCTCGCTGTCCGGCACTTCGCTCATTCCAGGCGATAGAACCCATGGTATAATATAGAAATACTGGAGGAATCAGTGAGGACCTGCTAAAGGAGGGATTATGAAGCATTCCAACGACCTAATCAAATACCTGAAAGCAATTTATGAATTGGAAAAGCAATGCTATGTGCTGGAGGGTCTGGTAAGGGCAGAAAGCACCAAAACCTGGCCAGAAATCCCCATGTCGCATAAGCCAGCTCTGATTGCGCAGGCCGAACCTCCCAAGAGGCGATCCTGGGTTACACACATCATCTCTTCTGTGTTTTTCGCACTGGTCGCAGCCCTGATTTCAGCCATTGTACTGTTCATCATCCTGTTCCTCTTTGTAGGCTGGGTCTATGACCAAAGAGGCATGGAAATGGATGAGATCGCATCCATGTTCTTTGGCATATCCCGTAACGTTGGATTGGTCTTGTTTCCCTTGGTCTCCATTTGCATGATCATGAGAAAGCCAAGGAAGGATCGCATTGAGAAAAAGAAGTATGAGCAGGAACAGCGGGAGATCAACCGGAAGAACGGGGAAGCCATCGCCGCGTACAATCAAACGCTGGAAGATAGAAATGCCAAATTGAAACAGAACGAACGATCTCAGGCTGTTTCACGTCAGAACATCGCATTGCTTAAAGCCAAATACAATGATGCCAAACTGCTTTTGCAAAAATACTACGATCTGGATATCCTTTATATCAAGTATCGCGGTTTGGCAAGAGTCAGCAAATATCTTGAATTTCTTGAAAGCGGTATTTGCCATTCTTTGGAAGGGGCAGATGGTGCCTATCGGCTTTGTGAGCAGACGATTCTCAAAGAGATTGAAATCGAAAACCAAGGCATCTTTATACAGAAACTATCGGAAACCGTGCAAAGCATTCACGATATGAACAAGACCAACGTCATGATGTATCGCGCGCTTTGTGATGTAAACCAGAATATCACCAGCATCCAGAGTGGGTTTGAGCAACAGGGCCAGCTTCTAAAGGGGATGCAATCCAATCTAGCTTCCCTCGAGCAAAACGCCCATGCCACCGCTTACTTTTCGGAGGTGAGCGCAAAGAACAATCAGCTGCTCGCGGATTATGCGGGGTATCATGATTTTGTGCTGCGCCAAAAGAGGCTGGAAGAAGGCAAGTATTATTGAGGATGCAGCCCTGTGTCTCTCCATGAGCACGATAAGAAAATGGACCCACCCCGTTAAAACAGTGGGGTGGGTCCTTGTTTCACCAAAACGAAACCGAATGAAATCGCCCACGGAGCGATCCCCTTCCATTTGTTTGCCTATTTGCCGCCGTTCTTCAACCGCTCAATGGCCCGGGCGGTGTTCTCCTGGCTGCCAAAGCCGGTCAGGCGCAGGTACCCCTCGCCGCAGGAGCCGAAGCCCGAGCCCGGTGTCCCCACGATGTTGTAGCGGTCCAGTAAGTGGTCGAAGTACTGCCAGGAGGTGAACCCCTCCGGAATGCGTAGCCACACATAGGGTGCGTTCTCGCCGCCGAAGACCTGGTGACCCATCTGCTCAAAGCAGGAGCGGATGGCGCTGGCGTTCTTCATGTAGTAGGCCACATTCTGGCGGATCTGCTCCTTGCCGTCGGGGGTGTAGATGGCCGCCGCCGCCTTCTGTATGATGTAGGCAACGCCGTTGAACATGGTGCTCTGCCGCCTGGCCCACAGCTTGTTGAGGGAAGCGGTGCCCCCCTCCTTGATGCGCCCCTTGATGTCCTTGGGCACCACGGTGTAGGAGCAGCGCACGCCGGTGAACCCCGCCGTCTTGGAGTAGCTGCGGAACTCCACCGCGACCTCCCGCGCGCCCTCAATCTCGTAGATGGAGTGGGGCAGGCTGTCGTCGCTGATGTAGGCCTCATAGGCGCTGTCAAAGAGGATGAGGCTGCCATGCCGCCGGGCATAATCGACCCACTTCTTGAGTTCCGTCCGGTTCATCACCGTGCCCGTCGGGTTGTTCGGGGAGCACAGGTAGATGACGTCCACCTTGTGGCGCGGCAGGTCGGGTTGGAAGTCATTCTCCGCCAGGCAGGGCATCAGCCGGATGCGGGTGAACTTGCCGTCAGGCTGCACTTTGCCGCCGTTGCCGGCGATCACGTTGCTATCGAGGTACACCGGGTACACCGGGTCGGTGATGGCGATGATGTTGCCGGTGTCCAGCATGTTGGTAAAGTTGGCCGTGTCGTTCTTCGCCCCGTCGGAGACAAAGATTTCGTCCACGTCCACGTTGACACCGCGTGCCTTATAGTCATGCTCGGCGATGGCCTGCCGCAGAAACTCGTAGCCACCGTCGGGGCTGTAGCCACGGAACGTCTCAGCATGGCCCTGCTCATCCACCGCTTCATGCAGGGCGGTCAGCACGGCCTTGGGCAGCGGCAGTGTCACGTCGCCGATGCCCATGCGGATGAGCTCAACGCCCGGATGGGCGGCTGTATACTCCCCCACCTTCCGCGCGACGGTGGAAAACAGGTAATTGTCTTGCAACAACTGGAAATTTCCGTTGGCCCAAATCATAGCGTTCCTCCTAACAAAGCGTCAATGTCAATCTCACCGGTAAAGACCTCCACCGCAGGCCCCGTCATAAAGACGCTGCCCTGCCGGTTCGGCCATTCAATCGTCAGCGTGCCACCGCGCAGCGCCACATCCACGAGGTCATCCACCAGCCCACGGGCCATCGACACCACCGCCGTGGCGCAGGCGCCGGTGCCGCAGGCCATCGTCTCGCCGCTGCCCCGCTCCCACACCCGCATTTGGATACGACCCCGGTCGATCACCCGGGCGAACTCGATGTTGGCGCGCCGGGGGAACAGCGCATGGTTCTCCAACGCGGGGCCGATACGCGGCAGGTCAAGTGTCATCGGGTCGTCCACATAGGTGACGGCGTGGGGGTTGCCCATGGAGGCACAGTGCAGCGTCCAGGTGCTCCCGTCGGCTTCGGCGGTCAGGTCAAAAGGCCGCTCCGCCGCCACCGGAATCTGCGGCGGGTCAAAGACCGGCGCGCCCATGTCCACCCTCACCCGATCAATTTTGCCGTCGGCACCGGGGAAGAGCTTCAGGCGCTTTACGCCGCCCAGCGTTTCGATGGTCAACTCGATCTTGCCGGTCAGCCCATGGTCGTGGGCGTACTTGCCCACGCAGCGTATGGCATTGCCGCACATCTCCGACTCGCTGCCGTCTACACCATTGAACATGCGCATGCGGAAATCGCACTGCGCCGACGGGCAGATGAGGATGAGCCCGTCGCTGCCCACACCGGTGTGGCGGTCGGCCAGAGCCACGGTGAGCCGGGGCAGCAGGCTTTCGTCCAGCGGCTCCGCCTTCACATCCACATAGACGTAATCGTTGGCCGCGCCATGCATTTTGGTGAATCGCATTGGGGTAGTCCTCCACAGGCAAATGTGGGGTGCGCCATGGCTGCCACACAGGGGCAGCAAGGCGTAACCTCCTGGGGAGCGCCCCAAGTTTTGAAGGGAAAAAGTGCGCTCCCTGCATTTTAGCTACAGTATAGCAGAATCAATGCCCAAAATGCAAGGGCTGCTTGCATGAAGGGCACCTCCTCCATTCACAGAAAATCCATGCCGCTCCCCCTCTGCATCGCATCGCCGCCATGGTATAATATGGGAAATCAGGGGAGGTTGACCGACATGCAGATGAGCGCGGTACAGCTGGGCGCGGGGGGCCGGGCCACCCAAACCTATGGGCCTTACGCCATGCAGCACCCGGAGCAGTTGACCATCACGGCGGTGGCGGAAAAAGACGAGGGGCGGCTGGCTGTGTTTGCAGACCAGCACGGGGTTGCCGCCGACCGGCGCTTCGGCGATTGGCGCGAGTTGCTGGCTGGCGAGCGGCTGGCCGATTGTGCGCTGCTCTGTCTACCAGCCGACGAACAGCCCGCCTGTGCCCAGGCCGCGCTGGAGCGGGGCTATCACGTGTTGCTGGAGTCCCCCCTCGGGGTCGATCTTTCCCACATCTCCAGCATTGGGCGGCAAGTTCTGGCCAACCCCGAAAGTGTTGTATTGGTAGGCAACGAACTGCGTCATTCGGCGCTGTTCTCTACGGTCAAGCAGCTCATTGGCAAGGGGTGCATCGGCCAGCCGCTGTCGCTGACGCTGACCACCGGTATGGAGCATATCCATTACTCCCATGCGGCGGTGCGGTCCGGCAGCGCCACGTCGGCTGTGTCGCCGTTGCTGACCATCGGCTGGCAAGGGATGGCTTTGCTCACCGAGATCGCCGGAGGCCAGGCCGAGAGTGTCTGCGCACGCGGAGCCCTCAGCTTCTTCACGGCTGGCAACGCGCCGGAGGGCGCACCGGAGCGATGCTTGGAGGGATGCCCCGCCGAGCACACCTGCCCCTACTTCGCCCCGCGCATCTACCTGACACCCAACACCAGCTGGCCCGTCGACACCATCAGCGCCGACCTCAGCTTTGAGGGGCGTCGCCGCGCGCTGCTGGCCGGCCCCTATGGCCGCTGCGTGTTCCGCTGCGCCAACACCTCAGACGACCATCTGACCGCGCTGGTGTCCTTCGACAATGGCGCGCTGGCCACGCTGACGATCAGCGCCTTCGCCATGACCAGCGACCGGACGCTGCACGTCATGGGCTCCTGCGGGGAGCTGCGTGCCTCCCAGCAGGCTGACACCATCGAAATCAGCGACTTCCTGACCGGCCAGACCGAGATCATCTCCGTCGACCGCAGCACCCTGCCGCCCGAAGACAGCGAGGGAGTGCTGCTGCAGTTTCTAAACGCCGTGGCTGCCGGGCAGACCTCGGTGCCCCATCCCGATGTGGACATTGAGGCGCAACTGCTGGCGGCGGCAGCCGAACACTCCCGCCGCGATGCCGGTGCGGTGGACATTGCCGCCTTCCGCAAGACGGCCCTGCAACAATAAGCAATCGGCAAAACAAAAGCCCGCTTCCCCACGGAAGCGGGCCTTTGTGTCATCTACCTGCTTACAGAAACAACGAATACACCACTGTGAACAGACCAGCCAGGCCGATGGCAATGCCGCTCATCGCGCCCTCGGTCTCCCCCAGTTCCAGGGCCTTGGTGGTACCCACAGCGTGGCTGGCCGTGCCGATGGCAAGGCCAGCCTCCACCGGGTCCTTCACACGGAAGAGCCGAAGGAGCAACGGAGCAAACACCGCCCCCAGTATGCCGGTGAACACCACCGCCGCCACCGTGACCGGCACGATTCCCCCGTGCTGGCGGGAAAGCTCCATGGCGATGGGTGTAGTGACCGACTTGGGCAGCAGGGTAAACGTCAGTTCATCGCCCAAGCCAAAGAGCCGGCTGAGCCCCCACACGCTGCCCATGGAGACCGCCGCGCCCACCGCCGTGCCGCACAGCACCGGCAGCAGGTTGCGGCGGAGTACATCCATGCGCCGGTGGATGGCCAGCGCCAGCGATGCCGTGGCCGGCCCCAGGAAGAGCGAGATCAGCCCCGCGCCGCTCTGATAGTGTTCCAGCGGGATGTGAAACACCAGCAGCACGGCGATGACCAGAGCGATGGCGATGAAGAGCGGGTTGGCCAGGGGGCTGCGCAGCTTCCGGTTGACCCACAGGCCCACGGCATAGGCCCCGATGGACAGCGCCACGCCAAAGGTGGGAAGGTTGGTCCACTCACTCATTGCCGCTCCCCCCTCAACCTGTTTTGCAGGGCCACCACCGCCCGCACGGTGAACGCCGTGGCTGCAAATGTCAGCACCAGCGTGACCACGCAGATGAAAAGCAAAATCCAAACGGTGCCGCGGATGGCCGAGAACTGCGCCAGGATGCCCACCCCAGCCGGCAGGAAGAAAAACGCCATGTTCCCCAGCAGGAAGTCTCCCGCCCCGGCAACGGCTTCCTCCCGCAAGAGCTTGGTGGAGAGCAGCAGAAACAGGAAAAGCATGGCGAGCACACTGCCCGGCACGGGCACCGGCAACACCAGTGCCACGCCCTCGCCCACCAGGCACAGGGCCAATAGAATGCCAAATTGTTGTATGAGTTTCATGGTTCCTCACGTTTTGTCAGGGTACGATCATCATACCACCACAAAGCAAATTCTTTTGGGCCTTGTGCAAGGATAGGGTCTCTTAGCGTTTGGTACCGCGGGCCGGAAAATACCTTGCATCAACCACCCGATCCGCCCGAAGTTGCCAAAATGTGGCCTGGACGTACCGGCTGGACTGCCCCCGAGGAGGGTGGATTTGAAACACTCGTTTCCAGGAGATCCGCTTCTCCTCCTCCCTCTGTGTCGCCGGAAGGGCGTCGAGCCATCTTTCCTCGTCCTCCAACGCCGAAGGATCCTCTTTAGCGCTGCAATACCAATGGTTGAGCACAAGTGCCACAATTCTTCATCGCTGAGAAGCACGTCGCTCGTTGGCATGTCAAGCTCTAGGCATACATGCTCTTGGCCATATGAACGGAACTCCAAACGATGGAGACCAGGCTTACGGTTTCGACCATCCAGCCTATACCAAGCCCAAAACGGATATCGCGCCCCTGCGGGTGGTGGCCCGAGTCGATCTCCCATTTCACCAGCCATCCACTCGTAGGCTTTGGTGATGGATGGATCCGATTGTGCGAAGCTCGAGAGTGCCTGGCAGTGGACAATGCCATCAACCAGCAATCGCTGGTAACACGTAACCGTCTGAACCGTCCACAACCGCATAACGTCACCCGCTTCCTGCAATCAAACGAAACCTACAGAGAAAAGAGGATGTCCTTCGCTTCCCACAAATCCTTGACCAGCCAGTCGGCCAGGTGCTCCCCATCACCCTCGGGCCGCACCAGGTCGGGTACCCAGATGGTGCGCATACCGGCGTCGCGCGCCCCACGCAGGCCGGCCGGCGAATCCTCCAGCACGACGCAATGGGCCGGGTCAGCCCCCACGCGCTGGGCAGAGAGCAGGAAGATATCCGGCGCGGGCTTGCCGTTGGTGATCTCATCCCCACAGGCCGAGCCAGAGAAGTACCCCAGCAACCTCGCCTTGGTCAGCCGCCGCTCGGCCCCCTCCCGGGTGGTGGAGGTCGCAAGCCCCATGGGCACGCCTCGCTCCTTGAGGGCCGCCAGCAACTCCGCTGCGCCGGGCTTGATGACGAGATCCGTCTCCAGCAGGCGGTGGTAGATGCCCTGTACCTCCCGCTGCAGGGCCGGGAAGTCCTCCTCCCCACCGGGCAGCGCCGCCGCGATGATGCGCCGGGTGCGCTCCCAGTCCACGCCGATCGTCTCCAGCACCGTCGCCTCGCTCAGCTCCGCCCCCAGGGCCGCCGCGCCTTCCATCCACGCCCGCAACGCCAGCCGCTCGGTATCGAGCAGCAATCCATCCATGTCAAAGAGTACCGCTTCCATTTCCGCCCCCCATTTACAATCTGTTCCCCATTCTAACAGCCTACCGCCACACTGACCAGCCCTGCCTACCCCAATGGGCCGAAAATGCCCCGCGGCATGGTATAATTTGGCCCAGAATGGTATAATCTGCAAGATACTGAATAGGACACGGAGGATCGCAATGCCAGACAGCATCACCGAATTCCTGCGGGAGTCCACCGCCATCCCCGGCCTGACGGGCTTTGAAAAGCCCTCGGCCGACTTGGCGCGCCAGTGGTTTGGCCGCTGGAGCCAGGATGTGTGGCAGGACGCCTTTCACAACACCTTCGCCCGCATGGGCGGCAACGGCCCCAAGGTAATGGTGGCCGCCCACAGCGACGGGCTGGGCCTGATGGTTCGCTCCATCGAGGACGACGGTTTCCTCGGCTTTGTCACCATCGGCGGGTTCGACCCGCGGGTGCTGCCGGGGCTGGAGGTCACCGTCCACGGCCGGGCCGGCGACTATTTTGGCCTGGTGGCCATCAAGCCCCCCCACGTGCTGAGCGAAGAGGACAGAAAAAAGGTATTGACCGTACCAGAGCTCTTCATCGACATCGGCTACCCCGCCCAAAAGGTGCGGGAACTGGTGCAGGTGGGCGACATCGTGTCGCTGCGCCAGCCGCTGGCCACCCTGGCCGGTGATGTGCTGACGGGCCGCGCCATCGATGACCGGGCCGGCATCGCCGTGATGCTGGAGGCCATGCGCCTGCTGCGCAAGAAACCCTGCGCCGCCGACGTGGTCTTCACCGCCACCACCCGGGAGGAGGTCGGCGGCTACGGCGCCATGCAGGGTGCCTTCGCCCTGCAGCCCGATCTGGCCGTCGTCATTGACGTGACCCACGCCTACATCAACAAGAGCGACAACCCCAAGATGGTACCCTATGACCGCATCGCCCTGGCTGAGGGGCCAGTGTTGGATCGTCGCCTTGCCCTGCGTGCCGAGAAGCTTGCCAAGGCCGCCCAGATTCCGCTGGCCATCGAGGTCATCCCCGGTGACACCAGCACCGATGGCGACGGCATCATGCTCTCGCGCTCCGGCGTGCCCTTCCTGCTGCTGTCGCTGCCGCTGCGCTACATGCACACCACGGTGGAGAGCCTGCACCGCGACGTCGTCGCCCAGGGAGGCAAGCTGCTGGCGCACTTCCTCAGGGAGATCAACTCGGATTGGGAGGAATGGCCGTGTATCTGAAGGAATTGACCGCCCTGCCCGGCCCCAGCGGACGGGAAGACCGGGTGCGGGAGTATATCATGCAAACCGCCGCCGCCTTCTGCGACGAGGTGCGGAGGGATAAACTGGGCAACGTCATCGTCACCCGCCGGGGCAGCGACCCCAACGGCCCCACCATCATGGCCGTGGCCCACATGGATGAGGTTGGTCTCATCCTCAACCGCATTGAGGACAACGGTCTGCTCCACTTTGCCACCATCGGCGGCATCGATGGGCGCATCCTCCTCTCCCAGCGGGTGCGCATCGGCGAGAAGGGCGTGCCCGGTGTCATCGGTGCCATGCCCATCCACCTCTTAAAGCCCGAGGACATCAAGAAGCCCGTGCCCATTGAGGAGCTGACGATTGACATCGGCGTCTCCAGCCGGGCGGAGGCCGAGAAGCTGGTGCAGCGCGGCGACTGGGTGGTGTTTGAGCCCGGGTATGTGGAGTTTGGCGACAACCTTGTGAAGAGCCGCGCCCTCGATGACCGTGCCGGCTGCTCCCTGCTGTTGGAAGCCTTGCAGCACCAGTACGCCGCCACGCTGGTGGGCGTCTTCTCGGTGATGGAGGAAATCGGCGGGTTTGGCGCACAGGTGGCCGCCCATGCCGTGGCCCCCGACGCCGCCGTGATCCTGGAGGGCACAACCTGTGCCGACATCCACGACGTGGCCGATCACCTCAGGGTGACCCGCGTGGGCCAGGGCCCGGCCATCTCCATCATGGATCGGTCAGCCATCTCCAACAACGCCCTGCGCCGGTTCCTCATCGGCGTGGCGGAGCGCAACGGCATCCCGTGGCAGAACCGCGCCGGGGCCTTTGGTGGCACCGACGCCGGCCCGGTGTCGCTGTCACGCGCGGGGGTACCGGTCGTCAACATCAATGTGCCCTGCCGCTACATCCACTCGCCCATCTGCACGATGAGCAAAACTGACTATGACAACGCCGGGCGGCTGCTGCAGGCCTTCCTGGGTAGCGCCCACGAACACTTGAAGGAGGAACGGAAATGAGCAAGGCCCTGGATGTGCTGAAGCAATTGCTGCCGGTGTATGGCCCCTCCGGCCGGGAGGATGCCATCGCCGCCAAGATTGAGGAACTGGTAAAGCCCTATGTGGACGAGGTCTACCGCGATGCCATGGGCAACCTGGTGGCCGTGAAGCGCGGCGGCGGCCGGCGCGTCATGGTGGCTGCCCACATGGATCAGATCGGCCTCATGGTCACCCACATCGACGACGACGGCTTCCTGCGGGTGTGCGCCGTGGGCGGTGTGCGGTTCCACTGGAACCTCTTTGTGCCCGTACGCTTTGAAAACGGCGTGACCGGCGTGGTGGGGTATGAAACCAAGACCGTGAGCAGTATGGAGAAGCTGAAGCCCGAGAACCTGTTTGTGGACATCGGTGCCGCCAACCGGGCCGAAGCGGAGCAGAAGGTGCAGATTGGCGACATCTGCGTGTTTGCCACGCTGGTGAGTGACTGCGGCAACCGCCTTTCCGCCGGGGCGATGGACGACCGCTCGGCCTGCGCCATCCTCATCGACGCGCTGCGCCGGGTGGAACGCTCGCCCTATGACATTTATGCCGTCTTCACCACCCAGGAGGAGCTGGGCATGCGCGGGGCCCACACCGCGGCCTACGCCATCGAGCCCGAGCTCGGCCTGGCCATCGACGTGACGCTGGCCGCCGATACCCCCGAGGTGACGCCCGCCTGCTCGGCACGGCTGGGCAAGGGCCCGGCTATCAAAGTGCGCGATCAGTCGCTCATCGCCCACCCCACCGTACGCCGCTGGCTGCAGGATGCCGCCGATGCCCATGGCATCCCCTACCAGCTGGAAGTGCTGACCGCCGGGGGCACCGACGCCGGCGCCATCCAACCCAGTCGGGGCGGCGTGCCATCGGGGTGCCTGTCGCTCCCCACCCGCTACGTCCACTCGGCCGCCGAGATGATCGACCTCAAGGACTTTGAACAATGCGTTGACCTGCTGGTGGCGGCGCTGTCCACCGAGGCCTGACGAAAGGAGAACCCCATGCCCAAGCAAAGCATCCACGCCCCCAACGCCCCGGCGGCCGTCGGCCCCTACAGCCACGCCGTTCGTGTCGGCGATCTCCTCTATACCTCCGGCCAGATCCCGCTGGACCCGGCGTCCGGCGCGCTCATTGAGGGCGACATCCAGGCCCAGACCTGGCAGGTGTTCCGCAACCTTGAGGCTGTGCTGGCCGCCGCCGGTGCGGACTTCTCCCACGTCGTCAAGGCCACCGTGTTCCTGCGGGACATGAACGACTTTGCCGCCGTCAACGAGATCTACGCCAAGTTCTTTGAGCAACCCTACCCCGCCCGCTCGGCGGTGCAGGTGGCGCGCCTGCCCAAGGACGCCGGTGTGGAGATTGAACTCACTGCCTATCTGGGCAAGTGAGGGAAAACATTGGCCACCCAGACCCATCGTCTGGTGTGCCACCGTTGGGGAGAAACACATGAAGCCATTGATCGGGGTGACAGCCACCCCTACTTACAACGAGCGCGGCAATTGCCGTGCCGCCCAGTTGAACAGCCCTTACCTGGATGCCGTGCGGGAGGCCGGCGGCATCCCGGTGATGCTCTTTGACGGCGCGGACGAGGCCGAGACGCTGGCCGCACGGCTGGATGGCCTGCTGCTGACCGGCGGCGACGACGTGGACCCCGCCCTCTTTGGCGAGGAGAACACCGCCAGCCGTGGTGTCGACCCCCTGCGAGACCGACTGGAGCTGGCCTGCCTCCACGCCTTTGCCGCCGCGGGCAAGCCGGTGCTTGGCATCTGCCGTGGCATCCAGCTGATGGCCGTGGCCCTGGGCGGCGACCTGTGGCAGGATCTGCCCAGCCAAACCGCCACGCCCCACCCCTTTGGCAGCCGGCACCCCATCGCCGTGCGGCCCGGGTCCTTTCTGCAGCCCATCCTCGGGGCCGAGACCATCGTCAACAGCACCCACCACCAGGCCATCCGCCGGGTGCCCGCCGGTTTCCTGGTAAGCGCCGCCGCCCCCGACGGCGTGCTAGAAGCCATGGAGACCACCGACGGCCGACCGCTGTGGGGCGTGCAGTTTCACCCCGAGCGGCTGCTGACCGAGGACCCACGCTTGGTCGCGCTCTTCCGCCTGCTGACAACCTGAAGCCGGGAAACTCTCGGGCGCCCGGCACATCGCAGGCCTTCCTCCGCTGTTTTTCCTCCTTTTTACTGCGTCAGCCATACTGAATCCTGTATTCTACCCATGTGTCGGAATTCAAGGCTTCCTTGTATTTCATTGCGCGTTTTACTTGCATTCGGCTTGTATTATGCTATAATAGACGAATAATGCAGGATTTTTTATTTTCTCTTGCATATTATGGCCCATAGGTCGACTCAAACCGACCGATATACACCGGGCGGCGTTTTTGTACGCTGTCACATACCCGGATGGAGGAATGATCAATGGCGATCTTGCATGACGAAGTGCTCTCCCTCGCCCGCGAAAGCAGCGTGAAGTTCATCCGCTTGCAGTTTACCGATCTCTTTGGCCAGCTGAAAAACGTTGCCATCACCATTGAACAACTGGAGAAGGCATTGGACGGCCGTTACATGTTTGACGGCTCCTCGGTGGATGGCTTTGTGCGCATCGAGGAGTCGGATATGTACCTGCGGCCCGACCCCTCCACCTTCACGGTGTTCCCCTGGCGGCCCCAGGCCGGCCGGGTGGCACGCCTCATCTGCGACGTCTACCGCCCCGACGGCCAGCCCTTTGAGGGTGACCCGCGCTACATTTTGAAACGCACCATCGCCGATGCCGCCTCTCTGGGGTTTGAGCTGAAGATCGGTGCCGAGTGCGAGTTCTTCCTCTTCCACACCGACGACCAGGGCAAGCCCACCACGATCACCCACGATGACGGCGGATACTTTGACCTGGGCCCGGTGGACCTGGGCGAGGACGCCCGCCGCGACATCTGCATCGCGCTGGAGGAAATGGGTTTCAACGTGGAGGCCAGCCACCACGAGGTGGCCCCCGGCCAGCACGAGATCGACTTCCGCTACTCCGACGCCCTTCGGGCGGCTGACAACATGATGACCTTCCGCCTGGCGGTCAAGACCATTGCCCAGCGCCATGGGCTGGCTGCCACCTTCATGCCCAAGCCCCGGCCCAACATGGCCGGCAGCGGCCTGCATGCCAACCTGTCGCTGTGGCGCGATGGGGTCAATTGCTTCGCCGACGACGCCAGTCCCTTGGGTCTCTCGGCCGACGCGCAGGCCTTCGCCGCGGGCATCATGGCCCACAGCGGCGCCATCACGGCCCTGGCCAACCCCCTCGTCAACTCCTACAAGCGGTTGGTGGCGGGGTTTGAGGCACCGGTCTATGTCTCCTGGGCCCGGCGAAACCGCAGCCCCATGATCCGCGTGCCCGACGACGGAGCCGACGGCACCCGGCTGGAGCTCCGCTCCCCCGACCCATCCTGCAACCCCTACCTGGCCTTTGCGGCCATGCAGGCGGCGGGTTTGGATGGCCTGCGCCGTGGGTTGACCCCCCCGCCCATGATTGAAAGCAACGTATATGAAATGACAGAAGCTGACCGACAGACGCTGGGCATCGCCGCGCTGCCGGCCGACCTTGGCGCGGCCCTTGATGCCCTGGCTGGCGACGAACTCATCTGTGCCACGCTGGGCGAGCACGCCATGGCCAACTACCTCAAGGCCAAACGGCTGGAGTGGGCCGAGTACAACAGCGTGGTGCATGACTGGGAATTGGACCGGTATCTGGCGCGGTATTGATGGGCAAAGCGGGCACAGCAAAGTCGCAGGAGGAGGTGGAGCCCCGAATGCCGTGCAATGTGCTGTTGGTACTGCGCAAGCCCGATCTCATCCGGCAGATCCGGGCCATCCTCACCTCTCGCGGGTACGCGGTCAGCGACGGCTGCGTCTCCGGCATGCAGGCACTGCGGTCGGCGGCCACCCACCCGGTGGACATCGCCATCGTCGGTTACACCCTCAACGACATGTCCGGGCTGGACTTTTCCATGGATCTGCTCTCCAACAGCGACTGCTCGGTGCTGCTGATGACGCCGCCCGATCAGATGGTTTATGTGAAGGAGCAGATCGGCTCCGCCGATGTGGTGCCGGTTCCCCGGCCGGTCACGGCCCAGGCCCTGCTCTCCACCTTGGAGCTCATCGGGCACTACCGATCCAAGCTCACCCGGGCCAATGAGGAGACAAAGAAGCTCAAACAGGACCTCGACCGCCGCGCGGTGGCCGAGAAGGCCAAGGTGGTGCTGATGAACCGCCTGCAGATGAGCGAGGCCGAGGCCTGGCGCTACCTGCAAAAAAGATCGATGGACACCGGCACCTCACTCAAGGAGATCGCCCTGCGAGTGCTGGAACTCTATAAAACCGAGCATTGAATTTTGATATAGGAGCAAGGCAATGAACCTCAAGAACGCGCCACTGTGGCGGGAAGAGTTTGAACACGACAGTTGCGGTACCGGCTTTGTGGCCAACCAGAAGGGACAGAAGTCCCACGCCATCGTCAAGGACGCCCTGCATGTGCTGAAGCGTCTGGCTCACCGTGGCGGCGCGGGCTATGACCCTGACACCGGCGACGGCGCGGGCATCCTGCTGCAGCTGCCCGACGGCCTCTTCCGGGCGGTGCTGCCCTTTGAACTGCCAGCGGTCGGGCAATATGGCGTGGGGCAGTTTTTCTTCCCCCGCAACCCGGAGAGCCGCCAGAGCTGCGTCGCCCTGGTGGAGGATGCCGCCCGAGCCTGCGGCGTAACGCTGCTGGGCTGGCGTGACGTGCCCCACAGCCTACATGCCTGCGGCACCGCCGCGCGGGAATCCGCCCCCACCTTCCTGCAGGCCTTCTTCGCCCCGGCCAAGGCTGACGACGTGGAGCAGGCCATCTACATCCTTCGCCGCGCCATCGAGCGGAAGGCCGACGCCAGCAAAGCCGGCCTCTACGTGGCCAGCATGTCCAGCCAGACGATCGTCTACAAGGGCATGATGCACTCCTGGCAGCTGGAGACGTTCTACCCCGACCTGGTGGACGAGCGCGTTGAGAGCGCCGTGGCCATGGTGCACTCCCGCTACTCCACCAACACCATGCCGAGCTGGAGCCGTTCCCAGCCCTGCCGCATGATCGCCCACAACGGCGAGATCAACACCCTGCGCGGGGCCGAGAACGCCATCAAGGCCATGGAAGCCAGCGTCCACGGCGGCAAGCTCCATGGGCAGCTTGGCTATGTGCTGCCGGTGCTGGAGGATGACGGCTCCGATTCCATGAAGTTTGACAATGCCTTTGAATTCTACGTGCGTGCCGGCCGGCCCATGCCCCAGGCGCTCATGATGATGATGCCCGGCCCCTGGAGCATGGATAAAACCATGAACGATCAGCAGCGGGCCTTCTACCAATACGCCGCCTGCCTGCTGCCCCCGTGGGACGGCCCGGCGGCCATCACCTTCACCGACGGCCGCAAGGTTGGCGCGGTGCTGGACCGCAACGGCCTGCGCCCCGCCCGCTGGGCCCTGACCCGTGACGGCGTACTCATCCTCTCCTCCGAGTCGGGCGTGCTGGATACCCCACCCGCCGAAGTGCACCGCAAAGGCAAGCTCGGCCCGGGGCAGATGCTCCTGCTGGACTTGGAAACGGGCAAGCTCACCGAGGACAGCGCCCTCAAGGATGAGTTCTGCGCCGGCCCCTACCGCCAGTGGCTGAGCGCCGGCTGCCTGGACGAGGCCAAGCTGCCCCAGGGCCCCGAGCTGGCCCCGGCCAAGCTGCCGCTCCACAATCTGCAGCAGCTCTTCGGCTACAGCCACGAGGACCTGATGACCACCCTCGCGCCGATCGCCCAGTCCGGCTTGGATCCGGTGGGTGCCATGGGCTACGATGCGTCACTGGCCGTGCTGAGCGAGCGGCCCCAGCCCGTGTACAACTACTTCAAGCAACTCTTTGCCCAGGTCACCAACCCCCCGCTCGACGCCATCCGGGAGTTGTGCGTCACCGGTACCGACGTGCACCTGGGTGCCAACGGCGACGTGACCCAGGACAAGGCCGAGAACTGCCACAAGATCCACCTGGAATCGCCCATCATTGACGAGGCCACCTTCCGCGCGCTGAGAGTCGGCGTACCCGGCTTCCCCCCGGTGGAGCTGGCCGCGGTCTTCACGCGGGAACAGGGTCTGCTGCCGGCGTTGGAGAGCCTCTTTGCCAAGGCCGAGGAAGCCGTGCGCGGCGGCGCTTCGCTGCTTATCCTGAGCGACAGCACCGCGTCGGAGACCAACATCCCGATCCCCATGCTGCTGGCGGCCGCCGGGGTGCACCACCACCTCATCCGCTGCGGCCTGCGCGGCGATTGTTCCCTGATTGTTGACAGCTACGAGCCCCGCGAGGTGCACCACGTCTGCTGCCTCATTGGCTACGGCGTCAAGGCCATCTTCCCCCGGGGCATCGTTCGCTCGGTGGAGGACATGGCCCAGCGCGGGTTGCTGGGTGGCCTGGCGCTGGAGAAGGCCCTGCACAACACCATGCACGCCTTCACCCACGGGGTGCTCAAGGTCATCTCCAAAATGGGCATCTCCTGTGTGGACGGCTACCTCGGCGCGCAGATCTTTGAGTCCGTCGGCCTCTCCCAGCAGGTCGTGGACCGGTGCTTCACCGGCACAGTGACCCGCGTGGGCGGCATGACCTTTGAAGACCTGGAGCGCGAGACGCTCAAGCGCCACGAGCAGGGCCTGCGCAATCTTGAGGAAGCCCTTCCCTCCGGCGGGCGCTACCAGGTGAAGAAGAACGGCGAGGAACACCTGTACAACCCGCAGGTCATCCACATGATCCAAACCGCGGTGCGCAACAACGACTACGCGCTCTACAAGGAATACACCAAGCTCATCGGCGTGGAGAAACCCGTGGCACTCCGGCACCTGCTGGGCTTCCAGCCCGGCAAACCCGTGCCGCTCGATGAGGTGGAGCCGGTGGAGCGCATCGTGCGCCGCTTCAAGACGGGCGCGATGAGCTATGGCTCCATCAGCCAGGAGGCCCACGAGTGCCTGGCACTGGCGATGAACCGCCTGCACGGCAAGAGCAACTCCGGCGAGGGCGGCGAGGCCCCCGAACGGCTGGGTACCGACCGCAACAGCGCCATCAAGCAGGTGGCTTCGGGCCGCTTCGGCGTCACCGGGCCGTACCTGGCAAGCGCAAAGGAAATCCAGATCAAGATGGCGCAGGGTGCCAAGCCCGGCGAGGGCGGGCAGCTGCCCGGCAACAAGGTGTACCCGCACATTGCGCGGGTTCGTCTCTCCACGCCGGGCGTGGGGCTCATCTCCCCGCCCCCGCACCACGACATCTACTCCATCGAGGACTTGGCCCAGCTGATTTACGACCTCAAGAACGCCAACCCCGACGCGGCCATCAACGTCAAGCTCGTCTCCGAGACCGGCGTGGGCACCGTGGCGGCCGGCGTGGCCAAGGGCGGGGCCAATGTCATCCTCATCAGCGGCTTTGACGGCGGCACCGGCGCGTCGCCCCGCACCAGCATGCAGCACGCGGGCCTCCCCTGGGAGATCGGCCTGGCCGAGAGCCACCAGGTGCTGACGGCCAACGGCCTGCGCGGCCGCGTGCGGCTGGAGGTCGACGGCAAGCTCATGACCGGCCGGGACGTGGCCATCGCGGCGCTCTTAGGGGCCGAGGAATTCGGCTTCGCCACCCTGCCGCTCGTCGCCATCGGCTGCATCATGATGCGCGTGTGCAACCTTGACAACTGCCCCGTGGGTGTCGCCACCCAGAACCCGGCACTGCGCGCCCGGTTCACTGGCAAGCCCGAGTACGTGGTGAACCTTCTGACCTTCATCGCCCAGGATCTGCGGGAAGTCATGGCCGAGCTTGGTTTCCGCGCCATCGACGAGATGGTGGGGCACGCCAACATGCTGAAGCAGGTGAAGCCCTCGCCCAAGGCGAGCGAGCTCGATCTCTCGCCGCTGGCTGAAACCTGCCTGCCGCTGCCCTGGCGCGACGCCCCCGAGAACCGCGAGGAGCACAACCGCCTGTTCTACGACATGGTACGCTCCCTCGTGGAGACCGGCGGCACCCGCATGAAGCGCAGCATCCGCAACACCGAGCGCGCCGTCGGCACCCGCGTGGGTGCGTTCATCAGCCGCCAGTATGGCAAGCTCCCCGACGGCAGCCTGAAGTTCGTCTTCGAGGGTACCGCCGGCCAGAGCTTCGGCGCTTTCGTGCCCGAGGGAATGGAGCTGACCCTGGTCGGCGAGGCGAACGACTACCTGGGCAAGGGCCTCTCGGGTGGGCGCATCATCGTACGTGCCCACGAGAGCGCTGCCTGGCCGGCCAGCGACAATCTGCTGACGGGCAACGTCGTGCTCTACGGCGCGACCTCCGGCGAGCTCTTCCTGGCAGGCCGGGCCGGCGAACGCTTCTGCGTGCGCAACAGCGGCGCGACCGCCGTGTGCGAGGGCGTGGGCGACCACGGCTGCGAGTACATGACCGGCGGCACCGCCGTCATCCTTGGCCCGGTGGGCCGCAACTTCGCCGCCGGCATGAGCGGCGGCACGGCCTACGTGCTGGACGACGGCACCTTCCGCGACTATTACAACGACGAGATGGTCGGCCTCTACCCGCTGGATGGGCTGGACGTCGTGACCGTGTACACGCTGGTGATGCGCCACGCGCAGCTCACCGGCTCCAAGATCGCCCGGGAGATCCTCGAGGATTGGCCCAACATGGTGCAGCGCTTCCTCAAGGTGCTGCCGCACGACTACAGCGAGATGCTGGCCGCCATCGCCGCCGCCAAGGGCGAGGGTCTGGCTGGCGAGGCCCGTCTGGAACGAGCCTTTGCGCTGAAAACCGCTGGGAGGAAATAAGCAATGGGCAAGCCAACCGGTTTTATGGAATACAGCCGCCGGCTGCAGCCGGAGAAGGCACCGCTGGAGCGCATCCGAGACTACGACACCTTTCACCCGGCCATGACACCCGAACTGCTGCGGGAGCAATCTGCCCGCTGCATGAACTGCGGCACACCCTACTGCAACCTGGGCGTTGCCTGGCAGGGCGTGGCCAGCGGCTGCACGCTGGGCAACCTCATCCCCGAGTGGAACGACCTCGTCTACAAGGGCCTGTACAAGGAAGCCTGGGAGCGCTTGAAGCTCACCATCCCCTTCCCGGAGTTCACCTCCCGCGTGTGCCCGGCGCTGTGCGAGGGGGCCTGCACCTGCGGCCTCAACGACGAGGCGGTCACCATCAAGGAGATTGAGCGGTTCCTCTCGGACACGGCCTTTGACAACGGCTGGGAGCAGCCCCAGCTGCCTGCCACGCGCACCGGCTGCAGGGTCGCCGTCATCGGCTCCGGCCCCGCCGGCCTCACCACGGCCTGGCGCTTGAATCACTTCGGCAACGAGGTGACGGTGTTTGAGAAGAATGAGCTGCCTGGCGGCCTGCTGACCTTCGGCATCCCGAACATGAAACTGCCCAAGCAGGACGTGGTAATGCGCCGCGTGCGCATCATGGAGCAGGAGGGCATCACCTTCCGCTGCGGCACCAATGTGACCGCCGACAACAGTGCCGGGCTGTTGGCTGGCTTTGACGCGGTGGTGCTGTGCTGTGGGGCCGAGGCCCCCCGCGACCACAAGGTACCCGGCCGAGACCTCGAGGGCATTGGGTTCGCCGTGCCGTTCTTGGCCGACGCCACCCGCCGGGTGCTGGAGGGCCGCGAGGCCGAGAAGCCCCTGGCCGGCAAGCGCGTCATCGTCATCGGCGGCGGCGACACCGGCAACGACTGCACCGCCACCGCCATCCGCCAGGGCGCTGACAGCGTCATTCAGTTTGAGATCATGCCCCCCTCCCCCGAATACCGAGCCGCCAACAACCCCTGGCCACGCTGGCCCTTTGTGAAGAAGACCGACTACGGCCAGCAGGAGGCCATCGCCGTGTGGGGCGACGACCCGCGCCAATACTGCGTGCAGACGCTGGAATTCGTGGGCGACAAGCACGTGCGGGAGCTGCACACCGTTGAGGTGGAGTGGGTCGTGCGCGATGGCCGCCGCGTGCCCCAGAACATCGCCGGCACCGAACGGACCGTGCCGGCCGACCTGGTGCTGCTGGCCATGGGCTTCACCGGCGCTTGCGATTATACGAAAGAACTCGCCGAAGGCAAGAGTCCAGCCAACGGCTGGTTTACCTGCGGCGACATGCGCACCGGCCAGAGCCTGGTCGTCAAGGCCATGGCCGATGGCATGGACTGTGCCGAGCGTGTAGACAAGTACCTCCGCAAGGGCTAAAAACACTCCACCCATCAAAAACAAAACACCCACGAGGGGGATGCTTCATAGCATCCCCCTCGATTTTTGCCGCTACGGGTAGATTTGTACAACAGCTCCCATTTCAGGCCTGCGTTTGCCTACTCCCCCCATTTGGCCAAACGCCGAAACAGCGCCCCACAAACAAGGCGCTGCTCCGGCAATATAGAGTGTGGTGGTGTAGCGACGGAAGGGGCGCAAAACAACAGGAGAGCTGATAGAAGGAAGGCAAGGAGGGGTGGTCGCTACCCACAGAAGATTGGCTAAGGGAAGGGAAATGGCGCTTTTGGGTGTACTCCCCCAAAAGCGCCATTGCTTCACAGGATGCGGTTGTTGCGAGTCGCTCAGACCTTGAACAGCAGATCGGCGTAGGTGGGCATGGGCCACAGGGCGGCATCCACCTTGCCCTCCAGGCAGTCGGCGATCTCGCGCAGCTTCTCGATCTTCGGGATGACCTGATCGCGGTAGGCCTTGGCCTGCTTCAGGGAATCGCCATGGGTGGCTTCTGCGGCGGCAGAGGCCTTCTCCAAGGCCACGGTGGCATCCTTGAGGGCGGCATAGCCATCGGTCAGGTCGGCCAACACCGCGGCGGAACAGCTGGCATCGGCGCCGGCGGCCTTGAGCCCGGCCACCGTGCTGGCCACTTCTTTCACCTGGCGCAGCACAGCCGGCAGCAGGCGGCGGTTGGCAATCTCCAGAGCCGTCAGGCCCTCAATGTTGATGGTCTTGATGTAGTTCTCCAGCATGATCTCATAGCGGGACTCGATCTCAACCTTCGTGAGTACCCCGTACTTTTCGAAGACGGCGATGTTCTCCGCCGTGAGGAACTCGGCAGCGGCGTCCACCGTGGTGCGGATGTTCTTGAGCCCGCGTTTTTCAGCTTCCTTCACCCACTCAGGTGCGTAGTTGTTGCCGTTGAAGATGATCCGCTTGTGGGCGGTGACGGTCTCCTTGACGAGGTCTGCGATCTCGGCATTCAGGTCGGCAGCCTTCTCCAACCGGTCGGCAAAGACCGCCAGCGCATCCGCCACGATGGTGTTGAGCACGCAGTTGGGCATGGCGATGGAGGCCGCGGAGCCCACCGAACGGAACTCGAACTTGTTGCCGGTGAAGGCAAAAGGCGAGGTGCGGTTGCGGTCGGAGCTGTCAAGCGGCAGCGGCGGCAGGGTGGTGACGCCGATCTTCAGGGTGTGGGACGCACCGTTGGTGCGGGCCACGCCGGTTTCAATCTGCTCCAGCACGGCGGCCAGCTCATCGCCCACATACATGGAGATGATGGCCGGCGGCGCTTCGTTGGCACCCAGGCGATGGTCGTTGCCGGCACTGGCAATGGCCAGGCGCAGCAGGCCCGCGTACTCATCCACGGCCTTGATGACCGCGGCCAGGAACACCAAGAACTGTGCGTTGTCCTCGGGCGTCTTGCCGGGGTTCAGCAGGTTCTCCCCGGTGTCGGTGGCCATGGACCAGTTGTTGTGCTTGCCGGAGCCGTTGATGCCGGCGAAGGGCTTCTCGTGCAGCAGGCAGGCCAGGCCGTGCTTGTCGGCCACCTTCTTCATGGTCTCCATCATCAGCTGGTTCTGATCGGTGGCGATGTTGGTGGTGGAGAAGAGCGGGGCCAGCTCATGCTGGGCTGGAGCCACTTCGTTGTGCTTGGTGCGGGCGGCCACGCCCAGCTTCCACAGCGCCTTATCCAAGTCAAGCATGAAGTCCGCCACGCGGTCCTTCAGCATGCCGAAGTAATGATCCTCCATCTCCTGGCCCTTGGGCGGCTGGGCACCAAAGAGCGTGCGGCCGGTGAACATGAGGTCGGGCCGCTGCAGGTACATGGCCTTATCAACCAGGAAATACTCCTGCTCGGCACCCATGGTCGTCATCACGCGCTTGACGTCAGCATTGCCGAAGAGCTTCAGAATGCGAACCGCCTCGCGGGAGAGGGCCTCCATCGAGCGCAGCACCGGGGTCTTCAGGTCCAGCGCCTCGCCGGTGAAGGAGCAGAAGGCGGTGGGGATGTAGAGCGTCGTCCCCTTCACAAAAGCCGGAGAGGTGCAGTCCCAGGCGGTGTAGCCGCGGGCTTCAAAGGTGGCGCGCAGGCCGCCGGACGGGAAGCTGGAGGCATCGGGCTCTCCCTTGATGAGCTCCTTGCCGGAGAACTCAGTGATGCCGGTGCCGTCCTCAGCGGGAACGAGGAAGCTCTCATGCTTCTCCGCGGTGATGCCGGTGAGCGGCTGGAACCAATGGGTGAAGTGGGTCGCGCCCAACTCGATGGCCCAGTCCTTCATGGCGGTGGCCACCGCCTCGGCAATGCTCGGGTCCAAGGCCACGCCCTCAACGATCGTCTTCTTCAGCGCCTTGTAAACATTCTTGGGCAGACGCTGGCGCATGGTCGCGTCGTTGAACACATCGGTGCCATAGGTGGATGCCAAAACAGTACTCTCCATATTGTGGCTCTCCTTTCAAATTAAAAAGCGCTTCAACACACTCCTGTTGAAACGCCTTTGCTTCTCAGATCAAAGATTGCTCAATTGCAACTATTCAATGTTTTCATGGGCAGTATAGCACCGCAAAATGCAAGTGTCAACACCGTCGCATGCAAAATTTGCAGGAGTTTGCCTGCTAAATCCACCAAAAACCAAAGTGACCCGGCAGAAGTTTGCAGAATCCCGAACGTTTGGCGTTTAGCGCGGCTTGCTTGCATCGCCAGACATGGAGCGCACGGTGGCTCCATCCAGGCTGCACGCCAGGGGCAGCACCTGCCAGGCGTTGTCGTGGTGGATGAGACCTTCCTGCATCGCCCCGACAAAACGACGATCCTGCGCGTCATAAACGGCAAGGATGGTGGGGCCAGCGCCGCTGAGCCAATAGGAATGGGCCCCACTGGCCAGAGCCAGGGCAGTGACTTCCTCCCACCCCGGGATGAGGGCACTGCGGTAGGGCTGGTGCAGGCGGTCCTGGCTGCCGGTGCGCAGTAGATCCGGTTGGCCCGAGGTCAACGCCGCCCACTGCAGCACCGCGCGGCCCACGTTGTGCACGGCGTCGGCGCGGCTGAACTCCCCCGGCAGCACCTCGCGGGCGCGCTTGGTGGAAAGGAAGAAATCGGGCACCAGGGCGGCATAGCGGAAGCGCTCCGCCGGGCGGGACAGCATGAACCGCGGCTGACCACCATCCATGGCGCAAGCCGTCAGGCCGCCGCACAGGCAGGGTACCACGTTGTCTGGGTGGCCCTCGATGCCGGTGGCCAGGGCGGCCACCTCATCACGCGACAGGGGGAAATCCAGCAAGGCGTTGGCCGCCACCAGCCCGGCCACAATGGCCGCAGCGCTGCTGCCCAACCCACGGTCGAGCGGAATGCCATTGCGCTCCACCACACGCAGCGCCGGGAGAGACTTGCCAACAGCTTGGTAAACCCGTTCCATAGAAGCCACGGTGAGGTTGGTGCGGTCGGTGGGGATGGACGCGCTGCCCTCCCCCTCCAGCTCCACCGAAAAGTCGTCAGCCGGCTCCACGTCCAGCTCATTGAAGAGGCAAAGCGCCATGCCCAGGCAGTCAAACCCGGGGCCAAGGTTGGCACTGGTGGCGGGTACCTTCACACGCAGCATAAGTCAGCCCTCCACCGGCCGCAGTTGCACCTGCGGCAGGAATTCACGATACAACCCGGTGTCGATGAGCTGGGTGCCCTCGGTGGTGACCGACGAGGTGGCTGCGGCCACGCCCGAACGGAATGCCCCGGCCAGGTCAAGCCCCTGGCTCAAGCCCAGCAGCAACCCCGCCACCAGCGAATCGCCCGCACCCACGGTGCTGCGCACCGTCACCGGCAGCACCGGCGCGAAATACGCCTGCTGTCCATCGGTGGCGTAGGCACCGTCACCGCCCAGTGACACCACCACCAACTCAATGCCGGAGGCGGTGAGCCCCGTCGCCTCCCGGTGGATGTCCTCCACCGTGGGCAGCTCCCGACCGCACAGCAGCTCCAGCTCATACTGGTTGGGCTTGATGATGTGGGGCACGGCCTTGAGCCCCTCGGCCAGGCGTGCGCCCTCGGCGTCCAGCACCACACGGCAGGCCGGTGCGGCGCGTTTCACCTCTTCGGTTATTGTGCGGTAAACATCCACCGGGCAGCCGGGCGGCGTGCTGCCGGTGAGCACGATGTGGCTGGAGCGGCCTGCCCACTCCACCGCCCGGGCGATGAGGGCATTCACGTCCCCCGCCCCCACCGGTGCGCCTGCCTCGTTGATCTCGGTGATGACGCCGGAAGAACGATCCAACACCTTGAGGTTCACCCGCACGGCCCCGCCCACGGGTACAAAATCGGCGGCACAACCCGCCCCCGTGAGCCGACCGGTGATGGGTGCGCCACGCTCCCCGGCCAGCAGGCCCACACAGGCCGCGTCCAGCCCCAGTTGGTGGCAAGCCAGTGCCACGTTGACGCCCTTACCGCTGCCGTCCTCACGGCTTTCGGCGATGCGGTTCATGCCGCCATAGGTGAAACGGTCAATGGTGACCGTCCGGTCAATACAAGGGTTTGCACAGAGCGCGGTAATCATCCTGCGTCTCCTCTCCTCTGGTGTGGCGCAATGGCCGCGCCCGCACCGGTATGGCCTCTCTTCGGCTGTGGATATGTGGACAAACCCTGTGGATATGCACCCATTGCATACGCACAGTGGCGTTACTTCGACAAGGTTCCTGTGGAAAATTTGAGATTATGCACTGTTCTTGTGGATAACAGTGCCTGCCGTCTTAAGAAAGATGGTTTTCGCGGCTGACCTGGCCTTTACCCCCACAACCGCCGGCTGGAGCCTTCGCTTCGGTGTCAGCCTCACTGCAAGCTCTCTCGGTTTTCCCGGCCGGACTTACTTCTAAACCGCGCTATGCTCGCCTACCCTCCGGTACGAGCCGTCAAGGGCAGGGTTACGTGGATCGCTTTGCCCGCGGCTGGCATCGACTTTCAGCCACAGCCCGCGAAAACCATCGCCAGAATAGCATAGCACCCTGCAAAAGTCAAAGCATCCAGAGGTTTTGTGTGGCATTGTGCGGTATGCAAAGCGTGACTGCCCGCCGTGAAGCGGCGGGCAGTCAGCGGAGGTGATCCCCATTGGGTTTATCACCATGGTTGCTTCCTCCTGTCGTCGGCATCTGTCCTTGCCATAGTGGCAGGCATTGGCTATGCTGGCAAGAGAACGCTAGACAACGGAGGTGCGCCATGAACGAAAAAGAAGCATTGCAACAAAAGAGATGGGCAGTCGTGGGGGCCAACCGCGACCGGGAGAAGTTCGGCAACCGCATCTACCGCCGCCTGCGGGAGCGGGGCTGGGAGGTGTGGCCCGTCAATCCCGTGGTGGACACGGTAGAGGACGACCGCTGCTACCCCGATCTCACCAGCCTGCCAGCCCGGCCCGACGTCGTCTGCCTGGTCGTGGCCCCCGCACGGGGTCTGGGCTATGTGGAGGAAGCGGCGCGGCTGGGCGTGAGTGCGCTGTGGCTGCAACCGGGCACCTGGGACGACGCGCTGCTGACGCGGGCGCAGGCGCTGGGCCTTGCCACCATCACGGCCTGTGTGCTGGTGGCCACGGAGCAGGGCTGACAGCCCTATCAACTTCCTCAGGCACGGCGGCGGCTACCAGCGCCACCACGCGGGCCGCGCTCTGCCCCCGCAACAGGGCCGTGCAGGCCCGCAGTGTGGAACCGGTCGTCAGGATGTCGTCCACCAGCAGCACGGCTTTACCCTCCACCTCTGCCCGCCCCCTGCCGTAGCTGCGGCGGGCGTTGTCGGCACGCGCGGCGGCACGGCCCCGCAGCCGCATGGAGGGTGGGGTGTACACCGGTCGGGCCAGCGCCCGCCGCCACACCGGCAGGCCCAGCAGGGCTCCCAATTCCCGGGCCAACAGTTCGCTCTGGTTGTACCCGCGGTGGAAGCGCCGCCGCCAGTGCATGGGCACCGGCACAATGGCGTCGAGCCCACCGGCCAACCCGGCCGAGCGCAGGGCGTCGGCCATGCGGCAGGCAAAAAGCCGGGCATACCCCGGCTTGTCATGCAGTTTGAAGGCCACGACCAAGCCGCGCACCTCGCCCTCATAGGCCAGGGCGGCCACGCAACGGTCGGCAATAGGCCCTTGCCTCTGGCAGACGTTGCAGAGGCCCGGCATGTCCATCGGGCGGCCGCAGGCCGGGCAGACATGGGCATGCCTGTGGGTCAGCTCCTGTCGGCAATCGGCGCACAGTGGCTCGGTGGCGGCATCCAGCTCGCACCCGCACAGGGCGCAGGTCACATCCGGCGGGTACAGCGTGTCCAACGCCGCCCGCAACAGCCGGTTCATTCGCCCGGGTGGGCCGCCGCCACCTGCGCCAGCGCATGGGGCAGGCCCGAGTAGCGCAGGCGAATGCGGTTGTTGCTCACCATGTTGGCAATGCAATCCTCCCGCCCGGTGATGACGACAAGATTGCGCGCGCGGGTGATTGCCGTATACAGGAGGTTGCGCGTGAGCAGCATGGGCGGCCCGCCGATGAGCGGCAGCACCACCACCGGGAACTCGCTGCCCTGGCTTTTGTGGATGGAGATGGCGTAGGCCAGCTGCAGCTCGTCGGCCGCTGTGGCGTCGTAGACGACCTCCCGCCCGTCGTCGAAGAGCACGGTGAGCATCCGGCCCTCGCTGTCCACGTCAGTCAGGAACCCCATGTCGCCGTTGAACACACCTTCGCCGGTCTCCTCGTTGCCGTCGACCTCCACGCGCCGCCAAGCCAGGCCGTAGTTGTTCTTCACCTGCATCACCTTGTCGCCGCAGCGGAAGAGCCCCTCGCCCACCGCCAATTCCTTTTTGTTGAGCGCCGGGGGGTTGAAGGCTTCCTGTAGCTTGAGGTTCAGGGCGTTCACCCCCAGCTCGCCCTTGCGGGTCGGGGTCAGCACCTGAATGTCGCGCAGCGCGTCCCACCCGCCAAAGCCCGGCAGCCGGTGGCCCACCAGCGCCAGTGTGGAGGCCAGCGCCTCCTGCGCCGTGGGCTTGCGCTCGAAGAAGAAATCGCCGTCCCGGCGTTTGAGCTCGGGCATCTGCCCCTGGTTGACGCGGTGGGCGTTGGTGATGATGAGGCTCGATTGGGCCTGCCGGTAGATGCGCTGCAGCCGCACCACCGGTACCATGCCGCTCGAAATGATATCACGTAGCACATCGCCCGCGCCCACCGAGGGCAGCTGGTCGGCGTCACCCACCAGGATGAGTCGGCAGCCCGGCGGCACGGCCTTCAGCAGCCGGTGCATCATCAGGAGGTCGATCATCGACGCCTCATCCACAATGATGGCATCGGCCTCCAGCGGGTTGCTGTCATCCCGCTTGAAGGTACCCTCCCCCTCCTCGCCCCGCCCATACTCCAGCAGGCGGTGCAGGGTCTTGGCCTCGTGGCCGGTGGCTTCGGTCATACGCTTTGCCGCCCGTCCCGTAGGCGCAGCAAGCGCCACTGCCAGGCCCACGGACTCCAGTGAGCCGATGAGGCAGTTGATGCAGGTCGTCTTGCCGGTGCCCGGCCCGCCGGTGATGACCGAGACACCCTTCTCCAGGGCCGTCACCACGGCCTGGCGCTGCTCCCCAGCCAGTTCAATCTCTCGGTCGGCGGCTTCCTCATCCACCACCTCACCGATGTCCTCCCAAAAGAGCTCCTCCTGCCCCTCCACGAGGTCGCGCAGGCGCACGGCCACGTCCCGCTCGGCCCACCGGTAAGTGGGCAGCCAGGCCATCACCTCGCCCTCCACCTGCTCCAGGATCACCCGGTTGTCAATGGCCAGACGGGCCAGCGCTTCCTCCAGCCGGTCGGCATTCTCCACATTGAGCAGCCGGGCCGCCCAATCGAGCAGCAGCTTCTGGGGTAGGCAGGTGTGGCCCTCGCCGGCGGCGGTATCCTTGAGCACGTGCAGCAACCCCGCCTTCATGCGGGGCAGGGAGTCCTCAGCCAGGCCCATGTTGCGGGCGATGCGGTCGGCCGTGCGGAAGCCCACGCCGTCCACATCATCCACCATCTGGTAGGGGTTGGCCCGCAGCAACTCCTCGGTGCGCGCGCCATACTGGCGGTAGATGCGGGTGGCACTGCCGGTGGCGATGCCCAGCGACTGCAAAAACACCATGGAGGCCTGCATCTCGTAGTGCTCGGCAAAGCCCTGGGCGATGACCTGGGCCTTGTTGAGGCCGATGCCGTCCACCTCGGCCAGCTTGCCGGGCTGGTAGCGGATGACGTCCAGCGTCTGCAGGCCGAAGTGGTCGACGATGCGTTGGGCGGTGACCGGCCCTACCCCCGACACCACGCCCGACGCCAAATAGCGCTGGATGCCCTCCAGCGTGTCCGGCGTGCGGATGGCCACGCTTGTCACCTTGAGCTGTGCCCCATAGGTGGGGTGGCTGACCCACTGGCCTTCCAGCTCCACGCGGATGCCCTCGGTCAGCAGGGGCATGACGCCCACAGCCGTGTGCAGCTCGCCACCGGCGGAGACCTCCGCCACGGTATACCCGTTTTCCTCGTTGCGGTAGACGATGCTCTCCACCTGGGCTTCCAGCTTTTCCACCGGGCCGGCAGTAGGGCCCGCGCCGCTTTTCTCTCTACGTTCCATGGTGGTATCATACCATTCCCCGCCCCGGTTTTCCACAAAATGTCGTGTGCATCCCTACAAACGGCAGGCGCGGACCACCTGCCAGCACCCCCGCTGCGCCGGGCATCAAAAAACCGCCCGACGTCTTTCGTCGGACGGCATCCGGGCGGGGACGGGATCGCCGTCCTTCATTGCTCCATCTGCTTGCCCATAAAGTTGGCCGCGGTCTTGGCAGACTTGAGCTCGGTCTCCCCCATGGTAGCACCAGACTCGCGCGTGAGCAGCAGCACCGCGCCAATGGGTTCCCCCTCGGAGATGATAGGCACGACCGTCTGCCCAGTGTAGCCGCTGGCGTCCTCCTCCTCCACGGTGATGGGGATCATCCCTCCGGTGCGTAGGTCGGCCTGGTGGTTCTTGCGCTCGTTCATCAGCTGTTCCACCGCGTCGTTGAGGGCCTTGTCCATGTATTCCTTCTTGGTTGCGCCGGAGGTCGCCAATATGGTATCACGGTCGGCGATGCAAGCGATGTGCCCCAGGGACTTGTTGAGACTCTCCGCAAACTGCCTTGCAAACTCCCCCAATTCCCCAATGGGCGAGTACTTTTTCAGAATGACCTCACCCTCGCGGTCGGTGAAGATTTCCAGCGGGTCTCCCTCCCGAATGCGTAAGGTGCGCCGTATTTCTTTGGGAATGACGACTCTTCCCAACTCGTCTATGCGTCGGACTATCCCGGTGGCTTTCAATCCCGTTCCCTCCTTTTTCTCAGTGCTACTATTATCCTTGGATTCCATTTGATTTATTCGCTGCGCTTGCCGACAAGGCTTTGCAGATAATGGCAGAAAAGCCATTGTGCCAGCAGCACCACCTCCCTTTGCCAATACTGGAAATGAGTATATTATTCTCATTGTTTCGGCAAAAACACTGTAAAACGAGCCGGTTGTTGTTTATACTGGTAACATAAAATCTCACCGGCGAGGGGCTGGCGGAAGACCAACGCCATCGGCCCAGGGAGATTGGCAGACTGTGCCGTTGCCAACCAAACGCCGGGGTTGCCGGGCCATCCCGCACGCTACGGCTCGCTGCCAGATGGGGAACCATGCTATCCTGCCCCACCGGCCACCCACGCAATCATCTCATTGGAGGTTCACCATGAAACGAGCAACATCCTTTCTTCTGGCCGTTCTAGTGGCTCTGTTGCTGTCTGCCTGCGGCGCGCCGGCCACCACGGCCACGCCAGCCGAATCCGCCGACATTCCCACCGCCACCCCCAGCCCAACGACGACTGTGACGGCCACGCCAGCCCCCACGGCCACCGCAACACCCACGGCGACACCCACCCCGGTGCCGACCTCGCTAACCAGCGGCCTGCCCTACGACGGCGGGTACCACCCCATCCTAGTGATGATTGAGAACATGCCGGCTGCGCGGCCCCAGTCGGGCATCGGTCAGGCTGACATCGTCTACGAGGCATACATGGAGTCCAAGAGTGTGACTCGGTTCCTGTGCGTCTTCAACGACAAACTGCCAGAAACGGTGGGCCCGGTGCGCTCCTGCCGCATTTACTTTATTGACATCGCACAGGAGTTTGACAGTCTGCTGGCCTTCTTCGGCGGGCCTAAGAGCAGCGGCCACCCGGCGGACATCTACAGCAAATTCCGCAAGACCGATATCGCTATCATTGCCGATGGCATTGGCAACAAATACGGCAAGTACTACTGGCGCAGCAAGCGACGTAGCGCCCCCCACAACGTCTACACGGACCTGACGAAACTCGCGGAGCTGCTGGACCCAGTGGAGCCGGCCAGCCATTTCCAGTATTCGGCCGATGGGCTCCAACAGGGTGACGAGGTCAACAGCATCAACATCGTCTACAACAAGCACACGGTGGACACGACCTACGAGTACGACGCCAAAAACAGTGTTTACCTGCGCTCCATCGGCGGCAAACCCATGATGGATGCCCTGACCGATGAGCAGGTGACGGTGACCAACGTGATTGTGCAGCAGGCCCGCCACGTGTCGCTGGGCACCAGCAAAGGCCACATCAACGTGAAGCTGACGGGCGAAGGCAAGTGCGACATCTTCACCGGTGGCAAGCACGTGGAGGGAACCTGGAAGCGCGAGAGCACCGACGACATCACCCGCTACTACGACGGCACCGGGCAGGAGATCACCCTGCAGCCGGGCAATACCTGGGTGCAGATCATCGACAAGAGCACCCCCTTCACCTACTCCAAGTAGCCCACAAAGCCCCCTCTGGCAAACAAAGCCGGAGGGGGCTTTCCGTTATTCTCATTTGATGCGATACAAAAAAACCGCTTGAAATTGTCTATCCCCCATGATAGGATGACAAAATAGTTACGGAACGAAAGATGCACGGACGCATGTTCAGTCGTTTGCGCCTGGCTTTGGCTTGGCCATGTTTGATCCACTGAGAAAAAGGACGCCAACCAATGAGCAGAGATTCCGATATACCTGCCTCTGCGGAGGAACTCAACCGTCTGATTGCCGCCACCTGGGACAAGGTAACCAATGGTTCTGAGAACCCCTTGGAGGACATTGCACTGGTGGAAGCCGGTGCCCGTGCCCTGCAATCCCAAGAAGGGGCAATCCACGCGTTGCTGCTGCGCGCCCGGTACGAGGGCGGGCTGGACCGGTATATGGAGGCGCTGGTAAAGGCCAACGAGGCCCACACCCTGGCGGAGAAGCTGCAGGACCCCGATACCATCATCCGCGCCTGTCGCGTGCTGGGTTTTCTCTACAGCCAGCTTGGCAAGTACGACAATGCCCTTCGCCATCTTCTTGACGCCATCCGCCGCATCAATGAAACCGGCATTGCGGTCTACGAGGGCGTCTATCCCATTGAAACCTACCTGTACAACAACGTGGCCTTTCTATACTCCAATCTTGATAAAGTCAACGAAGCGCTCCGGTTCTTCCTGCAGGCGTATGAAATCGCCAAGGAACACGGCGGTTCCATGCTGGTCATCACCCTCATCAACGTGGCGGAGATGCACATGCGCCTGGGTGACACCTCCATGGCCCTGCGCTACAACCGCATGGCGTTGGAGGAAGTCATTGAGAAGAACCTTGGCCCCGGGGATCAGCACCAGTGCTACAATACCTTCGGCCTCATCTACACCAAGATGGGCATGCACACCAAGGCTCTGGAGCATTTTCGCCAGGCCATCGGCATTGCCGCGCGCTCGGGTTCCAAATCCATGCAGATCGTCTCGGCGCTGGATCTCTCCAAACTGTATCTGATGATGGACAACTGTGCCATGGCGCTGGAGGTTGTGCTGACTGCCCTGCCCTTAGCTGAGGAAATCCAGGCCAAGGTGTCCCTGCGGGACATCCATCTGCTGCTGTCGGAGGTGTACGAGCGCACCGGCCAATTCCGGGAGGCGTTGGAGCATTACAAACTGCACACCCAACTGAGCCAAGAGGTGTTCGCGCAGGAAAGTGAGCAGCGCCTCGACAACTACGAGATGGAGTTTCGCGCCCAACAGGCCATCAAGGACGCTGAGATTTACCGTTTGGTCAACATTGAGCTGCGCCAAAAAGCGCTGGCGTTGCAGGAATCCCACCAGAACCTCACAATCATCAGCCAGATCGGGCAAAAGCTGACCTCGACCCTCAACGCCGAGGACGTGCTTGCCATCCTGCACGAGAACATACGGGAGCTCATGCCCGCCGATGTGTTTGGCATCGCCATCTACGACGAAAAGGCACGGGTGGTGGAATACAAGCTGCTGTTGGAGCAGGGCCAGCGCATCCCCCTTTACAAGCTGAAGCTGGGCGAGCGTGCAAGCTACACCGAGCAATGCATCCAACGGAGGGACGCGGTGCTGGCCAACGACGTGGACGTAAACGCCAGCCGCATGACTGGCATCCTCAACGGCCAGCCCGCGCGTGCCCTCATCTACTGCCCCCTGCAGTTCAACGACCGCGTCATGGGCGTCATGACGGTGCAATGCTACCGGCCCAACGCCTATACCGAGCAAAACGTCAGCACCATCAAGACGCTGGCCAGCTACACGGCCATCGCACTCAACAACTCCCAGAAATCCGAGGATCTGCGCCAAGCCGCCCAGGAGCTTGAGAAGATCTCCAAGCTCGATCCCCTGACGGGTCTCTACAACCGCCGCCACATCATTGAGCAGCTGGAGCATGAGCGCCTGCGCTACCTGCGTTACGCCACAGACTTCACCACCATCCTGCTGGATATCGACGACTTCAAGAAAGTCAACGATTCCCACGGCCACCACTGCGGCGACTATGTGCTGGTGGAGGTTGCCAACCGCCTGCACCAGATGCTGCGCCAACAGGACTGCCTCTCCCGCTGGGGTGGGGAGGAGTTCCTGGTGATGCTGCCGGAGACCGATGGGGAAGGCGCGCGCATCCTGGCGGAGCGGCTGCGGCTTGCCATTCAGGAGCTGGACCTCGTGTACAACGGCGTCACCATCCAGGTGACGGTGACGCTTGGTGTCTGTCCCTTTGTCAACGAGCTCTCCATCGATGAGCTCATCATGCGCGCCGACCGTGCCCTCTACCGAGGCAAGCGGCGGGGCCGCAACTGCGTGATCGTTTACGAAAAGTGACTGTTGTCACTGCCGGTTCCCTCCCAATGGGGTAAACTAAAGCCATCCCAATGAAACGAGGTGGATCGCAATGTTGCAAAAAGGCGACCAGGCACCCTCCTTCACGCTGGACGATGCCGATGGCAAGCCCGTTTCCCTCTCCGATTTTCACGGCCGCAAGGTCGTTGTCTACTTCTACCCCAAGGACGACACCCCCGGCTGCACCACCGAGGCTTGCGGCTTCCGCGATGCCTACGATGACTTTCTGGAGGCTGGCGCTGCTGTGGTGGGCATCAGTCCCGACTCCAGCCAGTCCCATGGGCGGTTCCGCAGCAAGCACAACCTGCCTTTCGCCCTGCTGAGCGACCCGGAGCACAAAGTGGCAGAGGCCTATGGTGCCTGGGGGGAGAAGACTTCCTATGGCAAGACGACCGTGGGGATTCTCCGCAGCACCTTCGTGCTGGATGGAAATGGCGGGGTGCTGGCCGCCTTCCCGCGGGTCAGCCCCGACGGCCACGCCAATGCGGTGCTGGCGGCGCTGCGGTGATTTCATGTAATCTCTCCACTGTTTGAATATAGAGTGGTTCGTCCGCAAGGGGAGCATATTCCTTATCGATCAAAATACTTTGTGCAAGTATTTTTTTGATATAAGAAGTGTCCTTGGGTTCCGCCAACAGCCTATTAAAAACAGGATTATTGGAATAATCATAACTAAGTTCAAGAATGCTTTCTACATATGCGTCCAAATAACTTAGTGCCTTTTGCTTATCTCCCTGTGAAGCAAGGATTTTTATCATATCCGGGTAAGCAATTTCTGCTTTTATGCCAAATAGCTTTGTCATTTCATAGTTTATCTTTGCAAGGGTATAGGCTGTGTCTATATCCTCATTCTCCCTGGCATACGCGCATAGAACGCCTAAAGACTGGCTTATTCTGGGGATATATCTCCTGATGTTCTCTTGTGTCAATTTCATCGCCTCATCCTGTTCTCCACGTAAAGCATGAATCGATGGATAGAGAAAATCAGGGGCTACTTTTGCTTTTGGCAAACTATCCAATAATTCTTGCGCTCGGCCAAGTTCGTTAAGCATTGTATAGAATCCGAACAAAATAATCGTTGCATGGTAAGAAAACTTTGGGTGACCGCTCGACAATACTTCTTCGTAAATGTTAGCGGATTGTCGGTAATAGTTCATAATTTCTTCTTGTCCAATATTGGGTTTCATTAGCAAAAAACTTTGGAACAGATTACCAAGATAGAACTTTAGTGGAATGCTGTTGGGGTACTCCTGCAAGAGATTTTGACAATAGTTCCATCCGCTTTCAAAACCATCCGTTTCGTAAGTCCTTGCCGCCTTTTTTGTAAGCTCGCTCACATCATCAGATGATAGCTCGTTTTGATAGGAAAGCAGTTCATCTACCGTAGTGTTCAAAGCACGAGCGATAGGAGAAAGCAAAGTAATGTCCGGATAAGTTGTTCCAGTCTCCCACTTGCTCACCGCGGGAGTTGAAACACCCACAGCATTCGCAAGCTGTTCTTGTGTCCATGATTTTTCCCTTCGTTTAGTGGTGATGACATCACCAATATTTAACTCCATACAATTCTCTCCTTACAGGGCGACCGATTTCCTAGCTACCTCTATTTTAGTATTGTAATGGCGCAGAAACAATGGACGCTCATTTAACGTAAAGGCAGAAATTATTAACCGTTGGGAAACGTACTTTTACATTACCAACCTGTTGGCTGTGTATTTCATTGTATTTGATGTTTGCTCCCTTATGGACACTGTCCAATTCGCTCAAAGCGCGAATGTGCTTTGAGCGACCGCATGAGGGAAGCGGCAGGGCGTGTGCCCTGCCGCAATTGGTGTTTCCAGCCTTTGCCTTGGGTTAGGACTGGGGTCCCGCCAAGCCTTGTTGGTATTGGCGGATCATTCGTTTGACCATTTCTCCGCCGACCGAGCCTGCCTGACGTGACGTGAGGTCGCCGTTGCTGCCCCGGTTAAATTTGACGTTGAGCGAAGAGGCGACCTCCTGCTTCATGTCTTCCAGGGCTTTCTCCACTCCCGGCACCAGTTTCCTGTTTGCCAATCAAATCACCCCTTGAAGTTCTGAGTTCAAGCCAACTGCGTGTTAGCGGGTCTGGGTACCGGACTGGCCGCTGATGCTCTGCTCATACTGCTGAATCATCCGCTTCACCATTTCGCCACCGACGCTGCCGTTTTGGCGGGAAGTCAGGTCGCCGTTGTAGCCGTTCTTCAGGTTGATGCCGAAGGACGTCGCGATCTCGTACTTCATGTTGTCCATCGCCTGCTGAGCCTGCGGGACAAGCTTCCTGTTTCTGCTGTTAGCCATTGAATTCACCTCCTTTTTCGTGCCTGGTACTACTATTTCCCCACAGTTTCTTTATAATCGTGGAAAAAAAAGCCGAACATTCGACCCTTTGGTAACCGACGGTGATGCGCATAAAACGGCGCAACATTGGCCGAATAAACAACGCCGCGCCGGTTGGCCGGCGCGGCGCGGTGATGCGAATAGGCTTTGCTGTCCTTCGTGGACTTATTCCAGGGCCGCCAGCGACTGCTTGAGGCGGCGAAGCGTCTCCTCCCGCCCCAAGAGCGCGGCGATCTCAAACGCGCCGCCGGGCGTGCTCTCCCGCCCGGAGATGGCAATGCGCAGCGGCCAAAGCATGACGCCGTTCTTGACACCCAGCGCCCCAATGCGCGCCATCACAGCGTCGTGCAAGCCGGCCTCGGTCCAATCGGTCAGACCCTCCAGCACTGGCAAAATGGCTATCAGCATGTCCTTGGCCACCGCCGGGTTGGTTTTCATCTTCTTATTCTCATAGAGTGCCGGGTCGAAGGCAGGCATCTCGGTCAAGAAGTCCACCTTAGCTGCCAGTTCACCCAGCACCTCCGCTCGGGGCTGCAGCAACTGCGCCAGGCGGCAGGTGTCGATGTGCTCCACGTCGACGGCTTCGCGAATCCACGGCAAGATGGTGTCGTGGAACATCTCCTCGTCCATTGCCCGCAGATACTCGGCGTTGAACCAACGAAGCTTGTCCAGGGAGAACGTCGCCGGCGATTTACTGAGGCCGTCCAGCGAGAAGGCCTGCTCCAACTCCGCCAAGGAAAAGATCTCCTGTGTCGTGCCCGGGTTCCAGCCCAACAGGGCGATGTAGTTGACGATGGCATCTTTGAGGTAGCCTGCCTTCAGCAAATCTTCAAAGGACGGGTCCCCCTTGCGCTTGGAAAGCTTCCGCCGTGCGCCGTCAGCGATGATCTCGATGAGCGGCAGGTGAATGTATTTGGGAACCTCCCACCCGAAGGCGCGGTACAGGTGGTTGTATTTGGGAGTGGAACTGAGGTACTCGGTGCCACGCAGCACATGGGTGATTCCCATCAGATGGTCGTCGATGACGTTGGCAAAGTTGTAGGTCGGCATGCCGTCGCTCTTGAGGAGGATGGTGTCATCCAGAGAGGCATAGTCCGCCTCGATGTGCCCAAAGATCTCATCGTCAAAGTCAGCACGGCCTTCCGTCGGCATATTCTGGCGGATGACATAGGGTTCGCCCGCGGCGATGCGACGGTCAATCTCCTCCTGTGGCAGGTGCAGGCAATGCTTGTCGTACTTGAACGTCTCGCCCCGGGCCTCGTGTTCGGCGCGCAGGTCGTCCAGACGCTCCTTGCTGCAGAAGCAGTAGTATGCCCCGCCCCGGCGCACCAGTTCCTGGGCGTGGGGCAGGTAGAGGTGCTTACGTTCGCTCTGCACATAGGGGCCGTAGTCGCCGCCGACGCCCGGGCCCTCATCCCAATGGATGCCCACCATCTTCAGTGAGCGGTAGATGACCTCCATGGCGTCATCCACCTGGCGCGCCTGATCGGTGTCCTCCACCCGCAGGACAAACGTGCCATGCTGACTGCGGGCAAACAGATACTCAAACAGCGCGGTGCGCAGGTTGCCGATGTGCATGTACCCCGTGGGGCTGGGCGCGAAGCGGGTACGCATTGTCATATTCATCACCTTCGGTTCAGATTTGATGGCTCACTGGCCGGCCTTGTTGAGTTCCTTGGCCCAGGAGTCCTTGAGGCCCACGGTGCGGTTGAACACCAGCCGGCCGGGGGTGGAGTCGCGGTCAGCCACGTAGTACCCCTGCCGCAGGAACTGCCAGCGGTCACCCGGTTTTGCCTGGGCCAGCGAGGCTTCCACCAGTGCGTTGGCGCGCACCGCCACCGAATCGGGGTTCAGCCGCTGCAGAAAGTCGTCGTTCTCGATGCTGTCGTCAAACAGGATGTCGTAGAGGCGCACCTCGGCAGGCAGGGCGGTTTCAGCATCCACCCAGTGCAGGGTACCCTTGACCTTGCGGCCCTGGCCCTCCCCCGAGTGACTCTCGGGGTCGTAGCTGCAGCGAAGCTCCACCACGTTACCTGCGGCGTCCTTCACCACCTCATCGCAGCGAATGATGTACGCGCCCTTCAAGCGCACCTCACCACCAGGCTTCAGGCGGAAGAACTTGCTGGGCGGGTTCTCCATGAAGTCTTCCCGCTCAATGAACACCGTACGGGAGAAGCGAACCGTCCTCGTTCCCATCTCGGGTTGGGCGGGGTGGTTCTCCAGCGTCACGTCCTCGCTCTTCCCCTCGGGGTAGTTGGTGATGGTCACCTTGAGCGGCTCCAGCACAGCCATGGCACGGGGTGCCTCATTGTTCATCTCCTCGCGGATGCAGTGCTCCAGCAAGTTGAGGTCCACAATGCTGTTCGATTTGGCCACGCCGATGCGGTTCAAAAAGTCCGCAATGGCCGTGGGGGTATAACCCCGGCGGCGGAGACCGCAGAGCGTGGGCATGCGCGGGTCGTCCCAACCGGAGACGTGCCCCTCCTCCACGAGCTTGCGCAGGTAACGCTTGCTCATCACGGTGTTGGTCAGGCCCAGGCGGGCGAACTCAATCTGCCGGGGCGGGTTGGCAAAGCCCGTCTCCCGCACGACCCAATCATAGAGGGGCCGGTGATCCTCATACTCCAGCGAGCACAGCGAGTGGGTGATGCCCTCCAGCGCGTCATCGATGGGGTGGGAGAAGTCGTACATCGGGTAGATGCACCAGCGGTCGCCGGTGCGGTGGTGGTGGGCGAAGAGAATGCGATAGAGCACCGGGTCACGCATGTTGATGTTGGGGGACGCCATGTCGATCTTCGCCCGTAGCGTCATCGTGCCCTCGGGGTGTTTGCCGGCGCGCATCTCCTCAAAGAGCCGCAGGTTTTCCTCCACCGGCCGGTCACGATAAGGGCTGTTGCGGCCGGGCTCGGTGAGCGTGCCGCGGTACTCACGCATCTCGTCGGCGGTGAGCTGGCAGACGTAGGCCTTGCCCTTCCCGATGAGCTCTACCGCCAGGCGGTAGTTCTCCTCAAAGTAATCGGAGGCGTAGTGCAGACGATCCTCCCAATCAAACCCCAGCCAATGGATGTCCTCAAAGATGGCATCGACGTACTCGGTGTCCTCCTTGACGGGGTTGGTGTCGTCGAAGCGCAGGTTGCACTGGCCCCCGTATTTGCGGGCGATGCCAAAGTCAATGAAGATCGCCTTGACGTGGCCGATGTGCAGATAACCGTTGGGCTCCGGCGGGAAGCGGGTGTGGATGCAATCGGCCACCCTGCCCGCCTCAATGTCACGGTTGATCTCCTCTTCGATGTAGTTGGACGGCTCCATCACCTGGGCCTTGCGCGTCGCTGCCATGCCAATCCCCCCGCGTTTGCGTTTCCAATGATCTTACCACAAAGGCCGGCATCCCACAATCTTTGCCAGGTGCCGCCTGTTGTCTACACGGCCTTGCATTTTGCCCCCTGCCATGCTACAAGTAGTGCGGTACTCATATTTACAGATGCGGATGCCCTTCCGCCGGAGGAACCATGCCCAAGGCAATCAAGCGACCCCAAGTTCTCATGTATGTGGTCAACGCCCTGTTCTGGATGACGGTCTACATCTACGTGCCGCAGTTCTCGGCCTACACCAAGAACGAGATCGGCGCGACGGCGGCCTTTGTGGGGCTCATCGCCGGTTCCTATGGCATCACGCAGATGCTGCTGCGGCTGCCACTGGGCATCCTCTCAGACCGGTTACGCCGCCGCAAGCCCTTCATTCTCGGGGGCATTGCCGCCGGTGGATTGAGTTCGCTCCTCATGTTCTGCTTCCCGCTGTCGCCCACCATGCTCTTTGTGGGGCGGCTCATCGCAGGGCTGGCGGCCTGCGCGTATGTGCAGATCTCCATCCTCTTCTCCAGCTACTTTGAGGGTACAACCCACTCCATGGGCTTTGTGGAGGGTTCCTCGGCCACGGGGCAGCTCATTGCCATGCTGGTGGGCGGGGTCATCGCCGGCACCATCGGGTATCGGTACAGCTTCCTCGCCTCGGCGCTGGTGGCGCTGCCGGGGCTGGCGCTGGCAGCCTTCGCCACCGAGAGCCGTAAGGAACGCCAGGGCTTCCGCCTGAAGGACGTGGTGGGGACGCTGACCGACCGCAACCTCATCGTGGCGGCGGTGCTGGCCATCGCCGCCCAGGCCATTAACTTTGCCAAGGCGTTTACCTTTGCCCCGCTGGCGGCGGCGTCGCTGGCGGTGCCCACCACCCAGGGGGAGCTCAGCATCATGACGATCTGCTTCATGCTGCCCACGGCCATCTTCGGCCCGCTGGTGGCGGGCCGCGTGCTGCCCCGCTTCGGCATGCGCCCGGTCGTCACCACTGGCTTCGCGCTGCACATTCTGGCCTGCGCGCTGGTGCCCTTCTCAGGCACCATTGGCCTGCTCTACACGAGCCAGCTGCTCACAGGGCTTGGCAACTCCCTATCCTTCCCGTCGCTCATGAGCCTCTCGGTCTCCCGCCTGCCGGATGAGAAGCGTGCCACCGCCATGGGCTTCTACCAGGCGGTCTATGGTCTTGGCATATTCGCCGGGCCGTGGCTGGCGGGGCTGCTGGTCGATTGGTTCCCGGCCTTCCAGTACAATGCGGCGTTCCTGTTCACGGCCGTGCTGGCGGGGCTGGCGGCGGTCGCCTCGGCCACGTTCATCCCTTCGGGCATCGGCCGCAAGGCTTGTACCACCATCCCAACCGCCGACTGAACCGCCTAACAGGATTTCCCCATTGTGGGGCTCGGCCCCAATTTGTATAATGGAACCATCATACAAACGCGAGAGGTGGCACCATGGAGTACAGACCGATCCGCAAGGAGGAACGCGCCCGCCTCAATGAGCTGCAGGCGATGAGTTTCTTCTTCCCCATCGACCGCAAGGAGCAAGCCGAACGCCTGGAAAAGGACGACACCCTGTGGCGCAGCGGCTGGGCGGCAATCGACGAGCAAGGGCACATGCACGCTGGCATGGAGCTCATTCCCTTCGACGTGTGGTTTGACGGCCACAGTGTGGGCATGGGCGGCATTGGCGGTGTTGCCAGCCTGGTGGAGGACCGCCGCGGCGGCAACATCCGCAAGCTCTTTGAGGCCATCATGGACACCATGTGGGAGCGGGGCGATGTGTTCTCTTACCTGTATCCGTTCTCCCATGAGTATTACCGCAAGTTCGGTTACGAGATCTGCAATGCCACGTACAAGATCAAGGCCCCCATCACGCCGCTCCTGGCCTATTCACGCCCCGGACGGGTGGAGATGTTTGTGCCTGGCGAGGACGGCACCGACCCCGGCCCCATCGTGGAGCTGTACAATGAATTTGCCAGCCGCCACAACCTGGCCGTGGACCGCGAGGGCTGGCGCTGGCGCGGCGTGCTGGAGCATGACCCCATCAACGCCAACCGCCGCACCTATGTGTGGTACGACGAGAGTGACAAGCCCGTGGCCTACTGCATCCTGACCTTCCCCAAGCCGCTGGAGGGCAACCGCACTGACGTCGTGCTGCAGGAGGCCGCCTGGTTGGATCGGGAGTCCCTCTATGCCCTGCTGGGCTTTGTGGGGCGCTACAGCGGCAACCTCAAGACACTGGTGTGGGCCATGCCCCAGAGCGTCTCTCCCGAGCTTTTCTGGCCCGAGCCATGGGAGGTGCAGGTGGAGCGCAACTTCACTGGCATGAACCGCGTCGTCAACGTGCAGAAGGCACTGGAGCTGCTGCGCAAGCCCGCCGGCAGCGGCGCGGTGCGCATCGCCGTCAACGACACCTTTCTCCCCCGCAACACCGGCATCTATGAGGTGGCCTGGCAGGATGGCGAGGGCGAAGTGAAGCGCGTGGAAGGCGGCGCCGCCGACCTGGAGTGCCCGGTGCACGCCCTGGCGCAGCTGGTCACCGGCTTCCTGCCCTTCGGGCAGATCGCCCTGCGGCAGGACGTCACCGTGCGGGACAAGGCCGCCGACCTCAACCGGCTGTTCCCCAAAAAGGATCTCTATCTCCCAGATTACTTCTAAGCCCAATAGTCAAGAGCCGGGACACATGTCCCGGCTCTTTTTGTGTTGCTAACGCTGGTATGCTCCTCAGTCAAACAGCGAGCTCAACGACTCCCGGTGGTGGATGATGTCGATGGCCTGGGCAAAGAGCGGCGCAATGGACACGGTCTTCACCTTCGGGCAGCTTTGGGTCACCGGGTTCTCCACCGTGTCGGTGATGAGCAGTTGCTCAATGGGGCTATCCACCAGGCGGGCAACGCCCTCCGGCCCCAGCAGGGCATGGGAGACGCAGGCCAGGATTCGGCTGGCCCCGCGGGCCTCCAACATTCGCGCTATCTCTATGAGGGTGCCGCAGGAGATGGTGAAGTCGTCGACGATCATCGCCGTCTTGCCCCGCACATCGCCGATGAGATCGAGCACCTGGGCCTTCTCGTCATGGGCCACGCGGGTCTTGTCGCCGATGGCCACGCCCACCCGCAGCCGGTCGGCATACATGCGGGCGTTCTTGGCAAAGCCCGCGTCCGGCGAAACGATGACGAGGTTGGGAAGGTTCATGCTCTCAATGGCGTCACACAGCGTGGGCAGGCCGTAGAGGTGATCGACCGGCTTCATGAAGAACCCCTGAATCTGGGGGCTGTGCAAGTCCATCGTCACGATGCGATCCACGCCCTCGGCCTCCAGGCAGTCCGCACACACCCGCGCGCGGATGGACACCCGCGGCTCGTCCTTCTTGTCGCCCTTGGCATAGCTGAAGTAGGGAATGATGGCCGTGATGGACCCGGCACTGGCGCGGCGGAAGGCGTCGATCCAGAACAACAGCTCCATGAAGTCGTCGTTGGGCGTGCGGCCGATGGTCTGGATGATGTAGACGTCCTTGTCGCGCACCTTCTCCTGCACGCGCACGAAGGTATTGCCCTCAGAGAAGTGGTGCACATCGGCCTTGCCCAGCTCGATGCCTAGGATAGTGCTGATCTCCCCCGCCAACCGGCGGCTGGCGCTGCCGCCAAAGATCTTGATGCCGTTTTCCCCGTTCATTGGTGTCCTCCCCTTCCTTTGTCAAAACAAAAGCACCGGGTTCCCGGTGCTCCTCTCCCTATTGGTTATGCTGCTCCCCTGCCAGCTTCATGGTATGCTTGAAGTGGCTCTTTTGGAACCCTCGGCGGCCATAGAAGGCGTTGGATGCCTCCCGCTTACGGTTGCAGCAGAGCTCTATTTGCAGACAGCCGCGGCGGCGTGCCTCCTCGCGCATCTCATCGATTAGCTGCGCACCCAAGCCTTTGCCCTGGTGGGCCGACGACACGATGAGCTCCTGCAGCTCGGCCACCGGGCCGCAATGGTGCAGCAGCCACTGCACATGCAGGCTCACAAAGCCAATGACCTCCCCATCCTCCTCGGCCACGCGGTAACAGATGTTGGGGTCGCCCATGTTGCGGCGGTACACCGCCAGGAAGGGCTCCCGCTCAATGCTTTCGTCGCCGCCCTCCTCCAGCTCGCAGATGAGGCGGTAGACGACCTCGGCGTCCTCCGGTCTTGCGTCACGAATCATGCGGTTCCTCCCAACCAAAGATGGCCACGCCGCCCCCAGGCAGCGTCCAGTTCATCCGTCCCTCCCCTGCCGGGACGGCATCCCCCAGCAGGAGTGTCATCGACCAGGGGAAACGCACCACGGTCGACCCCTCCCCGGCGTTGACGGCGGCAACAACGGCCTGGGTGGCCGTCGCACGTGTCAACAGCAGCAACCTGTCGCCCACCGCGCTCACCCGCAGGTCGCCATCGGCAAAGAGCGCGCGTCGCCCACGGCGCAGGCCGCCCAGCGCCCGGTACCACGCCAACAGTGTACCATCCTCCCGCCCCCAAGGGAAGGGGCGGCGGTTCATCGGGTCCTCAAAGCCATCGAGCCCCACCTCGTCGCCATAATAGACGCAGGGCGAACCGGGCAGCAGGTATTGCAGGGCTGCCGCCTGCCGCAAACGGGCCGTGCCGCGCTGGCGCTCTTCATCGGATAAAACGTAGGCCGCCTTCTCCGGCGGGGGCAGCGCCAGCGCAGCATCGTCACAACCCAGCAGATTGAGCACGCGCGTGGTGTCGTGGGTGCCCAGGATGTTCATGAGGCACCGGCGGGCCGGCGGTGGGTAGTGGTGGTGCAAGGTGCGCAGGGTACGGGCCGCGTCCCCGGCGGTCACGCTGCCCCGCAGGAAGCCAAGGATGGCGTCTCGCGCGGGGTAATTCGTCACACCGTCCAGCTCCCGGCCCTGGAAGTACCGCCTCCGGTGGCCGTAGCTTGTCTTGTTGGAGGCATCCTCCCACACCTCGCCAATGACGACGGCGTTTGGCTTCATCTCCTTCACCGCCTGTCGCAGGCGCTCCACATAGCTTTGGGGCAGTTCGTCCACCACATCCAGCCGGTAGCCCGAAGCCCCCGCCCTGAGCCAGTGGCGTACCACGCTATTCTCCCCCGTCAGCGTGAAGGCAATGTAGTCCTCGTTTTCCTTGTTCACCGTGGGCAGGGTCATCACGCCCCACCAGCTGGCGTATTGGTCGGGCCAATGGTCAAAGAAATACCAACCGGCGTAAGGAGAATCCTGCGACTGAGCCGCGCCCAGGCTGTCGTAGCGGCCTTTGTTGTTGAAGTACCGGCTGTCGCTGCCAGTGTGGTTGAACACCATGTCCAGCACGACGGCCATGCCCCGCTCCGCCGCCTCGGCACACAGGGCGCAGAACTCCTCCTCATCGCCCACCAATGGGTCAATACGGTGGAAGTCGCCGGTGTCGTAGCGATGGTTGGAGAAGGACTCAAACAATGGACTCAGGTACAGCGTGGTGACACCCAGCGACTCCAAGTAGGACAGCTTGGCCCGAATGCCGGCGAGGTTGCCGCCGAAGAAGTCGTAGTTCTGTTCCAACAGGCTCTTGGGGTAGAGGTTGGGCGACTCTTCCCAGCTCCTGTGAGCCTCGTAAGCCCGCAGGGGCCGGGTGGTCGGCATCTCCCCCACGCGGTGGAAGCGATCCACGAAAATGTGATAGGTCACCCCGCCGTCAAACCACTCCGGCGTGCGGTAATCCGCCTGGTAGACGGTCAATTGGCAGGGCGCATCCTTGCCCAGGGGACGTTCCTCCCCCGACACCTCCGCCGCGAACCAATACCAGTAGAGCCCAACGGGCAGGTCATGCAGCACGCAGCGGTGGCGATCCCACCCGCGCTCGGTGTCCACCCAGGGCATGGCGACGGCCCGCGGTTCCTCGCCATCGGCCGCCAACACAAGGCAGACCCGCCCGGCACCCAGCCGGCGGGCCACTTGCACGTTGATTTCGATGCCCTGCCCCGCCGGCACCGCGCCGCAGGGACGCTGGCAGGCCGGGTCCTGTTCGTCAAACCGATAGTCGGTCGGCATTCCACCCATGACGGGACCGCCCGGCCCCTCTCCTACCCTTTGATTTTGTTGAGATGCCAAATCTTGCGGGCGTACTCCTCGCAGGCACGGTCAGCGGCGAAGATACCGGCCCCGGCGATGTTGCGAAGCGCCATGCGCGACCACCGCGCCTGGTCGGTGTAGGCGGCGTCGGCCCGGCGCTGGGCCTGGGCGTAGTCCTCAAAGTCTGCCAGCAGCAAGTATGTGTCGTGTGTCAGCAGCGACAAGGACAGGTCGTTGAAGCGCTCGCCACCAAAGCCGGCGCTGACCGCGTCCACCGCGGCCTTCAGCCGGGGGTTGGCCTGGTAGTAGGCGCTGGGCGTGTAGCCCGCCCGCCACAGGGCGTCCACCTCCTCGGCCTTCAGGCCAAAGAGGAACATGTTGTCGTCGCCCACCTGCTGGTGGATTTCCACGTTCGCGCCATCGAGCGTGCCCATGGTGAGGGCCCCGTTGATCATGAACTTCATGTTGCCGGTACCGGACGCTTCCTTGCCGGCGGTGGAGATCTGCTCGCTGATGTCGCTGGCCGGGATGATGATCTCCGCCAGGGTCACGCGGTAATCCTCCAGGAACACGACCTTCAGCCGGTCGTCGATGCGCCGGTCGCCGTTGATGATGTCCGCCAGACGGCAGATCAAGTGGATGATGCGCTTGGCCACGTCGTAGCCCGGCGACGCCTTCGCGCTGAAGAGGAAGGTGCGCGGGTTCATGGGCAGGGACGGATTCTCGATGAGCTGCTGGTAGAGGCTGATGATGTGCAGCACATTGAGGAGCTGCCGCTTATATTCGTGCAGGCGCTTGGCCTGGGTGTCAAAGATGCTGTCGGGGTTCACGACGATGTTGGTGGTACGGCGGATGTAATCGGCCAATCGCACCTTGTTGTCGCGTTTGATGCGCCACAGGCGGTCGAGCACCTCGGGGTCGTCGGCGTAGCGGCCGAAGTCACGGAGGGCCGCGCCGTTCTGGATGAACGCCGGGCCGCACTTCTCCTCAATGAGGGCGGTGAGCTCGGGGTTGGCCTGGCACAACCACCGCCGGTGGGCGATGCCGTTGGTCACGTTCACGAACTTCTCAGGCTCCAGCTTGTAGAAGTCCTGGAACACCGTGCTCTTGAGGATCTCGGTGTGCAGGGCGGATACCCCGTTGACCCGGCTGCCACCCAGGATGCTGAGGTTGGCCATGCGTAGCTCGTTGTAGGAGACGATGGCCATGCGCGCCACGGCCTCCATGTTACCGGTGCGGGCAAAGAGATCGCGGCACACCCGCTCGTTGATCTCCTGCACGATGCGCAGGATCCGCGGCAGGTGAATCTGGAAGAGCGACTCGGGCCACTGCTCCAGAGCCTCGGGCAGCACGGTGTGGTTGGTGTAGCTCACCGTGTGGGTCACGATGTACCAGGCTCGCTCCCAGGTGAAGCCGTGCTCGTCCATCAGGATGCGCATGAGCTCGGGGATGACAAGCGCCGGGTGGGTGTCATTGAGTTGAATGGCTTTCTTCTCATGCAGGTTGTCAAGGGTGCCGTAGTGCTTCAGATGGCTGCGGACGATACGCTGCATAGAGGCCGACACCAGGAAGTACTGCTGCTTCAGGCGCAGCGACTTGCCCTCAAAGTGGTTGTCGTCGGGGTACAGCACCTTGGAGATCATCTGTGCCAGCGCGTCCTGCTCAATGGCCTGCATGTACTTGCCGGAGGAAAAGAGCTTCATGTCGAGCTGCACCGGGCTCTTGGCACTCCACAGCCATAGCTCGTTCACGACCCCATCGCCATAGCCAGCGATCGGGAACTCGTAGGGCACGGCCAACACCGAATAGTAGTCCTTGTAATCGATGCGCAGGTGTCCGTCGGACCAATCCTCGCTGAGGTTGCCGCCGAAACGCACCTCAATCATCTCGTCGAAGCGGGGCACCATCCACGGGTCACCGGTGTCGAGCCAGGTGTCGGGCAGCTCGGTCTGCCACCCGTCGGTGATGCGCTGGCGGAAGATGCCATACTCGTACCGCAGGGAGAAACCGATGGCCGGGTAGCCCAGGCTGGCCAGGGCGTCCATGTAGCAAGCCGCCAGCCGCCCCAGGCCGCCGTTGCCCAGGCCCGGGTCGCGCTCCAGGTCGTAGATGGTCTCCATGTCATGCCCGCAGTGGCGCACAACCTGCTCAAAGGTCTCCTGCAGGCCCATGTTGTAGAGGGTGTTGCGCAGCATCCGCCCCAGCAGGTACTCCATGGACATGTAGTAGACCTGACGGGCTTCCTGCTCGTTCACCTTCTTCTTGAACTCCGACCGGCGCTGCATCATCAGGTCGCGCAGCACCGAGGACAGGGTCATGTAGAGTTGTTGGTCGGTCGCCTCCTCCAGCTTGGCATTGAAGTATCGCAGCATCTTGGACGAGAGCAATTCACGGGCTTGGTGTTCGTTGAGCTTCATCATGTTTTTTCGTCGTTCCCTCCGTTCGCTTGGGGGCGAGCTCCTGGTAAATTTTCATATATTTCCGGGCAGACGCGTTCCAGCTGTAGTCACAGGCCATGGCGCGCGCCACCAGATTTTGCCACTTCTCTCCGCCTTCGTGGAAGAACCCCAACGCCCGGCGGATGGTAAAGAGCATGTCGCGGCTGTTGTATGGGCCGAAGGTAAAGCCATTGCCCCGGGTGCTGGCATCGTCCACGCTCCCGATGGTGTCCTTGAGACCGCCCGTCTCCCGCACGATGGGCAGCGACCCATAGCGTAGGGCGATGAGCTGAGAAAGGCCGCAGGCCTCGCTCTGGGAGGGCATCAGGAACAGGTCGGAACCGGCGTAGATCTTGCGGGCCAAATCCTCCGAGAAGGTGATGTGGGCGCTCATCTTCCAGCCAAACTTCTGCTGCATGCCCAGGAAGAGCTGCTCATAGCGCCAGTCACCGGTGCCCAGCACCACAAACTGCAGGTTCTCCCCCAGCAGCTCGTCAAGCTCCCGGGCGATGAGATCCATACCCTTGTGGTCCACCAGGCGGCTGACGACGGCCAGCAGCGGGATGGCCGGGTCCTCGGTGAGGCCAAGCATACGCTGAAGCTCGGCCTTATTGCTGGCCTTGCCGATGGCGACGTCAGCTGCGGTGTAGTTGGCAAAAAGCGCCAAGTCGTCCGCCGGGTTATAGCTGGTGACGTCGATGCCATTCAAAATGCCTGAAAGCTTGCCCGCGTTCTGGCGCAGAATGCCATCAAGCCCGTGGCTGTATTGGGGGGTCTGAATCTCCCCAGCGTAGGTGGGGCTGACGGTCGTCACACGGTCAGCGGTCACCACGGCACCTTTGACGAGGTTGAGACTGCCGGCCCACTCCAACACGCCGAAGGCCGACGCGTGGTCGAGGCCAAATACATCGCCCAGCAGCTCCGAGCCATATCTTCCCTGGTATTGTATGTTATGGATGGTAAAGACGGTTTTGATGCGCTGGTATTCGGGCCGATCGGCATACAGCAGCCGCAGGTACACCGGCGCGAGACCCGTGTGCCAGTCGTTGGCGTGCAGCACATCGGGCCACCAATCGAGGAAGGTTGGCAGCTCCAGCACGGCCCGGGCGAAGAAGGCGAACCGCTCGCCATCGTCAAACTGCCCATAGGCCGCCGGGCGCTTGAAGTACTGTTCGTTGTCCAGGAAGTAATAGGTCACCGGACCCTGTTTGAGCTCGTAGCAGCCGCAGTACTGCTGCCGCCAGGCCAACGGCACGGTGAAGCTGCCCACAAGGCGCATTTGGGCACGGTGCTCGGGTGCCACCTGCTGGTACAGGGGCAGCACCACACGCACGTCGGCACCCAACGCCCCCAGCGCCGCTGGAAGGCTCCCAGCCACGTCGCCCAGGCCGCCGCTCTTGAAAAAGGGAGCCGCCTCACTGGCCGCAAACAACACCTTCATGGAACCCCTCCCCTTCTGCCGGTTGGCCTTTTCCCAATAGATACCCAGTTCCGGCCTCACACAACCGTCGCCTTTTCAATCATGACCGGGTGGGACTCATAGCCCATCAGCATCCGCCCGGAGCGGATGAGCGCGTCCTTGTCCACAATGGCATAGTTGAGCTGCACATCCCGCTGGATGACGCTGCCCTGCATCACGATGGAGTTTTTCACCACAGCCCCCCGCTCCACGAAGACGCCACGGAAGAGGATGGAATTTTCCACCTCCCCCTCGATAACGCAGCCATCGGCCAACAGGGAGTTGCGCACCCGGGCGCTCTGGGTGTAGTGGGCCGGCACCTCGTCGCGCACCTTGGTGAACACCGGGCGTTCCCCCAGGAAGAGGCAGGAGCGCACCGCCGGGTCCAGCATGGCCATGTTGGCGTTGAAGTAGGCCTTGACCGAGTCAATGCGGAAGGCCGTGCCGCCAAACTCATAGCCGTAGATGCGATACTCGCCCACCCGGCGCTGTATGACGTCCTTAAAGAGGCTGTAGTTGTTGCGCGCCGCCGCCTCGGAGACCAGCGTCTCAAGGAAGGACTTCTCCATCACAAAGAGTCCCATGTCGACGTTGGCGGCGCCGGTCACCGCCGGGCGGTACAGCATCGTCTGGATGCGGCCCTCTGCGTCGACCTCGTAGGTCACGTGGTGGCGGGTGTCAGCGGTCAGATCCGCCTTGCGGTACACGCAGGTGATGTCGGCCTCGGTCTCGATGTGGCGGTTGACCACTTCCTCCAGGTCGATATTGCCAATCGTCTCGCACCCGCAGAGGATGACGTGGCGGGCCTTGGAGCGGCGGATGTAGGTGTAGACCGAGGCGAGCGCCTCCAGCCAGCCGCGAAAGGCCACACCGCTGCCGCCCAGGGGGGCCGTGCGGGCCGCAAACGGCGGCAGGATGAAGAGACCGTCGCGCTTGCGGCTGAGGTCCCACTCCTTGCCGCTGCCCAGGTGATCGAGCAGCGACTGGTAGTTGCTCTGGGTGATGACGCCGACGTTGGACACGCCGGAGTTCACAAGGTTGGAAAGAACAAAATCGATGACCCGATAGCGGCCGCCAAAGGGCACCGACGCCAGGGCGCGGTGCTCGGTTAGCTCCTTCAAGTTGTCCTCATCGACGTAAGAAAAGACGATGCCCATCGCGTTCATAGCTGCCCTCCGTCAAACCGCCTCGAACTGGGCGGGGATATCAAACTGCACCATGGCGGTGGGGGGCACAACGGCCTCCCGCCCGATGCGAAGGCTGGGGCCTACCACGGCGATGCCCTCGCTCACTGACTTGCCGCCCACACAGGCGTCCTGCTCCACAATGGCACCCTCGCCCACGATGGCGTTTTGCACCACCGCGCCGTCCTCAATCACGGCGTCGGGCATGACGATGGAACCGCGCACCAGTGCGCCTTTGCCGATCTTGACCCCGTGGAAGACGATGGAATCCTCCACCGTGCCGTAGACCTCGCTCCCCTCGGTGACCATGGAACCTTGGATGGACGACTCCGGCGCGGCGTAGTGGGGCGGCTTGACCGGGTTGCGGGAGTAAACGCGCCATTCCGGGTCATGTAGGTTCAGGAGGTTTGGTTGCAGGAGATCCATGTTGGCCTCCCACAGGCTCTCCACCGTGCCCACGTCCTTCCAGTAGCCGGTGAACTGCCAGGCCATCAGCCGCTGGCCGTCGGCCAGCATGCTGGGGATGATGTTCTTGCCAAAGTCGTTGGACGAATTGGGATTGCGTTCGTCCTCCGCCAGGTAATGGCGCAGCGTCTGCCAGTTGAAGACGTAGATGCCCATGGACGCCTGGGTGCTCTTGGGCTTGACCGGCTTCTCCTCAAACTCGTAGATCTCGCCGTTCTCCCGTGCGTTCATGATGCCAAAGCGGCTGGCTTCCTCCACCGGCACGTCGATGACGGCGATGGTGCAGTCGGCCTTCTGCTCCCGGTGGTAGGCGATCATCTGGGAGTAATCCATCTTGTAGATGTGATCGCCGGAGAGCACCAGCACAACCTCGGGGTTGAAGGAGTCGATGTAGTGCATGTTCTGGTAGATGGCGTTGGCCGTGCCCTTGTACCACTCCCCCGCCTTGCCCCGGATGAAGGGCGGCAGGATGCTGACCCCGCCGTATTGGCGGTCCAGGTCCCAGGGTTGGCCGTTGCCGATGTAGCTATTGAGAACCAACGGCTGATACTGCGTCAAAACGCCGACCGTATCGATGCCGGAGTTGATGCAGTTGCTCAGCGTGAAGTCGATGATGCGGTACTTGCCCCCGAAGGGCACGGCCGGCTTGGCGATGTTTTTCGTCAGTACCCCCAGGCGGGAACCCTGACCACCAGCCAGCAGCATGGCAATGCATTCCTTTTTCTGCATGATATGGTCACCTCATCCTTTATTGTCATCCGGGTCTTCCGGAACACCTTTGAAGTACACAACGGACAGGGGCGGTACGGTCAGGGAAAGCGACTGCGGGTGCCCATGCATGGCGATGGGCTCGGCCACCAGCACCGGGTTGCGGTGCCCCTGGCCGCCGTATTGCTCGTCGTCGCTGTTGAGCGCCTCCACCCACTGCCCGGGGGCGGGGATGCCAATGCGGTAATCGGTGCGCAGCACCGGCGCGAAGTTCAGCAGAACCACAACGTCGTCCCCCTTGCCGTCCATGCGCCGCAGGGCGATGATGTTGTTCTCCGCGTCGCCGTTGGAGATCCACTGGAAGCCGTCCCAGGAGCAGTCCTGCGCCCAAAAGGCCGGCTCGGCCAGGTAGAAATGGTTCAAATCCTGCACAAAACGCTTGAGCTGGCTGTGCCGTGGGTACTCAAGTAAGTGCCAGTCCAGCGCCTTGTCGTGGTCCCACTCAATGAATTGGCCAAACTCGCCGCCCATGAACAGCAGTTTCTTGCCGGGGTGGGCCATCATGAACCCCAGGAAGGCCCGGTCGGAGGCAAATTTCTGGTCGTACTCGCCTGGCATTTTATCGAGGAGCGAATGTTTGCCGTGCACCACCTCGTCGTGGGAGAGGGGCAGCACGAAATTCTCTGAAAAGGCGTAATGGAGAGAGAATGTCAGTTTGTTGTGCTCATACCGGCGGAAGAACGGGTCGGTGCCCATGTAGGCGAGCATGTCGTTCATCCAGCCCATGTTCCACTTGAAGTTGAACCCCAGACCACCCAGATAGGGCGGCTTGGTCACCATGGGCCAGGCGGTGGATTCCTCGGCGATCATCAGCGTGCCCGGATACTCCCCCTGCACGGCCTCATTCATCGCCCGCAGCAGGGCGATGGCCTCCAGGTTCTCCCTCCCGCCGTAGCGGTTGGGCTTCCACTGGCCGGCTTTACGGCCATAGTCAAGGTACAGGATGGAGGCCACCGCGTCCACCCGCAGGCCGTCGATGTGAAACTGGTCGGCCCAGAACACGGCATTGGAAATGAGGAAACTGCACACTTCCTTGCGGCCATAGTCAAAAATGCGGGTGCCCCAGTCGGGGTGTTCGCGCATCACCGGGTCAGAGAGCTCGTAGCAGCAACTACCGTCAAACTCATAAAGCCCGTGCTCGTCCTTGGGGAAGTGGGCCGGCACGACATCCAGTATGACGCCCAGCCCCGCCTGGTGGCAAGCATCCACAAAGGCCATGAAATCGTGGGGCGTGCCATACCGGCTGGTGACGGCGTAATAGTTGGTGACTTGGTACCCCCAGGAGCCGTCGTAGGGATACTCCGCCAGGGGCATCAGCTCCACATGGGTGTACCCCATGCCCTTGGCGTAGGGGATGAGCTCGTCGGCGAGCTTTAAGTAGTCAAACGGCGCGCCATCGGGGTAGGTGCGCCAGCTGCCGGCGTGCAGTTCGTATACGTTCATCGGGGTGTTGTAGGGGTCCACCTGCGCTTTGCGGCGCTGCCAGGCCTCGTCCCCCCAGTCGTACCCCTCCAACGCGTAGACCTTGGAGGCCGTGGAAGGCCGTGTCTCCGCATGGAAGGCATAGGGGTCGGTCTTTAGAATCACCTTGCCCTGGCGGGTGGTAATGGCGTATTTGTAGGTGTCAAATTGCTTGAGGCCGGAAAGGTTGGCCTCCCACAACCCGGCATCGGTCACGCGCTGCATCGGGTGGGTTTTCGGGTCCCAGGCATTAAAATCGCCCACCACCGAAACAGCTTTGGCGGTAGGCGCCCAGACGCGAAAGACGGTGGTGTCCTTGCCACCGGAGCGGGCAGGATGGTTGCCCATCAGTTCATAGGCGTGACGGTTCGTTCCCTCGTGAAACAGGTAAACCGGAAGATCAAGCGGCGATTTTTCCTTGCCCGTCATGGAACACCAGCTTCCGTCGATCGTTGTGTGAAACCGGAGGGTCCCTCGTCCCTCATCCTTTGGCTGTTTACTCATTCAAATCTTGCGATACAAGTATATCATGCTATACTAAAAATAGCCATCCGCAAAACGGCTGGCCTGCCATTTTCAACAATTTTAACAGAACGGGAGTGGGATTATGGAGAAATTCAAGAGCACCCTCAAGGACTTCCGCGACTTTGCCATGAAGGGCAATGTGCTGGACCTGGCCATTGGCGTCATCATCGGCGGCGCCTTCGGCAAGATCGTGGCGTCGCTGGTCAACGACATCATCATGCCACTCATCGGGCTGCTGCTGGGCCGGGTGGACTTCAAGACGCTGTCTATCATTCTTCGTGCGCCTAGCAGTGACACAGCGACGGATGGGCTGACTCTGAATTATGGAATGTTCATCCAGAACATCGTCGACTTCCTCATCATCGCGCTGAGCGTGTACCTGTTCGTCAAGTTCCTCTCCCGCTTCCGCCGGAAGGAGGAGGCCGCCCCCGCGCCCAAACCCGAACCGGCATCCACCCCCCGCAACGAGGTGCTGCTGGAGGAAATCCGCGACCTGCTGCGCGACCAGGCGGGCAAGCGGGACTAGCCCCAACACCAAACCAAAGCACACCCGCGGCGGAAGCCATGCAAGCATGAGGAAATGGCAAAAGGAGCTTGAGCGTCATGCAACGTGACATGTTTGAGACGGAGCACCTCACCCTGCGCAGATGGCGGGAGGAGGACGCGGAAGACCTGCGTCAATACGCACTTTACAAGCGGAGTACGGGCTTTGAAGCCTGGGAGGAATGGCCGACGGATCCGGCGGGCTGCCGGGCCGTAGCGGCCTTCTTCGCCACGAACGACAACGGGTGGGCGGTCGAGCGCAAATCCGACTGCCGCGTCATCGGTTTCGTGTCGTTCAGCGAGGTCAAAGACCGCCTTCTTGACCTGGGCCATGGTTTTACCTACCCGCTGGTGCGTGACGGCGAAGCGGCAGAAGCGTTGGCAGTCATGGTGCAGTATGCCTTTGACACGCTGGACATCGACGCGGTGGACGCCCGCAATGAAAGGGCTTGGACCGACAATACCGCCCCGCTCTTTGCCCTTGGTTTTGAGGAACTGCCGGACAAGATGCAGTTGACCCGCCAGCGGTGGGGCTCCCAGGGCGGCTGACGTCCCTCTGCTACCATGTCTCATTCGCAGTCAAAAGGGGCGGAAGCAATGCTTCCGCCCGCTTAGGCTGTTGACAAACCATTAGAACGAGCAAACTTGTACGAACCGACCGCCGATTCATTCGGTGGGAGGAAAGAAAAGGCTAGTACGAGCAGAAAAGAAAACCCGCTTGCCAGCGCAACGTATTCTCAGAAATTCGCATGAGAGCTCTCGCCTGAAATCGGCCGGCGACATGTGCGCCGGCCGATCTTGCTATAACGAAAACAAGCACTCCAAATCGCGGCTGTCGCAACAGCGGCAGACGCGAAGGCTACCAGATCGCCTTGTCGCGGATGTCAGCAAGCAGCTGCTCCTTGAAATCCGCAAAGGCCATCTGCCCGATGTCGCCCTTTCCGCGCTGGCGGATGGCAACCTTGCCGGCCTCGGCTTCCTTGTCACCGATGACGAGCATATAGGGCACCTTTTCCACCTGGGCCAGGCGGATCTTCGCGCCGATCTTCTCGTTGCGGTTGTCGAGCTCCACCCGCACGTCGTCGGTCTGCAGGCGGGCGGCCAGCTCCTCGGCGTAGCCATCCACCCGGTTGGTGATGGTGAGGATCTTCACCTGGGTGGGGGCCAGCCAGACAGGGAACGCGCCGCCGTAATGCTCAATGAGGGTGCCAACAAAGCGCTCCATCGACCCCAGCAGCGTGCGGTGCAGCATGATGGGCTCATGCTCCAGCCCGTCCTCGCCCACGTAGGTCATCCCCAGGCGTGTGGGCAGGTTCATGTCGAGCTGGATGGTGGTGCCCTGCCACTCGCGCCCCATGGCATCCACAACCTTCATATCCACCGCCGGGCCATAGAACTTGGCCCCGCCCACGTCCACGTGGTAGGCCATGCCGCGGTCCTCCAGGATCTCCTTCAACGTCTTTTCGGCCAGGTCCCAAATATCATCACGACCAACGTACTTGGAGTGATCCTCCTCATCGCGCACCGAGAGGTAGTACTTCATGTCCTTGAAGCCCATCGTCGCGTTCATCTCCAGCGCGAAGTCGATGATCTTGTTGATCTCCGACACGAACTGGTCGTCGCGGCAGATGACGTGGGAGTCATCCTGGGTGAAGCCGCGTACCCGCATCATGCCATGCAGGGTGCCGGATTTCTCAAACCGGTAGACGTTGCCCAGTTCGCAGTAGCGGATCGGCAGGTCGCGATAGCTGCGGGGCTTGCTCTTATAGATACGCACGTGGAAGGGGCAGTTCATGGGCTTGATGTAGTAGTTCTCCTGCTCCTCACTGTCCTTCAAGGCCATCGACATGGGAGGGTACATGCCCTCTTTGAAGGTCTGCAGGTGGCCAGAGGTCTCCCACAGGTGGGCCTTGCCGATGTTGGGGGTGTAGATGTACTGGTAGCCATGGCGACGGTGTTCCTTACGCCAGTAGAGTTCGATCTCCTCACGCACGGTGGCCAGCTTCGGGTGCCACAGCACCAGACCCTGGCCCACATAGTCGTCGATGGAGAAGAGGTCGAGCTCCCGCCCCAATTTGCGGTGGTCGCGTTCCTTGGCCTGCTCCATCTGGGCGATGTAGTCGTCCAGGTCCTTCTTCTTATCAAAGGAGGTGCCGTAGATGCGCCGGAGCATCTTGTTCTTCTCACTGCCGCGCCAATAAGCACCGGCCAGCGACATCAATTTGATCGCCTTGATCTGCCCGGTGGACTGGAGGTGCGGCCCGGCGCAGAGGTCGGTGAACTCCCCCTGCTTGTAGAAGGAGATGATGGCGTCCTCCGGCAGGTCGCGGATGAGCTCAACCTTGTAGGGCTCGTCCATGCTCTCCATGAGGGCGATGGCCTCGGCCCGGGGCAGCTCAAAGCGCTCCATCGGGAAGTTGGCGGCGATGACCTTGGCCATCTCCTCCTCAATCTTGGGGAAGTCGTCGGTGGAGATGGGGTCGTCAAGGTCGATGTCGTAGTAGAAGCCCTTCTCAATGGCCGGGCCAATGGCCAGCTTGACCTTGGGGTACAGGCGCTTGATGGCCTGAGCCAGCACGTGGGAGGAGGTATGCCGGTAGGCGTACCGCCCGCCCTCGTCCTGGAACGTCAGGGCCGACAAGGCGCAGTCCTCGTGGAGGACGATGCCAGCGTCCTTGACCTCGCCGTCAATGGCGACGGCCAGCGTTGCCCGGGCCAGCCCCTCGCTGATGCCGCGCACGACGTCAATGGCCTTGACGCCGCGGTCCACATGCCGCTCCGACCCGTCCTTCAAAGTAATTCTCATGGAAATCCCTTCCTTTCCCAGCAAATGCAAAATGCCCGCCCCCATAAAGGGGCGGGCAAATATTGTCCGCGGTTCCACCCTTGCTTTTCGCTTCGGTCAGCGGTAACGGGCTGCCCCGATCCCAGTCCGGAGGTGGTCTTCGCTCTGCATTGTCCCCGGGGCGCTCCCAGCCGATGGCGTCCCGTCTCTTCCTGGCTCTCCGCAGGCTACTCTTCTCCATCACCCTGTGATGATGTTATAGTTTATCACGGTGTCGATCAATTTGCAACAACGGTTTTGTTTTCAGAATCGGTTTGACATGGCAAGCAAAGAACGGCCCCGAACGGCAAAGTCGTTCGGGGCCAAGGTATGCCTTGGGATGTTACAGTGTCACCTTGACCGCCGCCATGGCGCAGGGCCCCAGCGTGACCCGCACGGTGTCGCCCTCCAGGGCGACCACGCCTTCCTCGGGCTGCTCCAGCACGTCCACCACCAGCGCCGCCTTCACCCCGCCCGAGAGCGGGAAGCGCAGCACGGCTTCGGTGGCCTTGTCCGCCGGGTTGTAGAGCCGGGCCACGAGCCCGCTGCCGTCCTCGGCGTGCTTGACGCCCGACAGCACCGCCGTAGTGCCATCCACAAGCTCCAGCAGCGCCGCAGTGGCCGGGAGACTCCCGCCGTGGGGCCGGGCCGAGAGATAGGCCGCCGGGTGGTTGCAGTCAAAGGCCAGCTCCTCCAGCGCCTTGGGGCAGGCATCGGCCAGGCCGATGGCCAGCTTGATGTGGTGCACGCCGCGCTCCGGGTCCGGGTCGGGGCCATGGGGCGCGTGGATGAGCGTGACGCCCAAGCCATCCGCGGTGGCGCGGAAGCCATACTTGCAGTCGCACACCAACGCCACCGCGCGGTTGCCATCCACCATGGCGCCATACTGCAGCGCCGGCACATCGGTGTGTGCTGCCCCGCGCCGGGCGATGCCTGCCGGCACGTCGAAGAGGTACTCAGGCGCGGCACAGCACGGCGGCAGCACATAGCGCAGCAGCGGCACCGTCGTGCCCTGCCGGCTCACCTCATGCCAGTCCACCGTGAGGTCGATGGCCAGTGCCGTCGCGCCCTTCTCCAACCGCACCTCCATGATGGCGGTGGAGCCCAGGAAGGGGAACTCGGCGGTGAACGCCCGGCAAAGCGGGCCGTCCATCGTCACCTGCAGGCTGGTGGCGTTGCGCAGCGGCTCCTGGCTGATGTAGCGGCCAATACGCCAGGCGTCGGCCGTGGCGCCGTCGGTCTGCACCAACTCCAACCCGGCGCTCTGCCCGGCGGGGATGCGCTCCCACCCATCGGCTTTGTCCACCAGGGAAATGAGCGCGCCGCTGCGGTAGTCAAACTCTGCCCGCAGGTGCTCATTCTCCAGCACCACGTTATGGTAGATTGTCTGAGTGCGCTCCCCAGGCAGGAAGCCGTGGAAGGCATAGCGCTCAGTACTCTTTTGATACAACCGACAGGTGGTGTAGCCCATCGCCGGCAGGTCGGCCAGCACCTGCACGCGGAAGTACTTGTGATCCCAGCTGTGCTGGTAGGTTCTGTCAATGAGCTGGCACTCCAGGGGCTTGCCGTCAGCATCCTCAAAGGCCAGGCGGCTCATGTCGCCGGTCCAGTCCCACACCGTCAGTGTCACCACGGCCTGCCGCCGGTGAGCGGAGGGGTTGAAGAGGTGGAACAGGCGGCTCAAGCCCACGCCCCGCTCGGTGACCGGCAGAGCGAAGGGGTCGGCCCCCACGCCGCCCACACCCGCACCCTCAGACTGGCTGTTGGCAATGTCGCCCTCCTCGGGGAGTGCGGAGGAGTCGATCTGCGCGGCGATGGCCCGCATGGCCTGGTTACGGGCAGTGTTGGCGATGGCCAGTGCCTCGCTGTAGAGCCCCATGGCATGCTCGCGGCTGTCCTGCACGCAGGAGCCGGTCAGGATGTCATGAAAGTGGGTGAACAGAACGTTTTGCCAGGCGCTCTCAAACCGTTCGGCGCGGTAGGGCTGGCCCACATAGGCCGCCGCCAGGGCACCCACAGCCTCAGCATCACCCAAGGCCGCTTCGCTCTTGCGGTTGCCCTGCTTGATGCGGCTCTGGGTGGTGTAGCAGCCCTGGGCAAAGTAGTTGAGCTCCTGCTCCACCACCGGCAGCTTCCCCCGCACGGCTTCGGCCGCGTGGAAGTAATCCCGGAAGCCGCCAAACCGCAACCGTGGGAACACCGGCCAGGTCATCATGTCGATGGCACGCTCAATGTCGCGCCGGCTGGGGCCGCCGCCGTGGTCACCCACGCCATACACCACCAGGCTCGTCTTGAAGCCCTGGCAACGGCGCGCCAGCTCAATGGCCGCCACGCCGATGCGCGGGGTGATGCCACTGTTGTACCAATGTGGCTCGCGATAGATCATCACATCGGCCCCCGACGGCGCGCGCCAGCGGTACAACGTCTCCTCGCCGTCGTAGCCGCGGCAGTGGTAGTAATACTTGACGTCGGTGTGGCGCAGCAGCTCCGGCAGGTGGGCGCTGTGGCCAAAGGTGTCGGGGGAGAAATCGACTTCCAGCGTCCGCGGGTCGATCCCCCAGTGCTCCTTCAGGTATTTCTTGGTGTAGAGGATGTGGCGGGCCAGGCTCTCGGTGCTGGGCATGTTCTTGTCGGTCTCCACCCAGGCGGCGGCGGTCATCTCCCACCGGCCCTCGGCCACGCGCCGGCGGATGGCTTCCATCATCGGCGGGTCAAACTCCTCCACAATGCGGTAGACCGAGGCCTGCGACTGAGAGAAGCAGAACTGCGGGTACTCGTCCATCAGCTGCAACATGGTGCGGAAGGTGTCAAGCGTCAGGCTCACCGTCTCCTGCCAGCTCCACATCCAGTTCATGTCGATGTGGGCGTGGGCCGCCAGGATCACCTCATACTCCCGAGCCGCGGCAGCCAACGGGGCCAGCAGACCCTCTGCCTTTTCGATGTCGCTGCGACCAATGACACCCTCGCGCTCCTGTGCGGCCAGCAGCAGCCCCAACGCCTGCCCAATGGCTCCCTCAAACTGCCCGGGGCACTCCTCGGCCAGCTTCAGGGCGAACTCCAGCTCGCCCAGGATGCGCCGCTGCCAGCGGTTGGGCGGCGTGACGCGCAGCTGTTCCTCCTTGGGCATGCCAAAGGTCCATTCAAACTCAGTCAACTCCCGGTTGCCGCCCACGGCGGTCTTCAAGCGGACGAATTGCTCCACCAACGTTTGCAACATCAATTTCCCTCGCTTTCCGTGTGCGTTTCGCACGGTGTAAATTTACTGGGTTGCCCGGGGGATTCCTGCCGGAAAATGTGCTCCCGGACAAAAACACCATTCGTCGATTCACCCCTGGCCCAGCGCCGCGCGGATGCAGGCCTCCACCAGCCCAAACAAGGCAGGGTCGGTGCGGAAGTCGCCACGCTTCTGCCAGTCCACAAGCTCCCCCAGCGCCACCCAGCGCACCTCGCTGACTTCCTCAGCCTGCAGGCGTGCCGCCTCCAAGGGAAACTCACGCAGGACAAGGTAGTCGTCAAAGAGGGTGCTCTCATTCACCCCTCGGGCGAGAAAGACCGGCTCGTCCTCTTCCACGGTCAGGCCGATCTCCTCCCACGCCTCCCGCACGCAGGCCTGACGGCTGGTCTCCCCCGCCTGGGTCACGCCACCGGTGACACACCATTTGCCCGGGTGGACGGGCTTGGTGGCCGCGCGGCGCTGTACCAGGCATTGCCCCGCGCCATTGACCACCCACAGCGACGACACCAGGGAAAACTCGCCCGGCTCCCGTGGCTCTCCTCGTTCCCGCGGCCGCCCGGTCAGGCGGCCATCGCGGTCATACACATCCCAACGTTCCATGTTGTCCCTCCCTTCCTGCTTCATCGTGGCTTACAGGCTCGCCCAGCCCCAACGCCGCGCGGATGTGGGCGTCCATCTCCACCAGCAGCGTCCGGTTCGACCACATGAACTGGTCTTGATCCAGCCAGGCGAGAATCTGCGCCAACGTCGCCCAGCGCACCTCGCTGACCTCGTCGGGCTGCAGGCGCGCCGTCTCCAGTGAGAAGTCGCGCTGCAATACGTAGTCGTCAAAGAGATTGTCGGCCTCTGCCGTGCGGGCAAGGGGGATGAGCTCGTCCTCCCTCACATCAAGGTCGAGCTCCTCCCACACCTCACGCACGCAGGCCTGGCGGCTGGTCTCCCCCGCCTGGGCCGCGCCGCCGGTGATGCCCCATTTGCCCGGGTGGATACGCTTGGTGGCCGCGCGACGTTGCACCAGGTATTCCCCCGCACCGTTGACGACCCACAGCGCCACACCCAGGTGGTACTCCCCCGGCCCAAAGGGATCCTCCCTCCCGCGGGTGCGGCCAGTCAGGCGGCCCTCCCGGTCGTACACATCCCAGCGTTCCATAGGTCCCCTCCCCTGCGTTTGCATTCGGGGTCATCATAACACAATCGCCATTTAAGAATAAGCACCCATCCACACCTTCTGCCCCGTTGTGCAAATTGGCGAAATTGCCGAATGTTTTGTCCATCTGCGTTCCCGCCCATCCCAACGGCCCCATTCGTTGTATAATGGGGGCAGCAAGAGAAAAGGAGCGTGCCCCATGACGCCACGCGAACGAGCCGCCGCTGCGCTGGAACGGCGCATTCCCGACCGGGTGCCCACCTTTGAGCTGGAGTTCCAGCTGGAGCCGGAGATGTTTGGCCGCCGCTTCCTGCACCACGAGGATCTGGCAGGCAAATCGGCCGCCGAGCGCGACCGGCTCCTGAACGAGAACGCCGACTACATGCTGGAAGTGTATGGCGCGCTGGAGTATGACATCATCCCCCTGCACTACCTGGCCTTTGAGGAACTGTTGGAGACGGCGCGCATTATCCGCCGGCGGACGGGCAACCACTATATGCTGACGGCCCATGGGGACGGCACCTTTGCCCTGCCCGACGGCAACGAGATGGTGGCCTTCGCCTACCGCTTGGCCGACGAGCCCGAGGTGCTGGAGGCCGAGGCCGAGCGCATGGCCGCCGAAGCCATCGAGAACAACAAGCGCCTGGCCGACGCCGGGGTGGACAGCCTCATCCTCTGCTGCGACTACTGTTACAACGCCGGGCCGTTCGTGTCGCCCAAGCATTTCGCCTGGCTCATCACGCCGTATCTGGCGCGTATCATTGAGGCTGCCCGGGCCAATGGCCAGTACACCATCAAGCACACCGACGGCAACATCATGCCCATCCTCGACCAGCTGGTGGAAGCCAACCCCCACGCCATCCATTCGCTGGACCCGATGGCCGGTGTGGACATTGCCGAGGTGAAGCGCCTGGTGGGCGACAAGGTGGCCCTGTGTGGCAATGTCAACTGCGCGCTGATGCAGACCGGCACCGACCAGCAGGTGTTCGACTCAGCCATGTACTGCCTGACCCACGGCAAGCCCGGCGGCGGGTACATCTACTGCACGTCCAACGTGCCGTTCCGCGGCCTGCCGGTGGAACGCTACCGGATGGTGCTGGACATTTGGAAACAACACCGCGATTACGCATGACCCCCGAAAGGACGGATCCATCATGGACGAACAACAGGCTAAAAACATCACCACCGCGCTGAACGCCGCCCTCGACCATCTGCTCTCGGTCGCCAACCTGAAACCCGGCCAAATCCTCGTGTTGGGCGCCAGCACCAGTGAGGTCGCCGGGCACAACATCGGCTCTTCCTCCAGCCAGGAGATTGGCGACCTCATCATCGACACGCTGTGCCGGCGGTTGGAGCCGCTGGGCATCTGGCTGGCGGTGGGCTGCTGCGAGCACCTGAACCGCGCCGTTGTGCTGCCGCGGGAGGCCGCCGAGCGCTACGGTCTGGAACCCGTGTGGGTGCGTCCGGCGCTCAAAGCCGGCGGAGCCTGCGGCACGGCCTATTACCACCGCCTGGCCGACCCGGTGATGGTGGAGCGGGTGTCCGCCCACGCCGGCATGGACATTGGCGACGCCATGATTGGCATGCACCTCAAGCCCGTGGCGGTGCCGGTGCGTTGCGAGGTACGCAAAGTGGGCGAAGCAAACCTGGTACTGGCCCGCACCCGTCCCAAGTACGTTGGCGGACCCCGGGCACTGTACGATTGACCCTTCCCCGCCCGGCGTGACGGCTGGTACACATTTGTCAACCGCCCCTCCCCTGGGTTGCACTCCACAGTGAAAAATCACCCTTGCGCAATCCTTTGTCCTGTGGTATCATTCTTTTTGCTTCAAGCAAGCCGGACGCGAGAACGGCCCGGAGCGAAAAGAAACTTGCTGATATAGCTCAGTAGGTAGAGCACGTCCTTGGTAAGGACGAGGTCATGGGTTCGAATCCCATTATCAGCTCCAGAGCCGCATGGATGCTCAATCCGTGCGGCCTTTCCTTTGTCCAAATATGCCGTCTGGCAACTTTCTGGCAACGCAGAAAACAAAATCGCCTCCACTACTTTCAGCGGAGGCGAAATCTAATCATCGGTTATCTTGTTTTGGTTTCGGCCCCCGCTTTCCGTCCGTAGGCTTGACGCTGCCCGCCGGGATGATCCACCGGATCATGTTGCCGCTGGCCGCCTTGTAGGCTCCCGGCACAAGGTGCATGATGCGCTTGGCGTACTCCGGGTTGACGCCCCACGCCTTGGCTGCCTCCTCGGTGCCCCACACCAGCACATCATTGACGCCATCGCCCTGGTGCTCATCCATCCGAGCACGCAACCAGCTGCCAGACGGCGCAACGATTGACCAGGTGTCATTGTAGGGGTTCCACTCGACCCGCGCCCCGTGGGTGACCATGCGGCACATGGCGTCGCGGAAGTCGGTGGAGGAAGCCGTCTTTTCGGCGACGATGGCCTTGACCGCCTCGGCCTGTGTGATGGTTCCAGCCGCCGGCATCCATACCGTCTTGCCATGGATGGTGAGCTGCTCGGTGTACGTGCTCGACATTGTGCTACCTCCTTGCGCCGGGATTGGCCGCCCGGCTCGGCTTAGTGTCTTACTTGCTCATGGCCCTCTTCGCCATCGCCTGATCCGGCGCGTTGCGGTTGTCGATCCACCACTGGGCGGAGGTCTCGGCGGCCATCATGCCAATGACTTTGCGGATGTCGGTGTTGGCAGCAGTCAGGAACGGGATGCTCTTGCGCTCGGCAAACTTGGCGATGGTGGCCACGAGCTTGGTGATGGCTTCGGCGCGGATGTCGGCGGCCCAGTTGATCTGCTTCTCGCTGCCTTCGAGCTCCGCCAGCTTATTGAGGCCAAGCTCGGCGCGGCAGGTGGGGCACAGACCATACAGGCTCTGGTTGCTCTCGGCGGTGTACTCGTGGTTGCAGCTGGCTCTCATCGTCATCATTTCTTTGCCCTCCCATTTGTTCCCTTGATCTTGTCTCTATTATATACCTCGGGGTATGTGTTGTCAATAGATTTTGCAGTAATATTTTTAGAAAACAAAAAATCCCCCTCCAACCCTTGCGGGCCAGAGGGGGCAAACTGCGACGGGAGGATGCGCCGCGGGAGTATAACTTAGTCGAGTAGTTCCGTCCACGTCTTGATACCCACGACCCCGTCCTGCTTGAGGCCGTGCGCCCGCTGGTACGCCTTAACAGCCTTGCGCGTGGCAGAGCCGAACTCACCGTCCGCGCCCCACTTGCCGCAGGAGTACCCAGCGGCAATGAGGAGCTGCTGCAGGAGCTTGACCTTGTCGCCCTTGCTGCCCTTGCGCAGCACCGGCAAGTCGTCAGGCTTGGGCGTCGAGTTGTCACCGGCGTCGGCATCGGTGCCGGGGGCAGCCTTGCCGCCCTCTTTGGGGAGGTCGTAATCCAGCCACGCCAGCTGACCCCAGTGCGTCCAGGCGCGGGCCGAGAGCTTGGTGCGGACAACCCCATACAGCACGCCACGGGCCTCGATGACGTAGCCGTTGCCGATGTACAGGCCCACGTGGGTCATTCGCTTCTTGGTGTTGCTGTACATGAACACAGCCACGCCAGGGATGAGTGGCATGGTCTTGATCTTGCCACGCTGACCCTCGGCGCACTGGTCATAGGTGCCCTGGGCGCTCACGTCGCGCCAGACGCCGGAAAGCTCCTTGCGGGCCCACTTGATAAGGCCAGAGCAATCGGCCACCCAGCGGCCCAGCCAGCGGGCACAGAGGCCCTTGGAGTAGTCGCCGCCGGACTGGTAGTAGCCGCTGCCCATGGCAGCGCCATACTGGGCCTGCTTGCGCTTGAGCAAATCTTCGGTGCAGGTCTCGCCGATGGAGCCGTAGACGTATCCGCAGCCCAACCGTGTGAGCAGGAGCTTGATGAGGGCAGATGCCTTGACGAGTGCTTTGCTGGCCATGTTACTCCTCCTTCTCCGCCGTGCTGGCGGCACCGTCCTGCTTGTTCAACACCAGGATCACATCCTTGAGCTTTTCCGGGTACGCCACCCCCGCCCGGCCGAGGTTCTCCAGTATGCTCAGGCTCTCGTTTACCGCGTAAAAAGTACAAACGACCCCCAGGCAAACGGCCAGTTCGACATTGACATATTTTCGCAACAGGTAATCGAGCAGGGCCGCCATCACAATGACCGCCATGACCAACGCCTTCTTGCGGATGCCGTCATGCCCCTTCTGTGAGTTCAGCGTTTTCGTGTATCTCGCGGCCTCCAGCCCCGTGAGCCAGTCAATGACCATAAGCGCCATGACCACGAGTACATACATAGACCATCCTCCAAACAGCCAAGTTATTGCGCCACCCACTGCGGCGAGCACGATTTTCAAGTAATCCACCCAGTTCATCCTTTATCTCCTCTCTGTGTAATGCAAAGCCCCCAGAGAATCCCCAGGGGCCGAAAGCGGTATTGATGCTACGCCAGCCGTACGGCCTGCAGCATCGTTGCGTTGTTGCCCGCCCCGTTGGCCGTCAGCGCGGCCTTGATGAGCGCGGACACCACGCTTGACGTGCCCTGCAGCTTGATCGTGGTCGCCGCCGTGAGCACCACGACCGCCTGCAGCTGCATCGTCGCGGCGTGTGGGTTGGTAGCCGGGCAATGGGCCTGCGCGGATGCGTAGTGCACAGACCCTGTTGACAACCGCCCATACATCACATCAGCGGTGGCCGCAGCCTTGCCCATGGTGAGCTGGCCAGTGAGCAACCAGGTGCCCGGTGCCAGCGTCACACTCGGCCCGTCGTACCAGGTGCCCGCCGTGGTGCATGTCACGTCAGCGGCCAGCGCCTTGGCGGCATACTGGGTAGCTGGCGTCTGCACCGCCAGGAGCTCCCGGAACGGGGACTGTGCGGCGAAAAGCTGCGCCTGGAAGGCATGGCCCGCCGGGTTGTAGTGCAGTGCGTCGCCGTTGAGCCCAGAGGCCGCCCAGGCGGCCTGTGTCCATGCGACCCCGCCCTTGATCTTTGGCAAGAAGTTGTAGAACGCCCCGCCGTTGGCGACGGCAACCGCGCCTGCGGCTGTGATGTACTCCTCATAAAGAGCATTGATTCCGTCAGGCACGGCAGTGCTGGATTCGTCGAAAGTTCCGCCACCCCAGACGATGACCGGGATGCCTGCCGCCGTGAAGTGAGTGATAACCGTGGTCATCATTGTGATGTAGTCGGCCTTGGAGATGCTGTTGAGAATGTCGTTACCGCCCAGCATCAACAGCACCAGGTCGATTCCGCCGCAGTAGGTTCCGAGCGAATCCACAGCGTCGAGCGCGGTGCCGTCCGCCCAGTTCATGTTGCTCCAGCTCCAAGAGGTTGTGCCGCCCACGCCGAGCGCGTGGATCCACACGCCGTTGTTTCCGGTCAGTTCCATCACGCCCATGTACCCGGCGTACTGCCCAGCTGTAAGGACGGCTGTCATTACCAGCGTGTGCGGGCCATTTGATAGGCCCGTGAACGCCTGCAACTTGGGCTTCCACGATGTCGCGTAGGCCAGTGAAATCGTGCCCACGCTCACTCCGTCTACGGTGCAGTTGAGTGCCCCGGCGATGGACGGGTCGAAGGTCGGCACCTCAACCGCAACGCCTGTGCCGTTGAACGGGAAGGTGGCCGTCGCGCCGTTGGTCTGCGTGAGCATCGTGTTGCTGCCAAAGCCAAGAAAAATGCCTTGTGACGCGCTGCGGAACCACGGCGTAGTGCTCTCATAGGTGCCGCCGGTATCGATCAGGTACTTGTTGAGCGGGTAGCTGTAGGTCGCCCCCTGAATCATCCCGCGGCCCATCGGCCGCCCCGTGGCTTGGTCGAGCCATTGCTGCAGCCGTGCCACAAAGCGCTGCTCCGCAGGGTACCCGTTGGCATCGCCCATGCCCTCGGTCAGGCTGTCGCCGATGGCAAAGATGTTCAGCGGCCGCCCCAGAGTGTTGGCCCGCGCTGCGCCGACCTTGGCACCCAGCCGCGCCATGAGGTCGATCACGTTGGCGTCCTCGCCTCCTGCGGGCCCCTGCGGGCCGGTCGGGCCCTGTATGCCCTGCGGCCCTTGCTCACCGGTGTCCCCTTTGTCGCCCTTGGCACCCGTCAAGCCTTGTGGGCCTTGGGCGCCCGTGTCACCTTTGTCACCCTTGTCGCCCTTGGCACCAGTTGCGCCGGTATCTCCTTTGGGCCCCTGGATACCCTGCGCCCCCTGGAGGCCAGTGTCGCCTTTGGGGCCTTGAGGGCCCGCAGGCCCCTGGGCTCCCTGCGGGCCAGCAGGCCCTTGTTGCCCTTCTGGGCCGGTTGGGCCAACCTCTCCTTGCGGGCCGGTCGCTCCCGGCGCTCCGTCCTTTCCGTCGACACCCGCCGGGCCTGCCGGGCCTTGAATGCCTTGGATGCCCTGGATACCCTGCGGGCCCGGAACGCCGTCTGCCCCGGCGGGGCCTTGCGCCCCAGGTGCCCCAGGTGCCCCAGGAGCCCCGTCTTTGCCATCCACACCGGCTGGCCCTTGCTCGCCCTGCGGCCCAGGCACCGGCACATAGGCCATCGTCCCGACCTGCACCGACGGCGTCTGGGTGGCCGGCGTGATCTCGATGACCTGCGCGGTCCTCTGCTCCACCACCAACGTGATCTCGTTCATCGCGTCACATCCGGCGCGATATTTACAGCAAACGTGGGCGTGCTGGTGATCGTGCCGTCCTCTGCGGTGATCTCCACGTCGCAGTGGGCGGTGCCCGTCGGCCACGCCTGGGTGCTGCCAGCGGCTTTGAGCAGGTACCGGCCCGGCACAACCGCGCTGGTCTCAGGGTCGGTCGCCTGCGTGATGGCAAGGTCTGCCAGCACGTCGCCGTCCGGTGTGCGGATCTGCGACTTGAGGCGGTCAGCCGACAGCGTTAAGGCGCTCCCGCCTGCGTCGGTCAGCGAGATGAAAAAAGCGAGGGTGTCGCCTCGCTTCCATGTGCCTATAGTCTGCATAGTGGCCTCCTTACATTATCCCGCGCACCCAGTCCACGGCAACGTCGGTGTAGGTGTTGGCAGTAACGTCGTGCACGCAGCAACGCACCAGCGTCCAGGTGTCTCCGGACACGGTGGCCCTGAAGATGTACTCCAAAAAGTTACTGCCGGACGGTGCCTTGGCGGAACCAGCAACCGCGCCGCCCCCACCCGGGGTTGTCCTGTATGCATAGATGACCGCGACAGATCCCTCGGGCCGGATTGCGAATTGGTTGTAGGCCGAGCTCCCTGCGATAGTGATCGCTGCAGTGCCGCTCCATGCGCCGGTTGCGCCGTTCCAGAGCTCCACATCAGTGTTGTCCTTGGTGCGGAGGCGCGACGATACAATGCCTCCGTCCTCGGTATACATAAGGCCTGCTATCGTGTTCCCGCTTCCGTCAATCAGCACTGATCTCGATACAAAAAAACTGTATCCGTTGCCTGTTCCGGTTGTGCTTAGCACCGCTGCAGTTGCCTCGTTCTCGAGGAAGATAGCACTTGACTTGTTTGAGATAACGCACGATGAGATTGACACATCAGAGCCTTGTAGAATGCGGAACCCAAATACTCCCGACACAATATCGGTAATTGAAACCAACGACACGCGTCGTGATCCGGTTATCTCTATCGACGGACTGTTCCCCGACATTGTTATGCTGCTTATATATAAGCTCATAAGACTGCATGCGTAAACAAAAAACGCTTTAACGGTTACGCTTGCGCCGGAAGCCGGCCCAATTTGAAGTGTGCCGCCGCCAGAAAACCCATTAATCGTAACGGTCTCGTTATAAGTGCCAGAATCGACGAGAATACTTGTGCTGTGCGCAATGATTTTAGGCAATGCGTCAATTGCAGCTTGTATAGTTGTGTACGCTCTTGTTGGGCCAACCCGTAGGGTTTTTGCCGCTGTAGTGGTGGAGACTAGTTCAGTCGTAGCCCCCGCCGCGTCGAAGAACCGCATCCCGTCGTAGCCCCAGCTTGACCTTCTAAGGTTATCAGGGTCGTACATGTCCACGCGCGGGTTGTCGCCGTCGAGGTAGATTTCGGCCCGCTGGCTGCCTTCCTCGCCCACGACCAGCTTCTTTCCGGCACGAATGCGCTCCGAAATGAGCTCGGTGATGTAGGCCGCATCGGCTTTGATGGCAACTTTCTTGTCTTCCTGCGTGCGCCCAATCGGCTCGGATGTGTCCAGCCCCGCGCTCTCGATGGTCTGCCTACCGCGGTACATCCAGTTGCTGTGGGTGATGAGGCTCGGCACGCCAGCCCCAGCGACGCCGCCAGTGAGCGTCACAAGGTCGCCAGGCTCCAGCGACGGATCGCCCCGCAGCACCTCATAGGCCGCCGGACGGTACTCCAGACTGGCAAGCCCGGTAGCAATGGCCGCAAGCGCTACGTCGATGTCCGAGGCGCTCTGAGTGCGCATCAGCGGGTTCTCGTCGAGCAGCAGTGCCCCGCCGTCGTCTGGCGTGGCTGCAGCCGTGTAGAGAGCGCCACCGACGGTCATCATCACGCGCGTGATCCTCTTGGTGGCATCGGATATCCTTGTGTTGTCTCGGATGGCAGAATCGATCGTGCGCACACTTGCGCCAGTCAGCTTCCGGATGGAGAGCGCCCCCGCGCGATTGAACCATGCAAACCCGCCCAACAGTTGGGTGGCCCACATGACCAGGTCGCGCAGTGTCTCGATCTCTGAGCCGGAATCAAACGACAGCACCCGAGTGCCGTTGGGCATGGCGTTTATCTGCGCCGCCGTGTTGGCCAGCGTGACGCCGACGGCGGTGCAGGCATAGTTGATGTAGGCATATGGCGTGCCGGTGGCCGGCGCGGCACCGACGGCCTGCTCCAGCAGCAGCATGTTGTCGTAGGCCAGCACGTTGACCACATTGACGTTACGCGGGCTGTCTACCACATGGTACACGCCCAGCGAGATATCTTCCCACGCGCCAGCGCCGGTGGTGTCCACGCCAAAGTTAATCTGGATGGTCGCGCCGGCCAGGTCAGCATCCGTGATGAACCCGACGCGCAGCTCGGATGACTGCACCGCGCCCACATCGATGTCGGTGCCAGGTACGCACAGATCGTCCACGATGAGCGTACTGGCCGCTACGATGTCGTTGGTGATGCTCACCGTGGTCGTGTCCGCCAGCGTGATGGTGCCGGTGATGCGCGTCTCGTTCCCGGCGTCCAGTGCCGCTTTAAATGCCGCCGATGTGCTCTGCATATACCCTCCTAGTACTGCACAAGCGTGCAGGAGAAGTCCCACAGGCTGTTGGCCTCATCGCCGTCCACCAGCTTCACGAGGTCGCCCGACCGGTTGCCTGCGTACATCGTGATGGTCGTAGACGTCGACGTCGTGGGGTCAAAGATGGTGGCCGAAAATCTGGCATCGTTCAGTTTGTCCGTGATGCTTTTCATCTGCGTCTTGGTGACCTTGGCTGAAAACTCGACCTGGTACACGCCCTGCCGGATCCGCTCTCTGTTGAGGTACCCGCTCTCTGACCTGGTGGTGTTGTCGCTGTCCAGGTCAGAGCGCGTCACCTTGTATTTGTTGATGCCTGGGAAGGCGAGTCCGTCAACGGTTATGAGTGCCATCGTCCATCACCTCCCGTTGTTGCGGAACGTGCTGCGGCTTCGCTCGCTGCGAACGAGGCCATATACACGCTCGGTGCCCAGGTAGATCGCCGGTGCGCCGCCGGCCATGGCTGGCATCCGCGCGCCGATCTTGGCGGCAAGCTCGTCCATCCATTCGGTGTTTTGCTCCAGGGGGAGCACGGCCTCCTTTCCAGCTTCACCGATCTCGGCAAAGGTGCTGTCCGTTGCAATACCTCCCTTGGCCAGCTCCACATGCTTAAACTTCGGGATATTCAACGAGATCGAGCCGCCACCGAGCCACCACGGGATCGTGATCTTGATGTTGTTGATCTTCGTGACCAGCTTGTTGATTTCGTCGATGATTCGGTTCAGGGCTTTCTTTGCTTCCTTCTGCACAGCGTCCCACGTGTTGCTGATACTGGCCGCAACAAGGCTCCACTTGACGGACGCAGAGGCCGAGACCTCCGGTGTCTTGTTTTCCTTTTTCTTCTTGTTCCAGATGTCGGACAGCTTACTCTTGACCGTGCTCCAGGCGGTCGCTATCGCGTAGGTCGCAATTGAGAACTTGGACGACAAAGAGCCGGTCGTCTCAATCGCAGTCTTTTTGATGTTGCTCCAGGATGTTTTGACCTGCGATGTGATAGTGCTCCAGGCGGTCGAAATGGCCGAGGAAGCAACCGACCAAACGCTCTTAATCGCGTCGCTGATCGTCATGTCCCCAGACATAACGCCATTCCACGCGGTTGCTACCTGGTTCCAGATGGTTGTCCAGGCGGTCGAGATTGCAGAGCTAATGACGCTCCAAGCGGCAGACAGCTCGCCGCCTACTTCTGCTGCGCCCTTCTTCAGCAGGTTCCAGGCGTCGCTCGCAAAAGCCGTGACGACGCTCCACGTCTGCCCGATTGCCGTGCTGACGACCTTCCACGTCGCCTCGAGGTCGGCCAGCACCGGATACTTCTCCTTGAGCTTTTCCCAGGCGTTGTGGATGACCTCCAGAATCCGCTCACGCAGAGTCTTGAGCTCATCGTCATCAAGATCGCTGACGCCAAGGCCAAGATCGAGCTCGGCATCCTCGTTGATGTTGTCGATCCCCCCGCCGCTACCGCCGCTGGACGATGCCTTCTGCACCTTGTTCAACTGGTCGAACGTAGCGAGCCACTTCTGTGCTTCCTTGCGTGCGCCTTTGATCGACGTGCCGACCTTGGTCTGATTCTTCGCCACATCCTTGGCGCTGTCTGCGTTCGTCTTCTGGGCGTCGTTGACCCATCCCAGGCGCTTATAGAGGTTCTGCCAGCCTGCTGCAATGAGTTTCGTCACGGCTACGAACACAGAGAGCAGCCTGGATAACCAACTGATTACCTGCATGATCGCAGGGGCCGCGGCAGCTGCTAGGTTCGTGAATACCTCGCCGACCTGCTCCTTGACGTCACCCCAGGCGTTCGACAGACGCGCCAACGCGCCAATGTTCGTCGCGCCCATGGCGGTGTTCATCGCACCAACATTGTTGGTGATAATCTGGGCCAGCAGTGCTGCTCGCTGGGTTTCGTTGCCAGCTTTGAGTGCTGCTTCTTTCTCTTCGGTGAAGGAGATCCCGACGCGCTTCAACGCCGTCGTCTGGCCCTGCATGACCTTACCAAACATGTTGCCAATGGTGACGCCGTCGGCGGCTGTAGCATTGACGCCCTTTTGCTGAGCCATCAAGTTCGCAAGGGCCGGGGTCAATGTGGCGAGCGCGTCGGTGTGGTGCAGGAACGTGGCGAGCTGTTGCTGGCCAGATATAACGGCGTCACCCTCGACAGCGCCGGCCTGCTGCTGCGCATTTGCAAGCGCAATGATAGATCTAACCTCGTCATTGGTCGCTCCCATGCGCTGCTTCATAACGGTATAGAGCTTGGTCTCGCCCTCTGCCGCCTCCTGGTAGAGTGGCATGGTTTCCTGCGCCGCCTTCTTGAGCGCGGTAATCTCTGCTGTTGCTATGGCCAGTGCCGCCGCAATGGCAATGCCAACCGGCCCTGCCGCCGCAGCAAGCCCGCCGAGCGCACCGGCTCCAGATGATGCCATGCTGGTGATGGAAGCGCCGGCCTGTGCAAACACAGCTTGCAGCTTGCCTCCCGACTTCTGCATGGTGTTAACCGAGCTGGATAGCTTGGTCTGGGCTGTACCGAGCGACTGCTGCAGGCCGCTGGTGTCGCCGGTGATCTTTACAACCAGGTTTCGCAGCGTTGCCATTGATCGCCCTCCTAATCAAAAAGGCCCACGGGTCAATCCCATGGGCCTTTCAGTCCTTTTGCCTTTGCCGCCCTTGCGACGTCCTCGTTCGTGGCTTGTTGCTTGGCTGGGCGTTTTTGCCCAACCTTACCGAGCAACTTGTCGATATCAGGGATCTTCTTTGCTCGGTAGAGCGTTGCTGTCATCCATGCCAGCGCCGTTAGGTCGCGCTCGCAGTCTGTGCGTTGTGCTACATAACCCTCTGCGACCACATCAATCTCATAAGGCGTGAGCACCCAAAACCGCTCCGGCGTAATGATGCCAACAGGCACCGTCATATCGAAGAGGTCGTCGATTAGTTCTCCTGCGCTTTGGTAGGTTCGGCCTCCGGCTGTTTCGCCTCGGGCCGGTTGGCGTTTTTTTCGTTGCCGCCACCCATACCGACCGCAATCGCCTCTGCCGCCTTTTCAAACAGCCCGAGCACTCCGTCCTCGTACTCGTCAGCCAACTCCCCTGCGCGTTGCAGCGTCAGGTCATTGTCGTCTGCCCAGAGCGCGGCGAAAATGAGCGCAAGCATGGCCTTGAACCCTGCCTTTGCGCCGTTGAGGTCGATGTCGAGAATGTTGAGGCCGCTCAGTTCTTCGGCAACAATCATGGCGTTGGTAGAAAATCGCATCCTGCGGGGCCTGTCGATGTTCACAATGATGCTCTGTTTGTTGGCCATGTTTCCTCCTCATAGCACACGGGGACTAGGGGCGGTAGTAAACCGCCCCGTTCCCCTGAAAGTCGATTGATTCGTTGACGATGTTGTCGGCGGCGTCCTCGATGCCGTCACCGCTGATGTAGGCGTAAGCCTCATAGCGGGCCAACGTGTCGCTGGCGTCCACGTAAAGTGCGATCGCCACTTCGGTGCCAAGCGCGTCGAAGAACCGCTCGTTGCCCCAGTAACGCTCGGCGCTCCCGGAAAAGCCGTTCTGCGTGGGGACGTGCTTCTTCCAGGTATCGCCGAACTCAGGAGCCTCTTGCATGTCCACGGACAGCTCCAGCGACCAGTTGTAGAACCCGCCGACCTGCTCCATTGTCCAGTGCTTGCCGGATACGGTCACAACGTCGTCGCCGTCACGCGCCACGGCAAATACCACAACGCCGCCAGCGTGCTCGATGGTATAGCCGCTCGTCACGGTTGTGCCATCGACTTTGACAACGACCGCCGTCGCTTTGTCCCAGAAGCGCTTATCGGCGTCGGCGATGGCATACCTGGTGTAGTCGCCATTCGCCGTGGTCGCCTCGTCCGTGAAAGTTATGGCGGCGTCCTCGGTCTGTGCATAGACCGCGCCGACCTTCCCCGCGATTGCCATCAGATCACCGCCTTATCAGGTATAGGTCACGCCGCCGGTCTGCTGGAAGTCCACGCTGCGCGTCACCTTGTCATCGGACGGCACTTCGACGTTCATGCCGGTGATGTAGGCCGACATCGAGTAGTAGTGCGTCGCATCGACGTACAGGTTCAAGGTGACCGTGGTCTGGTTCAACAGCGCGGTCTGCAGCGCGGTCTGGCCGTTGGTGTCGGTCGTCTCGTAGTCCGCTTCGATGGAGCCGGTCGCGTCCAGCAGCCCAGGAATGACGCCCTTCCAGCTCTCGCCGAGCTTGCTGGTGTCGATCATGTCAGGGCTGATGTCGAGAGACCACGAGCTCACGTTGGCCGTGTTCGCGCCAATCTTGACGCTCCCGCCCTTACCCGCAATAGCCATGTTCTATGCCTCCGTTACGTAAAATTGGAACTCTTTGGATCGCCAGAAGTAACCGCCTTCCGGCTCGTAGTCCTCGGCACCCCCGGACATCAAAACGGCCTGCACTTGGCAGGTCGTCATGGCTCCGGTATAGTTTTTCAGGGCCGCTTCTACGGTTCGCATCAGCGCTCGCGCTGCCACGTGGCTCTCGGCATGTGCCTCGATTTCATACGACGGCACGATGAGCGCATTGTCCGCCTGCAACTCATGGAGATGGTCAGTGTACATCTCGCGGAACACCAGCAGCGGCAGTGTCGGGCTGTCGGGTGCCCTAATCGGGTAGACCTTGTCTCCGACCAGCGCCGCGATGCCGGTGTGGCTGGTTAGGAACGTGTAGAGTGCTGCGGCAAAGTCCACCGGATCACCTCCCTAGCTTTTTGAATGCATCGACAATTGCCGCCGAAATTGCAGCTTTGTTTTTGTCCACAGCGTCGCGAATGAAGAACCTCGCGCTCTGGTACTTGGTTCCGAGTTCGACGAACGGGCCATAGTATGCATCATCTTCCGACCCTTTTTTGCTACCAGAGAAACCAATTGTGACCGCCGCCGACAGCGTCCTCTTCTTGGTTCCGGCCTTCCCGGCCCGTTTCTTGACCCGGCTCATGACAATATTGCGTTGTAGCCTGCCGGTGTCCACGGGCGCCCGCGCCTTAGCGTCACGCAGGGCAATTTCACCGCCCGCTTCGGTTGCTTTCGCAACGAGTTCAGCGGCATCATCGCCCATGCCCTCAAGCGCCTTGCCGAGCTCTTTTGCTCCATCAATCGTGATCTTGTAGTTGTTCCTGCGAGCACCACGGGCCATCAGATCAGCTCCTTGCAGAGCAGCTTGAGCTCGGTTCCTTTTTCTTCCCAGTCCAGCACGGCAACGATGTCGAACGTGCGCGTGCCGTAAAGCACCCGCATTTTCGGTCTCACGCCGCTGGCGTACCTGATGTTGATTTCATGGCTGACCTGGGCGATCAGCTGCTGATTGACGTATTTCTCCGACCCGGTGAGAGGCTTCATCCATGCCCATCGCTGGGCGTGTGTCGCCCACGCCTTGACCTCTCCGCCGGTGGCGTCGCGTGTTACCGCGTAGTCCTGGATTGTCACCAGGTGCTGCAGCTTACCAGCCTTCATCGCGGCACCTCACAAAGGGGCCACGCGGTCGGCGTTCAGAAGCGTGTAGAACACCTCCGGCACCGGCTCGCCCGGGCTGTCGTACGCGGCCAGCGCATGGACGATGATGGCCTCCTTGATGCGTTGCGGCACCGCGTCCGCATCGCCATAGCCAGCCATGAAGCGGATGACCACGCCAGCGCGCTCAGGTGTCACAGACGGCCAGCTCTTGCCGTACCGTAGGCTGATTTCGCCCTTGCACCCGGATGCATCAACGACAAAGTCGGTCGTTTGCATGGTGGTCGTGTTGCCGGCAATGTCGGTTATCGTCACCGCCTGCAGGCTGATCAACGGCGGCAGCGGTACCGAGATGGGGCAACACGGGTAGTAGTCAAGCACCATCTCCCACGTCTGCGTGATGATTGCTCGGTTCAGGTGGGCCTCTGCCGCCTCTCGCGCTGCGGCGATAAGCGGTTCGAGCTGCGCGGCCTCAACCTCTCCAGGTATGCGCCCAAACAAGCGCAAGTCAGCTGGTATTACCGGCTCTGTGGCCGGCGGGGTGATGAGTTTCAGCCGTCCGGCCATGGGCTCACCTCACTTGATATACAGGATGACGGTACCGGCCTTGGTATCGCCGGCGTTGGTGATCGACAGCGCCAACCGGTCATTGGCGACACACCCGAGGCTCGTGCCGAGCACTTGCTCAGTAGTTGCAATGTCTCGGTTTGCACCGGCTCCCATTAGCACGTCCACGGTGTCCTCGTCGTTGACGGTCACATCGTAGTTGTCCGTTGGGGCGGATGTGTCAGCCGCAGGCTTTGTGACCAGGCGAATCACTTCGCCCGTGTATACACCAGACGTGGTGCCGCTGGCGGTGCCGTCCGCCGCGCTCACCCACTCAAACTTGATCTTTTTTACGTGGCTTTGGCTTTCTTCGGTTATCGTGCATGACATTGCCATCGGTCGCGGCCTCCTGTTCCGGCTCTAGGCTGACTGCGTATCCGCCAGCAATCAGCTCTTTTGCCTGTTTGGCATCCATCTCAAGGGAAAGGCCGGGCGAGTAGTTCCCGCCCGGCCCTGCCATTCTGGAAAGCAGTTTGATTTTCATCAGACGGTTGACAGCGCCACGCTGCCTGCATTGAGCTCAACGGCCCACGCGCCAGTGCCGTTTTCCACAAGCACCAGCGTATCCTCTGCGGCATTGAACGTGGCGGTGTTGTTGGTACCGTCAAGTGTAACGCCGGCGGGAGTGGTGACGACCACGGTGCCGCTCGAAATGCTGCCGATGCGGATAACGGCTCGGTGGCCAGGGCCCGGGGCGGCCAGCGTCATATCGGCAATGCCGGTGCCACCGGTGATGATGGTCAGTCCGTTGGTGAGGCAGGCTTTCGCGCCGGCCGCACCGGATGTCGCTTTCACAAAGTCGCTCATCAGGTCACCACCTGTTCCTTGACGTCGGCGCTCTGCGCCTCCGGCACCATCTTGTTGTTGTAGAGCATGTAGATGCCGCTGTCGATCGTGCTGTTCTGCGTCTCGCGCTGGTAGGCGATCTTGACGTATCGCTTGTTCAGCTTGGCGTCGATGATGTATGTCTTCTTGGCCTCACCGCTCGCGCCGTGGGTATGGGTGCCGATGGTCGCGCCAGACAGAGCCGCGTAGGTGCCGCCGCTGGTGTCGCACTCTTCAAGGTAGAACTTGATCGTGCCCGCCTGCGTCGCCGTCGCGCCGACGTCCATGGTCACCAGCATGCGGTCGTAGCCAGAGCAGTCGATGGCAGAGCTCTCAACGAGCGCCGCGTCAACGCCGGCAGTGACGAGCGTGTCGATCCAGCGCTGGAAATTGACCTGCTTGATCAGTTGTCCGAGCATTCGGTGCCTCCTTTCAATGCAAGGGGCGGGATTGCTCCCGCCCCAGCTTCATCGTTAGCCCAGCTTCACGCGGGCAAAGGCTTCGGGCAGCACGGGCGCGCCGTCGCCGAAGTAGTCCACCAGATAGCCGATCTGGTTGGTCGTGGCGTACAGCTCGCGCAGCACCTGGATCATGATCTGGTCAGCATCGCAGATCCAGTAGCCCTGCTTGAAGTCGCCCAGGACGGCTGCGTACAGGCCCGTGGTGAAGGTGGATGGCGCGTACTCAGACATGTTCACGGGATGCCCAATCAGCATGTCAGGCTGGCCCATGGCAACGGAAGGTTGCCAGACGTACTGACCCTCGCCGTCCTTGATCTTGGCAAGCATCTTGGCCAGCAGGCGATGCATAACCCACTGTGCGCCGCCGTGGTACTGCTGCTTGAGACTGTACTTGGCCTCCTGCAGGCCGTCGAACGTGACGGTGGTGGCGGTATTTCCGGTGCTCACGTCACGGCTGGTCGGGATGCCGGACGCGGAGGCCGTGAAGACGCCGAGCGGCTGGGCAGTGCCGTTGCCGTTCATGTAGGCGTTCTCCTGTCCAGCCATCATGCGCAGGGTCATCTCGTCGCGGATGGTGCCTTCCGCCATGGGCGCATGCTGGATCAACGTGCGGCTTACCTTGATCAACTTCGCCATCTTGTTCGGCTTGAACTCGCGGCGGCCATAATCCAGCGCGGTCTCTTCGGGGGCGGCGGTGACCTCTGCAACCCAGGTAGCATCAGCGGCCTCGGTGTTGCGGTACGGGAATCCCAGAGACTGGGCTGCGCCGATGGGGCCGACCACGCGGGAAATGCGGCGCATGAACAGCAGATTGTCCAGCCCCTTGATGAGCTCCTGGACGAACTCGACCGGGGCGGTCAGGTACCCGGCGGCGGCGTCGGAACCCAGGCTGAGAGCGTTGCGGTATGCGTCCATGTGGCCGGGCTCACCGGTCAGGGCCTTGGCGAACAGCTCGCGCTTGGTGTTCTTCGGCTTGTCCTGGTCACCGCTCGGGACTTCTCCCATGGCGCGCTCGCGCTCCAGCTGGGCCTGCTCACGCACGATCTCCTTGTTGAGCGTGTCGAAGTCGGCCTCCATCTTGGCGTATTCGGCTTCCTTGTCGGCGGGCATGACGGAGTCCTTGTAACCGTCCATGAATGCGCGCATGTTGGTCACGATGTTGGCGCGCTTCTGCAGCTTTTCGATCAGGGTCATCGTCTCATCCTCTCCTATTGGTTGATTTTGTTGCGGGTATTAAAAAAGCGCTTTCTCTGTGCGAGAAGCGCTTCTGCCTGGGTTGATTGGTCGTCTGTGTTGTCGGGTTCGGGCTCCAGCTCCGGCGGTCTGGTCTTGAACCTGGACATGTCAAAGGCCAGGCTGTTTACGATGCAGAACTGGCCGGCGTTCCGGAACACCGGCTGCTGCTCATAGAGAACTTCGTCCACAAAGCCGAGCTCTTTGCACTCCTTTGCGGTTTTCCAGTTCTCGCCATCGAGCAGCTTCTGCAGCTGCCGTTCCGGCAGGCCAGACTTTGTCGCGTACGCCTGGGCGATGGCCTTTTCAATTTGGTCGTTCCCGTCAGCCATCTCGCGCAGCTTCTCTGCGGTGAAGTATCCCATGATGCCAACCTTGACGTCATGGAAGAGCATCATCGAGCCAGCTGGCATGAGCACCTTGTCGCCGGCACACACAATGATGGTCGCTGCGCTTGCGGCCAGCCCGTCGATCTGTACGGTCACGCTGGCCGGATGGCGTTTCAAGTGGCTGTACATCGTGAAGGCGGCAAGCGGATCTCCGCCCGGGCTGTTGATGTAGACCTTGAGATTCCGAATAGCGCCCATAGCGTCGAGTTCCTTTTTGAACTCAACGGCGTCAGCGCACTCCATGTCGAACGCGTCATAAAGCCACTTCTCGCCGTTTACGATGTCGCCGTAGACATTGAGCTCGGCATCCGTCTCGCTCAGCTTTACGAAATTGTAAAACTTCCTCACTTAATCACCTCACTTTCAGTTGGCCGGCGCGGTGCCGGTTTGTTTCGGTTGCTGGCTCATCGCCGTTTTCAGGCTGATCATGTTGCCGTTCACAAGGTAGGCGTCTCCGCCTTCCTCGACTGGGATGCGGTTCTCGTCCATGAGCTCGCGGATCTCGTTGGCGTTCTTGATGCCGTTCTGCCGCAGCATATTGAAGTGTGCCGTCTGCGCCGCCGTGTCGCCGCGCAGCAAGCCGTACAGGTTGAACTTTGCGTACATAGCGCCGCGCTCGTATGGCAGCAGCAGGTCGCGCATGATCGTCTGTTCAATGCGCACAGCCATGGGGTTGATCGTCTCCTGCACGAACTCAATGTTGACCTGCTCCATGTTGCCGTAGGTCGCCCGCCCATACTCGAACACCTTGAACGGTGTCACGCCCATCACGCGGCAGATCTCATAGACCTGGGCCTGTCTGGACTCCAGCGCCTGGCTTTCGTTCGGGTTGTTTTTGAGTTTGATGAACTCGGCATCCCCGGGCAGAAACATTGTTTTGTTAGCGCGCGACACGCCCTCGTATTGGGCGTTGAAGTCCTTTACGAACTGCTTGAACGACGTTTCGCCCTTCGCACTCTTGACGTTCACCACGGCCCCGCCGTTGGCCCCGTTGTCAAAGTAGGTCTGTGCAAAATCATTGAGCGCGTTGGTCAGGCCAAGCACACGGCCAGCAAGTGTGATCGGATCGAGCGGGTTGTCGGTATCGGACAGCCGCGCCCCCGGGGTATACATTAGGTTCTCCGGGTAGATGTTCCGCACGCCGGTGTCGGTCTGGTACTCGACATACCGTTCACCGGTTTCCTTGTTCCGGCGCATCCGGCACTTGCAGCTCGGCATGTTATAGAGCGCCACCGGGAACCCAGATCGATCGCGCTGGATGTATGCATAGGCACCCTCGGTCAGCATCAGGTTGTAAACGTACATCAACCAGAAGTCGTATGCCGTGGTTTCCGGGTTCGGAAGGCTGTGAAGCAGGCTATACCGCCCGTCGTTCTTGGCCTTCTCCGCGCCGGTCGCCGTTGCCCTGTACAGGTTGAGCGGAAGCGTGGCGATGTTCTTTGCCACCACGTCTACGCACCGGATCACCGTCGCCACCTGGATGGCAGTGTCTACAGTGACTGGCGTTTTTCCATCAGCATAAGCGCCCAGGGCCGCGGCCCATCTGTTGTATGATGGATCGTTTTCCGCCGAGTTCTTGACGCGGCCAATGAGGACGTCGCCAATCAGCGGCAGCTTTATCTGCACGGGTTCCTCCTCTCTACACCACGGCTACGCCAAGCCAGCCGGTGTCTTGATTCTCCAGCTTCACCGCCGCCGCCATGGCGTCCACCAAGGCAACCACCGGGTCTATGCGGTCAATGGATTTGTTCTTCATGGGCTTGATGTTCTCATTGCCGTCCTTGGCAACGATCACGTTGCCGAAGCACCAGCGCCCAAGAGGGTTGGCCTCGTGGGTTATGTGCTTGGCACGGAAAAGTCGCTCAAGCTCTCCCATGCCCTGCGACATGCCGGCCATGGTCTGTGATATCTCGATAAACTTATCCTGAATGTTCTCCGGCAGCAACTGTCGAAGTATTTCAAGGTGCCACGGGTCTCCGCAATAGTGGACAACATCGTATTCCAACTCGACCTTTTCGATGGTGTTGCGTATGAATGCATAGTCCACGACGTCCCCGGGCGTTGCGCTCAGCCAGCCTTCGTTTACCCAACGGCTGTATGGGACATGGTCTCGATCCTCCCGTTCCTTCATGTTGTTCTCCGGAACCCACGCATGGAACATGAAGCGCCATTCCTCTGTATCATCCAGAGGCGGGAAAAGCAACGCCAGCGCCGTCAGGTCGATCTTGCTCGAAAGGTCTATGCCTACGTAGCATCTGCGCTCCAGCATTTCCGAGCGGCCCCAGGTGCCCAGCGTTTGATCCCACAGCGTAAGCGGCAGCCAGCCGATGCGTTTGAGCGCCACCCATTGATTGAGGCGCAGCCATCGAAAGAGCTTTTCGGCCCCCTGGCTGTTCTTTGCCATGATCGCTTCGCGGCGCACATTCTCAATGTCAATTGTGACGCCCAACGATGGGTTTGCCGCATACCAAGTGCGCTCGTCGTAGATGTCAGCATCTTCCGGCGCGGCGTAGATTTTTACGTACCAAGACGGATCGATCAGCTCACCGTCGCGCACCTTGCGGGCGTATTCGTGGATTTCCCACCCGATTGATTTGCGATCTGGATCGTCGCCCGCCGTGGTGATTACCCAGTAGAGCGTTTCCTTGCGGGCCGCACCAGAGCCGAATGTCATGGTGTCCCACAGCTCGCGGTTTGGCTGGGCATGGAGCTCGTCAAAGATTACAACCGTTGGGTTGATTCCGTGCTTCGTATAGGCCTCAGCGGACAGCACCTTGAGGAATGTGCCGGTATGCCGGTTGGTGATGATGCGCTTGCTGTCCGTGACTTTGAGGACGCCGCCGTTCGCGCCGTCCAACTCTGGCTCCTGCTCGATCATCTGGAGTGCGGCCTGGTAGATCAGCGCGGCCTGCTCGCGGTCGGCGGCGCAGCAATAGATCTGCCCGCCAGGCGGGTCGAGCGTCAGGTGCTTGAGTGCAACTGCCGCAATGGTTGTGGTCTTGCTGTTCTTCTTCGGGATTTCCAGGTATGCGAACCGGTACTGTCGATACCCACGGTCGTCAACGGTTCCGTAGACATCCCACAGCACATCGTGTTGCCAGTCCTGGAGCACGAACGGCTGGCCGTAGAAGTCATCCGTAAGGTGGAGCAGCTGGATGAACTCGATGGTTTCCAGCGCTTTCTTCTTGTCGTGCGGCATCTTACGACCCGCCTTTTATCATCTGCGCCATGCGAGACGGCGCTTTCTCCTCGGCTTTCTTTGGGATCGACCTCAACGCCGACGCGATGGTCATGACGTTTTCCTTCTCGATGTCGAGGAGCATTTTGCGCTTGGTCTGGATGGCGCGGTCAGTTTCGAGGATTTGTTTGCCCAACTCGGTCACCCTGGAGATCCATTCCGCAAACTCCATGTCGTCCTTGCGGTTGTCCATGTCGTATGCCATCAGGTTGAGGCGGCGCGCCATGGCCTCGAATGATGCAGCCTCGGCCAGTAACACGGCGTAGCGGTTGATTACCGACTCCGTCAGCGCGTCGTTCTTGCCGATGGCCTGCAGCAGCTTACGCAAGCGGACGAAGTGCTTGTGTGCCACCGGGTTGTCCTTGGTGGACGGCCATTCCTTCATGGCCTCGCCGGTCAGCAATGCGGCCTCGCCGTTACTGCGAACCGCCTTTTCGGCTTTCGTTCGATGCCCCTGCACGAGCGAAAGGGGCTTGCTCGGTCGTCCTGGGCCAGCCATGCCCCTCACCTCCTTTGTTTTTGGGAGAAAATCTTGCGCGATAGGTGCGCACCGTTCTTCTGGCACCCATGACGAATGTTTTTGGCCCCCCCTAGGGGGTCTGGCATCGCTTTCGACCGAACCCGCCGTCCTCTGTTGCGGTCTTGATGTCGTGGTGACGCTTGCACATGCTCTGAAGATTGTCGGGATCGAAGAACAGCGCCGGCGCGCCCTTGTGTGGAACGATGTGGTCTGCCACCGTTGCCTCTACCAATTCCTCGCCGCGTCCTCCTGCGCAGCGAAGTGTCGGCGATTCTCGGCGGCCAACTCGTCGAGAGCAAGGTGCAGGCGACCTATCCTGGTCACCAACTCGTCGGTGGTGGCGGGGCGCATGGTTGCCTCGATGTTCTGCAAGCGCTCGCGGAATGCTACGATGCTTGCCTGCGCGGCGGGGATGTCAACGTCCTCGCGGATGGCCAGCCGCGCCTCGTTGATGCGCACCGGCAGCTTATTGATCTCTTCTGAGAGCTCCTTCCGACGGGCCACTTGGATGCGCTTGAAGTCCTCGACGCTATGCCGGCCACGCTCATTGAGCAGGGTAAGGCCAGGATTCCCATAGATGATCTGCTGATCGGTCACGGCTTCGCACATCTCAAAGAGCTGCGCCCGCTGGTCTTGCCATTTCATGGCCGGGAATGCCCTGGGGTTGGTGAGGAGCTTGAAAGGGCCCTCGGCGCATAGGCTGGCGATCAGCTGCTTATAGGCGGCTTCCTTCATCGGCAGACCGTCATAGGCATAGGTAGTGGTGTAGCCCTTAAATGTGGCCTCGGCGCTGCCGCGCTCCTTGACCCAGTTCTCGGCCCGGCGACGCTCGAGCTGGTAAGGGCCGTTGCCGGTGTCCAGTGTGGCCGCGACGACGGTCTCGATGCCCTGGCCACGGCTGCCGATGGGTTCGATGCCGAAGTCGGCAGCGCCGTCGCTGTTCTTGCCGAACAACAGCCACAGGAATGCGTCATAGACCGAGGTCTTTCCGGTGGCGTTGTCTCCGAATATGATCGCGTTGTGCCCGCGCAGGTCAAGGGTGTACTGAGCAATGCCCTTGAAGTTGCGGATGGATATGGAGTTCAGAGCGATGCTCTGGGGGTTGATTTGCAGGTTGGGTGCTTCCATTATGGTTCCTCCTTTGTACTCAGCGGTTCGGGATTTGGCATCCACTGGGAAATTCGCCCGGATATCACCCGGCTCACGCCAAACCATCTGCCCTCTGCGCTCCTGTCCAAGACGGCAACGCAAACGCCCTTACCGTCAACCGCCAGCACTTCAACGGCTCGCTCCGGCAACCTCTCGCTGCAATTGACCCAACCGCTCGCGCGGCGGTTCCAGGCGGCGATGGCTTCGGCTTCGGTCTGGTGCTCCCGCGTGCTCGTGTCACAGTCCGCGCAGTACACGCCGAACCAGTCATGTGCGCCCAGACCAAGGCTTCCATACC